>NZ_BAABEO010000008.1:0-593542 GCF_039540195.1 Arthrobacter ginkgonis | reverse complement strand
GTTTTCGGCCAAGGTCCTGCCCGATGCCCTACCATGTGACCAACGCCTATGGAGTCGCTGGCCATTAAGGAGTCGCTGGCCATGACAGCAAAGCCTGAAGAACGCGAGGTGGTCCTCGAGGGGGCCACCGTGCACATCCACACCTCCGGGGCCGGTGCGACGACGTACGTGCTGATCCATGGCATCGGGGTTTCCTCGCGCTACTTTCGCCCGCTCGCGGACGAACTGTCCCGGGACGCGGTGGTGCACAACGTGGACCTGCCCGGCCACGGGCGGGCGCCCAAGCCGGCCCACGCCTTGTCGGTCCCTGAATACGCTCGTGTGCTTTGGGCCGCGCTGGACCGGATCGGCACGGAGGCCCCCGTCCTCGTTGGGCACTCGATGGGCGCCCAGATCGCCGCGGAAATGGCGCTTACCGGGCAGCTGCTGTCCGGCGTGGTCCTGCTGGGACCGGCGAACTACGCGGCCGAACGGGGCTTCTGGCGGCAGGCACTCCGCCTGGGACAGGACAGCCTGCGCGAACCGCCGTCCGTGACCGCCGTGGTGGTCACGGACTACGCGCTCCGCTGCGGCCCGTCCTGGTACCTGCAGACCGCGGCGGCCATGCTGGGCCACCACATCGAGGACGCCATCGGCGGCATCCAGGCGCCCCTGCTGATCGGCCGCGGCACCAAGGATCCCCTGGCGCCGCGGCGCTGGGTCGAGGAACTGGCAGCGCTGAGGCCGGGCGCCCAGACGGCGGAAGTCGCGGGCGAGGCCCATGCGCTGATGGTGAGGTCCGCGCCGGAGGTCGCCAGGCTGTGCCGCGGGCTGGTGGGGCCCGGATGAGCCGGCCGGCCGAACTCCTGCGGCGCGGCCGCGCCTGGTGCCTGGACTATCTCTACGTGGCCCGCTGGCAGATTCACGCTTTCCTGTTTCCGGCCGACCACCGCCACTTCCTGAAGGGCACGAAGCCGGGTGCGGCCCCGGTGGTGCTCATCCCCGGCATCTGGGAGACGTGGCAGTTCATGCATCCCGTGGCCGAACGCCTGCACGCGGCCGGACATCCGGTCCACAGAGTCAAGGGCTTTGGCTACAACCACGGCAGCGTGCCGGACATGGCCCGGGTGGTGGCGCGGTACCTGAAGGAGAACGATCTGCGCAACGTGCTGCTGGTGGCCCACAGCAAGGGCGGCCTGATCGGCAAGTACGTGATGACCGCTTCGGACCAGGCCTGGCGGGTGGACCGGATGACGGCCATCAACACCCCGTTTTCGGGTTCCGCCTACGCGCGCTTTGCCCCGCTGCGCAGGCTGCGGGACTTCTCCCCGCGCAATGCCGGGCTCCTCAAGCTGGCCAGGAACCTGAAGATCAACCACCGCATCGCCTCCGTATACAGCGTCTTCGACCCGCACATCCCGGGGGGGAGCTTCCTGGAGGGCGCCGTGAACGTCAAGCTGGATGCCATGGGCCATTTCCGGCCGATCAGCGACCCTCGCCTGCTTGCGATCGTCGAGGCGCAGGTGGCCGGCCGGTCCTGAGCTCCTAGGCCGACGGGGCGTGACCTGCGGTCACGGAATCCCTGCGCCGGCGCGGACGTGCGCTGGCCCGGACGCCGCGGACCATGTCCGCGGAGAGCAGCAGCAGGGCCACCCAGATCAGGCCAAAGCCGGCCCAGCGCTCCGCGGGCATCTCCTCGTGGAAGACCAGCAGCGCCAGCAGGAACTGCATCACCGGGGCCACGTACTGGAGCATGCCCACCACGCTCAGCGGCAGGCGGCGGGCGGCCCCGCTGAAGAGGATCAGCGGCAGCGCCGTGATGACGCCGCCGGCGGCGAGCAGCCAGAAGTGGGCCGGCCCGTGCGTGGCGGCCGTGGCCGCGCCGGTCGCGCCCAGCCACACCATGGCGACGGCGGCCAGGGGGGCCAGCGCGGCCGTCTCCACTGTCAGCCCCGCCAGTGCCCCGACGTTCGTCCCCACCTTCTTCTTGACCAGTCCGTAGAGGCCGAACGTGCCGGCCAGGATCAGGGCGATCCACGGCGGGGCGCCGTAGGCGAACGTCAGCACCAGCACCGCGGCCAGGCCGATGCCCATCGCGGTCCACTGCACCCGGTTCAGCCGCTCCTTCAGGAAGACCACGCCCAGCAGGACCACGATCAGCGGATTGATGAAGTATCCCAGCGACGCCTCGAGGGCGTGCCCGGCGAGGACCGCGAAGGTGAAGGCCAGCCAGTTGCCCGCGATCAGCAGCGCCGCCAGCGAAAGCTTCAGCATGGCCGCGCGATTGCGCAGGACCGCGCCCAACGCGCGCCACTGGCGGCCCGCGGCGATCAGGAGGACGCAAAACACCACCGACCACAGCACGCGTACGGCCACGATCTCCACCGGCCCCGCCGGAGCCAGGAGCGCGAAATACAGCGGCAGCAGGCCCCACATCCCGTAGGCCCCCAGTCCGAGGAGCAGGCCGGACCTGCGCTCGGACCCTGCATCAACGGCCCCGGCGGAGCGTGCGGGGACGGCTGGGTGATCCGGAGCGGGGGAGAAGGCCATAATGGTGCCAACATCCCGGGCACCGCTCCCCATTCCCGAACCGCGCGCAGCGTGAGGCAGCCCACGCCGGTTGGTGCCGCCGTCGTGCCGGCAATTAGACTAGTGAGCTGTGCGCTAATTTGTGCGCGCGCGATTCCCGTCCGGAAGGAAACCACGTGTCCAACCCAGCCGCCGACCGTCCGCTCCGCGTCGCCATCATCGGCGCCGGTCCCGCAGGCGTCTACGCCGCGGACATCCTGACCAAGGCGGAGCGCGAGTTCGCGGTCAGCATCGACCTCTTCGACGCCTACCCGGCCCCCTACGGGCTGATCCGTTACGGCGTGGCCCCGGACCACCCGCGCATCAAGGGCATCGTCAACGCCCTGCACAAGGTCCTGGACCGCGGGGACATCCGTTTCCTCGGCAACATCACCTACGGCCGGGACGTGACGCTGAGCGACATCCGCAGCATGTACGACGCCGTCATCTTCGCCACCGGCGCGATCAAGGACGCCGACCTGGACATCCCGGGCATCGGCCTGGAGGGTTCCTTCGGCGGCGCCGACTTCGTCTCCTGGTACGACGGGCACCCGGACGTGCCGCGCGAATGGCCGCTGGAGGCCAAGGAGATCGCCGTGATCGGCAACGGCAACGTGGCCCTGGACGTCGCCCGGGTGCTCTCCAAGCACGCCGATGACCTGCTGGTCACCGAGATCCCGGAGAACGTCTACCAGGGACTGAAAGCCTCTCCGGTCACCGACGTGCACGTCTTCGGCCGCCGCGGCCCGGCCCAGGTGAAGTTCACCCCGCTGGAGCTGCGCGAGCTCAGCCACTCCCGCGACGTGGACATCGTGCTCTACCCGGAGGACTTCGAGTTCGACGAGGCCTCCGATGCCGCCATCAAGACCAACAACCAGACCAAGACCATGGTCAACACGCTGACCAACTGGCTGGTCGAGGAGCAGGACACCGGCGCTTCCCGCCGCCTGCACCTGCACTTCCTGCACCAGCCCGTGGAGGTCCTGGGCGAGGACGGCAAGGTCTCCGGGATCCGGTTCGAGCGCCAGGAACTGGACGGCACCGGCAACGCCAAGGGGACCGGCGAGTTCGAGGAGTACGAGGTGCAGGCCGTCTACCGCGCGATCGGCTATTTCGGCTCCGAGCTTCCCGAGGTCGGCTTCGACGAGCGCCGCGGCGTGATCCCGAACGACGGCGGCCGCGTCCTCGACGCGGCCGGGCAGCCGGTGCCGGGCATCTACGCGACCGGATGGATCAAGCGCGGACCGGTGGGCCTGATCGGGCACACCAAGGGCGACGCGCTGGAGACCATCGGCAACCTGCTCGAGGACCGGCTGGACCTGCCCGCGGCCGAGCGTCCGGAGGAGGGGGCCATCATCGAGCTGCTGGCCGAGCGTGGCATCGAGTACACCACTTGGGAAGGCTGGCTGAAGCTGGACGCGCACGAACGCGCGCTCGGTGCGGCCACCAGCCCCGTGCAGACGGCCAACGGCCCGGTGGAGCGCGAGCGCGTCAAGGTCGTCTCCCGCGAGGAAATGGTCCAGATCTCCACCAAGTAGCGGCACCGATACGCCACGGCAAGGGCCCCGCGCAGATGCGCGGGGCCCTTGCCGTTAAGCGCCGAAGGCCGGCCCCCGCGGTGCGGGGGCCGGCCTTCGTTATGTCCGACAAAGCCTAGGCGGGCAGGCCGGCCATCTCGGAGGCCGCATCCGTCTGGCCAGCGTCGCCGGCGGCGAAGCGCTCGCGCAGGACGGCGCCGAGGTTGGCGTCGACGTTCGTCCAGTACTGGAAGAAGCGCTCGCGGATGTCACCGATGGTGATGCCGTTGGCCTGGCCCAGCAGGTTTTCCTGCAGGTAGGCACGCTGGGCGTCGGAGAACACCTCGCGGTAGAGGGTACCCGGCTGGCCGAAGTCGCTGTCCTCGGAGTGCAGGGTCGCCGCGGCGCGGACCAGCTCGCCGTCGGACTCCCAGGAGCCCTCGCCGGCGCGGGCCGGCTGGGCCGCCGGGCCACCGAAGGAGTTCGGCGCGTACACCGGGGCGGAGGCCGGCTTGAAGCTGTGGCGCAGCGAGCCGTCCTGCGAGTAGTTGTTCACCGGGGCTTCCGGACGGTTGACCGGCAGCTCGTTGTAGTTGGTGCCGACGCGGTAGCGCTGCGCATCCGGGTAGGAGAACACGCGGGCCATCAGCATCTTGTCCGGGGAGATCGCGTGGCCCGGGACAACGTTCGCCGGGGACAGGGCGATCTGCTCGATCTCGGCGAAGTGGTTCTCCGGGTTGCGGTTCAGCTCGAAGCGGCCCACCGGGATCAGCGGGTAGTCCTTGTGCGACCAGGTCTTGGTCAGGTCGAACGGGTTGAAGCGGTAGGTCTTGGCCTCTTCGTACGGCATGACCTGGACGTGCAGGTCCCAGCTCGGGAACTCTCCACGCTCGATCGCCTGGTACAGGTCGCGGCGGTAGTAGTCGGCGTCGGCGCCGGCGATGAGCTCGGCCTCCTCGATGCCAAGGTCGACCAGCTCCTGGTTGGAGCGGAAGTGGTACTTGACCCAGAAGCGCTCGCCCTCGGCGTTGGTCCACAGGTAGGTGTGGGAGCCGTAGCCCTGCATCTCGCGCCAGGACTTCGGCAGGCCGCGGTTGCCCATCAGGTAGGTCACCTGGTGCGCGGACTCCGGGGAGAGGGTCCAGAAGTCCCACTGCATGTCGGCGTCGCGCAGGCCGGAGCCCGGAAGGCGCTTCTGCGAGTGGATGAAGTCCGGGAACTTGATGGCGTCGCGGATGAAGAACACCGGGGTGTTGTTGCCCACGATGTCGAGGTTGCCCTCGGTGGTGTAGAAGCGGGTCGCGAAGCCGCGCACGTCGCGCCAGGTGTCCGGGGAGCCCATCTCGCCCGCGACGGAGGAGAAGCGCAGCGCGGTCTTGACGACCGAGCCCGGCTGGAACGCCGCCACGCGGGTGTACTTGGAGACATCATTGGTCACCGTGAAGGTGCCGAACGCGCCGCCACCCTTGGCGTGGACGATGCGCTCCGGAAGGCGCTCGCGGTTGAACTGGGCCAGCTTCTCGACTAGGTAGACGTCGTGAAGGACGGTGGCGCCGTTGGCGCCGGCGGTCAGCGAGTGCTCGTCGCTGGCGACCGGTGCGCCGGTCTGGGTGGTGGTGAAGTTCTCGGACACGAGAGGCTTTCTCCTTCTATCGGGATGGGTTTTCTGCAGCCAGAGCGGTCAGCCGGCGGGGCCGGGCGAACGCTCCGCGCAGTCCTTACAGATGCCCTGGTAAAGGACATCCGCAATCTGAATGGTCATGCCGTGGGAATCGGAGGGGGTCAGGCAGGGGGCGTGCCCCACCGCGCAGTCCACGTCCTCCACGCGCCCACACATGGAGCAGACGGCATGATGGTGGTTGTCCCCGACCCGGGTTTCGTAAAGTGCGGGGGAGTGGGGCGGGCTGAAGCGCCGCAGCAGCTCCAGGGCCGTCAGGTCGTTCAAAACGCTGTAGACGGACTGGATGGAGAGTTCGGGCAGCTCTTGGCGCACCTGCTCGGCCACGGCGTCCGCCGAGGAGTGCGGATGGCGCTCCACGGCCCCCAGTACCGCCAGGCGCTGGCGGGTCACGCGCAGGCCGCGGTCGCGGAGTCGGGTCGAGAAGTCCATGTGACCCATTGCACCCGCTTATTTTGAGTAGGTCAAGATAAGTAAGCCTAACCTCACGCGGGAGGCGGGCGCCGAGGCGGGGGAACAGGGGCGGGCGGGTGCGCGTTGACTACAGTGGATACAGAGCGGGGCCGCACGGTGCGGCCGGCAACCAAGGGGTGAAGGGCAGCAATGCACAACCACAACAACGGGCTCAAGACCGCCGCCCTGCTGGGCGGCATGTTCGCGCTGCTCCTGGCGATCGGCGCGCTGCTGGCCTCCGGCACGGGCAACTCCAGCTTCATCTGGCTGTTTACCCTGATTGGCCTCGGCACCACCGCCTACGGCTACTGGAACAGCGACAAGATCGCCATCCGTTCCATGCACGCCTACCCCGTCAGCGAGGCCGAGCAGCCGGCGATGTACCGGATCGTGCGCGAGCTCTCGGCGGCCGCGCGGCAGCCCATGCCCCGGCTCTACGTCTCGCCGACCATGGCCCCCAACGCCTTCGCCACCGGCCGCGACCCGAAGAACGCCGCGGTCTGCTGCACCGAGGGCGTCCTGCAGCTGCTCAGCGAGCGCGAGCTGCGCGGGGTGCTGGGGCACGAGCTGATGCACGTCTACAACCGCGACATCCTCACCTCCTCGGTGGCGGCCGCCGTCGCCGGCGTGATCACCTCCGTGGCCCAGTTCCTCCTCCTCTTCGGCGGCGGCGACCGCCGCAACGCCAACCCGATCGCGCTGATCGCGATGTCGCTGCTGGCCCCGCTGGCGGCCTCGCTGATCCAGATGTCCATCTCCCGCACCCGGGAATACGACGCCGACGAGGACGGCGCCCAGCTCACCGGCGACCCGCTCGCGCTGGCGTCGGCGCTGCGCAAGCTGGAGACGGGCGTCGCCCGCGCTCCGCTGCCGGACAACGACCAGCGCCTGGTCAACGCCTCCCACCTGATGATCGCCAACCCGTTCAGGGGCGGCGCGCAGAAGCTGTTCGCCACGCACCCGCCGATGGCCGACCGCATCTCCCGCCTCGAGCGCATGGCAGGCCGGCCCCTCGGCTCCTGATCCCACGGCCCGCCGTCGTGGTGCGGGGCCCTGCGTTGTCCGCGGACCATGGTGCGGCACGTAACTTTTGCCAGCCGGGCAAGGTAAGGTTAGCCTTATTGCGCACGACGGGGCTTGCCTAATGGCGTAAGTGCCGCCTTAGGCCGCCACGCGTGCGCCCGGACTGCGTCGTCGCGGGCAGCTACCTCCAAAGGTGTAAAAGATGACAGGCAATTTCCTGATCGGGCTGCGCGAAGGACTCGAAGCGGTCCTGATCGTCGTCCTCCTCCTGGCGTACCTCAAGAAAAGCGGCCGCACCCGCCTGCTGCCGCGCGTCTGGGCCGGCATCGCCTTCGCGGTCGCGGTGTCCCTCGGCTTCGGCGCGCTGCTCACCTACGGCCCGCGCGGACTGACGTTCGAAGCCCAGGAAATGATCGGGGGCGGACTGTCCATCATCGCCGTCGGATTCGTCACCTGGATGGTGTTCTGGATGGCCAAGGCCTCCCGGTCGCTCAGCGCGGACCTGAGGGGCAAGGTCGACCAGGTCGCGGACGGCTCCGCCTGGGGCCTGGTCCTGGTCGCCGCGCTCGCCGTGGGCCGCGAGGGCCTGGAGACCGCACTGTTCATCTGGGCCGCCGCCCGCGCCACCGGCGAAACCTGGCAGCCCCTGCTCGGCGCGTTCCTGGGCATCCTGGCCGCCATCGCCTTCGGGGCGCTGCTGCACCGGGGCGCGTTGAGGATCAACCTGTCCAAGTTCTTCACCTGGACCGGCGCCGCCCTGATCATCGTGGCCGGCGGGGTGTTCGCCTACGGCATCCACGACCTCCAGGAGGCCGGAATCCTGCCCGGCCTGCACAACCTCGCCTTCGACGTCTCCGCCGCCATCCCGCCCAGCGGCTGGCTGGCCACCCTGCTCAAGGGCGTCTTCAACTTCTCCCCGGCCACCACCTGGCTCGAGGCCACCGCCTGGGTCCTCTACGTGGTGCCGGTGATGTTCCTCTACTTCCGCCGCATCCGTCGGAACACCCCCGTGGCTGCGCGGCCCGCCGCCGCTGCAGCCGCCTAAACGCAGTTTCGATCCACCCGGCGCAGTTTCCATCCACCCAGCGCATTTCCGTTCCCCTCGTACCCCCTAAGGACAACCCCGTGAAAGCACGCCTCCTTGCGCCCGCAGCCGTCCTGGCCGCGGCCTCCGTCGCCTTGACCGGCTGCACCGACAACACCACCGCGGCCTCCGGCGACGGTGCCATCGACGTCGTCAGCACCTCCGACGCCTGCACCGTCTCCACCACCAGCACCCCCGGGGGCACGCTGAAGTTCAACGTCAAGAACGACGGCTCGGAGGTCACCGAGTTCTACCTGCTCGCCGAGGACGGACTGCGCATCGTCGGCGAAGTGGAGAACATCGGCCCGGGCCTCTCCCGCGACCTGGTGGTCATCGCGCCCGAGGGCAAGTACTTCACCGCGTGCAAGCCGGGCATGGTCGGCGACGGCATCCAGGCCGCCTTCACCGTCACCGCCGCCCCGGATGGCCAAGAGGTCTCAGCGGACCGCGCCGAGCTTCAGGCCAACGCCACCAAGCTGTACGCCGCCTACGTCAAGGACCAGGCCGAGCGCCTGGTGCGCGGCACCGAGGAATTCGCCGCCGCGTTCGCCGCCGGCGACGAGGACAAGGCCCGCGAGCTCTACGCCGGCACCCGCATGCACTGGGAGCGCATCGAGCCGGTCGCCGAGTCCTTCGGCGACCTGGACCCGATCCTGGACGCCCGCGAGGCCGACCTCGAGGAGGGGCAGGAGTGGACCGGCTGGCACCGGGCCGAGAAGGACCTGTGGCAGCCGGAGTCCGGCTACACGCCGATGACCGACGCCGAGCGCCAGGAGATCGCCGACCGGATGGTCGCCGACACCAAGGAGCTCTACGACCGCACCCAGGACCTGACCTTCACCCCGGACAAGCTCGCCAACGGCGCCAAGGAGCTGCTGGACGAGGTCGCCACCGGCAAGGTCACCGGCGAGGAGGAGATCTGGTCCCACACCGACCTGTGGGACTTCCAGGCCAACGTCGAGGGCGCCCGGATCGCGTACGAGGACCTGCGTCCGCTGCTGGTCGGCGTCGAGGACGAGCTGGACGCGTCCCTGGAGAAGAACTTCGCCGACCTGCAGGCGCTGCTGGACCAGTACCGCGTCGGGGACGGCTTCAAGTACTACGACGAGCTGACCCAGGAGCAGATCCAGGAGCTCAGCGCGGCGGTCGACGCCCTCTCCGAGCCGCTCTCCAAGCTCACCGCAGCGGTCGTAAAATAGTTCAAATGAGCACCCACGGAGGCCGGCCGCTGCCTGCCGGCGCCCAGCAGGAAGAGCCCCGACGCCGGAAGGGGAAGGGCCTTTCGCGCCGGTCGCTGTTCGCGGCGGCCGGCGCCGGCGGGGTGGGCCTCGCGGCGGGAGCCGTGGTCCATGCGGCCTACGGCTCGGCGCGGGAGCCCGCGCCGGTCGCCGGCGTCGTCCCGTTCCACGGGGAGCACCAGGCCGGCATCACCACCGATGCGCAGGACCGGATGCACATCGCGGCCTTCGACGTGACCACGCAGGACCGGGACGAGCTGGTGGCCCTGCTGCAGGAATGGACCGCCGCCATCGAGGCGATGGTCCAGGGGCAGGAGATCGGCGAAGGCGGTGCGACCTCCGGGGACTACGACGCCCCGCCGGAGGACACCGGCGAGGCCTCCGACCTCACCGCCAGCCACCTGACCGTCACTGTTGGTTTCGGGCGCACGCTGTTTCAGGACGACGGCGGGGCGCGCTTCGGCCTCGAGGGCAGGCTTCCGGAGGCGCTGATCGAGCTGCCGCACTTCCCCGGGGATGCGCTGGAGGAGGCCCGCAGCGGGGGAGACTTGGTGGTCCAGGCGTGCGCCGACGATCCGCAGGTCGCCGTCCACGCCGTGCGCAACCTTGCCCGCATTGCCTTTGGGCGCGCCCGCGTGCGCTGGTCCCAGATCGGTTTCGGCCGGACCTCCTCCACCTCCGCCGCGCAGGCAACCCCGCGCAACCTCTTCGGGTTCAAGGACGGCACGGCCAACATCAAAAGCCAGGACGCGGACGACCTGGCCGGGCACGTGTGGGTGTCCGGGGCGGCCGGGGCCGGGGCGTGGATGAACGGGGGCACCTACCTGGTCGCGCGGCGCATCCGCATGCACATCGAGACCTGGGACCGGTCCCCACTGCGCGAACAGGAGGCCTTCATCGGCCGCACCAAGAGGACGGGCGCACCCCTGTCCGGCGGCGAGGAATTCACCGAACCCGACTTTGCCCTGCAGGGGCGCGGCGGTCCGCTGGTCCCGGCCGACTCGCACGTGGCGGTGGCCCACCCGTCCAACAACAACGGCGTGCGGATGCTGCGCCGCGGGTTCAACTACACCGACGGTTCCGACGGGCTGGGCCGGCTTGATGCGGGCCTGTTCTTCATCGCTTTTGTGGTGGATGCGCGCACGCACTACGTGCCGATGCAGACGGCGATGGCCAAGCACGACGCCCTCTCCGAGTACCTGCGGCACACCGGCTCGGGCCTGTTCGCCGTGCCCCCGGGTGTGCAGCCGGGCGGATACATCGGCCAGACGCTCTTCGAGGTCTGACCCTCTTTCCGCCCTGCGAAAAGGCCCCGGTGCTGCGCGCCGGGGCCTTTTGCATGCGCTAAAGGCGTTTTGACTAGTGATTGTCGAGAATTGCGCGCCGCTTGCCGTTCCGTGGAACGCGCATTTTGGTTGAATAGGCTTACCTAACCTAGGGTGATTACGCAAAGTCCGGGTGAGTTAATTTCGGGCCTCGCATCCCCCTCGCACGTCCTTCCAGAGAGAGCCCCACCGTGCCCCCTCGTTCCAACCCTTACTCCCGCCTGCTCCGCTGGGCCGGGACCATGACCATCGCCGCACTGGCCCTTGCCGGAGCCGCCCTGCCCGCCCAGGCAGCAACGCCCGCCACCCGCGTCACCGCCCTCGAGGCCACCGTCGGAGACGACCGCGGCGTCAGGGTGACCCTCAAGTGCGCGGGCAGCCGCGCCTGCGGCGGCACCGTGCGCCTGAAGTCCAGTGCGCTGACCACCTCCGCGAAGAGCTACTCCATTTCGGCGGGCAAGAGCAAGACGCTCACCCTGACCCTGAGTACGGCGCAGTACAAGAAGCTGAAGTCCAAGGGCCAGCTGAAGTCCGCCGTCGTCATCTCCCAGAAGGAGCCCACCAAGACCTCGGCCACCAAGCCGGTCACCGTCAAGCCCGCCACCGCCAAGCTGGCGCTGGCCTCCGGCACGCTGGTGTTCGGCACCGACGGCAAGGCCGTCCTGACCCTCAAGTGCACCGGCACGGCCACCTGCAAGGGATCCGTCACCCCGACCATCGCGGGCAAGGCGATGGCCAAGGTGTCCTACTCCATCCGCACCGGCGGCGCGCAGCGGGTGACGCTCGCCCTGAGCGCGGCGCAAAAGGCCAAGCTGAGCGCCACCGCCTCCGGGCACACGCTCAAGGTCGCCGAAACCGCCCCGGAAAAGCTCGCCTACACCCGGACCATCACGGCCCAGCTGGCGCAGGCCCCCGCCACCGAAACCCCCGGCGCCGGGACCCCGGGCACCGAGACGCCCGGCACGGAAACCCCGGGCGGCGGCGACCACGGACACGGCGGAACCGAGCCCGAGGCGCCGGTCTACTCCGTCGCCTATACCGAGCGCAACTGGGTCCCGACCGAGTACGACACCTGCCCCGCCGAGCTGCACGCCAGCTACAACGCCACCGGCCCGGACGGCAAGATCTACCCGACCTGGCACCCGGCCCAGGTGGTCGACCCGGCCACCGGCCAGCTCTGCAGCTTCGGCCACGAGCACGGGGCCGACCCGGCCACCTCGGAGATCTACGACTGGGTGGTCAACTACCTGGCCCCGGAAGGCAGCACCAACAAGGGCCTGCCCTTCGGCTACGCCAGCGAGGAACTGAACACCTACGCCCACCACCACTCCGGCATGTCCATGCGCCACGAGGACAACGGCGGCCACAAGGTGTTCGTCGCCAACAACGTCAAGCTCATCGACGCGGACCGCGAGTGGGTCACCACCACCGATGCGGCCGGCAACACGAGCACCGTCACCTGCGACTACCTGATCAAGCAGCACCAGGGCAGCTGGTCGCCCGACGCGACGTCCAACAACGCGCATGAGCTGATCTACGCCTCCAAGTGCTCCGACGGCACCGAGATCATCACCACCATGCTGAGCCGTTTCGGCAACGCCAACGAGTTCTTCCAGAACTGCGGAGCCAAGACGATCGTTTCGACGGTCGGCAGCACGCTGCCCGCCGGCGACGGCGGTGCCCGCCGCATCCCGGACGCGGACTGCCTCAAGGCCGCCGCGACCGACGGTGTCCTGACGCAGTGGGATCTCTACGAGGTGTGGGAAGGCGACAACAAGCTGACGACGGCCGACGGTACGGTGCTGGCCGAGTTCGACCCCTGGTTCGGCCTGCGCAACCCAAGCCGCTACTACGACCCGGCCAACGGCACCGCGACCACCAACGGCGTCTCCCGCCCGCTCGACCTCGCCTGGGGTGACAAGGCCGTGAAATCGGATCTCTGGGGCAAGGTCGGATCGGCCGAGCCGTACGACTACCGCGATCCGCGCTCGCCCTTCAACGGCGCCACCCGAGACTTCTACCTGAACCAGAACCGGGTCACCGCAGCCGCCACCCTTTCTTCCGTCTACACGGACCCCTACGGCGGCAACGCCTCGGACGCAACGTTTGAAGGCGCCATCAAGCAGCACCTGGTCGCCGGAAGCGCCACCGCCGACACCACGCTGGCGCAGTGGCGCTCCGGCATCGTCGAGTACGGCACCGGCAACGGCGTCCACGCACCCAACTGAAACACCCCCGCACCCTTTTGAAAGAGAACTCCATGGAACACACCACGACGCCCCACCGCTGGGGCCGGCGTTTTGCCGCGGTGACCGCCACGGCCCTGACCTTGGGCGCCCTGGGCGCAGTGCCGGCCGTCGCCGACCAGCCCGATCCGCTGCCGGTGACCGAACTGGCTTACGCCGGCGAGGCCGGCGGCACGTTCGGCACCGCCGCCAGCCGCACCAGCTGCGACGTCAACGGCGACGGCCGCCCCGACACGATCATCGGCGACTGGGGCTGGGACCGGCCGGGCTACACGAACACCGGCGCGGGGTACGTGCTGCTGGGATCGGAAACCACCCTGGGCGGAGCCGTCGAGGATTTCCCCGGCTCCAACACGATGCGCATCGACGGCCCGTCGGAGACGGTTGCCGCCGGCGCCTGGGTCGGCTGGTCGGTTTCCTGCCTCGGCGACGTCAACGGGGACTCGATCGACGACTTCGTGCTCGGCACGGGCAGCCGCACCTACCACAAGGTCCATGTCATCCTGGGCTCGAAGGACCTGGGCTCGATCGACCTGGACTTCCTGGGCACCCGCGGCTTCGTCATCGAGGACTCCGCCGCCAACGACAAGACCGTTGCGGACAAGTCCACCGACAACTTCGGCATCTCCGTCGGCGCGGTCGGGGACGTGAACGGCGACGGGCTGGCCGACATCGGCATCGTCGACCAGTTGGCGGACAACAACGACCGCACCAACAGCGGCCGCGTCTGGGTCGTTGCGGGCAGCACCTCGGTCCGCAACATCGACCTGGCCGACGAGGCACAGCGCGAGGCCCGTGCCATCCGCACCATCGACGGTTCGCAGGCCGACGAGCGCCTCGGCACCGTGCAGGCGGTCGGCGACGTGAACGGCGACGGCATCGACGACTTCGCGGCTTCCAGCTACACCGCGACCCCGTGGGGTACCGGGGTGTCCGTGCCGGGTGCGGCGTACGTCGTCTTCGGCGCGAAGGACGCCGGAAGCGTGGACCTGGCCACCTTGGGCGCGCAGGGCTTCGCCGTCTACGGACCCGCCCGCCAGCGCGACCGCCTCGGCATGTCCCTCGCCGCCGCCGGCGACGTGAACGGCGACGGGCGGGCCGACCTCCTGGTCGGCGCCGACGGCGTCACGAACGTTACCACCGGGGTACGCAACGGCGGTGCCGCCGTCGTCCACGGCTCCGCCTCCAGTGCCACCGTCTTCACCGCCCCCGACTCCCGCGGCTACAGCGTCTACGCCTGCGCCGACGGCGCGCTCGACGCCACTTGCGAGGAAAGCCACAAGGACTCCCGCGGCTACTGGGTCAACGGCGACGTCGACGGCGGCAAGATCGGCTACTCCGCGGCCGCGCTGCCCGACGTGAACGGCGACGGCATCCCCGACCTGGTGCTCGGCGGGCAGAACAGGTCCGTCTGGCTCGTCTACGGCGACCCGACCCAGAAGAAGACCGTCAACCTGGCCGACCTGACCCCGGCGCAGGGCCTGAAGCTGGGCACCGGCCTCGGCAACTCCGTCGGCAACGCCGGCGACCTCGACGGCAACGGCACCGCCGACGTCGTCTCCGGGGCCGGCAACAAGGCCTCCGTGTTCCTGCTCGGCGCGCTGAACACCTCGGTGACCGTCGACGGCCCCGCCGCGGCGACCTACGGCGACGGCGCCACCTACAAGGCCACCGTCACCGCCCGGGTCGCCTCCGCCAACGGCACCTTGGCCGGCACCGTGGACTTCACCGCGAACGGCCACGCGATCGACGGCTGCCAGGACCTCGCGGTCGCCGGCACCGGCGCCGTCGAATGCTCCACGACCGTCGGCGAGGCCGCCGGCAAGGCGGCCGTCGAGGCCTCCTTCACCCCCGCAACCGCCGCGTTCAAGGCCGCCACCGGGAACCGTGAGGTGGAGGTCGCCAAGGCCAAGACGTCGCTGGGCGACCTGGTCCTGAGCGCAACCTCCACGGTCCACGGCCAAGGCGGCGTCACGGCCGGCATCGAGGTCTTCAACGCCACCACCGGCAGCGTCGAGTTCTTCGCCGGCAACGCCTCGCTGGGCACCGCCGCGGTCTCCGCCGAGGGCCAGGCCTCGCTGGAACTGCCGAAGACCCTCGCCGCGGGCGAGCACACCATCTACGCCAAGTTCACGGGCACCGACCGCCTCAAGGCCAGCTCCCGCGTCGTGGCGGAGCAGACCCTGACGGTTGCCAAATCCCCCAGCTCCGTGGCCGCCCCGGTCCTCGGCGCCACGTCCACGGTCTACGGCACCACGGCGGTCAAGGCGACGGCCACGGTCACCGGGGCCACCTCCGGCACGGTCGAGTTCTTCGACGGCAAGGCCTCGCTGGGCACCGCCAAGGTCGCCTCTAACGGCACCGCCACGCTGGCCCTGCCGAAGACGCTGGCCGCCGGCACCCACAAGGTCACCGCCACGTTCCTCGGCACCGCCAACGTCGCCGCCGGCAAGGCCTCCGCGGCCACCACGCTCACGGTCGCCAAGGCCAAGCTGGCCTCGAAGGCCAAGGTCGCCGGCAAATCGGTGCGGAAGAACGCCAAGCCCACCGTCACCGTTACCCTCGGCAAGCTGCAGAACGGCTCCTACCCGACCGGCAAGGTCACGGTGAAGGCCTCCGGCTGGTCCAAGACCGTCACCCTGAAGTCCTCGGACAAGGGCCAGGTGAAGGTCCTGGTGAACAAGAAGTTCACCAGGTCCGCGAAGGTGTCCGCGAAGTACCTCGGAACCGCCAACACCGCCGCCTCCGACTGGGCCAGCACGACCATCACGGTCAAGTAGCGCGCACCCGGAACCCGCCAAAGCACAGGACCTCCGCTCCCGAAGGGGAACGGAGGTCCTGTGCTTTGGCGAAGGGAGGCCGGTAGTCGCTAGCGGTAGTTCACGAACTGCAGGTCGGCTTCCTCGAAGTCGCGCAGCAGGGCCATGGTGGCCTGCAGGTCGTCGCGGGACTTGGAGGAGACGCGGAGTTCGTCGCCCTGGATCTGGGACTTGACCGACTTCGGGGCCTCGTCGCGGATCAGCTTGTTGATCTTCTTGGCGAGGTCCTGCGCAATGCCTTCCTTGATGGAAGCTTCGATGCGGTACTCCTTGCCGGAGGCGAACGGTTCGCCCGCGTCCAGGGACTTGAGGCTGATGTTGCGCTTGACCAGCTTGGTCTGCAAGACGTCGAGGACGGCCTTGACGCGCTCCTCGGAGTTGGCCTTCATCAGGATCTTCTCGCCGCTGAAATCGACCTCGGCGCCAACGCCCTTGAAGTCGTAGCGCTGGGCGATTTCCTTCTGGGCCTGGTTCAGCGCGTTGGCCACTTCCTGCTTGTCCACCTTGCTGACGACGTCGAACGTGGAATCGCTCGCCATGAGGGTCCTCCCGGGGTAGGTTTTTGCTTTTCCCCAAGCGTACCGGAGCCGCGGATTTCCGCGGGAAAAAGGGGCTGGCAACCCTCGATTCGGAATTCTGCGAAATGTTGGGTAGAGTATCTACTCGTTCCACAAGGAACGTTCGGCAGATTACCCGAGCGGCCAAAGGGGGCTGACTGTAAATCAGCTGGCAATGCCTACGGGGGTTCGAATCCCTCATCTGCCACCGAACAGTCGAAGGGCCTGTTCCCAGCATCAGCTGGGAACAGGCCCTTCGGCTTTCCCCGGTTCCGCCTCCGTGGGCTGTGCCGGGAACGTCCCATCCGGTCACCCGCCGGTGCGGCCCGGCCGGCGGCCGGCCCTGAAGATCAGCTTGCCCAGTTCGCCCAGGAGCAGCAGCACCACGCCCGGAACCAGGCAGATCAGCCACTGGTGGCCGGTGAGCGGCACGGTGCCGAACAGGTCCTGCATCACCCGCATCTGGGTGATCAGCATCGAGCCGATGACGGCCCAGGCGAACGCCCAGAGCAGCTTCGGGTTGGAGAGCGTGGAGGGCCCGAAGGCGCTTTCCGTGGGGTAGCGCAGGTTGAGCGCAACGAAGATGTTCATCAGCCCCAGGCCCACCACGGCCATGCTCTGTCCGACCTCGAGCCCGCCATAGCTGGTCTTGCCGATCTGCACCAGGAGCAGCGTCGCGGCCGCCATGTACAGGCCGGTGACCAACAGGCGCACCATCATCGACCGGACGATCAGGGGCTGGTTGAAGGGCCGGGGCCTGCGGTCCATGATGCCCGGCGTCGCGAGGTCCAGGCCCATCACCGCACCGATCGGCGCGACGATCGCCATGTGGATCCACAACACCTGGGCCGGGCTGAGCAGCGCCGTGCCGGCGATCGCAAAAGCCGACGACCCGAGGAACGCCAGGATGAACATGTACAGGTTGGCGATCTGGATCCGCAGGAACTTCTGCAGGTTGTCGTACACCAGCCGGCCCTGTTCGACCGCGCTCACGATCGTGGCGAAGTTGTCGTCGGCCAGGATCATCTTGGCCGCCCCCTTGGCGACGTCGGTGCCCGTGATGCCCATGGCGATCCCGATGTCCGCGGCGGCGATGGCCGGCGCGTCGTTGACCCCGTCGCCCGTCATGGCGACGACGTTCCCCTTGCGCTTGAGGACCTCGACCAGCCTGACCTTGTGTTCGGGGGCCACCCGGGCGATCACGCCGATCCCGTCCACCTGGTCGTCGGCCTCGGCGTCGCTCATCGCGGCGAACTCGGCACCGGTAACCGCCCTGCCCTCGATGCCCAGCTCGTCGGCGATCGCGGCCGCCGTGGCCGCATGGTCGCCGGTGATCATCCGGACCCGGATGCCGGCCCGTTTCGCCTGCGCGATGGCGGCCACCGCTTCGGCGCGCGGCGGGTCCACCTCGCCGATCAGCGCCGAGATCTCCAGGTCCTGCATGAGCCCCATCAGGTCGCCCGCCGGGTCGAACGTCGCCGGGTCGAACTCGCGCTGGGCCAGGGCGAGCACGCGCATGCCCTGGGTGGCGATGCGCTCGTTCTCGGCGAGCACCTTCGCGCGCATCTCCTCGGTGAGGGACTCGGCGCGGCCGCCCTGCATCCTGGCGGAGGAGGACCTGCCGAGGACGACGTCGGGTGCGCCCTTCACGTAGGCCCGGATCACGGGCCGGCCGCCGGTGCCGGGCATCAGGTGGAAGGTGGCCATGAACTTGTAGTCGGAGTCGAACGGCACCGACGCCACGCGCGGATTGTTCTTGCGGAACGCCCGCACGTCCACGCCCCCCTTTTGGGCGAGGACGTACAGGGCGCCCTCGGTGGGGTCTCCGACGACGGCGCCGTCCTGGATGTCGGAGTCGTTGCACAGCGCGCACGGGAACATCACGTAGTCCAAGTCCCGCTCCTCGTCGCCGGACGTCAGTTGGACCTGGCCGTTGAAGCTGTAGCCTTCGCCGCTGACGGTGTAGTGGTGCCGCACGGTCGTGATCTCGCGCACCGTCATCTGGTTCAGTGTCAGGGTGCCGGTCTTGTCCGAGTTGATCGCCGAGGTGGATCCCAGCGTCTCGACCGCGGGCAGGACCTTCATGATGGCGTTCTTCTTGGCCATGTTGACCGAGCCCACGGACAGGATCGTGGTGACGACGGCGGGCAGCGCATCGGGGATGGAGCCGACGGCCAGGGCCACGCCGATCCCGAACAGCACCGTGAAGGAGTCGCCCTGCGCCAGCCCCATGACCACGATCGCGACGAAGGCAAAAAGTGCCGCGATGATGATGAAAATGGTGAGCCGGTCCACCTGCTTGGTGAGCGGAGTCTTCTCCACCTTCTGCGCGGCCAGCATGTGGGCGATGTGGCCGACCTCGGACCCCATGCCCGTGGTGGTCACGAGGATCTCGCCGTGGCCTCGGGTCACGTTGGTGTTCATGAACGCCATGCCGAGCCGGTCGCCAATGGGCACGTCGGGCTGGCCGATGGCCTCGGTGCCCTTTTCCACGGCCACGCTTTCGCCGGTCAGGGCTCCCTCCTCCACCTGGAGGGTTGCCGCCTGGATGATCCGCCCGTCGGCCGGGACGCGGTCGCCGGCATCGACCACCACGATGTCGCCGGGGACCAGTTCGTCGGCGGGAATCTCCTCGATAGTGCCGTCGCGGCGCACCTTGGCCACCGACTTCATCATCTGCCCCAAGGCCGCTGCGGCAGCCTCCGCCTTGCCCTCCTGGTGGTACCCCAGCCACGCGTTGAACAGCGTCAGCAGGGCCAGGCCGACGGCGGTCCCGTACTCGTGGATCAGCAGGCTGACCACGGCGGCGACCACGAGCACGATCTGCATGTAGTCCCGGTAGTGCTTGAAGAACTGTTTCCACACCGACGCCTGCTTGGCTGCGGCCAGGGCGTTGGGGCCGTACTGCTGCAGCCTCTGCTGCGCCTCGGCCGCGCTCAGCCCCTGGACCGGGTCCACCCCCAGCCGGTCCGCCACCTCCTCCGGTGTGAGGGCGTACCAGGCCGTCTCCACGGCGGCCGGCCCGGGGGAGGCTCCGGCATTGTCAATCATGACTTCCTCCTCGTCGCGGGAGCGCCTGTCAGAACGGGGTCGGGATGTGCCGCACCGTCAGCCTCGGCTCGCGGTAGTCGCCGGCCTTCTGGCGCTTCGGGAGCTTGACGGCGGGTTCGGGAAACGGCTCATAGGGAATCTGGCTGAGCAGATGGGTGATGATGTTGAGGCGGCCGCGTTTCTTGTCGTCGCTGTTCGCCACGTACCACGGGCCCCACGCGGTGTCGGTCGCCTCGAACATGGCGTCCCTGGCCCGGGAATAGTCGTACCAGCGGCTGTAGGAATCCAAGTCCATCGGCGACAGCTTCCACGTCTTGCGCGCATCGTTGATGCGGCTCTTAAGCCGGCGCGTCTGCTCGTCCTCGCTGACCTCGAGCCAGTACTTGAGCAGGATGATGCCGGAGTCGACCATCGCCTTCTCCACCTGCGGAGTCATCCTGAGGAACTGTGCCGTCTGGTCCGGGGTGCAGAAGCCCATCACGCGCTCGACGCCTGCGCGGTTGTACCAACTGCGGTCGAAGATGACCACCTCGCCGGCCGCCGGGAAGTGCGCCATGTAGCGCTGGAGGTACATCTGGGACTTCTCCCGCTCGGTTGGGGTGGGGAGCGCCACCACCCGAAACACGCGCGGGCTCACGCGCTCGACGAGGCGCTTGATCGTGCCGCCCTTGCCGGCCGTGTCGCGGCCCTCGAACACGACGCAGATCTTTGCTCCGGTGGACTTTACCCACTCCTGCAGGGCCACCAGTTCGCCCTGCAGCCGGGCGAGCTCCGCCTCATACTCCTTGCGGCCCAGCTTCGTCCCGGCCTGTTCGTCCGCCTGTTGTTCACCGGCTTCCGCCGTGCCGTTGCTTTTGCCCTTCTTGCCTTTCTTGGCCACGCCGGGCCTCCCTTCCCGAGTGCCGGCCCCAGCGTCCTGACCGGAACGTCCTGAGCTGGGCGGCTCCCCGCCTCGTGGCCCATCCGCCGGCACCACCCGCTGTGAAGAGCGCGTACGACGATCGGCTGCCCCGCGTTCGAGGCCGGTGATTCAACAGTGGGCCCGCGGCGGGGTCAGGTCAACAGGAGTTGATGGATCACCCGAACGGGTGGGCGGAGGATTCGCCGTGCTGTTAGCTTGAGGCGTGGAAACCATCACGCCTCGGCTCCTGAATTGGGCGTCGATCCTCAGCGAAGAGACGCGTGGGCAGGCCCTGCGGACGGCCTCGCTGCCTTTCATCTACCCGCACATGGCCCTGATGCCGGACGCCCACCTGGGGCTGGGGGCCACCGTCGGGTCCGTGATCCCCACGCTTGGGGCCATCATTCCGGCGGCCATCGGCGTGGACATCGGCTGCGGAATGATCGCCGTGCTCACCCAGTACCGGGAAAGCGACCTTCCCCCCGACCGCCGGCCCCTGCGCGAAGCCATCGAACGCGCCATCCCGCTCTCCGCCGGACGGTACAACCGCAAGGTGGCTGCCACCGCCGAACCGCGCGTGCTTGAGATGCTCGAGATGGCCCTGGCCGCCGGCTTCGAGCCGGGCCGCTATTCCGCGACCTGGGAACGACAGCTGGGCACGCTCGGCTCCGGCAACCATTTCATCGAGGTGTGCCTGGACGAGGAGAACAGGGTCTGGCTGTTTCTGCATTCGGGATCCCGCGGGATCGGCAATCGGATCGCCCAGCACCACATCACCGAGGCCCGGCTGCTGGCGCGCCAGCAACGCATCGACCTGCCCGACCCTGACCTGGCGTACCTCACCGAGGGGACCGCGGAGTTCGACGCGTACATCCGCGAACTGCGCTGGGCCCAACACTTCGCGCTGCTTAACCGCGAGGAGATGATGGACCGCGTGGTGCGCCAGTTCGAGGAATGGGTGGGCGGACCCGTGCGGGAAGCCGAGCGAATCAACTGCCACCACAACTTCACCCAGCAGGAGACGCATTTCGGGAAAACGGTATGGGTTTCCCGCAAGGGCGCCATCCGCACCGAGGCCGGCGAGGCCGGGCTGATCCCGGGCTCGATGGGCACCGCCTCCTACGTGGTGGAGGGGTTGGGCAACCAGTGGTCGCTCAATTCCGCCCCGCACGGGGCAGGGCGCGAATACTCGCGCAACGCTGCCCGGAAGGCGTTTACGCACGAGCAGCTCCGCGACGCGATGCGGGGCATCGAGTTCCGGGACACGGACGCGTTCGTCGATGAGATTCCGGCCGCCTACAAGCCGATCGACCAGGTCATGGAGGATTCCCGCGACTTGGTCCGGGTCCGGCACCGGCTGCGCCAGCTGGTCAACGTCAAGGGCGACTGAACTGGCCACCTGGACTGGGCAACTGAATCGGGCGGCCGGCCGGGGCCCTAGGCGGCCATCCTGCCCTCCTGGGTCCGCAGGTAGAGGTCCCACAGGATGAAGTGGTCCTTCGGGGCCGCGGCCATGACCGCGTTGTAGTGCGCCCACTGCCAGCCCGTGGCCCCGTTCGAATCCGGAGGAGCGGGCGGGCAGGTGCCCGGGGTGGTCCACAGCCCTGCCGCCCAGATGGCATCGAGCGGCCCGGCACTGGTGGCGCTGGAACCCGGGTCCGCCAGCGCACGCGGCAGCTTGATCCGCTGCTGGATCCGGGCGGCCTCCCCGAAGGCGAACGGCTCCGATTTCAGGGTCTCCACCGACCCCAGATAGAGGCCTTCGTATTCCTCCGCCAGCTCAAGGCTCACGCGGATGGAATCGCGGAGCGGCCGGCCTTCGATGATCAGGAGCAGGGTGCTGCGCGGCATGGTCTTGTCCTTTCGTCACGGCCCGTCGGGCTTCCGACGCTAGGGCGCCACCGCGGCGGGGGACAGGTGCCGGCGCCCGATTGTGGATAACCGTCAGGCCCTCCACAGAGGGCCCACAGGGGAGACACCCGGCCCACCCAGCCGCTACGGTGGAGCAATGGCAACCATTGACATCACTGAAGCCCAGTTCGCGCAGACCATCGAGGAGAACGGCATCGTCTTCGTGGATTTCTGGGCGGCCTGGTGCGGCCCGTGCCGCCAGTTCGCCCCGGTGTACCAGCAGGTTTCGGAGAAGTTCCCGGACGTTGCCTTCACCAAGGTCGACACCGAGGCCGAGCAGGGGCTCGCAGCGGCCGCCGGCATCACCTCGATCCCGACGCTCATGGCCTTCCGCGACAAGGTGCTGGTCTTCTCCCAGCCGGGCGCGCTGGGTGCCTCGCAGTTGGAGGACCTCGTCGAGGCCGTGAAGGGCATTGACATGGAAGAGGTCCACGCGCAGATCGCAGAGCAGCAGAGCTCCTCCGCCCAGTAGCGCTCGGGGCCCGGACTGGTCGCCGCGGCCCCTGAAGCGTGGCGGAACGGGCCGCCGCGGCCGGCAATCCGTTTTGCCTCGCCACTTCGGTTGTCCTCTTTGTTGGTTGTCCTGGTTGGCGGTTGTCCTCGTTGTTGGTTGTCCCGGTTGGCGGTTGTCGTGGTTGGCCGCAAGGCAGACCTGACCACTCCGACCACGGACTCCACGCCGTGCCCGCCAAGCCTCGCATTCAGCGAGCGCCCTTTCCTCGGGCCGCCTGTCCTTTAGCGTCTCCATGTCCCCTAGTGCCGCCTGTCCCTTGGCGCCGCTAGGTCGCCATCCCCGTTGCCTCCGCGCTCGCCGTGCGGCGCCAGGGCCGCCGAGCCGGCCCTGGCCCACGATTGATCGGCCCCGGAGCGCCCCCTTGGCTCGGGGACCCTTCGGCTCTGGCCCGCCCCTTCGCATTGCCGCCATCGAAGGCGCCCGCGCAGGACCCCATGCCGGCAGCCCGCAGGTCCCGTCCTGCGGCCTCTTGCTCCTGCTGCATCCTGCCGTGGCCTGCCGCCACGTGCCCTAGGCCTGCCGCGAATTTCCCGCCGCCCTGCGAAACGGGCGCCGATGGATGATGCGACCTCTTCCACCCCGCCCCGGATGGTTTCATTCCCGCACCCGGAAGGGCTCCGGGCAGGGGGCTGGCTCGGGCGCATTTTTGATTTGAATCACTAATAGTTAGAATGTCTAAGTATGAGTGCACATGGATCCTTGGAGCTTTCGCGCCAGCTGCGGCCGCTGTTGACCCGCGTGTACCAGATGGTCCGCCGGCGCAGCCCCGGCTGGGACATCAGCGCCGCCCAGTCATCCGTGCTGACCACCCTGATGGACCGGGGTGCCCTGCGGATGGGCGAGCTGGCCGTCATCGAGGGCGTGCGGATGCCCACCGCCACCAGCGTGGTGGCCCGGCTGGTCAAGCTCGGACTGGTGGAACGCATCGCCGACCCGCAGGACCGCAGGGCGGTGCTGGTGGGAATCACGGCACGGGGGAGCGCCCAGATCAGCGAACTGGTGGCCGAGCGCAATGCCCGGTTCGCCGAACTGCTGGCCAGGCTCAGCGACGAGGAGCGCCGCCTTCTGCGGGCAGCCGTGCCGGCCATGGCGCACCTGGTTGCCCTGGACATCGCCCCGAAGGATCCGGCGGACACCGAACTTTGAACCGCTCTGGAAGGAGCAACAACCATGAGCAAAGCTGCAGTCGGGCAGCACTCCCATCCCCAACTGACCGAGGCGCTGCGCGGCCAGCCCAAGACGGTCTGGGTCACCGCCTTCGCCGCCGTCATCGCCTTCATGGGCATCGGACTGGTGGATCCGATCCTGAATGTCCTCACCGAGGACTTGGGAGCCGACCCCTCCCAAACCACCATGCTTTTCGGCTCCTACCTGGGCGTGCAGGTCGTGGCGATGCTGCTCACCGGAGTGATGTCCTACCGCTTCGGCGCCAAGCGCACCCTGATCACCGGACTGCTGCTGATCGTGGTCGCGGCGGGACTGTGCGCGCTGGCCGGTGACATCCAGACCCTGATCTGGCTGCGGGCGCTCTGGGGACTGGGCAACGCCTTCTTCATCGCCACCTCGTTGTCCGTGATCGTCGGGGCCGCCGCCGGCAGCCACCAGGGCGCCATCCTGCTCTACGAAGCGGCGCTCGGCGTCGGACTGGCCGTCGGACCGCTGCTGGGCGCGGTGCTGGGCAGCATTTCCTGGCGCGGGCCGTTCGCCGGCACGGCCATCCTGATGGCCGTAGGCGTCATCCTGTGCGGGTCCCTGCTGGGCAAGGACAACGACGGGTCGCACCGGACCCCGGTCCGGCTCGTGGATCCGCTGCTGGCGCTGCGCAACCGCAACCTGCTGCTGACCTCCATCGGTTCGGCCTTCTACACCGCGGCCTTCTTCGCCATCATCGCCTGGGCGCCGTTCGTGCTGGAGGAAGGCGCCTTCTACATCGGCTTCGTCTTCTTCGGCTGGGGCCTGTGCGTGGCCTTCTCCGGTGTCTTCCTGGCGCCCAAGGTCGCCAGCTGGCTGGGCGAGCGCGGCGGCGCCACCGCGGCGGTGCTCGTCTACGCGGCGATCCTGCTGGCCATGGGCAGCGGCATCAAGGCCGTGGTCGTCGCCGGCGTGATCTTCTCCGGCGTCGTTTCGGGCGTGCTGAACACCCTGTTCACCGGCAGCGCGATGAGCTCCGGAACGGCCCCGCGGACGGTCAACAGCGCCGGCTACAACTTCCTGCGCTGGCTCGGAGGCGCCGTGTCGGCCATCCTCGTTGGGCACGTGGCGGTCTGGTTCGGGAACGTGTCCGCGCCGTTCTGGATCGCTGCCGCCAGTTGCGTGGTGGCAGCCGGCATGCTGCTGCTGCGCCGGCACGAGGCCTCCGGGGAAGATCCGCACACCGTGCCCGCGGAGGCCGCCGCGCTCGGTGCGGACTGACCGGAGGGGCGCCCGAGCCCTGCCTAGTCCGTGCCCAGCAGGTGGTTCGGCAGCCGGTTTCCCGGGGCCTTGGCGCGGATCTCGATGAGTTCGCGGGCGTGGGCATGCAGCGCCCGGTCCTCGTCGGAGACCGGCACCCAGGGCTGGACCGGAACGGCCGTTCCCGACTCGTCCCGGGTGACCATCACCGTCATGCAGTTGGTGGTCAGCTCCATCTCCTTCGTTTTCGGATCCCCGGAGCGCACGTTCACCGCCACGTGCATGCCCTTGTTGCCGGTGTAGACCAGCCGGGCCTCGACCTCGACCAGGTGCCCGATCAGCAGCGGCCGGTAGAAGCGCACGCCGCCGGAGAACACCGCCACGGTGTCCCGCCCGCAGTAGCGCGTGGCGCAGACGTAGGCCGCCTCGTCGATCCAGTCCATGACGATGCCGCCATGGACCTTGCCTCCCCAGTTCACGTCGGAGGGCGCGGCCATGAACCGGAGCACCACCGACTCCGAGGTCCCGGCGCTGGTGTACGCCACCCGTTTCATCGACTCGGAGATTTCCTCCCGGACCTTGATCCGGGCCACGGCGTAGTCACGCTGCTGGATCTCCAGCGGCGTGGCCGGCACGAACTCGGGCACCGGCACCGGCTTCCCGTCGTCGCCCACGGCCACGAAGATCACCAGGCACTGGCTCCGCGCCACCGCCGGAACACTGCCGAAGGTGCGCGGATCGCCCGAGGTGACGGTGGTCAGGATGTGCATGGAGGTGCGGCCGGTGTGGACGATCCGGGCCTCCACCTCCACCATGTCTCCGACCTCCACCGGGGCGGCGAAGTGGATGTTGCCCACGTATGCGGTCACGCAGTACGCCTTCGCCCATCCGACCGCCGCCGCGTAGGCCGCCTTGTCCACCCACTCGAGGATGGTGCCGGCGTCGACCGATCCGCTGTGCCCCAGGTCCATGGGCGCCGCCAGGAAGCGCAGCGTCACCACGTTGGAGGCCGGCCCCGGGATTCCGGCCGCGGCCTCGGGGTGCAGGGCCCCGGCGGGCTGGACCGCAGCGGACGGGACTGTATCGGACGGAACGGTGGCGGACTCGTTCTCGTGGGACATGGCGTGGTTCTTCCCCTCGGGGCGGGCCGGTGCGCTCGGGCACCGGCGGTCGGGACCTGTATGAAGTGGGTCCCAACGTAGCACCGCGGGCGGGCGCGCGGCCGTGACGCCGCGCGCCCGCGGCATCGTCAGCGGCGGCGGTGGTCGGTCGGCGCCAGGCGGGGGCCGAACGACGGCTTGCGGAAGCCGGTAAGGCCCAGCATCCGCACAAAGCGCTGCCGGTGCCCCGACCACGGCTCGAGCAGGCGCAGCATGCCGGCGTCGTCTGTTTTGCGTCCGGTCAGCGCGTACCCCACCCACGCGGCGAGGTGGAAGTCTCCCACGGAGACCGAGTCCGGGTCCCCATGGGTGCGCTGGAGCACCTCCGCCGCCGTCCACGGACCGATGCCCGGCACCGTCTGCAGCTTGGCGGAGACCCCATCCGCGAGCGTCTGGGCCCCGAGGCGGTCCAGCCCGGCCGCGACCTCGGCGGCCCGCAGGATCGTCGTGGAGCGTTTGGCGTCCACTCGCGCGGCGTGCCATTCCCAGCTGGGGACGCGGCGCAGCGCGTGCGCGTCGGGGGCGATCGCCATGCCTTCGGGCACGGGTCCGGGGGCGGGGGAGCCGAAGCGGCGCACCAGGTAGCGCCAGGCGTAGCGGGCCTCGATGACGGTGACCTTCTGTTCCAGGATGGCCGGGACCAGGGCGTCGAAGACGCGGCCGGTGGCGGGCAGGCGCAGCCCCGGGTTGCGCCGCCGAGCCTCGTCCACGGCCCGCGGAAGCGTGGCCCGGAACGCGGGCTCGTCGAAGCCTGACCAGTCGTCCCCGGCGCCTAGCAGCCGCGGCACGCCGGCCACGGCCGCCCGCGCTCCCGGACCCCAGGCGCGGATCCGCACCTGGGGTCCGGGGGAGAGGCCTGCGGGGGAGGGGCGGGGCGCCGGTTCGGCGGTGCCCGGACTGGCCGAGGACTGGGTCAGCCGCAACGACGCCGGCCCCTCCGCAGTGGAAAAGCACAGCCACGCCTCGCCGCGGCCCACCCGCGTGCAGGGGTCGTGGGTTCCGCGCTGCAGGACGGAAAGCGACGACTCCAGCGAGTACGGGCCCTCGGCCACCCATACCGAGGTGACCGCCGGGGCCGTTCCGGGGTCGCCGCCGGCGCGGAGGGGGGAAGGATGAACGCTGCTCGGCACGCTCCCATGCTCCCACGGCCGGTCCCCCTGCGCTGCGCCGCGGACCGGACGGTGCGGAGGGGACGGGGCAGGCCGTGCCGGCGGGCGGCGCCGTGTTTCCCGCGGCGTAATTTGCGCTGCGTCGCCGGACCGGGCGCCGGTAGAGTCGGGCGTATGAAATACGCCAATTCCGTTTTGGACCTGATCGGCCACACGCCCCTGGTGAAACTCAACAGGGTCACCGAGGGGGTGAGCGCCACCGTCCTGGCGAAGCTCGAGTACCTGAATCCGGGCGGGTCCATCAAGGACCGCATCGCGCTGAAGATGGTGGAGAACGCCGAGGCGTCCGGGGAGCTCAAGCCCGGGGGCACGATCGTCGAGCCGACCTCCGGCAACACCGGCGTCGGCCTGGCCCTGGTCGGCCAGCTCAAGGGCTACAAGACGATCTTCGTCACCCCGGACAAGGTGGGCGAGGAGAAGCGCGACGTGCTGCGCGCCTACGGTGCCGACGTGGTGGTCACCCCCACCGCCGTCGCCCCGGATAGCCCCGAGTCCTACTACGGCGTCTCCGACCGCCTGGTCACCGAGATCCCCGGCGCCTACAAGCCTGACCAGTTCTCCAACCCGGCCGCCCCGGCGAGCCACTACGAGTCCACCGGCCCGGAGATCTGGGAGGACACCGACGGCACGGTGACCCACGTGGTCATCGGCGCCGGAACCGGCGGCACCATCACCGGCACCGGGCGCTACCTCAAGGATGTCTCCAAAGACCGCGCCTCCGGCCCCGTGCGCATCATCGGCGCGGACCCGGCCGGCTCCGTCTACTCCGGCGGCACCGGCCGCCCGTACTTCGTCGAGGGCGTCGGCGAGGACATGTGGCCGGCCAACTACGACCCGTCCGTGCCGGACGAGGTCCTGGCGGTCACCGACGCCGACGCGTTCGCGATGACCCGCCGGCTGGCCCGCGAGGAGGGCCTGCTCGTGGGCGGCTCCTCCGGCATGGCTGTCGTCGCAGCGCTGCGCGCGGCCAAGGACCTGCCCGAGGATGCCGTCGTCGTGGTCATCCTGCCCGACGGCGGGCGCGGATACCTGGCGAAGATCTTCAACGACAGTTGGATGAGGAGCTACGGCTTCCTGGCCGGCGGCGAGGAGGCAACGGTCGAGCAGGTGCTCTCTGCCAAGTCCTCCGCCCTCCCTGCGCTGGTGCACACCCACCCGAACGAATCGATCCGCGACGCGGTCGCCCTGATGCAGGAATACGGCGTCGATTCCCTCCCGGTGCTTTCCCAGGAGCCCCCGGTCCGCATGGGCGAGGTCCTCGGCACCGTGGACGAACGCACCCTCACCTCGGCCCTGTTCAAGGGCGAGGTGTCGCTGACCGACCCGGTCAGCGCCCAGGTGGGCCCGGTCCTGCCGCTGATCGGCGCGCTGGAGACCATTTCCGTGGCCCGACGCAAGCTGCAGGAGGCCGACGCGCTGCTGGTCACCCGCGGCGGCGAACCCGTCGGCGTCCTGACCCGCCACGACCTGCTGACCTACCTCACCAACTAAGGAACGTGATGAGCACCGAGAACCCCGGGTTCAACACCCGCGCCATCCATGCAGGACAGGCCTTCGAGCCGCGCACCGGGGCCGTTGTCCCGCCGCTGCATTTCAGCTCCACCTACGCCCAGGACGGGATCGGTGGGCTGCGTGACGGCTACGAGTACGGCCGCGGCGGCAACCCCACCCGCGACTCGCTGCAGGAGCAGCTCGCCGCCGTCGAGGGCGGCGCCCACGCCTACTCGTTCGGCTCCGGCCTGGCCGCCGAGGACTCCCTGATCCGGGCGGTGGCCCGTCCGGGCGACCACATCGTCCTCGGCAACGACGCCTACGGCGGCACCTACCGGCTGATCAGCCGGGTCCTGGGCCCGTGGGGCATCGGCAACACGCCCGTGGACATGTCCGACCACGACGCCGTCCGCGCGGCCGTCGCGGCGAACCAGACGCGGCTGCTGTGGGTGGAGACCCCCTCCAACCCGCTGATGAAGATCTCCGACATCGCGGCCCTGGCCGAGATCGCCCACGAGGCCGGCGCCCTGCTGGTCGTGGACAACACCTTCGCCTCCCCGGCGCTGCAGCAGCCGCTGTCCCTGGGCGCCGACGTCGTGGTCCACTCCACCACCAAGTACATCGGCGGCCACTCGGACGTCGTCGGCGGCGCCATCGTGGTCAACGACGCCGAGCTGGCGGAAAAGATCGGATTCGTGCAGTTTGCCGTCGGCGCCGTGTCCGGCCCGATGGACGCGTTCCTGACCACCCGCGGGCTGAAGACCCTGGGCGTGCGCATGGCGAAGCACTCCGCCAACGCGCAGGCCGTGGCCGAATGGCTCACCGGACGCCCGGAGGTGGAGAAGGTCCTTTATCCGGGCCTGCCGGAGCACCCGGGACACGAGCTGGCCAAGAGCCAGATGAGCGGTTTCGGCGGCATGGTGTCCGTGCAGTTCGCCGGCGGCGAGGCCGCGGCCCGCAAGATCGCCGAGTCCACGACGGTCTTCACCCTGGCGGAGTCCCTCGGCGGCATCGAATCGCTGGTGAACTACCCCTCGGAGATGACCCACGCGTCCGTGAAGGGCACTGAGCTGGCCGTCCCGGTCAACCTGCTGCGCTTCTCGGTGGGCATCGAGGACGTGGAGGACATCATCGCGGACCTCGAGCAGGCGTTCGCGGCGCTGTAGGCCCAGCGGCCACGGCGCACACACCGACGGAGGGTCCCCGGCATTCGTGCCGGGGACCCTCCGTCTTGCCGGCGTCCATTCGCCGGTGTCCTTTCGTCGGGCCCTGTCGCGGGCCGCGTCCGGTCAGCCGTTGAACGTGCGGGGGGCCGGTCCCGTCCGTCCGCCGCGGTCCAGCGCGTCGATGGCCGAAAGTTCCCCCGGGTCCAGCTCGAAGCCGAAGACGTCGAGGTTTTCCCGGATGCGCGACGGCGTGACCGACTTGGGGATCACGATGCGGTCCTGCTGGAGGTGCCAGCGCAGGACCACCTGCGCGGGGGTGCGGCCGTGCCGGGCGGCGATTGCGGCAATCGCGGGATCGTCCAGCACGCCCCCTTGCGCCAGCGGGCTCCAGGCCTGGGTGGCGATGCCGCGTCCGGCGTTGGCCGCGCGCGCCTGGCTCTGCTGGAGCGCCGGGTGCAGCTCGATCTGATTGACGGCGGGAACGACGTCGGCCGTGGCGGCCAGGTCCTCCAAGTGCTCCGGCTCGAAGTTGGAAACGCCGATCGCCCGGACGCGGCCCTCCTCGAGCAGGCGCTCCAGGGCCCGCCACGTGTCCTTGTAGAGGCCCAGCGCCGGGGCCGGCCAGTGGATCAGGTACAGGTCGGCGTAGTCCAGGCCCAGCTTGGCGAGGCTGGCATCGTAGGCCGCGAGGGCGGCGTCGAACCCCTGGTCGGTGTTCCACAGCTTGGTGGTGACGAAGAGTTCGTCGCGGGCGATCCCGGACTCGGCGATGGCCCGGCCGACGCCGGCTTCGTTTCCGTAGATGGCGGCGGTGTCGATGCTGCGGTATCCGGCGTCCAGGGCCGAGGCGACGGCCTCGGTGGTTTCGGCGTCGGGCACCTGGAAGACGCCGAAGCCGAGCCGGGGCATCTCGATGCCATTGTTCAGGGTGATGGTGTTCGGGGCGATGACGGGCATAACGGCTCCTTGGTGGGATATGGGGTGTTGGGTAGTGGTGGTATTGGGTCAGGCGGAGGGGGCGCCGACCGGCACGGCGTCCGCGGGGACGTCCCGGCGGCGTGAGCGGGTGGCGGAGACGGCGGCCGCGGCCATCACGGCCAGCGCGACGACGGTCAGTCCCGATCCGGCCCACAGTGGCGAGGTGTAGCCAAGCCCCGCGGCGATGGCGGTGCCGCCGATCCAGGCACCGAGCGCGTTGCCGACGTTGAACGCCGCGATGTTGGCGCTGGAGGCGAGCGTCGCGGCATTCGGCGCGTAGGCCATGATGCGGGTCTGCAGTCCGGGGACGGTGGCGAAGCCGAATCCGCCCATGAGGACCAGCAGCAGGAGGGTGGCGGGCTGGCTGCCGGCGAGCAGGGCAAAGGCCGCCAGCACGATCGCCAGCCCGGCGAGCACGGCCAGCAGTGTCGCGTCGAGCCCCCGGTCCGCCGCCTTGCCCCCGGCGATGTTGCCGGCGAACAGGCCGGCGCCGAACAGCACCAGCAGCCACGGAACGGCCCCGGCCGGGAAACCGCCCACCTCCGTCAGCGTGTAGGCGATGTAGGTGAAGGCGCCGAACATGCCGCCGAAGCCGAGGATGGTCACCAGGAGCGAGAGCCAGACCTGGCCGGAGCGGAAGGCCCGCAGTTCCCCGCGCAGCGACGCCGTGCCGGCGCCGTTGGCCGATGCCGGCACCAGGGTGGCAATGCCGGCGAAGGCGATGACGCCGATGGCGGTGATGGCCCAGAACGTGGCCCGCCATCCGAAGGCCTGGCCCACGAAGGTTCCGAACGGAACACCGAGGACGTTGGCGAGGGTGAGGCCGGTGAACATCACCGCGATGGCGGCGGAGCGCCTGTCCTTCGCCACCATGTCCGCGGCCACGACGGCCCCGATGCCGAAGAAGGCTCCGTGGCACAGGGACGCGATGATGCGTCCGATCAGCATGAGCCGGTAGTCGGGCGCCATCGCGGAGACCAGGTTTCCGGCGATGAACAGCACCATGAGTCCCAGCAGCACGCGCTTGCGCGGCTGGCGGATGACGGCGGCGGTCAGCGCGACGGCGCCGGCAGCCACGCCGAGCGCGTAGCCGGAGATCAGCCATCCGGCGGCCGCCTCGTCGACGCGCAAGTCGGTGGCGACCTCCGGCAAGAGGCCGGCGATGACGAACTCGGTGAGTCCGATCCCGAAGCCGCCAAGGGCCAGGGCCAAGAGTCCGATAGGCATGCTAACTCGTTCCTTCGTATACTTGATGAAAGTGCAAACGCTGGTAGTTGCAGACGCACTTAGTTGCAGACGCTAGGTAAATAGTTGCACGCGCGTTGTATTCGCACAAGCGCGTCGACGGCGCCCGGACAGGATCGAGAGGAACGCCACATGGGAATCAGGGACGACGCCGTCGAAGTGCGGGCCCAGGGCTGGCGCACGCTGGCAGCCCTCCACGGCCTGATCGAAGCCGAGCTGGAGCGCGCGCTGCAGGCCGAGGCCAAGCTGTCCGTCGTCGAGTACACGGTGCTGGACGCCCTGAGCCGGCAGGACGGATGGCACATGCGCATGCAGCAGCTGGCCCGCGCCGCCGCGCTGAGCAGCAGCGCCACGACGCGCCTGGTGAACCGGCTGGAGGACCGCGCCCTCCTGACGCGCATCCTGTGCCTGGACGACCGGCGCGGCGTCTACACGGAGCTCACGCCGGAGGGGCGCAGGCTGCTGGAGGCCACGCGGCCCGTGCACGACGCGACGCTCGCCGATGCGCTGGAGGCGGCCCGGGCGACGCCGGAGCTGGCCCCCATCGTCGGCCTGTTGGAGTCGCTTTCTCCCCTCATGCCACCGGCCGTGGGTGCTTCCGCGGGCAATTGACCCCGCGTCCGCCGGGGTGGGGGCTAGCGGCGGGCCGCGCCGGCGGCCTTGCGTGCGGCGTTGCGCTGGGCGCGGGCGGCGGCGGCCTGGGCCTTGAAGTGGCGCAGGCTCGGCGGCAGCCACAGCAGGACGACGCCGGCCAGCAGCGCCACGGCCATGGCGCCCAGCCGGGGTCCGCGGAAGAGCAGCGGCAGCCCCGCGATGAGCCCGAAGGTGGTCAGCAGGCCGCGCCCGGCGAGCCGGCCGCGGAACAGCTGCCAGGCGCCGTAGCCGACCACCAGCCCCAGGACCAGCAGGAACAGGGAAAGGGTGACGAGCCCGGCCGGGCCGGTGGCGTTCTCCGCCTGCGCGTTGGCGAACGTGGCGATGGCCATGGCCAGCAGGGCCGCGGCCGACACCGACCACCACCACACGGCGGTCCGCAGGGTTCCCGGGAAATCCTTCATGCCCCGAGCCTATAGGCTGGTGGCATGGCCCCTGCGATACCCTCCGATCCCGTACCCGGCACCGCCACCGGCGAACTCGTTGCCGTTTGCCGCGTCCATGCCCTGCGCCCGGATTCCGGGCCCGTTGGGGTGACCGCCATCGACAAGCGCCCGGCCGAGGGCGCGGTCAAGGTCGGCCCGCTGGGCGTCTACGCCGACGTCCAGGCGGACAGGGCCCACCACGGCGGCGAGGAGCAGGCCGTCTACGCCTACGCGGAAGAGGACGCCGCGCGCTGGGCCGCCGAACTGGGGCGGGACATCCCGCCGGGCCTGTTCGGCGAAAACCTGCGCATCCGCGGGATCAACGTCTCCGATGCGATCGTCGGGGAGCGGTGGCGGATCGGCCGGGACGTCGTCCTCGAGGCGACCCTGCCGCGCGTGCCCTGCTCCACCTTCGCCCGCGCCATGGGCGAGAACGACTGGGTGGCCCGCTTCGCCGAACGCGGGGACACCGGCTGCTACTTCAGGGTGGTGCGCAAGGGGTCCGTCCGCGCCGGCGACCCCGTCGTCGTCGTGCACCGCCCCGCCCACGGAGTGAGCGTGCGCGACGTCTTCCGCGGCCTGGACCAGGCGCAGGCGGACCGGCTGCGCGCCGGCCTCGAATCCGGCGAGTGGGACCTGCCCCCGAAGGTGCTGCGCTACCTCTGACGCGGGGCGTGTGCGGGATCCCACAGCCCCGGCGTCGCCGGGCGGCTGCCGGTCCTGTAGAATTAAGTGTTCACTGCATCCGGCTTCCCTCGCATTCCGCCCAATTTTTGAGGCGGGAGCTCCACGTGTGTTCCACCGCGCAATCAGCGGTCAGTAGTTCATAGGGGAGCGCCGGACCAATCAGTGATTGAGTCCGTATGTGCCGCGGTTGCCGCTCCTACCGAGTGGCTGGACCGCCCCTATGAATGAGGTAAATCTCAGTGTCTACAGACATGCCCGAAAACCAGACCGCCGAAACCCCGAACGCCGCAGAGCGGGCCACCGACGAGGTCATGTTCGCCGACCTCGGCATTGACGGCCGCATCCTCTCCGCGGTGGTCGACCTCGGCTACGAGAAGCCGTCCCCGATCCAGGCCGCTACCATCCCGCTGCTGCTTGAGGGCCGCGACGTCGTCGGCGTCGCCCAGACCGGCACCGGCAAGACCGCCGCGTTCGCGATCCCGGCGCTGTCCCGCCTGGCCGAGCTCGCCGACCTGAACGGCCCCGCCAGCAGCCCGCAGGTGCTGGTTCTCGCCCCGACCCGCGAACTGGCGCTGCAGGTCGCGGAGGCCTTCAACTCCTACGCCAAGTACCTGGACAACTTCACCGTCCTGCCCGTGTACGGCGGCTCCGCCTACGGCCCGCAGCTGGCCGGCCTGCGCCGCGGCGCCCAGGTGGTCGTCGGCACCCCGGGTCGCGTGATCGACCACATCAACAAGGGCTCGATGGACCTCTCCGACCTCCAGTACGTGGTGCTGGACGAGGCGGACGAGATGCTGCGCATGGGCTTTGCCGAAGAGGTGGACAAGATCCTCGAGGCCACCCCCGAGGACAAGCAGGTGGTCCTGTTCTCCGCGACCATGCCGTCCTCCATCCGCCGCATCTCCAAGCAGTACCTGCGCAACCCGCAGGAGGTGACGGTCAAGTCCCAGACCACCACCGGCACCAACATCCGCCAGCGCTACGTGCAGGTCATGGGCCCGCACAAGCTCGATGCCATGACCCGCATCCTGGAGGCCGAGGAGTTCGACGGCGTCATCGCCTTCGTGCGCACCAAGATGGCCACCGAGGACCTCGCCGACAAGCTCAAGGCGCGCGGCTACACCGCGGCGGCCATCAACGGCGACATCCCGCAGCAGCAGCGCGAACGCACGGTGGAGAACCTGCGCGACGGCAAGATCGACATCCTGGTCGCCACCGATGTTGCGGCCCGTGGCCTGGACGTGGAGCGCATCAGCCACGTCATTAACTACGACATCCCGAACGACACCGAGTCCTACGTGCACCGCATCGGCCGCACCGGCCGTGCCGGCCGCAAGGGCGACGCCATCCTCTTTATGACCCCGCGCGAGAAGTACCTGCTCCGGGCCATCGAGAAGACCACGCGCCAGGAGGTGGAGCTGATGCACCTGCCGAGCGTGGAGATCGTCAACGACAAGCGCCTGGCCAAGTTCGCCGAGCGGATCACCGAAACCATCTCCTCGCAGGACCTCACGGTCTTCCGCGGGCTGGTGGAGAAGTACGCGGCGGACCACGAGGACCTCAACGAGGTGGAGATCGCCGCCGCCCTGGCCCACATGGCCCAGGGTGGACGTCCGCTGCTGATGGAAGAGATGCCGGTGCCGCCGGCCAAGCAGGCCCGCATGGCCAAGGGTGCCCGCGACGGCTTCGGCTCGCGCGGACCGTCCCGTCCGCTGACCGAAGGCAACGCCACCTACCGCCTCGCGGTGGGGCGCCGCCAGCGCGTGATGCCCGGCTCGATCGTCGGCGCCTTGGCCAACGAGGGTGGCCTGTCCTCGGCCCAGATCGGCGGCATCGACATCCGCAGCGACCACACCCTGGTCGAACTGCCGGCGGACCTGTCCCAGGACCAGCTGCGCGCCCTGTCCCGCACCCGCATCGGCGGCGAGCTGATCAACCTCGAGCTGGACTCCGGCCGCAAGCCGCGCGGCGAGGGTGGCTACGAGGGCGGCGGCTACCGTGGCGGAGACCGCGGCGGCTTCCGCAAGCCCCGCCGTGAAGGCGAAGGCGGCGGGTACGACCGCGAGGACCGCGGGGGCTACCGTGGCGGCGAGGACCGTGGCGAGCGCTTCGGGGGACCCCGCAAGCCGCGCGGCGGCGGTCGCAACCGCTACTGACGCACCGCGGGCCTAAACGCCCGCGGGAGACGTTGCTGGACCCTTGGAGGACGGCCCGGACACCACGTGTCCGGGCCGTCCTTTTGCCTGCCGGCGGGCCTTTCGGACGCCCTCGTGTGTGTTCCGTCATAAAGGCCCCGCTCGATTGGACAGTGCCCCCCACCTCGGGTAATGTATTTCCTCGTTGCCCCCCTAGCTCAGTGGTAGAGCGCAGTCTTGGTAAGACTGAGGTCACGGGATCGATTCCCGTGGGGGGCTCTGAATGGCGGAGCCCGCGTCTGTGTCCAAGAGACGCAGACGTGGGCCTTTCCATTCGTGGCGGTGTAGCTCAGCTGGTTAGAGCGCACGACTCATAATCGTGAGGTCCCGGGATCGAGTCCCGGCACCGCTACCGACGGATCCCCGACTTCCCACAGGAAGCGGGGATCTTTTCGTTTCCGCAAGATGCCGTACCGGCCCGGGTTCGGTGCGGGCCCCATATCGCCGCCGGGCCCGATTTCGCTTCCAGGCCCGATTTCGCCTTCAGGGCAGGGCGCTGGTAGAGTATTTCCTCGTTGCCCCCCTAGCTCAGTGGTAGAGCGCAGTCTTGGTAAGACTGAGGTCACGGGATCGATTCCCGTGGGGGGCTCTGAATGGCGGAGTCCGCGTCAGTGTCCGTCAGGCGCAGGCGCGGGCCTTTCCATTCGTGGCGGTGTAGCTCAGCTGGTTAGAGCGCACGACTCATAATCGTGAGGTCCCGGGATCGAGTCCCGGCACCGCTACCGATCGAAGCCCCGGCCCTGTTTCAGGGCCGGGGCTTCGTTGTCGCAAGGCCCGGCAAGGAAGCGTCCGGCCCCGGGCGGGCCCTTGCGCGCCCCGTGATGTGCGCGACGCCGCGGATTCGGCGGCCCCAGCGCCGACGAGGTGGGGGCCTTTCTCCTTTCCGGGGTCTGACGTAGTGTTTTGCTGCAGCCCTCGGGGCGGGCCGGAACCGGTTCGACGCGCCGCGGCCCCCGGACCGGAGTCCCTTTGCCGGGCACTAATGAGAGAATGGGACCGAATTCGACGCAGGGGCAGCGCTCCACGGCACGTCCGCGCCCTATCCGACCCGGGCGGACGCGCCCCATTCGATCCGGGCGGCCGCACGACGTGTCCACAACGGGTGAGAGGAATCAGGGAATGGCAGCCGGGGAACCGACTCAGGAATTTCCGACCAGGGCAGCACTTCGCAGGGCGCGGCTCGCCGAGGAGCAGTCCCGCAGCGAGGGGGACCAGCCGCGAAGCGAAGGTGCACAGCGCAGCCAGGGGGCACAGCGCAGCCAGGGGGCGCAGGCGACCCTTCAGGCGGAGCGGGACTGGCCGGGGGTGGCGCTTCCGGAACGCGACGAGTTCGACGACGTGGCCGAGCTCGCGCCTCTTTTCCCCGTGATCGGGCCGGTGGACACGCCGGCGGACACGCGGGCCGGGACCACGGCCGCGGAGCCCAACGGCAGCAAGCCCGACGGCGGTAAGTCCGAGGACAGCGACCCCGACAGCGCCCTGGCCTCCGCGGAGAACGAGGGTTTCGCCGTCCGCCCGCACGCGGAGGCGGTCGAGAGCGCCCCCGCCGAAGGCCGTGCTTCCTCCGACGGAGCCTGCGAGGATCCCACTGCGGCGCATCCCGCGGTCGAGGCTCCCGCTTCCGCGAACCCCGCCTCCGCGCCCGCCGTCGAGCGGGACCCCGCGGCGGCGGACCAGGAAACCGCCGACTCGTTGGCCGATCGTGAGACGTTCCTGCGCCCGGAGGACGAGACCCTGCCGCCGACGCGGGGCATGCGCGGCTTCCTCACCCGCATCGGCTTCACCGTGGAGCCTTCCGCCGAGGAGAAGGAGGAGCGCCAGTGGCGCCGCGCGATCGGCCAGCGCCTGTCCGCCCCGCGCACCGTCTCGGTGGTCAACGGCAAGGGTGGGGCCAACAAGACCCCCACCGCCGTCCTCCTCTCCGCCGTGTTCGGCCGCAACAGCGGCGACCCGGTCCTGGTCTGGGACAACAACGGCACCCGCGGCACGCTCGGCTGGCGCACGGTCAAGGCCTCCCACGACGCGCACGTCCTGGACCTGCTGCACGCCGCCCCCGAGCTCATGGGCACCACCGCCGGAGACCCGGCCATCAACGCCTACGTGCACTACCAGCCGGAGGACCGCTACAGCGTCCTGCGCACCGACCCCACGCTGCTGGCCTCCGAGCAGAACCTGACGGCCGCGGACTTCGACGTCGTGCACGCGGCGGCGAGCAAGTTCTTCCAGCTGTCCATCGTGGACTCCGGCAACGACGAATCCGCCGAACGCTGGCTGCGCATGATCGACCACACCGACCAGTTGGTGATCGCCAGCACCACGGTGGAGGAGCACGCCGAGGCCGCGGCCCTGCTGCTGGAGGCGCTGGCCAACCGCGGCGGACGCTACGCCGAACTGGCGCGCAACGCCGTCGTGATCGTCAGCCAGCACCAGCAGAACGGCAACAAGGACCAGTTGGACCGCATCGCCGCCGGCTTCCGCCGCCTGGCCCGCGCCGTGGTCACCGTCCCGTTCGACCCGTCCCTGGTGAAGGGCCAGATCCGCTACCAGGCCCTGCGCCCGGGCACCCGGCGCGCCTGGCTGCATGCGGCCGCGGCCGTCGCCGACGGCCTCTCCTAGCCAGGGGAAGCCGTGACCCCGGGAGAGCCGGCGCCGGAGAACCCTCCGGTGCTCTGCCACGGGGTCGCCTGGCCGGAATCCGAGGGCATCCCTCGCCTGGCCCTGCGCGCCGCTGACGGCGCGCCGGCCGACGTCGTGCTCGCCCCCGGCACGCGCCTGGGCTTCGCGGTGCTGCCCGGCACCTGGTGCCTGGGCTACACCACCGTGGCCAGCCGGACCGAACGCACCAGCGTGCCCTGCCCGGACCGGGCCCCGGCCGAACGCGGGCACCAGTGCGGCCCGTGCTTCGCCCGCGACGACACCCGCCACATGCACGACTTCCACCGTTCCGGCATCGCCCCGCCCGGGCTGCGCGACTACCTGGCGCAGGAGCACTGGCTCTACGTGGCCACCTTCGCCCACGGCGCCTCCAAGGTGGGCACCGCGGCGGCTCCTGGCAAGTGGCGGCGCCTGGCCGAACAGGGCGCGGTCGCGGCCCGGTACGTGGCCCTGGCCGCCGACGGCCGCACGGTGCGCGTGCTCGAGGACGCGGTCACCGCCCGGCTGGGCATCGGGCAGGCCGTGCGCGCGGCAGCGAAGGCCGCCGGCCTCGCCGCCGCGCCCGCCGACGGCGGCGCTCCGGACGCGCTGAACGCGCGGCTGGCCGGCACCGTGCGCGGCTTCCTGCGCGACTTCCGGCGCGGCGCCGCGGAAGGGGAACCGTTCACCGTGGCCGAGGAGGAATGGGCCTCGCCCGCGGTTTCGCGGCCGCTGCTGCAGGCCTGGCGGGAGGGACGGACCCAGGCGTACCCGGGGCGCCCGAAGCCCGGACGGCTGGGGGAGGGGGACCACGGGTTCACCGTTGACGCGGTGCTCGGGCAGGTCCTGCTGGTGCGGCTGGCGGACAGCCCGGTCCCGTTCGTGGCGGACGCGGCCTCGCTCAAGGGAAAACTGCTGCGGCCCGGGAACCAGGCGACGGCGGCCCCGGCCGTCCAGGAGTCGCTGTTCTAGGTGTGCCGAGCCAGGTGTTGCGGGTTCGTGGCCGGCCCGGGCGGGCCGTTCCGGCGCCGGTGCCGGTGGGCGCTGCGGGCCCCGATAGAATCGGAGCCATGATCAACACGTACTGGGAAGCCGGTTCTCCGCTGTACAAGAGGGTCGTCATCACCTCGATGGCACTTTCCGGACTGGGCATCGTGCTGGCCCTCATCGGAGCCAACATCGGCAACCGGGGGCTGATGTACACCGCCGTGGGGATCATCTTCGCGGGCCTGCTCACCCACATGGTGGGCGTGGTGGTCCGCACCCGGGACATGAAGGCCTACCGCAAGCAGAACCCACCGCAGGGCCGCCAGCCCGGCCCCAAGTAAAGGACCCCATGAGCATCAACCCCGCCCTCCAGGGGCGCACGTACCCGGCCGGCGAGCCCTACGTCGTCGGCCGCGAAAAGATCCGCGAGTTCGCCGCCGCCGTGAAGGCAAGCCACCGGGCCCACTACGATCCCGCGGCCGCCGCCGAACTCGGCCATGCCGACGTCGTCGCGCCGCCGACCTTCGCGATCATCGTGGCCCAGCGCGCCGACGCGCAGCTGATCGAGGATCCCGAGTCCGGCATCGACTTCTCCCGCGTCGTCCACGCGGACCAGCGCTTCACCCACCACCGCCCGATCGTTGCCGGCGACGAACTGGTTGCCGAACTGCACGTGGACCAGGTCCGCGCCATGGGCGGCGGCGCCATGATCACCACCCGCGCCGAAATCGCCACCACCGCCGGAGACCGGGTCGCCACCACCGTCTCGTCCCTGCTCGTGCGCGGAGAGGACCAGTAATGCCCGCCATTGCCTTCGAAACCCTCGAAAAGGGCCAGTCCATCGGCGCCACCACCGTCCGCGTCAACCGCGCCGACCTGGTCCGCTACGCCGGGGCCTCCGGGGACTTCAACCCGATCCACTGGAACCAGCGCTTCGCCGAGGAGGTCGGACTGCCCGGCGTCATCGCCCACGGCATGTTCACCATGGGCTCGGCCGTGCAGCTGGTCAGCGACTGGGCCGGGGACCCGGCGGCGGTCATCGACTACCAGACCCGCTTCACCAAGCCGGTCCCGGTCCAGGACCCCGCCGGCAGCAATCCCTCCGACTACGCGGGCACCGAGATCGGCATCGAGGGCACCATCGGCGCGCTCGACGCCGAGGCCCGCACCGCCCGCGTGGACCTCACCGTCACCGTCGAGGGCCAGAAGGTCCTCGTCAAGGCGCAGGCGCTCGTTCAGCTCTAGCTGCCAGATCAGTCCCAGGTGCCAGTCCGGTTCCAGGACACGTGCGCCCGCGGCGGGGTCCCGGCACCGGGACCCCGCCGCGGGCCGGCGCGCCGGCGTCGGACGCCACGCCCGCGCCGCCCCTTCCGGCCTGCGCGAAGCTGGTTAGATAGACCCTGACGACGGCGGCCGGGACAGCGGCTGCGCAACGGATGGAGGCACGATGAGCACGGCCACGACGACGGAAACGCAGCCGCCCGCGCGGCACGCCGCCGACAACCACGACCTGATCCGGGTTCTGGGTGCGCGGGTGAACAACCTCAAGGACATCAGCGTCGAGATCCCCAAGCGCCGGCTGACGGTGTTCACCGGCGTTTCCGGCTCGGGCAAGAGTTCCCTGGTGTTCGCCACGATCGCCGCCGAGTCGCAGCGGATGATCAACGAGACCTACAGCGCCTTCGTCCAGGGCTTTATGCCCACGCTGGCGCGGCCGGAGGTCGACGTGCTTGAGGGGCTGACCCCGGCGATCATCGTGGACCAGGAGCGGATGGGCGCCAACCCACGCTCCACGGTCGGCACCGTCACGGACGCGAACGCGATGCTGCGCATCCTCTTCAGCCGGCTCGGCACCCCGCACGTCGGCTCGCCCCAGGCCTTCTCCTTCAACGTCGCCTCCATCAGCGGGGCCGGGGCGGTCACGCTCGAGCGCGGCGGGAAGACCGTCAAGGAACGGCGCAGCTTCAGCATCACCGGCGGCATGTGTCCGCGCTGCGAGGGTCGGGGCGCCGTCACCGACTTCGACCTTTCGGTGCTGTACGACGCGGACAAGTCGCTCAACGAGGGCGCGCTCACCATCCCCGGCTACAGCATGGAGGGCTGGTACGGGCGCATCTACCGCGGTTGCGGCTGGTTCGATCCCGACAAGCCGATCCGCGACTACACCAAGGCCGAACTGGACGACCTGCTCCACAAGGAGGCGACCAAGATCAAGGTCGACGGGGTCAACCTGACCTACCTGGGCCTGATCCCCCAGATCCAGAAGTCGTTCCTGGCCAAGGACGTCGACGCCATGCAGCCGCACATCCGCGCCTTCGTGGAACGCGCCGTCACGTTCACCGCCTGCCCCGAGTGCGGCGGCACCCGGCTCAGCGCAGCGGCCCGGTCCTCGAAGATCAACGGAAAGAGCATCGCCGACGTCTGCGCGATGCAGATCAGCGACCTGGCCCAGTGGCTCCGGGACGTTGACGAACCGTCGGCGGCCCCGTTGCTGGCCGGCCTGCAGCACCTCCTGGACTCGTTCGCGGAGATCGGGTTGGGGTACCTCTCGCTGGACCGGTCCTCGGGCACCCTGTCCGGAGGCGAGGCCCAGCGCACCAAGATGATCCGCCACCTCGGATCCTCGCTCACCGATGTCACCTATGTCTTCGACGAGCCGACCATCGGACTGCACCCGCACGACATTGAGCGGATGAACAAGTTGCTGCTGCAGCTGCGGGACAAGGGCAACACCGTCCTGGTCGTCGAACACAAGCCCGAGGCGATCGCGATCGCGGACCACGTCGTGGACCTCGGCCCGGGCGCCGGCACCGCCGGCGGCACCGTCTGCTTCGAGGGCACGGTGGAGGGACTGCGGACCAGCGACACCACCACCGGCCGGCACCTCGATGACCGGGCCAGCCTGAAGGCGTCCGTGCGCTCCTCCTCGGGCGCGCTGGAGGTCCGCGGAGCATCGACGCACAACCTCCGGGACGTGGACGTCGACATCCCGTTGGGGGTGCTGTGTGTGGTCACCGGCGTCGCCGGCTCCGGCAAGAGTTCGCTGGTGCACGGTTCGGTTGCCGGCCGCGAGGGCGTGGTGGTGATCGACCAGGGAGCCATCAAGGGTTCCCGGCGCAGCAACCCGGCCACCTACACGGGGCTGCTCGAGCCGATCCGCAAGGCGTTCGCGAAGGCCAACGGCGTGAAGCCGGCGCTGTTCAGCTCCAACTCCGAGGGCGCCTGCCCCACCTGCAACGGCGCCGGCGTCATCTACACCGACCTGGGCGTCATGGCCACCGTCGAAACCACGTGCGAGGAGTGCGAGGGCAAGCGCTTCGACGCCTCGGTGCTGGAGTACACGCTGGGAGGCAAGGACATCAGCGAGGTGCTGGCGATGCCGGTGGCCGAGGCCGAGGCGTTCTTCGGCGACGGCGAGGCGCGCCTGTCGGCCGCGCACAAGATCCTCTCTCGGCTCGCCGACGTCGGACTCGGCTACCTCACCCTGGGCCAGCCGCTGACCACGCTCTCCGGCGGCGAGCGCCAGCGGCTCAAGCTGGCCACCCAAATGGGCGAAAAGGGCGACGTCTACGTCCTCGACGAGCCGACCACCGGCCTGCACCTGGCCGACGTCGAGCAGCTGCTGGGGCTGCTGGACCGCCTCGTGGATTCGGGCAAGTCGGTGGTGGTGATCGAGCACCACCAGGCGGTCATGGCGCACGGCGACTGGATCATCGACATCGGCCCCGGGGCCGGGCACGACGGCGGCCGGATCGTCTTCGAGGGCACGCCCGCGGACCTGGTCGCGGCCCGTTCCACCCTCACGGGCGAACACCTCGCGGCGTACGTCGGCAGTTAGGGCCTGAAGGGACCCGCACCTCGCTGCGCTCGGCGCGGGTCCCTCGGCGGTTAGCGCCTCACCGCCTCCCACCCCTCGCTGCGCTCGGCGCGGGTCCCTCGGCGGTTAGCGCCTCACCGCCTCCCACCCCTCGCTGCGCTCGGCGCGGGTCCCTCGGCGGTTAGGCTTAGACCCGTGAGTTCGCAGCTGCTTTCGTCCTTGACCACCACTGCCGTCGGCGGCCCCGCCGGCCGCTATGTCGAAGCCCGCACGGAAGCGGAGATCATTGCCGCCGTGCGCGCGGCCGACGAAGCCGGGGACGACCTGCTGATCGTTGCCGGCGGATCCAACCTGGTCGTGGCCGACGCCGGGTACGCGGGGACGGTGCTGCGTATCGCCAGCACTGGCATCCAGGAACACGACGGCGGCGGGAGCGTGCTGCTCACCGTCCAGGCCGGGCATCCGTGGGACGAAGTGGCGGCCCACGCCGTCGCGCACGGGCTCTCCGGCCTCGAAGCCCTTTCCGGCATCCCCGGATCCACCGGCGCCACCCCCGTCCAGAACGTCGGAGCCTACGGCGCGGACGTGTCCCACACCCTGGAGGGCGTGCGCACCTGGGACCGTGAGGCGGGGGCCGTAAAGACCTTCACCAACGCCGAGCTGGGCTTCGGCTACCGGGACTCGATCCTCAAGCGGACCACCACCAACGGTTCCCCACGCTACGTGGTCCTCACCGTCACGTTCCGGCTGGAAGGCGGCACGCTCAGCGCCCCGGTCGCCTACGCCGAACTGGCCCGCGCCCTCGGCGTCGGCCCCGGCGAGCGGGCCGAAGCCGCTGCCGTGCGCCGCGAGGTCCTTCGGCTCCGTGCCGGCAAGGGCATGGTGCTGGACCCGGCCGATCGGGACACGTTCAGCACCGGCTCGTTCTTCACCAACCCGGTGGTGCCCGCTGCGGTGGCAGCCGCCCTGCCCGACGACGCCCCCAACTACCCGGCCGGCGAGGGGCTGGTCAAGCTGTCCGCCGCCTGGCTGATCGACCGTTCCGGCTTCGGCAAGGGCTACGGCCTGCCCGGCAGTGCGGGGGAACACCTGGCCGGGGGCCGCGCCTCCCTGTCCACCAAGCACACGCTGGCCATCACCAACCGCGGCGGAGCAACCGCCGCGGACATCCTCGCCGTGGCCCGGGCCGTGCGCGCGGGAGTCACCGAGCGCTTCGGAATCGACCTGCACAACGAGCCGCTGCTCATCGACTGTGCCCTCTGATCCGGCGCCGCGGCACTGACTGCGGCGGACCGCGGAAGGGGGCTGCGGGATGGGACCAGGGGAGTGTGGACAGTCCGGTCGGGGCGGGTCCATCATGGGCCCATGGAACACACGACCAGCCGTGAACACGCCCTCGATGTGGCGGAACGCAACCTCAAGGAAGCCCAGCGCCTGCTCGACCGCGCAAAGGTGTCGCATGCGGAGGGGGACATCGACGACCAACGGCTCGACTCGCTCCAGCGCCTCTACGACGCCGCCTTCGAAGACATCCAGCGGGTCCGCAAGGAGAACTAGCGTCCCGCCTCGGGTTTCGCCTGCCGGTGGCGCTCGCGCCGGATCCGGCCGCGGGCCCACACGCGAATGGCAAGGAGCGCAGCTCCTTGCCACTTTCAGGTTATAGCCCCCACGGGGGCTTGCCGCAAGGCCCCCCATGTGCCCCAAACTTCTCTGACGTGCCGGAAAAGGCCTGCCAGAAAGAGGCCTTCGAGAAAAGGCGCGGAGGGGTGGGGTTGTGATGGTTGATGTGATCGTTGCCGGGGGCGGTCCGACCGGGATGATGCTGGCGGGCGAGTTGACCCTGGCGGGGGTCGACGTCGCGGTCGTGGAGCGCCGCCCGACGCCGGAGCTGGTGGGTTCGCGCGCGGGCGGGTTCCACTCGCGCACGCTCGAGGTCCTGGACCAGCGCGGGATCGTGGATCGGTTCCTCGCGGAGGGACAAACCGTCCAGGCGGCGGCCTTCGCCGGCACGACGCTGGACGTCAGCGACTTCCCGACGCGGCATCCGTACTCGCTCGGCCTGTGGCAGAACCACATCGAGCGGATCCTCGCCGGCTGGATCGGAGAGCTGGGCGTGCCGCTCCACCGGGGCCGCGAGGTGGCCGGCTTCGTCCAGGACGAGGGCGGGCTCGACGTGCTCCTGGCCGGCGGCGAGCGGATGCGCGCGAGGTACCTGGTTGCGGCCGACGGCGGACGCAGTGCGATCCGCAAGGCCGCCGGCATCGGGTTCCCGGGGTGGGACGCGACACGGAGCAGCCTGATCGCCGAGGTGGAGGTCGCCGAGGAGACGCCGGCGGGCATCCGGATTGACGAGACGGGAATCCATGGGCTGCACCCGATGGAGGACGGGCGGACCGTGCGGGTGATCGTGACCGAGCAGCAGCTCGGCCCGGCCTCCGAGCCAACGCTGGCGGACCTCGGCAAGGCCCTGACCGTGGTCTATGGCACGGACTTCGGGGTCCACAGCCCGACGTGGATCTCGCGGTTCACCGACGCCACCCGGCAGGCCGAGGCCTACCGCAGCGGCCGGGTGCTGCTGGCCGGGGATGCCGCGCACATCCATTCCCCGGCGGGCGGGCAGGGGATCGGGCTGGGCATCCAGGACGCCGTAAACCTGGGCTGGAAGCTGGCCCAGGTGGTCAATGGCGTGTCGCCGGAGAGCCTGCTGGACACCTACCACGCCGAGCGGCACCCGGCCGGGGCCCGCGCGCTGAAGCACACCATGGCGCTGTCGGTCGTGCAGCGCGTTGACCCACGCATCGGCGCGCTGGCCGACGTGGTGACCGACCTGCTGACGATCGACGAGGCCCGGAAGCGGCTGGCCGGACTCGTCTCCGGCCTGGACGTCCGCTACGACCTCGGTGGGGGACATCCATTGCCGGAACATCCACTGCTCGGGCGGCGCATGCCCGACCTCGACCTGGCCACCGCCAGGGGCACGCTGCGGGTGTTTTCCCTGCTGCACGGCGCCCGCGGAGCGCTGCTCAACCTCGGCGAGCCGGGCAGCGTCGGGGCGGGGCGGTGGAGGGACCGGGTGCAGTTGGTGGACGCCTCCTACGCCGGCGCCTGGGAGCTGCCGGTGATCGGCACGGTCAGCGCCCCCACGGCCGTACTGGTCCGGCCCGACGGGTATGTGGCGTGGGTGGGGGACGGGAGCCGGGCGGGGCTTGAGGACGCGTTGGGCACCTGGTTCGGGCCGCCCACGTCCGCAACGTAAGCGATCCCGCGCCCCCTTGGGGGACGCGGGATCGCTTGGGGTCGGTCGGTGGGGACTACAGCCGGCCGAGGGCGATCAGCAGCATGCGGCGCAGCGGCTCGGCCGCGCCCCACAGCAGCTGGTCGCCGACGGTGAACGCGGAGATGTATTCCGGGCCCATCTCCAGCTTGCGGATGCGGCCGACCGGGATGTCCAGGGTGCCGGAGGCCGCGACCGGGGTCAGGCCCTTCATGGAGGCTTCCTTGGTGTTCGGCACCACCGTCGCCCACTGGTTGTCGGCGTCGATCAGACGCTCGATCTCCGTAACGGAGAGGTCTTCCTTGAGCTTCAGCGTCAGCGCCTGGGAGTGGGAGCGCATGGCGCCGATGCGCACGCACAGTCCGTCCATCGCGATGCGGTTGGCCTCGGAGGTGCCCAGGATCTTGTTGGTCTCCACCCCGGCCTTCCATTCCTCCTTGGACTGGCCGTTGCCCAGGTCCGCGTCGATCCACGGGATCAGCGAACCTGCCAGCGGCACCCCGAACTGGGTGGCGTCCAGGCCGCCGCGCTGGGTGGCGAGCACCTTGCGGTCGATCTCCAGGATCGCGGAGGCCGCGTCGTCCAGTTCGGAGGCCACGGTCCCGTTGATGTCGCCGAACTGGGTCAGCAGCTCGCGCATGTGGCGGGCGCCGCCGCCGGAGGCGGCCTGGTAGGTCATCGAGGTGCCCCACTCGACCAGGCCGTTGCGGAACAGGCCGCCCAGGCCCATGAGCATGCAGGAGACGGTGCAGTTGCCGCCGACGAAGTCGCGGGTGCCATTGGCCAAGCCGGCGTCGATCACGTTGCGGTTGACCGGGTCCAGAACGATGATCGAGTCGTCGTTCATGCGCAGGGTGGAGGCCGCGTCGATCCACAGGCCGTCCCAGCCGCGCCCGCGCAGGTCCGCGTGAACCGCCTTGGTGTAGTCGCCGCCCTGGGCGGTGACGATGATGGGCAGCTTGGCGAGCTCGTCGAGGTCGTAGGCGTCCTTCAGCGCGCCTGCGCCCTCGGCGAAGGCCGGGGCCTTGCCGCCGGCGTTGGAGGTGGAGAAGAACACGGGATCCAGGTGGGCGAAGTCGCCCTCATCCTGCATGCGCTGCATGAGGACGGAGCCGACCATGCCGCGGTAACCGACGAAGCCAACGGAAGAAGTCATGCAACCTATCGTAATGGGGCGCCGCCCGTGCAGGTACCTCGGTTACGCGTGGGGCCCGCCGTCGCCGGCCTCGAGCAGCCGGCGGCGGCGCGCGATCGCCCACAGGGCGCTGAACGTGAATGCCTGGGTGACCACCAGCAACACGATCAGGCCGCCGACCTTCTGGCCTGTCAGGATCATCCACAGGCCCAGCCCGGCGCAGATCAGCGCCAGCAGCGGGCAGAGCATGTAACCGATCACGAACAGCGGCTCGGGACGGTTGGCGAGGGCCTTGAAGGCCTCTTTCACGCCGACTTCTCCCACAGCTCGTAGCGGTACTCGAGGCCGGAGGCCGAGGCCAGCCAGCCGGCGTCGGGCTCGGCCAGCGTGCGCTGCCAGCCCTCGCCCAGTTCCGGGGCGCGGGTGTCGCCGTCCGGGGTCGCGTTGACCACGGTGACGACGGCGGTGTCGGCCAGTTCCGCGAAGGCGGCGTAGACCTGGCCGCCGCCAACGATCCAGATCTCCTCGGAACCCTCGGCCGCGCGCGCGGCCTCAAGGGCGGCCTCCGGGGAGGCGGCGGTGACGGCGCCGGCCGCAGTGGCCGCGGCGGCCGCCGACTTGTCCGAGGTCAGCACGATGTTCGTGCGGCCGGGCAGGGGACGGAACGCGTCCGGGAGGGACTCCCAGGTGCGTCGGCCCATGATGACGGGACGGCCCACGGTGGTGCGCTTGAAGTGGGCCAGGTCCTCGGGCAGGTGCCACGGCATGCCGCCCTCGTGGCCGATGACGCCGTCGAGGGAGCGGGCCCAGATCATGCCCAGGCGCGACTGGATCGCCGCTTCCGCACGGTGCGCCGCCGTTGCCGGCAGGGTGGTGGGTGCTTGATTTTCGGTGGTGCTCATATCGCGATCGGTGCCTTGATGGTCGGGTGATGTTGGTAGCCGGCGACCTCGAAGTCCTCGAGCGCGTAGTCGAGGATCGACTCCGGCTTCCGGTGGATCGCCAGTTGCGGGTACGGGTACGGCTCACGGGTGAGCTGTTCCTTCACCTGCTCGACATGGTTGTCGTAAATATGGCAGTCGCCCCCGGTCCACACGAACTCGCCCACCTGGAGGCCGGCCTGCTGGGCGACCATGTGGGTGAGGAGTGCGTAGGAGGCGATGTTGAACGGCACCCCGAGGAACATGTCCGCGGAGCGCTGATAGAGCTGGCAGGAGAGCTTCCCGTCGGCCACGTAGAACTGGAAGAAGGCGTGGCAGGGCGGCAGCGCCATGTTTTCGATCTCGGCGACGTTCCAGGCGGAGACGATGTGACGGCGGGAGTCGGGGTTGGTGCGCAGGGACTCCACGACCTGGGTGATCTGGTCGATGTGGCCACCGTCCGGGGTCGGCCAGGAGCGCCACTGGACGCCGTACACCGGCCCCAGTTCGCCGTCGGCATCGGCCCATTCGTTCCAGATGGTGACGCCCTGCTCCTGCAGCCAGCGCACGTTGGAGTCCCCGCGCAGGAACCACAGCAGTTCCAGCGCCACCGACTTGAAATGCACGCGCTTGGTGGTGATCAGCGGAAACGATCCGGCCAGGTCGAAGCGGATCTGGCGCCCGAAAACACTCAGGGTGCCGGTGCCGGTGCGGTCGCCCTTGGGGGTGCCGTTGGCCAGCACGTCGCGCAGCAGGTCCTCGTACGGGGTCGGGATAGTCACCGGTCAAGTCTAGCCACAGCGGACCGCGTCACCGGTTTTCCCTAGTGGGCGGGGTGTTTCAGGGCTCCCGCCGCGTGCTGCAAAACCAGCCAAGGGCTGAACGCGAACGGGGCGGCGGCGATGGCCGCGGACGCCTTTTCGGGCGTCGTCCACGCCCACTCGGCCACCTCCCCGGGGGCGGGGTCCGGGTCCGCGGCGGCAATGGCCCGGAACACCGGGCACACCTCGTTCTCCACGGTTCCACCGGCGTCCACCGCGCGGTAGCGGAAGTCCGGGAGCAGGCTTTCGACGGCGTCCAGCCGCAGCCCCAACTCCTCGCGGGCGCGCCGGCGTACGGCGTCCTCGAGCCGTTCGCCCGGACCAGGATGGCCGCAGAAGGAGTTGGTCCACACGCCCGGCCAGGTCGCCTTGGACAGGGCCCGCCGGGTGAGCAGCAGTTCCCCGGCGGGGGAGTAGACGTGGCAGGAAAACGCCAGGTGCAGCGGCGTGCCGGCGCCGTCCCCGGTGCTGTCCACCCGGCCGTGCACCGTGGCCTTCGGGGCCTCGCCGATGGGGGTGCCGTCCTCGGCGAGGAGCACCACCAGTTCAACGGGGGCGGGGTTGGTCGTTGTTTTCCCGGTCATTGTTCTCCCTGGGATTCGGCGGCCGCCGTGATGCGGTGGGCCATGCTGCTGAAGATGGAGCCGTGGAACGGCAGGACGGCCAGCCAGTAGAGGCGGCCGGCCAGGCCCCGGGGGAAGAAGATCGCGCGCTGGCGGAACAGGCTGCCGCCGTCGGCCGGCAGGACCTCCATCTCCAGCCAGGCCTTGCCGGGAACCTTCATCTCCGCGCGCAGCCGCAGCAGCCGGCCCGGGACGATTTCCTCCACCCTCCACCAGTCCACCACATCGTTGAGGTGGAGGGCGGAACGGCTGCGCCGGCCGCGGCGCAGCCCCACCCCGCCTCCGAGCTTGTCCATCAGGCCGCGGACCGCCCAGGCCAGCGGCATCGAATACCAGCCGTTCTCGCCGCCGATGCCCTCCACGACCTTCCACACCCGTTCGGGCCCGGCCCCGCTTTCCTTGGTGCGTACGTCCGTGAACACGGTGCGGCCCGCCCAGTCGGGGTCCGAGGGCAGCGGGTCGGCCGGGGCGGTGACGGGGTGGGCGGTGGCCCAGGTCGTCTCCACGGTTTCCGCCTCGATCTTCGCCAGCGCCAGTTCCACGGAGCGGCGGTACCCGGTCGGTCCGCCCGCCGGGGGCGGGACGAGGGCGTCGATGCGGCGGTCGCGCACCACGCAGTCGTACTGCAGCGACTCCACCAGCGGGACGGCCAGGGACCGGGGGATGGGGGTGACCAGGTTCACCCACTGGGCGGCCAGCCAAGGGGTCAGTACGGGCAACGCCAGCACCAAGGGCCGCCGCAGCCCGGCCACGTCGGCGTAGATCCGCATCATCTCGGCATAGGTGAGCACGTCGGGGCCCCCGATGTCGAAGGCGCCGGAGGCCTCCGGGGGAAGGGCGGCCGCCGACACCAGGTAGTGGAGGGCATCGCGCACGGCGATCGGCTGGATCCGGTTGCGCACCCAGCGCGGAGCGGGCATCACCGGCAGCACGTCGGTCAGGTGCCGGACCATCTCGAAGCTGGCCGATCCGGAGCCGATGACCAGGCCGGCCTGCAGGATGGCGACGGGTACCCCGGAGGCCTGAAGGATCCGGCCCACCTCGGTGCGCGAGGACAGGTGGCGGCTGAGGTTGCCCTCCGGATGGAGCCCGGACAGGTAGACGATCCGGCCCACGCCGGCTTCCCTCGCGGCCGCGCCGAGGGTGAGGGCGCAGGAGCGTTCGGTGCGTTCGAAGTCCCCGGTGCCGCCCATGGAGTGGATCAGGTAGTAGACGACGTCGGCCCCGTCGCAGAGCGCGGCGGCGGCGGCCGGGTCCTCCAGGTTCCCTTCGACGATTCCGACGTCGCGGTGCCACGGGATGTCGCGCAGCTTGGCGGCGCTGCGGGTGAGGATCCGCACGCTGTGGCCCTGCTCCAGCAGCAGCGGTACCAGCCGGCCGCCGATGTACCCGGTCGCCCCGGTGACCGCGATGACGCTCATCGGGCCGTCTCCGTGGGGGCGGGGCGGTGCCCTGCCCCGCGCCGTCCTGTACTGCGCCGTCCTGTACTGCGCGGCCCTGAACCGAATGACCCTGTTCCGTCTGGCTCCGTCCCGATGCGCAGCGCCACGGCGGCGAGGAGCACGGTGATGGCGGCGAGGCGAGCGGCCCACGCAATCGCCACCGACTCGAGGTCGCCGTCCTGGCGGCCCGCGGCGATCCAGGCCAGGCCCCAAGCCAAGGCCACGGCGGGGGCCAGGCGCTTGCCCCCGAAGGCCGCCGTGGCCACCCCGATCAGCGCGGTTACCGCAAGCAAGGCGCCCCCGGCGACCTCCACCGGCAGGCCGAAGGCGTCAAACCCGGAGGCCCCGACCCCTTTTGACCCCAGCCACGCGGCGGCGTTGGCCAGCGTCGCCACGGTGACCCAGCCCAGGTACAGCCCGAAGGTCCCGTCCGCCACTGCCCGCTCGATGCCGTTCCCGGCGGGCCAGCGGTTCAGCAGCACCAGGATGCGGGCCAGGACGGCCAGCAGCAGGACGATGACCAGGACGCTTGCCCCCAGCCACCCGGCCTGCACCACCCAGATCCACAGCCCATTCAGCGCCGCGGACGCAGCGGCCCAGGGACGCAGTGCGGCCTGGCGGTCGGAGTTGAGTTGGGCCGGGAGCGCCTGCCACACCGCATAGGCGGCCAGCCCCGCATAGATCAGGGTCCAGATGGCGAAGGCGCCGGTTCCGGGAGCCAGCGGCGTGCCGTCCGCGGAGAGCCAGCCTCCGGCCGCGTCCTTGATGGGCCTGCCGCCCAGCGCGCCACTGCCGGCGAATGCGGCCGCGATCGAGGCGGCGACGCAGAGCAGGACCGTCCAAGGGCCCCACCGGGCCCGGCGGTTGGAAGCAGTGTCCATGGTGTCCTCCTGCCAGCGTTGTTCGGCAAACCCGGGTACTCGACAAACCAAATTTCCTAGATCAGTATGTTTCTAGATTTTCTAACTATCAAGGTTGCCGACGGGGGGTGCGATGGAAAACGGGCAGGGCGGCAGGCGGCAGATGCACCAGGCGTCCGTGCTGCTGCGCAGGATCCTGGTCCTCAACGAGGTGATGGAATACCAGATGCGCCGGGACATGAAGATCAACGAGACCGACTTCCAGGCCATGCAACACCTGCTCAAGCACGGCTCCATGACCCCGGGAGCCTTGGCGTCCGCGCTGCACCTGACCTCGGCGGCAACCACCACCGTCGTCGACCGGCTGGTGCGTTCGGGCCACGCACAGCGGGCCCCGCACCCCTCGGACCGCCGCCGATGGCTGGTCGAACCCACCCCCGAATCCGCCCGCCAGGCGATGGCGCGGCTCATGCCGATGGTCATCGAGGCGGACGACCTGGTGAAGGCCATGGACGGGCAAGGACAGGAATACGTCGTCTCCTACCTGGTGGGCGTGGTGGCCGCGGTGGAACGCCGGATCGGAGAGATGGACGCCGCGCACGCCAGCACGAAGAATGGCCCGATGGGCTCCCCATCCGGCATTCCCCACGAAGGAGGCGAGGAACCATGACACCGGCGTCACCGCACACGGCCACCGAAGGCTCGCCCGCCTCCGCACTTCGCTCAACGCATCCCGCCGCGCCGGCGGCCGGACTCGACCCGGCGTCGGGCTGGGAGGCCTTCCGCCCCGCCGTCGAGCGGGAAGTACGCGACTTCTTCGGCTCCTCCCGCCGCCGTGCCGAAGCCCTCGCGCCCTCCTTCGGCCGGCTCTGGGAGGTCCTCGAGGAGTCCGTCGCGGGCGGGAAGTGGATGCGCCCGCGCCTGGTGCACCTGGCCTATACCGCCTTCGCGGGCACGGACCCGGCCGCCTGTGCCCGGCTGGGCGCGGCCTTCGAGGTGCTGCACGCGGCCCTGGTGGTGCACGACGACGTGATCGACCGCGACTTCGTCCGCCGCGGCCGCCCCACCGTGGGCGCCATCTACCGGGACCAGGCCGCCGCCCTCGGGCGGGCCCCGGCCGAGGCCGAACACGCCGGCCACTCGGCCGCGATCATCGCCGGTGACCTGCTGCTGGCCGGTTCGCTCCGGCTGTCCGCCGCCGCAGGGGGCCAGCATCCCGCGGCAGGTGCCGTGGCCGACGTCGTGCACGAAGCCGTCTTCGCCTCCGCCGCCGGAGAGCTGGAGGACCTCCTGTTCTCGCTCGCCCCCGACGCCGCAGAGCTCCAGGACGTCCTGGACATGGAGCGCCTCAAGACCGCCGCCTACTCCTTCGAGGCCCCGTTGAAGGCCGGCGCGCTGCTGGCCGGGGCCACCGCCGCGCAGGCCGCCGCGCTCGCCGAGGTGGGACGCCGCATCGGGGTGGCCTACCAGGTGGTCGACGACGTGCTGGGGACCTTCGGCACACCGGAGACGACCGGGAAGTCCGTCGAATCCGACCTGCGCGAAGGCAAACGCACGGTGCTTACCGCCTACGCCGCGGGGCAGGCGGACTTCGAATCGGCCCTGGCCGCGTTCCGCCGCGGCGAGGCGGGAGTGGACCGCGTGCGCCAGGCGCTGCGGCGGGGCGGGGCGGAGGCCCACGCGCTGGATGTGGCCGACGGGCTGGTCTCCACCGCCCTGGAGCTGACCGCGGCGCTGGAACTGGACCCGCCCCTGCGCGCCGAACTGACCCGCATCTGCAACCACATCCTGACCAGGGAGAGGTAGGGCCGATGGATTCGCTGACCCGCTACACGCAGACCGCTACCCGCAGCGCAGCGGTGGTGATTTCCCGCTACTCGACATCCTTCGGGCTCGCCTGCCGGCTGCTCCCGCCCGGGGCCCGGCGCGACGTCGAAAACATCTACGCCCTGGTCAGGGTCGCCGACGAGGCCGTCGACGGGGCCGCCGCGGCCGCCGGGCTGGACCCCGCCGCCGTGGGGGAGCAGCTGGACCGGCTGGAGCAGGAGACGGCCGCCGCCCTGCGCACCGGCTACAGCACCAACCTGGTTGTCCACGCGTTCGCCGGCAGCGCCCGCAGCGCCGGGATCGGCATGGACCTGGTGGAACCCTTCTTCGCCTCGATGCGCGCGGACCTGACCGTGGCCGAGCACTCCGCCGAAAGCCTCGGCGAGTACATCTACGGCTCCGCCGAGGTGGTGGGACTGATGTGCCTGCGCGTCTTCCAGACGCTGCCCGGCGCCGCACAGGGGCGCGACGCCGAGCTGGCCGCGGCGGCCCGAAGCCTCGGCGCGGCCTTCCAGAAGGTCAACTTCCTGCGCGATCTCGCCGCCGATACCCGCGAGCTGGGCCGCACCTACTTCAGCGACGCCGGCCCCGCGGACTTCGACGAGGCGCGCAAGCACGGGCTCGTCGCCGACATCCGGGCCGACCTGGCCGCGGCGGCGCCCGGGATCGGGCTGCTCGCCCCCGGGGCGCGCCGCGCCGTTGGCCTGGCCCACGGCCTGTTCTCCGCCCTCGCGGACCGGATCGAACAGGTCCCGGCAGCCGAGCTGCTGACCTCCCGCGTCCGGGTCGGCGGCCCCGGGAAGGCACGCGTCGCCCTGCGCGTGCTGGCCCGCCCCGAATCCGTCGCCCGGGCCGGCCTCCAGGGAGCCGCACGATGACGGCGGCGCGGGAACCAGCCCGCGGCGCCGCGCCTCGGAACCGACTGAACAGCGCCCGCCCAAACAGGATTCGGCCAAACCGTGCCCGCCCGAACCGGCCCGGGCGCCCGGCCGCGGACGGGCCCGTCGTCGTCATCGGCGGCGGCATCTCGGGGCTGGCCACCGCCGCCCTGCTCGCCCGCGACGGACGCCGGGTGACCCTGCTGGAGCAGCAGGACACCCTGGGCGGGCGCGCCGGACGCTGGGCGAAGGACGGCTTCGCCTTCGACATCGGTCCCTCCTGGTACCTCATGCCGGAGGTCATCGACCACTGGTTCAGGCTCATGGGCACCAGCGCGGCCGCGGAACTGGACCTGGTCCGGCTCGAGCCCGGATACCGGGTGTGGTTCTCCGGCGACGGCCCGCCGGCCGACGTCCCCTCCGATCCGGAGCGCGTGGCGGCCCTCTTCGAGGACTGGGACACCGGTTCCGGCGCGCGGCTGCGCCGCTACCTGGACTCCGCGCGCCAAGCCTACGGGCTGGCGCGGCGGCACTTCCTCTACGACGACTTCGACAGCCTGCGCGGCCTGCTCCACCCCGACGTGCTCCGCACGGCGCCGCGGCTGCTGGGGATGCTGGGGACCTCCCTGGACCGCTTCGTCGCCAAGCGCTTCCGCGACCGGCGCCAGCGCCAGATCCTCGGCTATCCCGCGGTGTTCCTGGGCACCACCCCGTTCAAGGCGCCCTCCCTGTACCACCTGATGAGCCACCTGGACCTGGAGGACGGGGTGCTCTACCCGCGCGGCGGCTTCGCCGCGCTCGTGGACGCGATGGCCCGCCTGGCCCGGGAGCACGGCGTGGACATCCGCACCGGGGCCACGGCCCGGCGGATCCTCACGGGCCCGGCCGGCGGGATCGGGCCCGGCGGGATCGGGCCCGACGGCGAACGGCGCGGAGGTGAACAGTGCGGAGGTGAACAGTGCGGGGCCGAAGAGTGCGAGGCCGTGCTCTGGACGGACGCCGACGGCACCGAGCACCGCACCGCCGCACGCGTCGTCGTCGGCGCCGCGGACCTGCACCATGTCGAGACCCGGCTGCTGGGGGAACCGCAACGCAGCCACCCCGAGGCCGCCTGGGCCCGGCGCGACCCCGGCCCCAGCGCGGTGCTGGTCTGCCTGGGCATCAACGGCCCGCTGCCGGAGCTGGCCCACCACAACCTGCTGTTCACCCCGGACTGGCGGGACAACTTCGGGCGCATCGACGCGGGCCGGGACCTTGCGGCGGAGACCTCGATCTACGCCTGCAAGCCCTCCGCCACGGACCCGGGGGTCGCACCGGCCGGTGACGAAAACCTCTTCATCCTGGTCCCGTCCCCGGCGGTGCCGGAATGGGGCCACGGCGGGCACGACGGCGGCGGATCGCCGAAGGTGGAACAGGTCGCCGACGCCGCGATCGCCCAGCTGGCGCGCTGGGCCGGCATTCCCGAACTGGCCGGGCGCATCGCGGTCCGGCGCACCTTCGGTCCGGCGGACTTCCGCGACAGCCTCAACGCCTGGAACGGCAGCGCATTGGGCGCCGCCCACACGCTGCGCCAGAGCGCCTTCCTGCGCCCGGGCATCCGCAGCCGCCGGGTGGAAGGACTCTTCTACGCGGGCGCCTCGGTCCGTCCGGGCATCGGCGTGCCGATGTGCCTGATCAGCGCGGAGCTGGTGCTCAAGGCCGTCCGGGGGGACCGGGTGCCCGGACCTGTGGGGGAACCGCCCGTGGGGGAGGCCCCCGCGGCGCAACCGCCGGGGGCACGTGCCGGCGCGGGCGGTGCGGCGTGACCTACCTGCTGGTCCTTCTGGCCCTGCTCGGCTGCATGGCCCTGCTGGATGCCCGCTGGAAGCTGTTTTTCTGGGCCCGGCCCTGGGCCGCCGCGGCGGTCATGGCCGCCGGGATGGCCTACTTCCTGGCCTGGGATGTCCGGGCCATCGCGGAGGGCATCTTCCTGCATCGGGACTCCCCGCTGATGACCGGAATCATGCTGGCCCCGCAACTGCCCCTGGAGGAGGCCTTTTTCCTGGCGTTTCTCTGCTACCAGGCCATGATCCTCTTCACCGGGACACTGGCCCTCCTGCGCCGCCGCTCCGTACCGGGGCCGGCACCCGCGCCCGCCCGCACCACGGAACCCGCCGGAACGGAGGATTCCGCATGAGCTACCTGGAACTGAACGCCGTGTTCCTCGGGATCGCGGCCGCCGCGGTGCTGGCGGTGCCGGTGGTCCTACGCCCCGACCGGCGCTCCCTCCGGCACGCGGGTGCCGCCATGGCGGCCACGCTGGCCGTGCTGCTGGTGCTGACCGCGGTGTTCGACAACGCCATGATCGCCGCAGGGCTCTTCGACTACTCCGGCCACGCCCTGGCCGGCGCCCGGGTGGGCCTGGCCCCCTTGGAGGACTTCGCCTACCCGCTGGGGGCGGCCCTGCTGCTGCCCGCGCTTTGGATGCTTCTGACCGTTCGAGGAAAGGGCAGGGACTAGACCATGCCGAACACCCTGCTGCCCGCCGGGAAGCGGCCCGCGGGCCTGGCCCGGGCGCTGCTGGCCACGTCCCGGCCCGTGTCCTGGGTGAACACCGCCTACCCGTTCGCGGCGGCCTACCTGCTCGGCTCCGGGCGGATCGACTGGCTGTTCGTGGTCGGCACCCTGTTCTTCCTCTTCCCGTACAACCTGGCGATGTACGGGATCAACGACGTCTTCGACCACGAATCCGACCTGCGCAACCCGCGCAAGGGAGGAGCGGAGGGGGCGCTGCTGGACCGCTCCCGCCACCGTGCCATCCTGGTTTCCTGCGCGGTGGCGACCGTTCCGTTCATCGTGGCCCTGGTGGCCGGCGGTACGTTGGGGGCGACCCTGGTGCTGGCCGTTTCGCTCTTCGCGGTCTACGCGTACAGCGCCCCCGGCCTGCGCTTCAAGGAACGCCCGTTCCTGGACTCGGCCACCTCCAGCACGCACTTCGTCTCGCCCGCCGTCTATGGCGCCGTGCTCGCCGGGACGGTGTTCACCCCGGGACTGTGGGCCCTGCTGGCCGCGTTCTTCCTGTGGGGCATGGCCAGCCACGCCTTCGGGGCGGTGCAGGACGTGCTTCCGGATCGGGAAGCGGGCCTGGGATCGGTCGCCACGGTGCTCGGCGCCCGGCGGACGGCGTGGCTGTCCGCGGGCGCCTACCTGGCCGCCGGGGCGCTGATGCTGGCCACGGACCGGCCGGGCCCGCTGGCCGCGCTGCTGGCCCTGCCGTACGTGGCCAACGTGGCCCCCTTCCTGCGCATCGACGACGCCGGATCCCCGGCCGCCAACGCCGGCTGGCGGCGCTTCCTGTGGCTGAACTACCTCACCGGGTTCCTCGTCACCCTGCTGCTGATCTGGTACGCCCTGATCCGCTGAAGTGTCCGCCGCCGAGCCCGGCAACGCCCCGCCCGAAAGGCCCAACCCATGAAACCCTCCCTGGTGTGGTTCCGCGACGACCTGCGCGTGCGGGACAACCCCGCCCTGCTCGCCGCGGTGGCCGACGGCGCCGCCGTCGGACTGTTCGTCCTGGACGAGGCCTCGCCCGGGGTCCGCCCGCTGGGCGGGGCCGCAAAATGGTGGCTGCACCACGGCCTGGAGGACCTGCGCGGGGCGCTGGCCGGTCTCGGCATCCCGCTGCTGCTGCGCCGCGGGCCCGCGGCCGAAGTCGTGGCCGAGGTGTGGGGCGCGCTCGACGCGCAAGCCGTGTACTGGAACCGCCGCTACGGCGGGCCGGAGCGGGAGGTGGACGCCGCGGTGGAGCGCCGCGCGGCGGCGGAGGGGATCCACGCCGAAAGTTTCGCCGCGAACCTGCTCCACGAACCCGGCACCGTGCGCACCGGCCAGGGCGGGCCCTACCGCGTGTTCACCCCGTTCTGGAAGGCGGCCTCGGCCCGGCCGGTGCGCTCGGCCTGGGGCGCGCCCGACGCCGGCCGCGGCGCCGTGCTGCCCCCTGCCCTGTCCGCGGCCGCCGCGGAGGGCGCGGAGGCGTGGGGCTTGCTGCCGGAGAAGCCCGACTGGGCCGGCGGACTGCGCGAGGCGTGGGAACCGGGCGCGGCCGCGGGGGAGCGGCTGCTGGAGGACTTCGCCTCCGGTCCGCTCCGCGACTACGCCGAGGACCGGGACCGCCCGGACATGGACGGCACCAGCCGGCTGTCCCCCTACCTGCGCTGGGGACACCTGTCCCCGTTCCAGGTCCGCGACCGGCTGCTGTCGGCCGACGGCGGGCCGGGCTCCTCGGTCTTCGCCACCCAGCTGGGATGGCGCGAATTCTGCTGGCATCAGCTGCACGAGCACCCGCACCTGGCCACCGCCAACCTGCGCCCCGAATTCGACGCGTTCCCCTGGGCCTGGCCGCAGGACGGCAGCGACGAGGCGGCTCTGGCCGACGGCTGGAGGCACGGGCGCACAGGCATCGAGCTGGTGGATGCGGGCCAGCGGGAACTGTGGGCCACCGGGTGGATGCACAACCGGGTGCGCATGGTGTCGGCCAGCTTCCTGGTCAAGAACCTGGGCATCCACTGGAGGGTAGGGGAAGCCTGGTTCTGGGACACCCTGGTGGACGCGGACGCGGCGCTGAACCCGGCCAACTGGCAGTGGGTTGCCGGCTGCGGAGCCGACGCCGCGCCCTTCTTCCGCATCTTCAACCCGGACACGCAGGCCAAGAAGTTCGACCCCGAGCGCCGGTACGTCCGCCGCTGGGTCCCCGAGGCCGGCACCCCCGCCTACCCGAAGCCGGTCGTGGACCTGGGCGCGTCCCGCCGCCGGGCGCTGGAGGACCTGGCTTCGCTGCGCGCCGACCGCACCCCGAATCCTGACGCGTAAGTGCGGGTGCTCCCCGAATCCTGACGCGTAGGTGCGGGTGTTGGCGGGAATTGTGGGGCCAAGGGGCCGCCGCGGTCCGGGTCCTAGTCCTCGAACGGCTCGTACAGCTCCACGGAGACGAGCTTGCGCTGCTTAGCCACCGGCTGGTGCACCACGATGATCCCGCCCGGTCGCAGGTAGGGGTCCTCCGTGGGCAGGATCGCGGCCAGGCGGGAGGGCAGCCGGTCGCGCAGCTCGGCCAGCACGGAGGGCAGCACGGGACGGTGCGTGCACACCGCCTGCGAGCGCCGCTTGGCCAGCAGGGCGACGATGGCCTTGCGCGCCTTCTCCGGGTTGCGCTTGACGGCGTGTTCGGTGAGCTCGCCGACGGTCTTGACCCCGAGGGTGTTGCGGCTGGCGTAGGGGGAGACCGTTTGCATGCACCGGGTCCACGGGCTGCTGGCCACCTTCTTGGGAGCCCAGGCGGCGAGCAGGTCGGCAACGGCCAGGGCCTGCCGCTGGCCGGTGGCGGCCAACGGCCGCTTGCCCTCGGCCAGGGTCCAGCTGGAGCGCGGCTTGGCCTTGGCGTGGCGCACGACGACGAACGCCTGCGTCTGGAGCAGGCCCGCCTCGTGCGCCTGGACCAGGGCATCGAGCGGGACGACGTCCGAGGCGTTGGTAAGCATCGGGCGGGCCTCGTCCGGGGTCACCCAGCGGACATCGTGGGTTTCGACGCCGTCCGGCACGGGGGTGCCGCCGTTGGCGTGGGCGGCCCAGTAGTAGACCACCTTCGGCCCGGAGCCGACGGGGTAGGTGATCGCCGGCAGCGGGATGCCCAGGCAGACGCGCAGCCCGATCTCCTCGTAGGCCTCGCGCACCGCGCACTCGGGGACGGTTTCGCCGTCGTCGAGCTTGCCCTTGGGCCAGGACCAGTCGTCGTAGCGCTCGCGGTGGATGAGCAGCACCTGCAGCTGCCTGCCCTTCACCCGCCACGGCACGACGCCGGCCGCGATCACGGAAAAACTGCCTCCGGCGACGTCCGGGCCGTCGGAGGAACGCACAAGCAAGGCCATCAGCGCCGGGCCACCCCGCGCTGGCGGCTGCGCGAATCGAGCAGCCAGCTCTGGATGTCGGTCAGCGGACGTCCGTCCTCGTCCTTGTGGTGGCGGTTCCAGACGCCCGTGTTGTCCAGGTGCCAGCTGGCGGTGCGCGGATCGAGGTAGCGGTCCAGCAGCGACACCAGTTCGGCGACGTCCTCGCGGTTGGAGAGCCGCACCAAGGCCTCGACGCGGCGGTCGAGGTTGCGGTGCATCATGTCCGCCGAGCCGATGTAGACGATGGGCTGCCCGGCGTTGCCGAAGGCGAACACGCGGGAGTGTTCCAGGAAGCGGCCCAATACCGAGCGCACGCGGATGTTCTCGCTCAGCCCCGGCACTCCCGGGCGCAGAGCGCAGATGCCGCGCACGATCACGTCCACCTGCACCCCGGCCTGCGAGGCGCGGTAGAGGGCGTCGATGATGGCTTCGTCCACCATGGAGTTGACCTTGATGACCACCCGCGCGGCCAGGCCGGCCTTGCGGTGGGCGATCTCCTGCTCGATGTGGTCGATCAGGCCCGAACGCAGCGAGCGCGGCGCCACGAGCAGCCGCTTGAAGGTGGACCGCGGGGCGTAGCCGGAGAGCTGGTTGAAAAGCCGGGACAGGTCCTCGCCCACTTGGTCGTCGCAGGTCAGCAGGCCCAGGTCCTCGTAGTAGCGGGCCGTGCGCGGGTGGTAGTTGCCGGTGCCGATGTGGCAGTAGCGGCGCAGCCGGTCGCCTTCGCGGCGGACCACCAGGGAGAGCTTGCTGTGCGTTTTCAGCCCGACGATGCCGTAGACCACGTGCACTCCCGCCTGTTCCAGCTTGCGGGCCCAGCTGATGTTGGCCTGCTCGTCGAAGCGGGCCTTGATCTCCACCAGGGCCAGCACCTGCTTGCCGGCCTCCGCGGCGTCGATGAGCGCGTCCACGATCGGGGAGTCCCCGGAGGTGCGGTACAGCGTCTGCTTGATGGCCTGCACCTTGGGATCCGCGGCGGCCTGCTCGAGGAACGCCTGGACCGAGGTGGAGAAGGAGTCGTAAGGATGGTGCAGCAGGATGTCGCGCCGGCGCATCGCGGCAAAGACGTTGGCCGCCTTGGAGGTCTCCGACTCGTTCAGGAAGCGGCTGGTGTGGGCCAGGTGCCGCGGGTAGTGCAGGTCGGCGCGCTCGATGCCGGAGATGACGTTCAGCCCGCGCAGGTCCAGCGGGGCCGGGAGGGTGAACACCTCCTCCTCCTCGACGCCGAGCTCGCGCACCAGCAGCGAGCGCACGGCCGGGTTGATGTCGGTGGCCACCTCGAGCCGGACGGGCGGGCCGAAGCGGCGGCGCAGCAGTTCCTTCTCCAGCGCCTGCAGGAGGTTCTCGGCGTCGTCCTCCTCGACCTCCAGGTCCTCGTTGCGGGTGACGCGGAACGAGTGGTGCTCCACGACCTCCATGCCGGGGAAGAGGTTCTCGAGGTGCACCGCGATGACGTCCTCGAGCGGGATGAACCGTGCGGCCCGGCCCGGCGTGTGCCCGGCACGGGGGCCGTCCACCGAGATCAGGCGCGGCAGCTGGTCCGGAACCTTCAGGCGGGCGAACAGTTCCTTGCCGCTGACGGGGTTGCGCACCACCACGGCCAGGTTCAGGGACAGCCCGGAGATGTAGGGGAACGGGTGGGCCGGATCCACCGCCAGCGGGGTGAGGATGGGGAACACCTGGTCGGTGAACCAGCGGTTCAGGCCCTGCCGGGCGTCGTCGTCGAGCTCGCTCCACCGGGTGATGGCGATTCCCTCGGCCGCCAGGGCCGGGCGCACCTGCTCGGAGAAGACCCGCGCATGCCGGCGCTGGAGCTGGTGGGCGGTCTCCAGGATGTGGTCCAGCTGGTCCAGCGGGCTGACTCCGGAAGCGGAGGGAACGGCCAGGCCTGTGGCGATGCGCCGCTTCAGGCCGGCCACGCGCACCATAAAGAACTCGTCCAGGTTGGACGCGAAGATGGACAGGAAGCCCACCCGCTCCAGCAGGAACAGGTCGGAGTCTTCCGCCAGTTCCAGCACGCGCGAATTGAAATCCAGCCAGCTGATCTCGCGGTCCAGGAAGCGGTCCAGGGTGAAGTCGCCCTCGGGACCGAGCGTCGGCTCGAAGTCGGGGAGTTCGATGCGGTCCTGCGTGGCGCGGGAGGCGGGGACATCGCTGTCGCCGAAGGTCTGCGCGGCCAGGGAGTCCATGGCTGGGTTCCTTCCGATGGGGTGGTGCGGCGTTGCCTGCGCGGCGAACCGCAGCGCAAGACGCTCGGGAATCACTCTACCTGCGCGCCGCCGGCCTCGACCGTCCCGCCGACGTGCGCGTACATGGTGTCGACGTCCCACCGGGTGAAGCCCAGGCTCTTGTACAGGCGCACGGCGGGTTCGTTGTCCGCGTCCACGTAGAGCATCACGGCGTGGATCCCCTGGCCGAGCAGGTGCCGGATCCCGGCCAGGGTCAGGGCACGCCCCAGCCCGCCGCCCTGCGCGCCCGGGACGACGCCGACCACGTACACCTCGCCGAGGGCCCCGTGGCCGGCCGCCGGCGGGTGGACCTTGGTCCAGTGGAAGCCGGCGATCCGGTCCTGCGCATCCACCGCCAGCAGGAACCCGGCCGGATCGAACCAGTCCTCGGCCATCCGGGCCTCCAGGTCGGCCCGGCCCAACGACCCCTGCTCCGGATGGTGCGCGAAGGCCGCGCGGTTGGCCTCCAGCCAGGCGTCCTCGTCGCGGCCGGGCACGAAGGCGCGCAGCGTGAGACCCTCCGGCAGGGCGGGCTCGGGCAGGTCGACCGGGTGCACCAGGCGCATCCTCCACAGTTCGCGCGCCGGCGCGAAGCCGTAGCGCTCCGCCAGCCGGGCGGCGCCGTCGTGCCCGCCATGGGCCCACGCCTGCAGCCCGGCCAAATCCGTGGAGCCGCGCAGCGCCTCCATCAGGCCGCCGCCGATCCCGTCGTTGCGCGCGTCGGGGTGCACCACCAGTTCGAGCACGCCCGGTTCACCGGACCGCGGCAGCACCGCCACGGCGACGCCGACCAGCGCCCCCTCGCCGTTCCCCTCCGCAAGGCGCGCATAGGCACCCAGCAGCGAGCCGGCGTCGTCGGTGGTGCGCAGCCGCACCAGCGTCTGCTCGCTCAGCGGCGGGTTGCCGTCGGATTCCTCCGCGGCGGCGGCCAAGGCGCGGACCTGCCGCAGCAGCTCAGCGTCCGGGACGCCCGGAAGCAGGGTGATGGTCCAGTCGGTGCTCGTGGCTGCGCTCATGGGACCAAAGATAGCCGGTGGCACCGGGTGTCGGGGCCCCGTGCGCGGGCGTTTCCGGACCCCGGCTTCAGGCGCCGACGTTTTGCGCGGTGTCCTCGTCGTCGAGCGTCCGGGCCAGGGTGAAGCGGTAGCCGACGTTGCGCACGGTGCCGATGAGCTGCTCGTGGTCGGCGCCGAGCTTGGCGCGCAGGCGCCGCACGTGGACGTCCACGGTGCGGGTGCCGCCGTAGTAGTCGTAGCCCCAGACCTCGTGCAGCAGCTGGTCCCGGGTGAACACGCGCCCCGGGTGCTGCGCCAGGTACTTGAGGAGCTCGAACTCCTTGTAGGTCAGGTTCAGCGGTTCGCCGTGCACCTTCGCGGTGTAGCTGGCCTCGTCGATGACGACGCCGGCGGCCCGGATCTCCGAGGTGTCCGCTTCCGTCTCGGCGCGGGAGCGGGCGGTGGCCAGGCGCAGCCGCGCCTCCACCTCGGCCGGGCCGGCGGTGTCCAGCAGGACGTCGTCCGCCTGCCACAGGGCCGAGACGGCCGCCATGCCGCCCTCGGTGAGCACCAGCAGGATCGGCGCGTCCAGGCCCGTCGTGCGCAGCAGCTGGCACAGCGACCGGGATCCGGAGAGGTCCCGGCGCGCGTCGACCATAACGACGTCGGTGTCCCCTGCGTCCAGGAGGGCCGAGGCCTCGGCCGGAAGGATGTGGACGGAGTGGGCGAGGAGCTCAAGGGCAGGCAGAATCTCCACGGATGACCCTGACGCGTTGGTCAGAAGCAGGATGCTGGCCATTATCGAGACCTCCTCAATAGCCGGGTGGACCAAACGCGCCATTGGGTTCGGGAATCAGCCCCAGTATAGATTGGCGGGCCCCGGACCGGTTGTCCTGCGCGTCACGGACCGGAAACACGGGCAACATGTGCGGCGCGGCCACCGCGCGCCGATAGGGCAGGATGGAGGGGTGAGGACCAAAACCGTTGCAGGCTCCGCCCTGGCCGCCGTCGCCCTGATCGTCGCGGCCAGCTACGCCGGGCCGGGAGCCGCCGGAACCATCGCGGTCTGGGTGGCCGTGTCCGTCCTGTCGCTGCTGTTCGCGGTCGGCTGGCCCCGGCTTTTCGGACTGCCCGCCGCCGCTCCGATCGCGGCCGTGCTCGGGGCCGCCGGCCTGGCCGCCGCCGCCGGCGCAGCCCTGGCGCCCATGCCGCAGCCCCTGTTCTGGATGGCTCCCGCGGCCGCCATCGGACTGATCCTCGCCTTCCTGGTCCAGCTGCTGCGCGGCACGGGAGAGAAGCTGCGGCTCGAATCCATGCTCTCCTCCGCCACGGGCGCCCTGGTGGTGGCCTCCGGGTCAGGGTGGATCGCCATCGACCGGATCGGCACCAACGCGGCGGACTCCTCCCTCATGGTCGCCGCCGGGGCTTCCATGGCCGCCGCCATCCTGGTGTGCACCATCCGCTGGCCGGACCGCATCGTCGGCCCGCTGGCCTTCGTCGTCGCGATCCTCGTAGCGGGCCTGGCCGCGCTGGCCTTCGGCGACGCCCCGCTGCTGCCCGCGCTCGCCGTCGGAGCCGTGACCGGCGCCGTCATCGGCGGGGTGCGTGCGCTCGTGGTCTCCTCCGGCGGCCCGCGCGGCACCCTGGCGGCGATCGCCACCGGGCTGTGCGCGGTCCTGGGCTCCGGAACCCTGGCCTACTTCCTCGAACGCCTGCTCCTGGGTTAGCTGTGATGGGGCTGCTCGTGCGGCGGGCGCCGCGCCGGTGTTACGCGCCTGCCCGCGCCGGTGCGCGGCAGCACTCCCGGCGTCCGGCTAATATGGGTCCCATGGACCACAATTACGTTGCGCTCGAAATCTTCTTCATCAGCCTCCTGGCGGTCGCCAGCCTCGGCATGGCCGGGTTCGCCGCCCTCGTCGTCGCCCGTCTTTTCAAGGGCCAGAAGTAACCAGTACCGCAGCGGCAGGACACCACCATGGCCATTGAGATCCCGACCGACCTGACACCGGAACTCGTTCCGCTGTCCTGGTTGCTGGGCACGTGGGAAGGCGCCGGACGGCTCGGTGCCGGCGAAGGCGACGACGCCCACTTCTCCCAGCGCGTGGTGTTCTCCCAAAACGGCCTGCCCTACCTCGATTACCGGGCCGAAAGCTGGCTCGTGGACGAGGACGGGACCCGGTTGCGTCCGCTGGCTGTTGAAACCGGCTTCTGGGCGCTGGACCGGCCCCGCGTGGACGCGGACGGGGGCCCGGGCATGGTTCCGGCCGACATCGTGCCGGCACTGCGTTCGGCCGACGAGGTCGAGGAACTGCGGAACGACTTCGGCGGGTTCGACATCCAGGTGAACATCGTCCACCCGGGCGGGATCAGCGAGCTCTACTACGGCAGGATCAAGGGCCCGCAGATCGAACTCGCCACCGACCTGGTCATGCGCGGCACCAACTCCAAGGAGTACGCGTCGGCCACCCGCATCTACGGGCTCGTCAACGGCGACCTCTACTGGCGCTGGGACGTGGCCGCCGGCGGCAGCGGACTGGCCGCCCACGCCTCGGCCGCCCTGAAAAAGATCGCCTGACCCTAGGGAAATCCAATGCCCCTTCCTTCCCCGCTCCTTGGGCGCTCCGGCGCCGTTGAAGGCTCCGGAGCCGACGCCGGCGTCGCCGCCCACTATGGCGACCCGCTGCCCGAACAGCGCCGGCTGGAATCGGGCCAGGCCGTGGCCGACCTGTCCCATCGCGGCGTCGTCACCGTCACCGGGCCGGACCGGCTCTCCTGGCTGAACTCGCTCTCCACCCAGCTCCTGCTGGGGCTGGCCCCGGGGGAGTCCACGGAGGCCCTCTTCCTGAACGTGCAGGGGCGCATCGAGCACGACTGCCGGGTCGTCGACGACGGAACCACCACGTGGCTGCTCGTGGAGGCGGCAGAGGCCGCGCCGCTGGCCGCCTGGCTGGACTCGATGCGGTTCATGCTCCGGGTCGAGGTGGCCGATGCCAGCGCCGACTGGGCCGTCGTGGGAGCCGCCGCGGAAATCCCGCAACTGGCGGGACGCACCGTGTGGCGCGACCCGTGGCCGGGTGTGCTCCCGGGCGGCTACTCCTATTCCGGAGCGGAGCATCCGGCCGCCGGACGCGTCTGGCTCGAATACCTGGTTCCCGCCGCGGACCTGGAGGCCGCCGTGGAGGGCCTGCCGCTGGCCGGGACCATGGCCGTGGAGGCCCTGCGCATCGCCGCCTGGCGCCCCCGGCTGGGCCTTGAAACCGACGACAAGACCATTCCCCACGAACTGGACCTGATGCGCACCGCCGTGCACCTGACCAAGGGCTGCTACAAGGGCCAGGAAACCGTGGCCCGGGTGCACAACCTCGGCCATCCGCCACGCCGCCTGGTCTTCCTGCACCTGGACGGCAGCCTGCACACCCTGCCGGCCGCCGGCAGCGACGTCGTGCTGGGGGAGAAGACGGTCGGACGAATCACCTCCGCGGCCCTGCACCACGAGGCCGGGCCGATCGCCCTGGCGATCATCAAGCGCAACGTCGATCCCGCCGCCGCCCTGGTGGTCGTGGACGGGGAGGAGCGCTACGCGGCCGCCCAGGAGGCGATCGTCGCGCCCGACGCCGGCCAGGTTGTCGGCCGCCAGCAGGGCTTCCTGCGCCACCGGTAGCGCGCGGGGCAGGCCCTTTCGTGTCGACTTCGTCGCCACGCAGGGACCCGGCTGCCCCGCGCTTGCGGGAACGACGGCCCTTTCATGTCGACTTCGTCGCCACGCAGGGACCCGGCTGCCCCGCGCTTGCGGGGAACGACGGCCCTGCGCTGGGTCGCTACTCAGAAGCGGGTGTCCCCGATGCTGGCCGCGGTCAGCGAACCGGCCAGCACGAACCCCAGGGTCTGCGCTGTCAGGTGCGCCGCCCGGTTACTCACCCCGGCACGCCACTGCGGAATGAGGCCCTGCGTGAGCGCGTCGTCGATCGCGACCGCGGTGATGTAGGAGGCCAGGCCGTGCCGGCGCAGCGCGGGCGCGGTGAGCGCCGAAAGGTCGGCCACCATTCCCTCCCAGATGTCGTATCCGGCCCCGGCCAGCGGCTTGTGACCCTCTTCGGCGAGCAGCGTGAAGGGGTGTTCGCGCGCGGAGAGCCGCACCTCCGCCACGTCGTCGCGCGGGCACGCCGCTTCCAGCTCCCGCGCGTGGGCGACGTCGAAGGAGACCACCGTGGATTCGGATTCGGCCACGTCCAGCGGCTCGTCCAGATAATACAGCGCGGTTTCGCCCAGCCCGCGGGCGTCCCTGCCCCCGCCGTGCTCGCGCACCAGCCGCACCAGCGTCGACTCCAGGCCCAGTTCGTCGTCGTCGTACCGTTCGGCCGCGTCCAGCGCCCATCCCGGCCCGTGGAGCGCGGAGCCGCGCAGCAGGCGCAGGAACCGCACGCTGTCGGTGGTGTCGTCCCTGGCCAGGACCCGCGGCGCCGTCTCGCCCATGGCTGCGTAGTGCAGTTCCGTGTCGGGCAGGCCGAACCGGCGTGCCCAGGCGAGCGCGATGATGGCGCGGGTTCCCGTCTCCAAGTCCATAAAACCTAAGACTAGCGGCCGAGGGCCCCGCCCCGAGCGAAGCGAGGGAAGAGAGCAGCCAGGGGTCCCCGCGCGCGAAGCGTGTGGGGCAGGCCGTGAACGGGGAGGACGGTAGTCGCTAGCCGAAGAGGACGGCGGCTTCGTCGAACCGGTGCTGCGGCACGCGCTTGAGGTTGTTTATGGCGGCGATGAACGGCACGCGGTGGATGTCGGTGCCGCGTAGCGCCACCATGGTTCCCCACGCCTTGTCGGTGACCGAATCCACGGCGGCCATCCCCAGCCGGGTGGCCAGCACCCGGTCGAACGCGGTGGGCACTCCGCCGCGCTGGATGTAGCCGAGCACTGTGGCGCGGGTTTCAAGGCCGGTGGCCTCTTCGATCAGCGGGGCCAGCCGCTCGCCCACGCCGCCCAGCCGGGGCCGGCCGGCGGCATCGCGGCCGCGGTCGGCATAGGGCTCGAAGGAACCCTCCGGGACGAAGCCCTCGGCGACGACAACCAGCGGGGCGCGGCCGCGGTCGTGCGCCTCGCGGACCCAGTGGGTGATCTGCTCCATGCTCACGCGCTGTTCGGGGATGAGGATGGCGTGGGCGCCCGCGGCCATGCCGGCGTGCAGCGCGATCCACCCGACATGGCGTCCCATGACCTCGGCGACCATGCAGCGGTGGTGGGATTCGCCGGTGGTGCGCAGCCGGTCGATGGCCTCGGTGGCGATCTGCACGGCGGTGTCGAACCCGAAGGTGTAGTCGGTCGCGTCGAGGTCGTTGTCGATGGTCTTGGGGACCCCCACGATCGGGAGCCCCGCATCGGTCAGCTCCTTGGCCCCCGCCAACGTGCCCTCGCCGCCGATCGCGATCACGGCGTCGATCCCCAGCCGATCCAGCGTGGCCCGGATGTTGTCCGGGCCGCCTTGCTCGCCGTCGTACGGGTTGGTGCGGGAGGTTCCCAGGATGGTGCCGCCCTGCTTGGAGATGCCGCGCACCGAGGCGCGCGGCAGGTCGATGATGTCGCCCTCCACCACTCCGCGCCAGCCGTCGAGGAACCCGACGAATTCATGATCATGGGTCTTGATGCCTTTAAGCACCGCTCCGCGGATCACCGCGTTCAGGCCGGGACAGTCGCCGCCGCTGGTCATGATTCCAATACGCATCGCAGGCTCAGCTTTCGTCAGTGGTCTGTGCCCGCCGGAATCCAGGCCAGCGCGGGCAGGTGCCGGGGCACGTCACTGGGCCCACCGGTCACGAGTCTAGCCAGTGGGCCCAATGGCGACCAGCAAATCAGCGCTTGCCGATCAGCCGTTCCAGCACGATCGTGCCGTTCTGGTCCGGGATCAGCAGCCACAGCACCAGGTACAGCGGGATGCTGACCACCGGAAGCAGGAACGCCAGCAGCATGCCGATGCGCACCAGCGTCACGTCCCAGCCGAACTTGTCGGCAATGCCGCCGGCAATGCCGGCCACCATGCGCTTGGGGCCCCGGTGAAAGGGGAAGGCGTGGAGTGAATCGAAGAACTTATCCATGGGGTAGAGCCTTTCACGAGGGAGACGGGTGGGGGAACCGTCACCGGCGGCTGCGCCGCCCGGCGGCTATGCCGCCGATGATCATCAGGGCGCCGGCGCCCACCAGCAGTCCGACGGCGACGTACGCCGGGTTGAGCGCGAATCCGTACAGGAGCCCGCCCAGCAGCAGCAGTCCGAGGACCACCACCACGGAGCCGAAGACCAGGGTGCCGACCGGCACCCGGGGGGATTCGGCGTCGTGCGTTTCAGGGGTGGTGTGTTCGCTCATGGGGTGACCTGCGCTTTCGCGGTTTCGACGGTGATGCTGTTGAAGGCGCCGTCGATCTCGACGGTGAGAGTCGGCCCGGTCGCGCCCTCGTTCAGGACGATGTCGCTGGTGCTGCCGATGCCGGACTGGGACTGCTGCCCGTTCTCGGTGGTGACCTCCAGCGAGTAGAAGGCGCCGTCGCCGGTGACGACCACAGGGATGTTGTCCGGGACCAGCACCTCCAGCGAGCTGAAGGCCCCATCCATCTGGACGGTGGTGTCGGAGGTGATGGTGGAGTAGCCGCTGAGGTCTACCGTGCCGTTCGCGAAGACGTTGGTGTAGGAGTTGCCTTGCTGTTCAGTGATCGGCGTGCCCCAGCCCCACTGCGGCTTGTTCAGCGTGGCGCCGGAGGCCAGCACCGTGCAGACCAGCAGGGCGATGGTCAGGCCGGTCAGCGCGCCGCCGGTGGTGTGCCGCAGGGCCGCGGCCACCAGGCCCAGGCCCATGACCACCAGGGCGGCGGCCATGGCGACGGGGACGACGATTCCGGCGAGGGAGACCACGCCCATCACGTGCAGCAGCGCGATCGTCCCGGCCACCAGCACGGCCACGCCGACGACGACGGCCACGCTGTATCCGGGCAGCGGCGGTTCGGGGCGGGGCTGCTTCACGGGCGGCTGTCCGGGACCGGCACCTCCAGCGAGCTGAAAGCTCCGACCTTGATGGTGGGGCTCCTTCGTGGGTGGCTGGTTCGGCGGCCACGGGGCGCCGGTCGCCTGCGGCACCGGAGCGGTGAAGGCGGCCGGGTAGGGCGGACCGGCCGGCGGCAGAGGCTGGCCGACCGGGACGGTGTCGTTGCGGAGTGTGGCGTCGTTCAGGGGCACGGTGTCGTTGAAAGACCCGGTGTCATTGGGGGACGCGGCGCCATTCGGAGGCACGGGGCCGGCCGGGTAGGGCGCCGCGGGGAACGTGGCCCCGGGGTAGGAGCCCCCGTCGTTCCGCTTCTGCCGCGAAACGATGAACCAGATGACGCCGCCGACAACCAGGAGCGTCCACAGGGTGCCGTACCACCAGCCGTCGTTCCAGTGGCCGAACGGGGTGGGGCGGTCGATCAGGCCCAGGAGGAAGAAGACCAGTGCGCCGGACATTCCCGCGGTCCAGCGACCGCGCCCGGCCTCCTGGAGGTGGATGCGGCCGTCCGGCTCGGGCAGCAGCGCCCAGGCAAGCCCGTACAGCAGCAGCCCGGCCCCCGTAAAGACGGCCAGGACAACGACGAGGCCGCGGGCCAGCAGCGGGTCGATCCCGAAGCGTTGGCCCAGCCCCCCGGCGACGCCGCCGATCCAGCGGTCCTGGCTGCGCTGCAAGCCCAGGCCGCGGATCCAGCGGAAGAATCCGTGTTCAACAGGTGGGGGTTCAACAGGTGCGGTGTTCATACCCACCATCGTTCCGCGCGGCGGGGGCCGCCACCATCGGGGTACCCCCTGAGGCGTCCCTGATCCTTCCCGGGGTACCCCGGAAAAAGGCCCCCTGCCTGCCCGGACGTGTTTGGATGGAAGCATGACCGAAACCGCCCACGCCAGGCCGCCCCTGCTGCGCGGGACCCCGCGCGTGCTGGCCGGGGTCTGCGCGGGCCTGGCCGTGCACCTGGGCCTGCCCGTGAAGGTGGTCCGGATCGTGATGGCGGCCTCCGCGCTGCTGGGCGGGGCCGGCGTCCTGCTGTACGTGTGGCTGTGGCTGCTGGTCCCCAGCGTCGAGGACGCCGCCCGCGAGGCGGACCGCGACGCCGCGGGCCGGGCCGGACTGCGCCGCGTGCCGTACGCCGGTCCGGCCGGAAGCGCCCTCGGGGGCAAGGAGATCCTCGTTGGGGCCGTGCTGCTGCTGCTGGCCGGGCTGCTCGCGGCCCAGGCGGCCGGGGTGGACGTGGCCTGGCAGATCCTCTGGCCCGTGCTGGCCGTGCTGGGAGGGGCCATCATCGCGTGGCTCCAGCTGGACACCGTCAGCCGGGAAGGGCTCAGGCGCCGCGCGGGAGCCACGGGCGCCGCCGGCGTCGTCCGGCTGGCGGCCGGACTCGGCCTGGTGGTGGCCGGGCTGGTGGTGCTGGTCTCCGGCGCGGTCGCGTGGGAGGAACTGTGGACCGGGCTGCTCGTGGCGCTGGCCGTCCTGGCCGGGGTGTCCCTGGTGGCGCTGCCGTTCGCGGTGCGCATCTGGCGCGACTTCGTTTCCGAACGCTCCTCCCGGATCCGCGCCGCGGAGCGGGCGGAGATCGCCGCCCACCTGCACGACTCGGTGCTGCAGACCCTGGCCCTGATCCAGAAGCGCGCCGGCGACGAGGCCCAGGTGGTGCGCCTGGCCCGCGCCCAGGAGCGCGAGCTGCGCCAGTGGCTCTACACGGACGAAGCCGCCCCGGAGGGGGAGATCTGCGAGGCCGTCCGTGCCGTGGCGGCGGAGCTGGAGGACAGCCGCGGCGCCGTCATCGACGTCGTCGCGGTCGGTTCCCTGACCGGGCTGCCCGGCCACGACGCGCTCCTGCAGGCCGCCCGGGAAGCCATGCTCAACGCCGTCAAGCACGCCGGCGGCACGGTCTCCGTGTACGTCGAGGCGGGCCCCGCGGGCGTGGACGTCTTCGTCCGCGACCGCGGCCCGGGGTTCGATCCTGACGCCGTAGCCGAGGACCGACTGGGGGTGCGCGAATCCATCGTCGGGCGCATGCGGCGCAACGGGGGCACCGCCACCATCCGCAGCGGCGACGGCACCGAAATCAAGCTGCACATGCCCATGGAAAGGGACACCCCGTGAACGAACCCATCGACGTTGTGGTGGTCGACGACCACGCCATCTTCCGGTCCGGGCTGAAGGCCGACCTGGACGCGCGGATCCGGGTGGTCGGCGAGGCCGCCACCGTGGAGGAGGCGGTGCGGACCGTGCACGAGCTGCGTCCCGCCGTCGTGCTGCTGGACGTGCACCTGCCGGGCGGCCGCGGCGGGGGAGGAGCGGAAGTGATCGCCGGGTGCGGCGGCCTGCTGGGGCAGGTGAGGTTCCTGGCCTTGAGCGTTTCCGACGCCGCCGAGGACGTGGTGTCCGTGATCCGGGCCGGCGCGCGCGGCTACGTGACCAAGTCCGTGTCGGGGCAGGAGATCTCCGACGCCGTCGAGCGCGTGGCCGGCGGGGACGCGGTGTTTTCCCCCCGACTGGCCGGGTTCGTGCTGGACGCGTTCGGCACGCAGGCGGTGAGCTCGAACGACGAACTCGACCTGCTGTCCGCGCGGGAGCTGGAGGTCATGCGGCTGATCGCGCGCGGGTACACCTACCGGGAGGTCGCCAAGGACCTGTTCATTTCGGTGAAGACCGTGGAGACGCACGTGTCCTCGGTGCTGCGCAAGCTGCAGTTGTCCAACCGGCACGAACTCACCCGCTGGGCCGTGGACAGGCGCATCCTCTAGGCCGATCCTGCACTTGCGGTGAAAGGGGTAACCCCTTGGGGCTGCTGTGACGGCGATTTCAGGCCAGACCGGCCGCGAGTGCAGATTCTTGTTGTCCACATTCCCCGCTTGGCCAGCCCAACGCGGTGCCGAAGACCGCACGCTGGGTGAATGAAGTCACGGGATCCGGTGGAAGCCCTGAACAGCCGCGGCGGCGCGGCGCGGGCCGCCGACCTGGCCCGGTTGGGCGTAGGGTCGGCAGCGCTCCAGCGTGCCGTCGCCGAGGGACGGGTCTGGAAGGGCAACCCGGGCGTCTATCTGCTGCCGGGTGTGGACGGGGCACTGCTCCACACCGTGACATGGCGGTCCTCGCTGGCCTGCGTGAGCGCGGCGAAGGAAACGGGCCTGTGGGTCTGGAAGGCGCCGTCCGGAACGCATTTGAGTTCGGCGACAACGTTCGAGTGCCCCGAGGGGATTGTCATGCACCGGACCAAGGCGCGTCACGGATACCTGGTCCCGGACTTGGTGATGCTGCGGCAGGTGATGCGGTGCCTGCCCGAGCCGGAGGCCCTGGTGATCGTCGAGTCGGCGGTGGTGAAGAAGCGGGTGACGCTGGCGGCCTTGCGCGACGACTGCCGGGGTCGGGGCAGCGACGTGACCCGGCGCATCGTACGAAAGGTGGATCCCAAGGCCCAGTCGCCGGCCGAAACCCTGGCCCGGGACGCGCTGCTGCGGGCGGGGTACCGGGTGCGAAGCCAGGTGCCGGTTGCCGGCGTCGGGCACGTGGACCTCGAGGTGGACGGCGTGCTGCTCGTGGAGATCGACGGGCGCACCTACCACTCCGACGCGCGTGATTTCGAGGAGGACCGGCGTCGCGGAAACGCCGCAAGCCTCAAGCGGCGGTTTGTGATGCGGATTCCGGCCCGATGGGTGTTGGAGGATCCGCAGGCCGTGGTCCGTGAGGTGGAAGCCTGGTTCCGGGGGAAGCGATCCTGACGATTCTGCACCCGGTGTGGCAGGAGTCAACTTTTGGTGCTGGAGAGGAGCGTTTCAGCTGCGGATGCGGGGGAAAGTGCAGAATCCCCCGGTGCGTGGCACCGGGGGATTCTGGCCTGAGCAGGCTGCTAGGCCAGCAGCTTCTGGATGCGGCCCACGCCCTCAGCCAGGTCATCGTCGCCCAGCGCGTAGGACAGGCGGAGGAAGCCGGACGGACCGAACGCCTCGCCCGGAACGACGGCGACCTCGACCTTGTCCAGGATCAGCGCCGCCAGTTCGGCGGACGTTTCCGGACGGGCGCCGGCGATCTCGCGGCCCAGCAGCGCACGCACGTCGGCGTAGGCGTAGAAGGCGCCCTCCGGCGTCGGGCAGTAGATGCCCTCGACGGCGTTCAGCCCCTCGACCATGGCGCGGCGGCGGCGGTCGAAGGCCTTCTTCATCTCGTGCACGGCATCCAACGGCCCGGAAACGGCGGCGAGCGCGGCCATCTGGGAGACGTTGGCCACGTTGGAGGTCGCGTGGGACTGCAGGTTGGTGGCGGCCTTGATGACATCGGCCGGGCCGGCCATCCATCCCACGCGCCAGCCGGTCATCGCGTAGGTCTTGGCGACGCCGTTGAGGATGACCACCTTGTCGCCCAGTTCCGGCACAGCGGTGGCGATGGAGGTGAATTCGGCGGTGTCGTAGGTCAGGTGCTCGTAGATCTCGTCCGTGACGACCCAGAGGCCCTTGGAGGCGGCCCACTGGCCGATCTCCTTGACCTGCTCCGGGGAGTAGACCGCGCCGGTGGGGTTGGAGGGGGAGACGAAGAGTAGGACCTTGGTCCGCTCCGTCAGCGCCGCGTCGAGCTGGTCAACGGTGACCTTGTAGCCCTGCTCCGGCCCGGCGAAGACGTCGACCGGCACGCCGCCGGCCAGCCGGATGGCCTCCGGGTAGGTGGTCCAGAACGGCGACGGGACCAGGACCTCGTCGCCCGGATCGAGCAGGGTGGCGAAGGTGTTGTACACGGCCTGCTTGCCGCCGTTGGTCACCAGGACCTGGGACGCCTCGATCGCGTAGCCCGAATCACGCAGCGTCTTTGCGGCGATCGCGGTCTTCAGTTCGGGGAGCCCGGCCGCGGGGGAGTAGCGGTGGAATCGCGGGTCGCGGGCGGCGGCGATGGCGGCCTCGACGATGTAGTCGGGGGTGGGGAAGTCCGGCTCGCCCGCACCGAAGCCGATCACGGGGCGGCCCGCGGCCTTGAGGGCCTTCGCCTTGGCGTCGACGGCGAGGGTGGCGGATTCGGCGATGGAACCGATACGGCGGGAGATGCGTGACATGGCGCTTCCTGGGTAAAGGGGCTGGGCGCTTCCCAGCTTAGCCACGGGCGCGCGCCATGGTCACCTTGTGTCGCGGCTTCTGCGACACACCTTCCGGGGCCCGGTTCGACTTACGGGCCTGATGTGCAGTAGAGTGTTTCCTCGGTGCTGGAAAGCGCCGCGGATGGACCGCGCTCGGTGCGGGACGTCCACGGGCCTTGGCCCGAAGGGTAGTGGCGCAATTGGTAGCGCAGCGGTCTCCAAAACCGCAGGTTGCAGGTTCGAGTCCTGTCTGCCCTGCGCAGTGGCAGCCCCCAGGGGCGGCTCGGCGAAATCCAAGTCACGGTGTGCCGTAGCCCTTGAGGCTGCGGCACACCGTGTTGTTTCAGTACGGTTTGAACGTGAAACGAGGGACAGTGACCGAAACGGCCGCAGGTAGCTCCCAAGGGGCACCCCATCACAAGAAGCAGGCCAAGACCGGTTTCTTTGCGGGCATCGCGCTGTTCTTTCGGCAGATGATTGCCGAGTTGCGCAAGGTCGTCACCCCGACCCGCAGCGAACTGGTCAACTACACGCTCGTGGTGCTCGGTTTCGTGGTCCTGGTCATGCTCATCGTCAGCGCCCTCGACTACGTGTTCGGCAACGGATCGATCCTGATCTTCACGAACCCGACCGAGCAGTAGACCGTCGGGCGTCCGCGCCGCCACAGTTCTGGTGAACCAGTCAAAGAAAGCAGGAACCGCAGTGTCCGAGCAGGAACTCGAACCGCAGGCCAACGACGAGGTCGTTGAGCTGGCCGCCGAGGTCGACGCCGAAGAGGCGTCGGCCGATTCCGTCGTTGAGGACTCCGCCTCCGAGGGCTCCGCCGAGATTGAAGCCGACGCAGCTGAGACCGAAGCCGAGCCTGTCGACCCGGTCGCCGACTTCCAGGCCAAGCTCCGCCGCCAGCCGGGCGACTGGTACGTCATCCACTCCTACGCCGGCTACGAGAACCGCGTGAAGGTGAACCTGGAGACCCGCATCCAGACCCTGGGCATGGAGGATTTCATCTACGAAATCCAGGTGCCCATGGAAGAGGTCGTGGAGATCAAGAACACCACGCGCAAGATCGTCCGCCGCGTGCGCATTCCCGGCTACGTGCTGGTCCGCATGGAGCTGACCGACGCCTCGTGGGGCGCCGTGCGCCACACCCCGGGCGTCACCGGCTTCGTCGGCAACGCCCACGACCCGGTGCCGCTGAGCCTGGACGAGGTCTTCTCCATGCTGGAGCACACGGTCATCGCCGAGGCCACCGCCGCGGAGACCGGCAAGGCGGTCCGCATCCCGATCACCGAAGTCAACATCGACTTCGAGGTCGGCGAATCCGTGATCGTCAACGACGGCCCGTTCGAGACCCTCCCGGCGACGATCTCCGAGATCAAGCCGGAGTCCTCGCAGCTGGTGGTCCTCGTCTCCATCTTCGAGCGCGAGACCCCGGTGACGCTGTCCTTCAGCCAGGTCACCAAGATCCAGTAACACAGTCTTCGTCCCCGCCCGGCCGCTTTACCGGGAGGGGACGATCCGGCCGCCGCGCCACGGCGGCCAACCCCCCGGGCACGCTCCTGTGCATCGGGGAAACGTATGAGTAGAAGGACCCGAAATGGCCCCCAAGAAGAAGGTCACCGGCCTCATCAAGCTGCAGATCCAGGCAGGCGCCGCCAACCCGGCCCCGCCGATCGGTCCGGCGCTTGGTCAGCACGGCGTCAACATCATGGAGTTCTGCAAGGCGTACAACGCCGCGACGGAGGCCCAGCGCGGCAACGTCATCCCGGTGGAGATCACGGTCTACGAAGACCGCTCCTTCACCTTCATCACCAAGACCCCGCCGGCCGCCGAGCTGATCAAGAAGGCCGCGGGCGTCCCGAAGGGCTCCGCCACCCCGCACACCGTCAAGGTCGCCAAGCTGACCCAGGCCCAGGTCGAGGAAATCGCCCAGACCAAGCTTGAGGACCTGAACGCCAACGATCTCGCCGCCGCCGCGAAGATCATCGCCGGCACCGCCCGCTCCATGGGCATCACCGTCGAGGGCTAGTCCCCACCGCCTTTCCAGGCACCCCACCCCATAAACAAAGAACGACGGCGGGACGCACCGTACGCGGGAACCGCGCCGTCGCAGTGGCAGGGTCGAGCGCGACCCATTCGAGACCACGACTGCATAAGGAGAAAACGCAGATGGCAAAGCGCAGCAAAGCATACGAGGCAGCTGTAGCCAAGATCGATGGCGACAAGCTGTACGCACCGGTCGAGGCTATCGAGCTGGCCAAGGAGACCAACCCCTCCAAGATCGACGCCACCATTGAGGTCGCCTTCCGCCTGGGCGTCGACCCGCGCAAGGCCGACCAGATGGTCCGCGGCACGGTGAACCTCCCCAACGGCACGGGCAAGACCGCCCGCGTCCTGGTGTTCGCCAACGGCGACAAGGCCGAGGCCGCGATCGCCGCCGGCGCCGACTTCGTTGGCTCCGACGACCTGATCGAGAAGATCTCCGGCGGCTGGACCGACTTCGACGCGGCCGTCGCCACCCCGGACCTGATGGGCAAGGTCGGACGCCTGGGCAAGATCCTCGGCCCGCGCAACCTGATGCCGAACCCGAAGGTCGGCACCGTGACCATGGATGTCGCCAAGGCCGTCAACGACATCAAGGGCGGCAAGATCGACTTCCGCGTCGACAAGCACTCCAACCTGCACTTCATCATCGGCAAGACCTCGTTCGACGCCACCAAGCTGGCCGAGAACTACGCCGCCGCCCTCGAAGAGGTGCTGCGCCTGAAGCCGTCCGCTTCCAAGGGCCGCTACATCCAGAAGGCCACCCTGGCCACCACGTTCGGCCCGGGCATCCCGCTTGACCCGAACGTCACCAAGGTCGTCATCGAGGCCTAGTCCCCGGGACCTTGGGGCCCGTCCGGCATCCGCCGGGCGGGCCCTTTTCCGTCAGCGCGAAAAGTTTTCCAATTCCGTAACGCACGGGGAGGAATGTGCTGGAGGTGAGGTGCCCGGACCTGCTACGCTTTAGCCGTTGGCGCTTCGACAGGCCGGCAGGCGCTTAGCGCCACCATGTCGGTTTGGTCCCCCAAGCCCTCCGGCATGGAAGAGTCACGGTGCGTTCCCCCAAGCCGCACCGTGGCGAATTGGATCGGGCCGTTCCCCGCCGTCCCCCAAGTGGCGGGGAACGGCCCGCATCTGTGCCGGGCCCATCTGCACCCGGCATGTCCGAAGTGGGTGCAGGCCCCACGTCTGGCCCCGAAGTTCGTGCGCGGTCCGCCGCGCTTTTTTTGTGCCCCCGGACCCGTCGGCGGCGCCGATTTGGCCCGCGTCCGGGCCCCGGGGTATGGTTAAGGCACCAAAGACCGTCGGTCGATGATTCTCCCTGTGCTTGCACCGGGTGGATGATCCGAAAGTTCCTCGCAGAGGACGGCCAGCGCAGGTGAACGAACTTATCCTTCAGGGCCGTTTTGCGGCCCGGGCGAGGACGAAGCCCCGTGCATCTGCGCGGGGCGTTTTTTATGTGGCCCCAGGGCCGGGGAACCGGAACGACCGGCACCGAACAATTCCCCGGAAGGAGGGTTATGGCAACGCCGAACAAGGTTTCCGCTGTCGCTGAAATCACCGCCGACTTCAAGGAGTCGTCCGCCGCTGTCCTGACCGAATACCGTGGGCTTTCCGTTGCACAGCTCAAGGAACTGCGCCGCTCGCTTGGTCTCGAGACCAAGTACGCGGTCGTGAAGAACACCCTGACTGGTATTGCAGCCAAGGAAGCGGGCATCGACGCGTTCGATGGCCAGCTTGCCGGCCCGACCGCCATCGCCTTCATCAAGGGTGACGCGGTTGCAGCTGCCAAGAGCCTCACGGATTTCGCTAAGGCCAACAAGGAACTCATCATCAAGACGGGCTACTTCGAGGGCAAGGCCCTTGACGCAGCCGAGGTTGCCGCACTGGCTGCCCTCGAGTCCCGCGAGTTCCAGCTGGCCCGCGTGGCTGGCGTCCTGAAGGCCCCGGCTTCCGCCGCGGTCCGCACCATCGACGCGCTGCGCCTGAAGCTCGAGGAGAACGGTGGCGCTGCCCCGGTTTCCGCCGAGGCCCCGGCCGCAGAGGCCGAGGAAGCTCCGGCTGCCGAAGCCGCCACCGAAGAAGCCTAGAGCTCCTTCACCCCACCCCCTTCTTGCGGCGCCGCGGCGCCGCCTCACCGAAAGGACGCCACCATGGCGAAGCTCACCACTGAAGAGCTGCTTGAAGCTTTCAAGGAAATGACCATCATCGAGCTCTCCGAGTTCGTCAAGACCTTCGAGGAGACCTTCGAGGTCACCGCCGCTGCCGTCGCCGTTGCAGGCCCGGCTGGCGGTGCCGGCGAAGCCGCTGCCGAAGAGAAGACCGACTTCGACGTTATCCTTGAGGCTGCCGGCGACAAGAAGATCGCCGTCATCAAGGAAGTTCGCGCCCTGACCTCCCTGGGTCTGAAGGAAGCCAAGGACCTGGTCGACGCCGCTCCGAAGGCTGTCCTGGAAGGCGCCAACAAGGAGACCGCCGAGAAGGCCAAGGAAGTCCTCGAGGCTGCCGGCGCCACGGTCACCCTCAAGTAGGTTTTCCGCCTCTTCGTCGAAGGCCCCGTCCACCGTTCGGTGGGCGGGGCCTTTGCGTTGCCCCTGTTGCTGCGGGTACAACAGTCGCGGCCTGACTGGGCCGATTTGCGGCGGAGCGGGAAGATGCGGTGCAATGGAAGGTAACGAATCCGTAACACCACGCGTGTCTTGGGACAGGAGCGTCCTGAAGGGAGCCGCATGACCACGACCACCGCGCCGGCGCAGCGAGTTGCGAGCCCGGCGGCGATCCCGGCCGTGGCCAGGCCGCCGCGTCTGGCCCTGTTGGACGGACTGCGGCTGGTGGCCGCCGTCGCCGTCGTCCTGTTCCACTGGACCGCCTGGCACCACGGGCACTGGGGGAGCGGCACCGCCCGCGAGGCGTGGCCGGTGCTGTCGCGGCTGAGCGTGTTCGGCAACATGGGCGTGCAGCTGTTCTTCATTATCAGCGGCTTCGTCATCCTCCTCTCCAGCTACGGCAAGACGCCGGCGCGGTTCATCGGATCGCGCATCGGCCGGCTGTACCCGGCCTACTGGGCGGCCGTGCTGCTGACCGGCGCGCTGGTGCTGTTCTTCTGGCCGGAGACGGGCGTCCGCCTCAGCATCTCCGACTGGGCCATGAACCTGACCATGTTCCAGCAGGGCTTCGGCGTCCCGCACGTCGACGGCGTCTACTGGACGCTGTGGGCCGAGATGCGCTTCTACGGCTGGATCCTCGCGCTGATGCTGCTCGGCTTGCTCACCCCCGGGCGCCTGGTGGCCTTCGCCGCCCTGTGGCCCACGCTGGGCCTGTTCGAGCCGCTGATCACGGCGGCGGCGGGCGGGAACTGGGCGGAACAGGTCCTGATCCCCGAGCATTCCCCGCTCTTCGCCGGCGGCATGGCGCTGTTCCTGATCTACCGGTTCGGGCACACTCCGCTGCGCTGGGCGGTGCTGCTCTACAACGTCGTCCTCGCCGCCCACCACACCGGCGCCACGGGCAGCCGCGAAGCCCTCGAACTGGTCGGCTACCAGGTGCCCGAGCAGGCCTACTGGGGCATCGTGGCCGGCCTCTTCGCCGTGGTGGCGGCCCTGTCCCTGACCCCGCTGCGTTCGGTGAGCCTGCCCGGCATGGCCCTGGCCGGGGCGCTGACCTATCCCGTCTACCTGCTCCACGAGATCTGGGGCTGGTGGCTCATCTCGGTGCTGAGCCCGGTGCTCCCGCGTCCGGTGGTGCTCGTCCTGGCGCTGGCGGTGGTCTTCGCCGCGGCGTACCTGGTGAACCGGCATCTCGAACAGCGCTTCGGCCCGGCGCTGGGCCGGTGGGCCAGCCGCAGCGTGGAGGCGGCGGGCCGGCTGGCCGGCAGCGCGGTGCGCAGCGCCGGGCGCCGGCCGGAGCGGGTGGCCCCCGACCGCACCTGACGGACGGACCGCACCTGTGGCGGGAAATCCCAGTACGACGGCGGCCGGCCCCCTCGGGGGACCGGCCGCCGTCGTGCGTGGCGCGTGCTTGCGCCTGTTCGGCCTACTCGCGGAACAGGAGCAGGGCCTCGCCCTGTCCGCCGCCGCCGCACAGGCTGACGGCTGCCCTGCCGGCGCCGCGCCGGTCCAGTTCCAGCGCCGCGTGCAGGGCCAGTCGCGCGCCCGACGCGCCAATCGGGTGCCCCAGCGCGATCGCGCCGCCGTGGATGTTGGTCCGATCCAGCGGATAGCCCAGGTCCTTCAGGGACTGCACCGCGACGGCGCCGAAGGCCTCGTTGATCTCGATGAAATCCAGTTCCCCGACGGCCCAGCCGGCCTTGTCCAGCGCGGCCTCGATGGCGCGCGAGGGCTGCGAGTGCAGGGACGTGTCGGGGCCGGCCACCTGGCCGGCCGCACCCACGGTGGCCAGGATGCGCAGCCCGTGGGTTTCGGCGTAGGTGCGGGAGACGACCACCAGGGCCGCGGCCCCGTCGGAGAGCGGGGAGGAGTTGCCGGCGGTGATGGTTCCCTCGGCCGCGAAGGCCGGACGCAGGCCCGCGAGGGTTTCCGCAGTGGTGTCCGGCCGTACGCCCTCGTCGGCGGCCACGGTGGCGGTGCCGCGGCGCTGGGGGACGTCCACGGGGACGATCTCCGCGTCGAAGACGCCGTCCCGCTGGGCCGCCGCGGCGCGCTGGTGCGACGCGGCGGCGACCTCGTCCTGCGCCTGCCGGTCAATGCCGAGGACCGCGTTGCGGGCCTCGGTGGAGGCGCCCATGGACTGGCCGTCGAACGCATCGGTCAGCCCGTCGCGCGCCAGCGAGTCGGCCGCCGGGACATCGCCGTACGTCCAGCCCTGGCGGGACCCGGGGAGCAGGTGCGGGGCCAGGCTCATGGATTCCTGGCCACCGGCGACCACCACCTCCGCCTCGCCCAGGCGGATCTGCCGGGCGGCGTCGGTCACGGCGGCCAGCCCGGACAGGCAGACCTTGTTCACGGTCACCGTGGGCACGTCCCATCCGATGCCGGCGGCGATGGCCGCCTGCCGCGCGGGGTTCTGCCCACACCCGGCCTGCACCACGTGGCCCATCACGACGGCGTCGACATCCTCCGCGGGCACGCCGGCCCGGGCGAGGGCGCCGGCGATCGCGGCCCCGCCCAGCGCGGCGGCGGGAAGCGGGGCCAAGGCCCCGTTCAGGCGGGCGAACGGGGTGCGGGCCCCGCCAACGATCACGGCATCACGGGATGAAGGCACTGGGTCACTCCTGGGACGGTCAAATGCGGGACGGTCGAACGGTTGCTGCCAGTCTAGTTGCCGCCAGTGGAGGACGTGGTGCCGATCACAGGGGAAAGGGCGGGTTGCGCGCCGGCGCCGGGAGCGTTTGAGGGAGGGTGGACGCGGCAAGTTCACAAATTTTTACAAAAATTCTTGTAATTTCACTGTCGAGATGGCTATCGGACGGCGATGTCCCGTGGTTAGAGTGACGGCAACGGTCCCGCCGGGGGGTGGGGCCAGCACCAAACCGCTACACCAGTCCGCAGCACCACGGGCGTCGGGGAGTCGTTGGGGGGCCCCGAAACCGGAGGGAACGCGGAGGGGCCGCCACGGCGGCAGGCCGGCCAGGAGGCGCGCGGGGCGAAGGGGGATTTTCGCCGCCGCGCCGAGGCTGGCCGCGGGGGAACGGCGGTGCGGGGCTGCGTGCCGGAGCGGCTCGCGACTGCCGGGGGGGCAGTGGCGGGGCATGGCCGGCCAGCCCCGCCCGGCCGGCCCGAAAGGGGCGGGGAAAATGCTATCTTGCCGGATCGCCATTCGACATGGTAAGAGCCGAGGTGTAGGATAGAGCTTTGCGTCTTCCCTCTTAACCTTCGGCCTTCATATAGCGGTGGGCTTGCTCCAATGGTTGGATTCCGGCTTGTGCCGGGCGGGGGATGGGCGCCGGAAACCTGACGGTCTGTGGAAGGATCCATCTTGGTCGCCTCGAGCACCTCTAACAATGAAACCGCTAGCTCGGCCCGTAGCGCGGAAGCCGCCGGCCGACTCTCATTCGCTAAGATTCACGAACCCTTGGATGTGCCCAATCTGCTGGCGCTGCAGACGGAGAGCTTTGACTGGCTCGTCGGCAACCAGCGCTGGAAGGCGCGTGTGGAGCAGGCCCGCGCCGAAGGCATCCAGGGCGTAGCGAACGTCTCCGGTCTGGCCGAGATCTTCGAAGAGATCTCCCCGATCGAGGACTTCCAGGGCACCATGTCCCTGAGCTTCTCCGAGCCGGAGTTTGCCGATCCCAAGTACACCATGGCCGAGTGCAAGGACCGCGACGCAACCTACGCGGCGCCGCTGTACGTCAAGGCCGAGTTCATGAACAACAACACGGGCGAGATCAAGCAGCAGACCGTGTTCATGGGCGACTTCCCGCTGATGACCGACAAGGGCACGTTCATCATCAACGGCACCGAGCGTGTCGTCGTGTCCCAGCTCGTCCGCTCCCCGGGCGCCTACTTCGAGCGCACTCCGGACAAGACCAGCGACAAGGACATCTTCACCGCGAAGATCATCCCCTCGCGCGGCGCCTGGTTCGAGCTCGAGATCGACAAGCGCGACCAGGTCGGTGTGCGCCTCGACCGCAAGCGCAAGCAGTCCGTCACCGTGCTGCTGAAGGCCCTGGGCTGGACCGAGGGACGCATCCTCGAGGAGTTCGGCAACTACGACTCCATCCGCGCCACCCTGGAGAAGGACACCACCGACTCCCAGGAAGAGGCGCTGCTGGACATCTACCGCAAGCTGCGCCCGGGAGAGCCGCCGACGGTCGAAGCCGCGCAGGCCCTGCTGGACAACCTGTACTTCAACGCCAAGCGCTACGACCTCGCCAAGGTCGGCCGCTACAAGATCAACCGCAAGCTCGGCGTCGACAAGTCCCTGGACTCCACCGACGCCTCGGTGCTGAACATCGACGACATCGTCGCGATGATCAAGTTCCTCGTCGCGCTGCACGCCGGCGAGCGGACCGTCCCGGGCAAGCGCGACGGCGCGGACCTTGACATCCGTGTCGAGATCGACGACATCGACCACTTCGGCAACCGCCGCATCCGTGCGGTCGGCGAGCTGATCGAGAACCAGGTCCGCACCGGCCTGTCCCGCATGGAGCGCGTCGTGCGCGAGCGCATGACCACCCAGGACGTCGAGGCCATCACGCCGCAGACCCTGATCAACATCCGCCCCGTCGTGGCCGCGATCAAGGAGTTCTTCGGAACCTCCCAGCTGTCGCAGTTCATGGACCAGAACAACCCGCTGGCCGGCCTGACGCACAAGCGCCGCCTGTCCGCGCTGGGCCCGGGCGGCCTGTCCCGCGACCGCGCCGGCATGGAAGTCCGTGACGTCCACCCGTCGCACTACGGCCGTATGTGCCCCATCGAAACCCCTGAAGGCCCGAACATCGGCCTCATCGGCTCGCTGGCGACCTACGGGCGCATCAACGCGTTCGGCTTCATCGAAACCCCGTACCGCAAGGTCGTGGACGGCCGCGTCACCACGCAGGTCGACTACCTCACCGCGGACGAGGAACTCGAGTGCGTCATCGCCCAGGCGAACGCGCCCATGAACGACGACCAGAGCTTCGTCGAGGACCTGGTCCTCTGCCGCGAGCGTGGCGGCGGCGGCGAGCCGGTGCTCGTCGAGCCGTCCGTGATCGACTACATGGACGTCTCCCCGCGCCAGATGGTGTCCGCCGCGACCGCGCTGATCCCGTTCCTGGAGCACGACGACGCCAACCGCGCCCTCATGGGTGCGAACATGCAGCGCCAGGCCGTGCCGCTGCTGGCCTCCGAGGCGCCGCTGGTCGGCACCGGCATGGAGAAGTACGTGGCCGTCGACGCCGGCGACTCCGTCACCGCGCAGCAGCCGGGCGTCGTCACCGAGGTCTCCGCGGACCTGGTCACCGTCATGAACGACGACGGCACCGAGCACGCGTACCCGATCATGAAGTTCGCGCGCTCCAACCAGGGCAACGCCTACAACCAGCGCGTCCGCGTGTCCGAAGGCGACCGCGTTGAGCACAACGCGATCATCGCCGACGGTCCGTCCACGGACAAGGGCGAGCTGGCGCTGGGCAAGAACCTGCTGGTCGCGTTCATGTCCTGGGAAGGCCACAACTTCGAGGACGCCATCATCCTGAGCCAGCGCATGGTCTCGGACGACGTCCTGACCTCGATCCACATCGAGGAGCACGAGGTCGACGCCCGCGACACCAAGCTGGGCGCCGAGGAGATCACCCGGGACATCCCGAACGTCTCCGAGGAGATCCTGGCCCAGCTGGACGAGCGTGGCATCATCCACATCGGTGCCGAGGTCGAGGCCGGCGACATCCTGGTCGGCCGCGTCACCCCGAAGGGCGAGACCGAGCTGACCCCGGAGGAGCGCCTGCTGCGCGCCATCTTCGGCGAGAAGTCCCGCGAAGTCCGCGACACCTCCCTGAAGGTGCCCCACGGCGAGTCCGGCACCGTCATCGGCGTGCGCATCTTCGACCGCGACAACGACGACGAGCTGCCCCCGGGCGTCAACCAGCTGGTCCGCGTCTACGTGGCCCAGAAGCGCAAGATCACCGACGGCGACAAGCTCGCCGGCCGCCACGGCAACAAGGGCGTCATCTCCAAGATCCTTCCGATCGAGGACATGCCGTTCCTCGAGGACGGCACCCCGGTGGACGTCGTCCTGAACCCGCTGGGTGTTCCGGGCCGCATGAACGTCGGCCAGGTCCTGGAGATCCACCTGGGCTGGGCCGCCAAGCAGGGCTGGAAGATCGAGGGCGAGCCGGAGTGGGTCAAGGACCTGCCGAACCTGCCCCGCGAGTCCGGCCCGACGACGGTCGCCACCCCGGTGTTCGACGGCGCCCACGAGGACGAGATCCGCGGGCTGCTGGACCACACCGCGCTCACCCGCGACGGCCAGCGCCTGATCGGCAACTCCGGAAAGGCCCGCATGTTCGACGGCCGCTCCGGCGAGCCGTTCCCGGACCCGATCTCGGTCGGCTACATGTACATCCTGAAGCTGCACCACCTGGTGGACGACAAGATCCACGCCCGCTCCACCGGACCGTACTCCATGATCACCCAGCAGCCGCTGGGCGGTAAGGCGCAGTTCGGCGGCCAGCGCTTCGGCGAAATGGAAGTGTGGGCCCTGGAGGCCTACGGCGCCGCGTACACCCTGCAGGAACTGCTGACCATCAAGTCCGACGACATCCACGGCCGCGTGAAGGTCTACGAGGCGATCGTCAAGGGCGAGAACATCCCGGAGCCGGGTGTTCCCGAGTCCTTCAAGGTCCTCATCAAGGAAATGCAGTCGCTCTGCCTGAACGTGGAAGTGCTCTCCACGGACGGCACGACCATCGAAATGCGGGACTCGGACGAAGAAGTCTTCCGGGCCGCGGAGGAACTGGGCATCGACCTGTCCCGGGCGGAGCCGAGCTCCGTCGAGGAAGTCTAGCCAGCGGCAGGCGGGCGCCCGGCATGGCCGCCGGGCACCCGCCGTCGTACCGGTTTTTCCCGATCCACCGGCGGTCCAGGACCGCCGACGAACAAGACTTCAGAGAACAAAGAGAGAGACAGGGACCATATGTCCAGCGAATCCTCCTTCGGCCTCATGCGTATCGGCCTCGCCACCGCGGAAGAAATCCGCGGCTGGAGCTTCGGCGAGGTCAAGAAGCCGGAAACCATCAACTACCGCACCCTCAAGCCCGAGAAGGACGGCCTCTTCTGCGAGAAGATCTTCGGCCCCTCCCGGGACTGGGAGTGCTACTGCGGCAAGTACAAGCGCGTCCGCTTCAAGGGCATCATCTGTGAGCGCTGCGGCGTCGAGGTGACCCGCGCCAAGGTGCGCCGCGAGCGGATGGGCCACATTGAGCTCGCCGCCCCGGTGACCCACATCTGGTACTTCAAGGGCGTTCCGTCCCGCCTGGGCTACCTGCTTGACCTTGCCCCGAAGGACCTCGAGAAGGTCATCTACTTCGCCGCGTACATGATCACCTCGGTCGACGACGAGCGCCGCCACGCGGAGCTGCCGAACCTGCAGGCCCAGCACGACCTCGAGCGCAAGCGCCTCGTGGACACCCGCGACTCCGACATCGCCGCGATCGCCCGCGAACTCGAGTCCGAGCTGGCCAGGCTTGAGGGCGAGGGCGCCAAGGCCGCCGAGAAGAAGAAGATCCGCGACCTGGCCGACAAGTCGATGGCCCAGGTGCGCAAGCGCGCCGACGCCTCCATCGAGCGCCTCGAGCAGGTCTGGGACCGCTTCAAGAACCTCAAGGTCGCCGACCTCGAGGGCGACGAGGGCCTGTTCCGCCAGCTGCGCGAGAAGTACGGACTGTTCTTCGAGGGCCACATGGGCGCCGAAGCCATCAAGAAGCGCCTCGAGGGCTTCGACATGGAAGCCGAAGCCGAGCTGCTGCGCGACATCATCAAGAACGGCAAGGGCCAGCGCAAGACCCGCGCGCTCAAGCGCCTGAAGGTCGTCAACGCGTTCCTGACCACGACCAACTCCCCGCTGGGCATGGTGCTGGACGCCGTCCCGGTGATCCCGCCGGAGCTGCGCCCGATGGTCCAGCTGGACGGTGGCCGCTTCGCGACCTCCGACCTGAACGACCTGTACCGCCGCGTGATCAACCGCAACAACCGCCTCAAGCGCCTGCTTGACCTGGGTGCGCCGGAGATCATCGTCAACAACGAGAAGCGCATGCTTCAGGAGGCCGTCGACTCGCTGTTCGACAACGGCCGCCGCGGCCGTCCGGTCACCGGTCCGGGCAACCGCCCGCTGAAGTCGCTCTCCGACATGCTCAAGGGCAAGCAGGGCCGCTTCCGCCAGAACCTGCTCGGCAAGCGCGTCGACTACTCGGGCCGTTCGGTCATCGTCGTCGGCCCGCAGCTGAAGCTGCACCAGTGCGGCCTGCCCAAGCAGATGGCCCTGGAGCTGTTCAAGCCGTTCGTGATGAAGCGTCTCGTGGACCTGAACCACGCGCAGAACATCAAGAGCGCCAAGCGCATGGTCGAACGCTACCGCCCGCAGGTCTGGGACGTGCTCGAGGAGATCATCACCGAACACCCGGTGCTGCTCAACCGTGCACCCACCCTGCACCGCCTGGGCATCCAGGCGTTCGAGCCGCAGCTGGTTGAGGGCAAGGCCCTGCAGCTGCACCCGCTCGTGTGTGCCGCGTTCAACGCCGACTTCGACGGCGACCAGATGGCAGTGCACCTGCCGCTGAGCCCGGAGGCCCAGGCCGAGGCCCGCATCCTGATGCTGTCCTCGCACAACATCCTGAAGCCCTCCGACGGCCGTCCGGTCGCCCTGCCGTCGCAGGACATGATCATCGGCCTGCACCACCTCACCACCAAGCGTCCCGGTGAGAAGGGCGAGGGCCGCGTGTTCTCCTCCCCGTCCGAGGCCATCATGGCCCTGGACGCGGGCGAGCTGCACCTGAACGCCGTCGTGAAGATCCGCGTGGAGAAGTTCATCCCGTCCGCCGAGCAGCCCGCTCCGGAGGGCTGGGAGGAAGGCACCCCGGCGCTGATCGAGACCTCCCTCGGGCAGGTCCTGTTCAACGACACCCTGCCCGTGGACTACCCGTGGGTCGAGGACGTTGCCGGCAAGGACAAGCTCTCGGAGATCGTCAACGACCTCGCCGAGCGCTACCCGAAGATCGTCACCGCTGCCACCCTGGACAACCTGAAGGACGCCGGCTTCCGCTGGGCGACCCGCTCGGGCGTCACCGTGGCCATCTCCGACATCACGTCGAACATGGACAAGGCCGCGATCCTGGAGCCCTACGAGGCCCAGGCGCTGAAGGTCCAGCAGCAGTACGACAAGGGCCTCATCGCGGACAACGAGCGCCGCACCGAGCTGATCGACATCTGGACCAAGGCCACCGACGAGGTTGCCGAGGCCATGAAGAACGGCATGGAGCGCCTGAACACCATCAACCGCATGGTGACCTCGAAGGCCCGTGGTAACTGGCTGCAACTGCGCCAGATCGCCGGTATCCGTGGCCTGGTGTCCAACCCGAAGGGCGAGATCATCCCGCGCCCGATCAAGTCCTCCTACCGTGAGGGCCTGTCGGTGCTGGAGTACTTCATCGCAACCCACGGCGCCCGTAAGGGCCTCGCGGACACCGCGCTGAAGACCGCCAACTCGGGTTACCTGACCCGTCGCCTGGTGGACGTCTCCCAGGACGTCATCGTCCGCGAGCAGGACTGCGGCACCGAGCGCGGCCTGACTGTGCCGATCGTCGCGATCGACGAGCTGGGCACCGTGCGCAAGCACGAGACCGTGGAGAACTCCGCGTACACCCGCACCCTGGCCGTCGACGTCGTCGACGAGGCCGGGAACGTGCTGGCCCCGGCCGGTTCCGACGTGGGCGACGTGCTCATCGAGGAGCTGTTCCAGGCCGGTGTGCAGGAGATCAAGGTCCGCTCCGTGCTGACCTGCGAGTCGGTCGTCGGCACCTGCGCGCTCTGCTACGGCCGCTCGCTGGCCTCCGGCAAGACGGTGGACATCGGCGAGGCCGTCGGCATCATCGCCGCGCAGTCCATCGGCGAGCCGGGTACCCAGCTGACCATGCGTACCTTCCACACCGGTGGCGTGGCCTCCGCGGAAGACATCACCCAGGGTCTGCCCCGTATCCAGGAGCTCTTCGAGGCCCGTACCCCCAAGGGTGTGGCCCCGATCTCCGAGGTCGCCGGACGCGTCACCATCGAGGACAGCGAGAAGCAGCTGCGGATCGTCATCATCCCCGATGACGGCACCGAAGAGATCGCCTACCCGGTGCTGCGCCGTGCGCGCCTGCTGGTCGTCGACGGCGACCATGTCACGGTCGGCCAGCAGCTGGTCTCCGGTGCGATCGACCCGAAGCAGGTGCTGCGTGTTCTTGGCCCGCGCGAGGCCCAGAAGTTCCTGGTCCGCGAGGTCCAGAACGTGTACCAGTCCCAGGGTGTGGGCATCCACGACAAGCACGTGGAGGTCATCGTCCGCCAGATGCTGCGCCGCATCACGGTCATCGAGTCCGGCGAAACGGACCTGCTGCCGGGCGAGCTGGCCGAGCGCAGCCGCTTCCAGAACGAGAACCGCAAGGCCGTCTCCGAAGGCAAGCAGCCGGCGTCGGGCCGTGACGAGCTCATGGGCATCACCAAGGCCTCGCTGGCCACGGATTCCTGGCTCTCCGCCGCGTCCTTCCAGGAGACCACCCGCGTCCTGACGCAGGCGGCCATGGAGGGCAAGTCCGATCCGCTGCTGGGCCTGAAGGAGAACGTGATCATCGGTAAGCTGATCCCGGCCGGCACCGGCCTGGACCGCTACACCCAGGTCTCGGTGGAGCCGACGGAGGAGGCCAAGGCCAACCTGTTCACGGGTCCGAGCGCCTTCACCGGGTTCGACTACGACGGCCTGGAGCCCGGCTCCGCGCCGGAGTTCCACGCCATCCCGATGGATGACTACGATCTGGGCAACGACTTCCGCTAAACCGGAAGGCGAACGTCGCGGCCGGACCCCGTCCGGCTGAACGTCCCTCCGCGGGGCGGCCGGCACCGATTGGTGCCGGCCGCCCCGCGGCGTTTAACCCCTCCCCGAAAAGTGACGCGAAAGTGCGGGTGCGCCAGCGAATCCTGACGTCTTTGTGCGGGTGCAGCGCACAATTCTGGCGCGTGCTCGGAGCAAAATGGCGCGGCTGCTGGCCGGAGCGAGCAGGATTCGCTCCGGTACTCGCGCTTACGCGTCAGGATTCCTCGCAATACCCGCACTTGCGCGTCACTTTTCGTGGGGGAGAGCGGGGAGTGGGCCGGCCACGGCGGGAGAGCGGGCGGGGACCCGCGTCATTAAGCGCTGTGCCGGCGTGATAGACTAAATGCAATTGTTTTATGTGTGGCAAATGGACACGGTCCGGGTTGCGGGGAACTTGCGCAACAGATGCCACACTTTTGCACGCCTACGGTCGAATCCGCGGAGGGTGCGATGAAACGACCAAAAGCGCAGCGCCGCTCGCCAGCACGTGGGCCGGGGGCGCGGCAGAACCAAGAAACCGGAGGACACGAAAGTGCCTACTATTCAGCAGCTGGTCCGTAAGGGCCGCTCGCCGAAGGTCAACAAGACCAAGGCTCCCGCCCTCAAGGGCAACCCGATGCGTCGCGGCGTGTGCACCCGCGTGTACACCACGACCCCGAAGAAGCCGAACTCCGCGCTCCGCAAGGTCGCTCGCGTCCGCCTCGCCGGCGGCATCGAGGTCACCGCGTACATCCCGGGTGTTGGCCACAACCTGCAGGAGCACTCCATCGTGCTCGTCCGCGGCGGCCGCGTGAAGGACCTTCCGGGTGTCCGTTACAAGATCGTCCGTGGCGCCCTTGATACCCAGGGTGTGAAGAACCGCCAGCAGGCCCGCTCCCGCTACGGCGCCAAGAAGGAGAAGAAGTAATGCCTCGTAAGGGTCCTGCGCCGAAGCGCCCCCTCGTTTCCGATCCGGTCTACGGGTCTCCGATGGTCACCCAGCTGATCAACAAGGTCCTGCTGGATGGCAAGAAGTCCACCGCCGAGCGCATCGTTTACGGCGCGCTTGAGGGTGCCCAGGCCAAGAACGGTGCCGACCCGGTCGTCACCCTGAAGAAGGCCATGGACAACATCCGTCCGGCCCTCGAGGTCCGCTCCCGCCGCGTCGGCGGCGCCACCTACCAGGTGCCGGTCGAGGTCAAGCCGGGTCGCGCCACCGCGCTGGCCCTGCGCTGGCTGGTCGGCTACTCCAAGGCCCGCCGCGAGAAGACGATGATCGAGCGTCTCATGAACGAGATCCTCGACGCCTCGAACGGTCTGGGTGCCGCTGTGAAGCGCCGCGAAGACACGCACAAGATGGCCGAGTCCAACAAGGCCTTCGCCCACTACCGCTGGTAAAAGGCACTTAGGGCACGACGGCGGTTGCGGCACCTCGGTGCCGCCTCCGCCGTCGTCCCGGCAACCACAGATTTTAGGGAGACACCGTGGCACAGGACGTGCTTACCGACCTCAGCAAGGTCCGCAACATCGGCATCATGGCGCACATCGATGCCGGCAAGACCACCACTACGGAGCGCATCCTGTTCTACACGGGTGTGAGCCACAAGATCGGCGAGACGCACGACGGCGCTTCGACGACCGACTGGATGGAGCAGGAGAAGGAGCGCGGCATCACCATCACGTCTGCCGCCGTGACCTGCTTCTGGAACAAGAACCAGATCAACATCATCGACACCCCGGGCCACGTGGACTTCACCGTCGAGGTGGAGCGCTCCCTGCGCGTGCTCGATGGCGCCGTTGCCGTCTTCGACGGCAAGGAAGGCGTTGAGCCGCAGTCCGAGACCGTCTGGCGCCAGGCCGACAAGTACAACGTGCCGCGCATCTGCTTCGTCAACAAGATGGACAAGCTCGGCGCCGACTTCTACTTCACCGTCGACACCATCATCAAGCGTCTGGGCGCCAAGCCGCTGGTCATGCAGCTGCCGATCGGTTCCGAGAGCGAATTCACCGGCGTCGTCGACCTGCTCACCATGAAGGCCTTCGTGTGGCCGGGCGACGCCAAGGGCGACGTGACCATGGGTGCTGCCTACGAGACCCAGGAAATCCCGGCCGACCTCCAGGAGAAGGCCGAGGAATACCGCGCCAAGCTCGTCGAGGACGTCGCCGAGGGCTCCGACGAGCTCATGGAGAAGTTCCTTGAGGGTGAAGAGATCTCCATCGACGAGCTGAAGGCCGGCATCCGCCAGATGGTCGTCAACTCGCAGATCTACCCGGTCTTCTGTGGTTCCGCGTTCAAGAACCGCGGCGTCCAGCCGATGCTCGACGCCGTCATCGACTTCCTGCCGTCCCCGGTCGACGTTCCCCCGATGATCGGCCACGACCCGAAGAACGAAGAGACCGAGCTGACCCGCAAGCCGGCCATCGACGAGCCGTTCTCCGCGCTGGCGTTCAAGATCGCCGCGCACCCGTTCTTCGGCCAGCTGAACTTCATCCGCGTGTACTCCGGCAAGGCCACCCCGGGCACCCAGGTGCTCAACTCCACCAAGGGCAAGAAGGAGCGTCTGGGCAAGCTGTTCCAGATGCACGCCAACAAGGAGATGCCCGTCGATGAGGTCGTCGCCGGCCACATCTACGCCGTCATCGGCCTGAAGGACACCACCACGGGCGACACCCTGTGCGACATGGACAAGCCGATCGTCCTCGAGTCGATGTCCTTCCCCGCCCCGGTGATCTTCGTGGCCATCGAGCCGAAGACCAAGGGTGACCAGGAGAAGCTCTCCACGGCCATCCAGAAGCTCTCCGCCGAGGACCCGACCTTCACCGTCTCCCTCAACGAGGACACCGGCCAGACCGAGATCGGCGGCATGGGCGAGCTCCACCTGGACATCCTGGTGGACCGCATGCGCCGCGAGTTCAAGGTCGAGGCCAACGTGGGCAAGCCGCAGGTCGCCTACCGCGAGACCATCAAGAAGAAGGTCGAGAAGGTCGACTTCACCCACAAGAAGCAGACCGGTGGATCCGGCCAGTTCGCGAAGGTCCAGGTGTCCTTCGAGCCGCTGGAGACCACGGACGGCACGTTCTACGAGTTCGAGAACGCCGTCACCGGCGGCCGCATCCCGCGCGAGTACATCCCCTCGGTCGACGCGGGCATCCAGGACGCCATGCAGTTCGGCATCCTGGCCGGCTACCCGATGGTGGGCGTCAAGGCGATCCTCACCGACGGTGCCTACCACGACGTCGACTCCTCGGAAATGGCGTTCAAGATCGCCGGCTCCCAGGTGTTCAAGGAAGGCGCACGCCGCGCCAACCCGATCATCCTCGAGCCGCTCATGGCCGTCGAGGTCCGTACCCCGGAAGAGTACATGGGCGACGTCATCGGCGACCTGAACTCCCGCCGTGGCCAGATCCAGTCCATGGAGGACGCCGCCGGCGTCAAGGTTGTCTCCGCGCTGGTTCCGCTGTCGGAGATGTTCGGCTACATTGGCGACCTGCGTTCCAAGACCCAGGGCCGCGCCGTATACTCGATGACCTTCGACAGCTACGCCGAGGTTCCGAAGGCCGTTGCCGACGAGATCATCCAGAAGTCCCGCGGCGAGTAATCGCCCGGGGTCAAAAGACCGGTCGTGACTTCGGGAAACCGGGGAAACGCCACAGCGTGGGGCTGGCATTCGGCCAGCCGGGGCCAGCCCCGCGGTGCGGGAACCGGACGCTCCCTGAGGGAGCGGACGGGCAACCGCAATTTCAAGAAATCAAGAAGCCCCCAGTAGACTTGCATGAGTTTCGCCCGCGAAGAGCGTGGGCGAAGGCAAGTTTTCTGAATACGTTCTAGGAGGAACCTGTGGCGAAGGCAAAGTTCGAGCGGACTAAGCCGCACGTCAACATTGGCACCATCGGTCACGTTGACCACGGTAAGACCACGTTGACCGCTGCCATTTCCAAGGTGCTTGCTGACAAGTACCCCGATCTCAACGAGCAGCGTGACTTCGCGCAGATCGACTCCGCTCCGGAGGAGCGCCAGCGCGGTATCACCATCAACATCTCCCACATCGAGTACCAGACGGAGAAGCGCCACTACGCGCACGTTGATGCCCCGGGTCACGCCGACTACATCAAGAACATGATCACCGGTGCTGCCCAGATGGACGGCGCCATCCTCGTGGTCGCCGCCACCGATGGCCCGATGGCCCAGACCCGCGAGCACGTTCTGCTCGCCCGCCAGGTCGGCGTGCCGTACCTGCTGGTCGCGCTGAACAAGTCCGACATGGTTGACGACGAGGAACTCCTCGACCTCGTCGAGATGGAAGTTCGCGAGCTGCTCTCCTCCCAGGGCTTCGACGGCGACAACGCTCCGGTCATCCGCGTTTCGGGCCTGAAGGCCCTGGAAGGCGACCCGAAGTGGGTCAAGTCCGTTGAGGAACTGATGGAAGCCGTCGACGAGAACGTGCCGGACCCGGTGCGTGACCGCGACAAGCCGTTCCTGATGCCGATCGAGGACGTCTTCACGATCACCGGTCGTGGCACCGTCGTCACCGGCCGCGCCGAGCGTGGCACCCTGCCGATCAACTCCGAGGTCGAGATCGTTGGCATCCGCCCGGTCCAGAAGACCACGGTCACCGGCATCGAGATGTTCCACAAGCAGCTCGACGAGGCTTGGGCCGGCGAGAACTGTGGTCTGCTGCTTCGCGGTATCAAGCGCGAAGACGTGGAGCGTGGCCAGGTTGTCGTCAAGCCGGGTTCCATCACCCCGCACACCGACTTCGAGGCCAACGTCTACATCCTCTCCAAGGACGAAGGCGGCCGCCACAACCCGTTCTACTCGAACTACCGCCCGCAGTTCTACTTCCGTACCACGGACGTGACCGGCGTTATCACCCTGCCGGAAGGCACCGAAATGGTTATGCCCGGTGACAACACCGAGATGACCGTTGCGCTGATCCAGCCGATCGCAATGGAAGAGGGCCTCGGCTTCGCCATCCGCGAGGGTGGCCGCACCGTTGGCTCGGGCCGCGTCACCAAGATCAACAAGTAGTCTCTGCTTGGATCTTTTGACCTGACGGTCCGGACCTCACGGTTTAGGCCTGGCGGTCGAACGGAAGGGCCCCGCTGCTTCGGCAGCGGGGCCCTTTTGTTGTGCCCGGACGGATTGCGGAGCTCGCCTGTCGGTCCGGCGCGGTAGGCTCGGCGCATGGAATGGGTGCCGTTGGTGGTGGTTGCCGGCCTCGTCGTTGCCGCGGTTTCGGCCTGGGCGTGGGGACGCCGGTACTTCCGCCGGGAGATCGAGAGGATCCGCCGGATCCGCAGGGCCAACCGTGGCGGCTAGGCGGCGCCGGCCGACGGCGGCGGTGCTGGTCGCCGGGCTGCTGCTCGGCGGTGCGGCCTGGCTCGCCCTCGACGACGGCGCGCGCGGGCGGTTCGCGGCCCTGTTGCGGGAGGCGAACGCGGGCGGCGAAAGCGAGGCCCCGGCGGAGCGGCCGGAGGGCGCGGTCCCGCTGCGGGTCCATTCGGTGCACGACGGCGACACGCTGCGGCTGCGTCCGGCCGGCGGGATCGGTCCCGGGGAGCCCGGATGGCTCGCGGACCTGGACGCCGGGCGCGTCCGGCTGATCGGGATCGACGCCCCCGAGGTGGGGGAGCGGGCCGAGTGCTACGGCGCCGAGGCCACCGCCGCGTTGCGGGCCCTGGCCCCGGAGGGGTCCACGGTGTGGGGGGTCTCCGACGCCGAGGAGCACGACCGCTACGGACGGGTGCTGCTGTATCTGTGGACCGACGACGGCCGGTTCATCCAGGCCGAACTGGCCTCGGCCGGGGCGGTGGAGGCCCTGGTGGTGGGCGGCAACGACGCCCATGCCGAGCTTCTGGCGTCGCTGGAGGAGCAGGCCAGGGACGCCGGCCGCGGACAATGGTCGGTTTGCCGGTGAGGCGGGCCGCGCCCGCGCGCCCCGATTGGCAATCGGGGCGGAACTCTGCCACACTGGACAAGTTGTTCAAGCGCATTTCCATGCACCGTGCCTGCCGATCGGGGAACCGATAGCGGGGCAGGGGACTGTTTCGACAGGGATTGCGTCCCGCCCGGGATAATGCCCGGGGCCAGGGGCGGATACGACTGAGACGCGGAAATGACCAAAACAGCCTCTTCCCCCAAGCAAGCCGTGTGGGTTGCGCTTCGAAAGATGCGCGACACGCCCGACCGCGGGGGTCGGAGCCTCGGCGGGGTGAGGAACCCGGAATTGTCCGGATTCAGTCCGTTGGAAGGCGTGCCGCTCCGCAAGGAGCCGTAAGGGCACAGCAACTGTACAGAGAGTGCTATCAGAAAGAGGCATCACGCCATGGCGGGACAGAAAATCCGCATCCGGCTGAAGTCGTATGACCACGAGGTCATTGACGTTTCTGCCCGGAAGATCGTTGAGACGGTCACGCGCGCAGGCGCAACCGTAGTCGGCCCCGTGCCGCTGCCGACGGAGAAGAACGTGTACTGCGTCATCCGCTCGCCCCACAAGTACAAGGATTCTCGTGAGCACTTCGAAATGCGTACTCACAAGCGTCTGATCGACATCATCGATCCGACCCCGAAGGCCGTCGACTCGCTTATGCGTCTCGACCTGCCGGCGGACGTCAACATCGAAATCAAGCTCTAGGGGAGGTGCTGAGAAACTATGACCGCAACCCGTAATATCAAGGGCCTGCTGGGCACGAAGCTCGGCATGACCCAGGTGTGGGACGAGAACAACAAGCTCATCCCGGTCACCGTCGTGCAGGCCGACTCCAACGTCGTGACCCAGCTCCGCAATGCGGACCGCGATGGCTACACCGCCGTGCAGATCGGCTACGGCCAGATCGACCCGCGCAAGGTCACCCAGCCGCTGGCCGGCCACTTCGAGGCCGCCGGGGTCACCCCGCGCCGCCACGTCGTGGAGCTGCGCACCGCCGACGCCGGTTCCTACGAGCTGGGCCAGGAGCTCTCCGTTGAGCTCTTCGAGGCCGGCCAGAAGATCGACGTCGTTGGCAAGTCCAAGGGTAAGGGCTTCGCCGGTGTCATGAAGCGCCATGGCTTCCACGGTGTCGGCGCCTCCCACGGTGCCCACAAGAACCACCGTAAGCCGGGTTCCATCGGTGGCGCGTCCACCCCGGGCCGCGTCTTCAAGGGCCTGCGCATGGCCGGCCGCATGGGCGCCGTGCGCACCACCACGCAGAACCTGACGGTTCACGCGGTGGACGCCGAGAAGAACCTCCTGTTGATCAAGGGTGCCGTTCCGGGCGCCCGCGGCCAGGTCGTCCTCGTACGCTCTGCCGTGAAGGGAGCATAAGTAAATGGCTAACTCTGCACTGAAGGTCGAGCTTCCCGCCGCGATCTTCGACGTCCAGACCAACGTCCCGCTGCTGCACCAGGTTGTTGTGGCCCAGCTGGCCGCCGCCCGCCAGGGCACGCACAAGACGAAGACCCGCGCCGAGGTTTCCGGTGCCGGCCGCAAGCCGTTCAAGCAGAAGGGTACGGGCCGCGCCCGCCAGGGCTCGATCCGCGCTCCGCACATGACCGGTGGTGGCGTTGTCCACGGCCCGCAGCCGCGCGACTACAGCCAGCGGACCCCCAAGAAGATGAAGGCCGCGGCCCTGCGCGGAGCCCTCTCCGACCGTGCCCGCAACGGCCGCATCCATGTCATCGAGTCCCTGGTCGCCGGCACCAAGCCGTCCACCAAGGAGGCGCTGGCCACCCTGCGCGCCCTCTCCGAGCGCAAGAACCTGCTCGTTGTCATCGATCGTGCCAACGACGTTGCCGCGCTGTCCGTGCGCAACCTCGCTGAAGTTCACGTCCTCTACGTTGACCAGCTGAACACCTACGATGTTCTGGTTTCCGATGATGTCGTGTTCACCAAGGCCGCCTTCGATGCCCTGGTCAACAAGGAGGCCGCCAAGTGAGCGCCACCCTTTCCAAGTCTCCGCACGACGTCGTTATCGCGCCGGTCGTTTCGGAAAAGAGCTACGGCCTGATCGACGAAGGCAAGTACACCTTCCTGGTCGACCCGCGCTCCAACAAGACCGAGATCAAGCTGGCGGTGGAGAAGATCTTCTCCGTCAAGGTTGCCTCCGTCAACACCATCAACCGTGCCGGTAAGCGCAAGCGCACTCGCTTCGGGTGGGGTGCACGCAAGAACACCAAGCGTGCCATCATCACCCTGAAGGAAGGCACCATCGACATCTTCGGCGGTCCGCTTTCCTAAGCGGAGACCACTTTAACGAGGAATTGAATTATGGGAATCCGTAAGTACAAGCCGACTACCCCGGGCCTGCGCGGCTCGAGCGTGGCCGACTTCGCAGAAATCACCCGGTCGACGCCGGAAAAGTCGCTGCTCCGTCCGCTCACCAAGACCGGCGGCCGCAACAACTCCGGTAAGATCACCACCCGCCACAAGGGTGGTGGCCACAAGCGTCAGTACCGTCTGATCGACTTCCGTCGCCACGACAAGGACGGCGTGCCGGCGAAGGTCGCTCACATCGAGTACGACCCGAACCGCACCGCGCGCATCGCGCTGCTCCACTACGTGGACGGCACCAAGCGCTACATCATCGCCCCGAACAAGCTGAAGCAGGGCGACCAGATCGAAGCCGGTCCGGACGCCGACATCAAGCCGGGCAACAACCTGCCGCTGCGCAACATCCCCGTGGGCACCGTGATCCACGCCGTGGAGCTGCGTCCGGGTGGCGGCGCCAAGATGGCCCGCTCCGCCGGCGCCTCCGTGCAGCTGGTTGCCCGTGAGGGCCGTTTCGCCCAGCTGCGCCTGCCCTCCGGTGAAATCCGCAACGTTGACGTGCGCTGCCGCGCCACGATCGGCGAGGTCGGCAACGCCGAGCAGTCGAACATCAACTGGGGCAAGGCCGGCCGCATGCGCTGGAAGGGCGTTCGCCCGACCGTCCGTGGTGTCGCGATGAACCCGGTCGACCACCCGCACGGTGGTGGCGAGGGCAAGACCTCCGGTGGTCGCCACCCGGTCAACCCGAACGGTAAGCCGGAAGGCCGTACCCGCCGTCCGAACAAGGAAAGCGACAAGCTTATTGTGCGTCGCCGTCGTACCGGCAAGAACAAGCGATAGGAGCCTGGAAACATGCCACGCAGCCTGAAGAAAGGCCCCTTCGTCGATCAGCACCTTTTCGTGAAGGTCGCTGCTGAAAATGAAAAGGGCACCAAGAACGTCATCAAGACGTGGTCCCGCCGTTCGATGATCGTTCCCGACATGCTCGGGCACACGATCGCCGTTCACGATGGACGCAAGCACATTCCGGTGTTTGTCACCGAGTCGATGGTCGGGCACAAGCTCGGCGAATTCGCCCCGACGCGGACTTTCCGCAGCCACGTGAAGGACGACAAGAAGGGCAAGCGCCGCTAACCCGCAAGGGTAGCGAGTGCTTAGCACTTCTTCGATAGACGAGAGAAGGAAAGCAATGGAAGCCAAGGCAATTGCGCGCCATATCCGCGTAACGCCTATGAAGGCCCGGCGCGTCGTCAACCTTGTTCGTGGCAAGCAGGCGAATGAGGCTCTGGCGATTCTGAAGTTTGCCCCCCAGGCAGCTTCGGAGCCGGTGTTCAAGGTTGTTGCGTCGGCCGTCGCCAACGCACGCGTCGCCGCGGACCGCGATGGCGTCGCGTTCAAGGAGGACGAGCTGTTCATCAGCGAGGCCTTCGTTGACGAGGGTCCGACCATGAAGCGGTTCCAGCCGCGTGCCCAAGGCCGCGCGTTCCGCATCAACAAGCGCACCAGCCACATCACTGTGGTCGTCGCAACCCCGGAGAAGGGTGGGGAAAAGTAAATGGGTCAGAAGGTTAATCCGCACGGATTCCGTCTCGGCATCACCACCGACCACGTCTCGCACTGGTTTGCCGACAGCACCAAGCCGGGTCAGCGCTACAAGGACTTCGTTCGTGAGGACGTCAAGATCCGCGAGCTGATGACCGTGGGCATGGAGCGTGCCGGTATCGCCAAGGTCGAGATCGAGCGCACCCGCGACCGTGTCCGCGTGGACATCCACACGGCGCGTCCGGGCATCGTCATCGGCCGCCGCGGCGCCGAGGCCGACCGCATCCGCGGGGAGCTGGAGAAGCTCACCAGCAAGCAGGTTCAGCTGAACATCCTCGAGGTCAAGAACCCCGAGATCGAAGCCCAGCTGGTTGCCCAGGGCATCGCCGAGCAGCTCTCTTCCCGCGTTGCGTTCCGCCGCGCGATGAAGAAGGCCATGCAGTCCGCGATGCGTGCCGGCGCCAAGGGCATCCGTGTCCAGTGCTCCGGCCGTCTGGGCGGCGCCGAAATGTCCCGCAAGGAGTTCTACCGCGAAGGCCGCGTGCCGCTGCACACCCTCCGCGCGAACATCGACTACGGCAAGTTCGAGGCCAAGACCACCTTCGGCCGCATCGGCGTGAAGGTGTGGATCTACAAGGGCGATGTGACCGCGAAGGAGCTCGCGGCCCAGGCCGCAGCCGCTCCGGCCCGCGGTCGCGGCGAGCGCCCGGGTCGCCCCGGTGGCCAGGGTGGCCAGGGTGGCGACCGCCGTCGTCGCAATGACCGCAACGCCGCTCCGGCCGCTGAAGCAGCGCAGGCTGCCGAGGCTCCGGCCGCGGCCGCAGAAGGAGGACAGGCTTAAATGCTTATCCCACGCCGAGTCAAGTTCCGCAAGCAGCACCACCCGAAGCGTTCGGGCAATGCCACCGGCGGAACCGAGGTTACCTTTGGCGAGTACGGCATCCAGGCCCTGACCCCGGCCTACGTGACGAACCGTCAGATCGAAGCCGCGCGTATCGCGATGACCCGCCACATCAAGCGTGGCGGCAAGGTCTGGATCAACATTTATCCGGACCGCCCGCTGACCAAGAAGCCCGCCGAAACCCGCATGGGTTCCGGTAAGGGTTCGCCGGAATGGTGGGTCGCAAACGTCAAGCCGGGACGGGTTCTGTTCGAACTCTCCGGCGTCAATGAAGAGGTAGCTCGCGAGGCCCTGCGCCTTGCAATCCACAAGCTGCCGCTGAAGGCACGCATTGTGCGTCGTGAGGCAGGTGAATAGGAATGGCAATCGGATCTAAGGATCTCGCAACCGAGGCCCTTGACGGCTTCGACAACGGCCGTCTGGTCGAGGAGCTGAAGAAGGCCAAGGAGGAACTCTTCAACCTCCGTTTCCAGTCCGCCACCGGCCAGCTGGAATCGCACGGCCGCCTGAAGTCTGTCAAGCGCGACATCGCCCGCATCTACACGGTGCTGCGCGAACGCGAGCTGGGCATCCGCCAGGAAGTCGTCTCCCCGGCAGAGGACGCCAAGTAATGAGCGAGAAGGAAAACGCAGTGGCTGAAGCAGCAGAAGCGCGCGGTTACCGCAAGACCCTCCGCGGGTACGTGGTTTCCGACAAGATGCAGAAGACCATCGTCGTCGATGTGGAGGATCGCGTGAAGCACTCCCTCTACGGCAAGGTCCTGCGCCGCAACAAGAAGGTCAAGGCCCACGACGAGCAGAACACCGCCGGCATCGGCGACCTGGTGCTCATCGCCGAGACCCGTCCCTTGTCCAAGGACAAGAACTGGCGCCTCGTGGAGATCATCGAAAAGGCCAAGTAGCCCTTTTTCGATGCCCTCCCCAGGGTGCACCGCGGCCGGCTGAGGCCGGCCGCGGAAAACCAGGGCCGGGACCCGGAATCGTGCGTTCATCCGCGCGATTTCGGGTCCCGGCCTTTTTGGCGTAATATTGAATATCTGTGCGCCCTGCGTGTGGGGACTATCCACCTTCGCATTCGGGGCACGCGTGCGCACGACGGCGGCGAGCCGCCCTCGTACAGTGCACGGCACGGCTCTCCGGCGAACGCCTCGGCCCTGCCTCCCCAGCAGTTTCGACCCTACGGGTCTGCCTGTTTGGAGGTGGGGGTAAGCGACAGCCGGGGATGGACCATAAATCCGTTCCGCAAGGCTCCCTAGGAGAACCAGCGAGACGACAGGAGCAAATAGTGATTCAGCAGGAGTCGCGACTCAAGGTGGCCGACAACACCGGTGCTAAGGAAATCCTTACCATCCGTGTTCTCGGCGGTTCCGGACGTCGCTACGCAGGCATCGGCGACGTCATCGTCGCCACCGTCAAGGATGCAATCCCTGGCGGCAACGTCAAGAAGGGTGACGTCGTCAAGGCCGTCATCGTTCGCACCAAGAAGGAGCGCCGCCGTGCGGATGGCTCCTACATCAAGTTCGACGAGAACGCGGCCGTCATCCTCAAGGCTGATGGCGAACCCCGCGGTACTCGTATCTTCGGCCCGGTGGGGCGTGAGCTTCGTGACAAGAAGTTCATGAAGATCGTTTCCCTGGCTCCGGAGGTGCTGTAAGCATGGGTGCAAAGATCAAGAAGGGCGATCTCGTCCAGGTCATCACGGGCTCCAAGGCTGAGCGCGGCGGCGACCGCGGCAAGCAGGGCAAGGTCCTGAAGGTGTTCCCGGAGACCAACCGCGTGCTCGTTGAGGGCATCAACCGCGTCACCAAGCACACCAAGGCCGGCCAGACCGAGCGCGGTACCACCACCGGTGGCATCGAGGTCGTCGAGGCTCCGCTGCACGTTTCCAACGTTGCGATCGTGGACCCGGAGACCAAGAAGCCGACCCGCGTCGGTTTCCGCGAGGAAACCGTCGAGAAGGACGGCGTGAAGAAGACCGTGCGCGTGCGTTACGCCAAGGCTTCCGGAAAGGCACTCTAATGACTGAAGCAGCTGTGAAGACCCAGCCGCGCCTGAAGGCCAAGTACGCCTCCGAGGTCCGCGCGACCCTGCAGTCCGAGTTCAACTACGCCAATGTCATGCAGGTTCCCGGCCTGGTGAAGGTCGTTGTGAACATGGGTGTCGGCGAGGCCGCCAAGGACTCCAAGCTGATCGAGGGCGCCGTGCGCGACCTCACCGCGATCACCGGCCAGAAGCCGATGGTTACCAAGGCCCGCAAGTCCATCGCCCAGTTCAAGCTGCGCGAAGGCATGCCGATCGGCACGCACGCAACGCTGCGTGGCGACCGCATGTGGGAATTCGTGGATCGCCTGGTCACCCTCGCCCTGCCCCGTATCCGCGACTTCCGCGGCCTGAACGGCAAGCAGTTCGACGGCAACGGCAACTACACCTTCGGCCTCACGGAGCAGTCCATGTTCCACGAGATCGACCAGGACGCGATCGACCGCGTCCGCGGTATGGACATCACCGTGGTGACCACCGCCAAGACCGACGCGGAAGGCCGTGCGCTGCTCAAGGCGCTGGGCTTCCCGTTCAAGACCGAAGACAACTAGTTCAACTACGTCGCAGGTCCGTCCCCAGGACGGAAACCGTGACGAGGAAGGGCAGAAGCCCAAATGACAATGACAGATCCTGTCGCAGATATGCTGACTCGTCTGCGCAACGCCAACTCGGCCTACCACGACACCGTTTCGATGCCGTCGTCCAAGCTGAAGGTGCGCCTTGCGGAGATCCTGAAGCGCGAAGGTTACATCGGTGACTTCGTCGAGGAAGCTGCTGAGGTCGGCAAGAAGCTGACCATCAACCTGAAGTTCGGCCCCAGCCGCGAGCGTTCGATCGCCGGCATCCGCCGTATCTCCAAGCCGGGCCTGCGCGTTTACGCGAAGTCCACCAACCTGCCGCACGTCCTCGGGGGCCTCGGCATTGCCATCCTGTCCACCTCCTCCGGTCTGCTTACTGACCGCCAGGCCGCAAAGAAGGGCGTGGGTGGGGAAGTCCTCGCCTACGTCTGGTAACGGGAAGGGAGTAAAAGAACATGTCTCGTATTGGACGTCTCCCCATCACCGTCCCCGCCGGCGTTGAGGTCAACATCGACGGTGCCACCGTCTCCGTGAAGGGCCCGAAGGGCGAGCTGAACCACGTTGTGGCCAGCCCGATCACCGTGTCCCTCGAAGAGGGCACCGTTTCGGTGACCCGCCCGACGGACGACCGCGTCGCCCGTTCGCTGCACGGCCTGACCCGCACCCTGATCGACAACATGATCATCGGTGTGACCCAGGGCTACAGCAAGGGCCTGGAAATCCACGGCACCGGCTACCGCGTGCAGGCCAAGGGTGCGGACCTCGAGTTCGCCCTGGGCTACTCGCACCCGGTCAACGTCTCCGCTCCGGAAGGCATCTCCTTCACGGTCGAGGGCGCCAACAAGCTGACCGTTTCCGGCATCAGCAAGCAGCAGGTTGGCGAAGTTGCAGCCAACATCCGCAAGCTCCGCAAGCCTGACCCGTACAAGGGCAAGGGCGTTCGCTACGCTGGCGAAATCATCCGCCGCAAGGTCGGAAAGGCTGGTAAGTAACCATGGCTCTCGGAATCAAGGGTAAGAGCAAGAGCGCCTCTCGCGGGCGCCGCCACCTGCGTGTCCGTAAGCGCATCGTTGGCACCGAGGCGCGTCCGCGCCTGGTCGTCAACCGCTCCGCTCGCCACATGTTTGTCCAGGTTGTCGATGACAGCAAGGGCATCACCGTGGCCTACGCGTCCACGCTCGAGGCCGACCTGCGCGCCTTCGAGGGTGACAAGACCGCCAAGGCCAAGCGCGTTGGCGAGCTCGTTGCCGAGCGCGCCAAGGCTGCCGGCATCGAGGCGGTCGTCTTCGACCGCGGCGGCAACAAGTACCACGGCCGCGTGGCCGCGGTTGCCGATGGCGCTCGTGAAGGTGGGCTGGCACTGTGAGCGAAGCTACTAACGAGAAGGAAACTCAGGTGTCTGAAGCAACTGAGGCAGTGGAGACCGCTGCTCCCGCCGCCGACAACGCCGGCGCACGTCGCGGCGAAGGCCGTGGCGACGGTCGTGGCCGTGGCGAAGGCCGCGGTCGTGGCGAGGGACGTGGCCGTGGCCGCGATTCCAAGGACAGCCGCAACGAGGACAAGGACAAGTTCCTTGAGCGCGTTGTGAACATCAACCGCGTGGCCAAGGTCGTCAAGGGCGGCCGCCGCTTCAGCTTCACCGCACTCGTTGTGGTGGGCGACGGCAACGGCCTCGTTGGCGTCGGCTACGGCAAGGCCAAGGAAGTTCCGGCCGCCATTGCCAAGGGCGTTGAGGAAGCCAAGAAGTCCTTCTTCCGCGTTCCGCGCGTCGGCTCCACCATCCCGCACGTGGTGCAGGGCGAGGCCGCTGCCGGCGTCGTGCTGCTGCGTCCGGCCGCTCCGGGTACCGGCGTTATCGCCGGCGGTCCGGTCCGCGCCGTGCTCGAGTGCGCCGGTATCCACGATGTCCTGTCCAAGTCCATGGGCACCTCCAACCAGATCAACATCGTCCACGGCACCGTGGCCGCGCTGAAGATGCTGGAAGAGCCGGCGGCCGTTGCGGCCCGCCGTGGCCTGCCGATGGACGAGGTTGTGCCGGCCCAGATGCTGCGCACCATCAACAACGCGAAGGCAGGTGCGTAGCAAGTGGCCAAGAACCTGGTCCCCAGCGACGCGAAGCTGGCAATTACCCAGATCAAGTCCACCATTGGTGGCAAGCAGAACCAGCGCGACACCGTGCGCTCGCTCGGTCTGAAGCGGATCGGCCACACCGTGGTCCGTACCGCCGACGCCGTGACCGTGGGCATGATCAACACGGTTCCGCACCTCGTGAAGGTTGAGGAGGCGAAGTAATCATGGCTGAGAACAAGGAAACCGCTCTCAAGGTCCACCACCTGCGTCCCGCCCAGGGCGCCAAGACCGCGAAGACCCGTGTGGGTCGCGGTGAAGGCTCCAAGGGCAAGACCGCCGGTCGCGGCACCAAGGGCACCAAGGCCCGCTACCAGGTCAAGGCTGGCTTTGCCGGCGGCCAGCTGCCGCTGCACATGCGCCTGCCGAAGCTGCGCGGCTTCAAGAACCCGTTCCGCGTCGAGTTCCAGGTCGTGAACCTGGACAAGCTCTCGGAACTGTTCCCCGAAGGTGGCGAGGTCACCGTCGAGACCCTGGTCGCGAAGGGCGCCGTTCGCAAGAACCAGCCCGTCAAGGTCCTGGGCACCGGCGACATCACCGTCAAGGTGGACGTGAAGGTCAACGCCTTCTCCGCGTCCGCCGCCGAGAAGATCGCCGCCGCTGGCGGCACCGTGACCGAGCTCTAAGCTTGCGTTGATCTTGTCGATCCTCTGAAGGGCCGCTGGGTCCGGTGCAAACCGGTCCCGGCGGCCCTTCGGCTTTTAACCGCGCGCGGCGCCCTCCGGCGTCGCGCCTTCAAGCTGTTTGTGTGCGTTTGTTTACGGGCCATCCATCCGATACCGGTAGACTCAGGACGTCAATCCCGGACCGCGGTCCGGCAACAATCTTTCAGGAGGACGCTTGTTCAGCGCCATTGCCCGGGTTTTCCGGACGCCTGACCTCCGGCGCAAGCTGCTGTTCACGCTGGCCATCATCGCTATCTACCGGGTGGGCGTGTTCATTCCCGCCCCGGGTGTGGACTACACCAATGTCCAGCAGTGCCTTGCGGCCGGCACCACGAGCGGTGGGTTGTACCAGTTCGTCAACCTCTTCAGCGGCGGCGCCCTGCTCCAGGTCTCGATCTTCGCCATGGGCATCATGCCCTACATCACCGCGTCCATCATCGTGCAGCTGCTGCGCGTGGTGATCCCGCGCTTCGAGGAACTGCACAAGGAAGGCCAAGCCGGACAGGCGACGCTGACCCAGTACACGCGGTACCTGACGATCGCGCTGGGCCTGCTGCAGGCGACCACGCTGGTGTCCCTGGCCCGCTCCGGCGCGCTGTTCGCCGGCTGCACCCTGCCGATCGTGCCCGACGATTCGCTGATCGTGGTGCTGCTGATGGTCATCACGCTCACCGCCGGCACCGGCCTGATCATGTGGATGGGCGAACTGGTCACCGAGAAGGGCGTCGGAAACGGCATGTCCCTGCTGATCTTCGTCTCGATCGCCTCGGGCTTCCCGGCCTCGATGGGCCAGATCATCTCCACCCAGGGCTGGTGGGTGTTCGCCGCGGTGATGCTGATCGGTGTCGTCGTCGTGGCCCTGGTGGTCTTCGTCGAGCAGTCCCAGCGCCGCATTCCGGTCCAGTACGCCAAGCGCATGGTGGGCCGCCGCACGGTCGGCGGGACCTCGACCTACATTCCGCTGAAGGTCAACATGGCCGGCGTCATCCCGGTCATCTTCGCGTCCTCGATGCTGTCCCTGCCCACCATGCTGGTGCAGTTCAACGTCCGCGCCGACGGGACGCTGCCGGACTGGGCGCTGTGGGTGCAGTCGCACCTGTCGGGGACCTCGCCGCTGTACATGGTCATCTACGCGCTGATGATCCTCTTCTTCACGTACTTCTACGTCGCCATCACCTTCAACCCCACCGAGGTGGCGGACAACATGAAGAACTACGGCGGCTTCATCCCGGGCATCCGCGCCGGACGCCCGACGGCCGAGTACCTCCAGTACGTGCTCGCCCGCATCACTCTCCCGGGAGCCATCTACCTGGCTTTCGTGGCTCTGATCCCGCTGATCGCCTTCGTGCAGATCGGCGCGAACCAGAATTTCCCGTTTGGCGGAACCTCGATCCTCATCATGGTTGGCGTGGGTCTTGAAACCGTCAAGCAAATCAATGCCCAAATGCAGCAGCGACACTACGAAGGACTCTTGCGATGACCCGTCTCCTGATCATTGGCCCGCCCGGTTCCGGGAAAGGTACCCAGGCCGCCCGCATCTCCGAGCGGCTCGGCGTCGTGGCCGTGTCCACCGGCGACATCTTCCGCGCCAACGTCAAGGAGCTGACGCCGCTGGGCGTCGAGGCGAAGAAGTACATCGACAACGGCGACTTCGTCCCGGACTCGGTGACCAACAACATGGTCCGCGACCGCCTCGCCCAGGACGACGTGTCCGAGGGCTTCCTGCTTGACGGCTACCCGCGCACCTCCGCCCAGGTCGACGAGCTCGACTCCATCCTGGCCGCCAACGAGCAGACCCTGGACGGCGTGCTGCAGCTGACCGCCGACGATGACGAGCTCGTGGCCCGCCTGCTCAAGCGCGCCGAGATCGAGGGCCGCGCCGACGACACCGAGGAGGTCATCCGCCACCGCCTGGCGCTCTACCACGAGCAGACCCAGATCGTGGTGGACCGCTACCTGGACCGCGGGATCGTCCGCCAGGTCGACGGCATCGGCCCCATCGACGAGGTCACCGACCGCGTCCTCGGCGCTCTGAAGTCCTAGCGCCACCACGCCCCGGTGCCCCGTACCGCCGGGCACCGCACCGGAAGCCTCCGCCCAACGACGGGCGGGGGCTTCCGCCGTCGTGCGGGATAATTGGAACCAGACCAACCGGGAGGAAAACACCATGGCGTTCGGCCAGCCGAAGATCGAGTACAAGACCAACAGCCAGATCCTGAAGATGCGAGCGGCCGGGCTGGTCCTGGCCGAGGCGCTGGACGAGGCGGCCGCCGCTGCGACGATCGGCACGACCACGGGGGAGGTGGACGCCGTGTTCGCCGGCGTCCTGGAGCGCCACGGGGCCACCAGCAACTTCAAGGGCTACCACGGCTTCCCGGCCACCATCTGCGCGTCCGTCAACCACGAGGTCGTCCACGGCTTCCCGTCGGACTACGTGCTGCAGGACGGGGACGTGCTCAAGATCGACGGCGGCGCGATCGTGGACGGCTGGCACTCCGACTCCGCCCGCACGGTCATCGTGGGCCAGGCCGACCCGGAGGACCAGCGGCTGAGCGACATCACCGAGGAGGCCATGTGGCGCGGCATCGCGGCGCTGGCGGACGCGCGCTTCGTCGGGCAGATCGGCGAGGCGATCGACGACTTCGTCTCCGCCGCCCCCGGCAAGCCGCTGGGCATCCTGGAGGACTACGTCGGCCACGGCATCGGCTCCGAGATGCACCAGGCCCCGGACGTGCTCAACTACCGCTCCGGCCACCGCGGGCCGCGCGTGAAGCCGGGCCTGTGCCTGGCCATCGAGCCGATGCTGGTGCGCGGAAACATCGAGACCCGGGTGCTGGAGGACGACTGGACCGTGGTGACCACCGACGGCTCGCGCGCGTCCCAGTGGGAGCACACCGTCGCGGTGCACCTGGGCGGCATCTGGGTGCTGTCCGCACACGACGGCGGCGTGGCCGGCCTGGCGCCGTTCGGCGTCGTGCCGTCCCCGATTGAGGCGTAACGGCCCGATATCGCGGCAACCCTGCTTGAGTTGTGCACCCCAAGACGGGATTTTGGGGTGCACAACTCAAGCAGGGTTTTCGTTTTGGGCCTGGCATAGGGCTTCGCGGACCTCGCGGCAGGCCCGGGCGAAGCCGTCGAAGAGGTCGGCCGAGTCGAACTTGAGGTACCGCCAGCGGGCCTTGTCGAACTGCGCGTCGCGTCGGTTGTCGCGGCGCAGCTGTTCGGGGGTGCGGTGAGAAGCGCCCTCGTACTGGATCGCTACCCTGAAATGCCGGTAGCCGAGATCCGCCTCGGGAGACCATTGGTCCTCGGGGTCCAGCCGCACCTGCAGTTCGGGCTCGGGCAGGCCGCTTCGGACCAGGGCCAGCCGCAGCTTCGTCTCGGGCGGCGAATCCGAGCCAACCCTGACGTCCTTGAGGGCTGCGCGAGCAGTCCGGATTCCGGTGAAATTGGGGTGGGCGTCAAGCAGCCGGCTGAGGCCGGCGGGCGTAGCCCAAGGATCAATGCGGCCTTCGAACCTTGCCCGCGGGATTCGGACCACCTGGTCCCCGACCGCCACGAGGTCCTCGAAGGGCAGCAGGGCAGCGAGGTCCAGCCACGTGCGGGCCGGGGTGGCAATCCGCAGGCCTGTGGCCTCGAAGGGACCGTCCAGCGGCGGCAGGACGGTTTGCACCTCGCCGGGGTGGACCGCCAGTCGATGACAGACGGTGCCGTGCAGTCGCAGCACGGGCTGTTCGTTGCCGCGCGAGACATGCAGCTCGGCAGCTTTTTGGAGGGCGGCGGGCAACCCGAGGCCATGGACGCGCGCTGCGGTTTGGTGGGAGGCATGGAGGCCAGGGTGCAGCAGTTCCAGCCCGGCGACAACGGCGGCTTCGCTGGGGGCGGTGGGGCCGTGGCAGTACAGGCCACGGTGCAGGCTGGTGATGTCGCTGGCCTGCAGCCGTTTCCGCGGAACGCCAAGCCGGCAGGCGAGCCGGTGGGTGAAGACCCTGTCCCGCAGAGGGTGGAGTAGGGGAGGGAGCGGCCTCATGAGCCAATCCTGCCTCCCGGCTGGGGCCTGACACCGGTTATCCACAGGAGAGGTTTGGCCTCCCCACAACGCTGTCTGGGAAGTGCACCTTAAACGCGGCGTTTAAGGTGCACTTCCCAAGCAGCGTTCTCCAATTGGGGTCGTCTCCTGTGCCGATTAGCGAAATCGGGCGAACCCGGGTAGGCTTATGCGTTGGTTGTCTCTATGCCTATGCCCAAAACGCCGCCGGGGTTCCCCGGAGGGTGTGGCGGGCCTGCGGGCAGGAGCGGCCGGAAACAAAAACCGTCGGGACACCCGTCCTGGCACAAACGTTAGCGGAGGATATGGCCAAGAAAGAGGGTGTCATCGAGGTAGAAGGCACCGTGTCGGAGGCACTGCCCAACGCGATGTTCCGCGTTGAGCTTCCGAACGGGCACGTTGTGCTTGCAACTATCTCGGGAAAGATGCGTCAGCACTACATCCGGATCCTCCCAGAGGACCGCGTAGTGGTGGAACTCAGCCCGTACGACCTCAACCGCGGCCGTATCGTCTACCGCTACAAGTAAAGACTTCCGCCCCCGCGCTTGCGCGGGAAGCGAAGGTAGTTACGTCAGCTCAATCCAACACAGCAACCGCAAAGGAGAAAACCGTGAAGGTTAACCCTAGCGTGAAGCCGATCTGCGATAAGTGCAAGGTGATCCGCCGTAACGGTCGGGTCATGGTGATCTGCGAAAACCCACGCCACAAGCAGCGCCAGGGCTAATTTCCCGCACGGGAAATAAGACCTGCGCGTAGTTATCAATAAAGGCAGCTCAGCGTCCACTACGCGGGACGCACACCCCCGGCACGGAGGCCGGGGACCCGGAAACGGGGATGGGCTGCTTCAGACCTCCGCAAAACGAAAGTAGACAACCAATATGGCTCGTCTCGCTGGCGTAGACATCCCGCGCGAAAAGCGCGTGATCATCGCGCTTACTTACATCTACGGCGTGGGCAAGACCCGTGCAGAGCAGACCATCGCCGAGACCGGGATCAACCCCGATACCCGTGTCAAGGACCTCACCGACGCTGAGCTGGTTCAGCTGCGTGACTTCATCGAGGGCAACTTCAAGGTCGAAGGCGACCTCCGCCGCGAAGTTGCTGCCGACATCCGCCGCAAGGTTGAGATCGGCTCCTACGAGGGCATCCGCCACCGCAAGGGCCTGCCGGTCCGCGGTCAGCGCACCAAGACCAACGCTCGTACCCGCAAGGGCCCGAAGCGCACCGTCGCCGGTAAGAAGAAGGCCCGCTAAATCTAGCGGCCCCCTAAGCCCAAATTTTCTCGTAGGAGTAAAAGTATGCCCCCGAAGACTCGTGGAGCGGTGCGCAAGCCGCGTCGCAAGGACAAGAAGAACATCGCGCTTGGTCAGGCGCACATCAAGAGCACCTTTAACAACACCATCGTGTCCATCACGGACCCGAGCGGTGCGGTCATCTCCTGGGCTTCCGCCGGTGAGGTTGGCTTCAAGGGCTCCCGCAAGTCCACCCCGTACGCCGCGCAGATGGCCGCCGAGGCCGCTGCAAAGCGTGCGCAGGAGCACGGCATGAAGAAGGTTGACGTGTTCGTGAAGGGTCCGGGCTCCGGTCGCGAGACCGCCATTCGCTCGCTGCAGGCCGCTGGCCTCGAGGTCGGGTCCATCCAGGACGTGTCCCCGAGCGCGCACAACGGCTGCCGTCCGTCGAAGCGTCGCCGCGTCTAGTTGACCGCGCCAGGTGCGTGCCGCCGTCGTCCTTGTAGGAACGACGGCGGCACTTGCCGCCCGCGGTCCGCTGGACCAACTGACGTTCGCCGGCAGGCAGACGCCGTTTCCACCCCCTGTGTTGCGTCATATAGCGGACGCTCGCTGAAAGGAAATCTTAAGTGCTTATCGCACAGCGACCCACTCTGACCGAAGAAGTCGTCGCCGACAACCGCTCCCGGTTCATCATCGAACCGCTGGAGCCGGGCTTCGGCTACACCCTTGGCAATTCGCTCCGCCGCACCCTGCTGTCCTCCATCCCGGGGGCAGCGGTGACCAGCGTGCGGATCGACGGCGTGCTGCATGAATTCACCACGGTTTCGGGTGTGAAGGAAGACGTCACCGAACTGATCCTGAACATCAAGAACCTGGCGGTGTCTTCCGAGCACGACGAGCCCGTCGTCGCCTACCTGCGCAAGCAGGGCCCCGGCGTCGTCACGGCCGCGGACATCACCCCGCCCGCTGGTGTGGAGTTCCACAACCCCGAGCTGCACATCGCGACGCTGAACGCGAAGGGCAAGTTCGACATGGAGCTGACCATCGAGCGTGGCCGCGGCTATGTTTCGGCTTCGCAGAACAAGAGCGCAGACCAGGAAATCGGCCGTATCCCGGTCGACTCCATCTACTCTCCGGTTCTGAAGGTGACCTTCCGCGTGGAGGCCACCCGCGTCGAGCAGCGCACCGACTTCGACAAGCTGATTGTCGACGTCGAGACCAAGGATTCCATCGCGCCGCGCGACGCCGTTGCGTCCGCCGGCACGACCCTGGTCGAGCTGTTTGGTCTGGCCCGCGAACTGAACACGGCCGCTGAAGGCATCGAGATCGGCCCGTCCCCGACGGACGCCGCCCTCGCCGCCGACATGGCCCTGCCGATCGAGGACCTGGAACTGACCGTCCGCTCCTACAACTGCCTCAAGCGTGAGGGCATCCACACCGTGGGTGAGCTCGTTGCCCGCTCCGAGGCCGACCTCATGGACATCCGCAACTTCGGTGCCAAGTCCATCGATGAGGTCAAGGCGAAGCTGATCGAACTGGGTCTGTCCCTGAAGGATTCCCCTCCAGGGTTTGACCTCGCCGCTCGCGCTGCCGCCATCGAAGAGGACGACGCCGCTTACGGTGACGAAGAGGCCTAAGGGCCGATTCAAGGACTAAAACTTTGCCCACGGGCCCGCTTCCTTTGAGGTTCGGTCCGGAGGGCTCCATTTGAGGAGAAAAACCAATGCCTACCCCCACCAAGGGTCCGCGCCTCGGAGGCGGTCCCGCCCACGAGCGCCTGATGCTGGCCAACCTGTCGGCCCAGCTGTTCGAGCACAAGCGCATCACCACCACGGTGACCAAGGCCAAGCGCCTGCGCCCGTTCGCCGAGCGCCTGATCACCTTCGCCAAGCGCGGTGACCTGGCTTCCCGCCGTCGTGTGCAGTCCGTGATCGCTTCGCGTTCCCGCACCAACAAGGGCATCGTCCACGAGCTGTTCGAGAACATCGCCCCGGTGATGACCGAGCGCGAGGGCGGCTACACCCGCATCACCAAGATCGGCAACCGCAAGGGCGACAACGCTCCGATGGCTGTCATCGAGCTGGTCCTGGAGCCGGTTTCCCCGAAGCAGGCCGTTGTGAAGGAAGCCGAGAAGGCTGCCGCCAAGGCCGCTCCGGTCGAGGAGCCGACGGTCGAGGAGACCCCGGCTGCCGAGGCCGCCGAGGTCGAGACCGCGGAGACCGAGAAGAAGGACGAGGCCTAGGCCTTAGCCCTTTTCGGCAACCCACGGGCCAGGCCCGCCGCTCGCAGGAGCGGCGGGCCTGCCTGTTTTAACGAACGGCTTTGGAGCACGACGCCGGGTCCGGCGCCGGGGTTCCGTCCGGTTCTGCGCGGGCCTAGGGTGGAGCAAAACCACCTGCCGTGAGGAGTGCCCCGTGGAAACGCCCAAGGACAAGACCGCCCCCTGTTTGTGGTTCGCGACGCAGGCCGAGGAGGCGGCGCGGTTCTACGTTGGCCTCATCCCGAACTCGCGGATCGTCGAAACCTCGTACTACATCCAGGACCAGCCGATCCAGGACCAGCCGCTGCCCGCCGGCACGGTGCTGACGGTGGAGTTTGAACTCGACGGCCGCCGCTACACCGCCCTGAACGGCGGGCCCGAGTTCACGTTCAACGAGGCCGTCTCCATCCAGCTCTACTGCGAGGACCAGGCGGAAATCGACCGCTACTGGGACGCCCTCACGGCGGACGGCGGGCAGGAGAGCCAGTGCGGATGGCTCAAGGACAAGTACGGGCTCTCGTGGCAGGTGGTCCCGCGGAAGATCAACAGTTTCTTCATCAGCGAGGATTCCGCGGCGGTGAAACGTGCTTGGGACGCCCTGATGCCCATGCGGAAACTGGACCTCGCGGCCCTGGAGGCGGCCTTCGACGGGAAGTGATCCCGCGGAAGGCGGGCTGGCGTTAGGCGACCGGGCGGCAGCACACACGCCGCCTCGCTACAATCTTTCCCATGCTTGATTCCCTGCCTGACGGCAATATTTTGGGTGCCGCCGTGTCCGACGCCGGTGCCTCCGAACCCGCGACGGTGCGGGTTCGGATGGAGCTGGCCTACGACGGCGCGGCGTTCAACGGGTGGGCCACGCAGCCCGGGCTCCCCACCGTGCAGGGGGCGCTGGAGGAGGCCCTCGCGATGTTGGTGCGCCGTCCGGTGCGGACCGTGGTGGCCGGCCGGACCGACGCCGGCGTCCACGCGCGCGGACAGGTGGTGCACTTCGACCTGACACCGGGGGAGTGGCAGGGGCTGCCGCGCGGCCAGGCCATCGAACCGGAACTGGCGCTTGTTCGCCGGGTCCGGGGTGTGCTCTCCCGGCTGGGGGGCACGGTGTTCGTGCATTCCGCGGCGCTGGCGGACCCGGGGTTCGATGCCCGGTTCTCCGCCCTGTGGCGGCGCTACTCCTACCGGATCGCCGACGGGCCCGAGCGTTGGGATCCGCTGACCCGGGCGACGACGCTGTGGCACGGGCAGCCGCTGGATGCGGACCTGTTGAACGCGGAGGCGGCCACGGTGGCCGGACGCCACGACTTCCACTCCTTCTGCAAGCCGCGCGAGGGGGCGACGACCATCCGCACCCTGGAGGACTTCCGCTTCGTCCGTGGGGAGGACGGAGTCCTCGTGGCCCACCTGCGCGCGGACGCATTCTGCCACAACATGGTGCGGGCCCTGGTCGGGGCCGTCCTGCTGGTCGGGGACGCGCGCGAACCGCAGGGATGGCTGGCCGAAAGGCTGGGCGAGAAGGTCCGCGATGCGAAGACCAAGCTGGCCGCCCCGCACCCGCTGGTGCTGGAGGAGGTGGCCTATCCGGGCACCGCGGAGCTGGCCACTCGGGCCGAACAGACGCGGGCCCGGCGCGCGGCGCACGACGTCGACGCCCGCTGACGCCGCGGATCGTCGCCTCCGGAGTCAGGCGCCCATGCCGGCGAGGTGCTTTCCCGCGGAATGGTCGGGGGAGAGCAGCAGGTCGGGGTTGACGATGAACTCCTGCGCCCAGGCCGACGCGCAGTGCAGGACGTTGCAGTCTTCGCCGCCGGCGACCACCGCATGGCGGCCGAGCGTGATCGGGACGGAGGAGGTGTCCAGGATCTCCGCCACGAAGTGCACCCGGTCCCCGTACCAGGAGTCGTACTCCGCCCACCCGAGAAGGTCGGCATACACCCTGTCCAGGGTGAGCCCGGATTCGGGTACTTCGAAGTCGTAGTCGATCTGGTAGATCGATTCGATCGGTGCGGTCACGAGGACCACGGCGCGGGGATGTCGGCGCACGGCGGTCGGGGTGGGCAGGGACACGGGAGGCTCCGTCCTGGATTGCGGTGTGTCGGCGATCAGCCGAAAAAGCTGCTGGTCATGATGTTGATGGCCGCAGGGCCCATGATGACGATGAACAGCGTGGGGAAGATGAAGAACAGCAGCGGGAAGAGGATCTTCACGGGCAGCTGCATCGCCTTTTCCTCCGCCCGCTGACGGCGCTTGACGCGCATCTGCCCGGCCTGGGTCCGCAGCACCCGCGCGATGCCGATGCCATAGCGGTCCGCCTGGACCACCGCCCGGATAAAGGCCTTGAGGTCCTGCACCGAGGAGCGGTCGGCCATCGCCTGGTACGCCTCGCGGCGGGAGCGGCCCATCTGCATTTCCTGCAGGGTGCGCCCCATTTCCTCGGCCATCGGGCCGGAACTTCCCGCCGCCACGCGGTTCATCGCCGCCTCGAAGCCCAAACCGGCCTCCACCGAGATCAGCAGCTGGTCGAGCATGTTGGGCAGTTCAAGCTGCATGGCCTCTTGGCGCTTCAGCCCGATGTTGTAAACCAGCAGGTCGGGCAGGAAGTACCCGAAAGCCGTCAGGAACAGCAGGAGCAGGACGGGCACGGCCTCGGCGCGCCCGCCCATGAACAGCAGGCCCAAGCCGGCCCCGGCCAGGGCGAGGACCGGCTTCAGGATGAGGATTCGGTCCAGCGGCCAGGCGGCCGGGCGCCCGGCCATGGCCAACTGGCGGTCCAGCTTGGCGGCATAGGTCCCCGGGGTGATCCGCCGGGCGATGGCGGCGAAGTCCGCATCCCCCCGATTCCGCTGCTCGGTGGCCGCCGCACCGACGCGGGAGAGGTTGCGCCGGATCAGCACAAACTGGTTGCGGTCGACGGCGACGAGTCCCCAAGTGAGGAAGGCCAGCGGCAGCACCAGCAGGGCGATGGCCAGCCAGCCCACGATTCCGATTCCCATGATTCCCCCTAGAACTTGATCTTGATCATGCGGCTCATCCAGAAGGAGCCGATGGCGAGCATGATGCCGCCGACCGCGAGCATCGCGAGCCCCAGCGGGTGGGAGAATAGCGTGCCGAGATAGTCCGGATTCATGACATACAGGACGCCGCTGATGCCGAAGGGCAGGGCGATCAGGATGTAAGCGGACATCTTGCCCTCCGCCGACAGGGCGCGCACCTGGCCCTTGATCTGAGCCCGTTCGCGAATGGTGTCGCCAACCTGGTCCAGCACCTGGGACAGGTCGCCGCCGACCTCGCGGTTGATCTGGATCGCCTCCGCGATCCAGGAGAAGTCATCGGAGTCCATGCGGCGCGCGGTTTCCACCATGGTTTCTTCGGGGTTGCGTCCCATGCGGACCTCGTTGACTATCCGCGCCAGCTCCTCGGACATGGGTGCGTCGAATTCCTCGGCGGCGGAGTCAATGGCACGCATAACCGAGTGCCCCGCGCGGAGGCTGCCGGCGAGCGTCAGGACCAGGTCCGGCAGCTGGAGACCGAATTTGGTCCGTCGCTTCTCCCGCAGCACGGTGAGGACCAGCCAGCCGGCGAGCGGCACCAGCAGGGCCAGCACCAGGCCCAGCCCTAGGCCGTTGAGCGCGGTTCCGAGGAGCGCGGCCACCACGGCCCCGGCGGCCAGCAGTACCAGGAACTCCGCCGGGGAGATCTTGAGTCCGGCTCCCTGCATCGCCTCCTGGCTGAACAGCCCGCGTCCGCTGGTCCCGACGGTACGTTCGGCCACCCCCACGGCGGCCCCGCTGAAGCGGGTCAGCAGGGAGGCCGGCCGCGCGAGGCCGGCGAAGGCGGGTCTGCCGGTCAGCCGCTTGCGCCGCTCCCGGCTGATCTCCGCGCTGGCCGGCCGGTAGACCGTAAACAGCAGGACCAACACCGCGGCGAGCCAGGCCGCGATCCCGGCAGCGATGGGCAGCATTCCCATGGTTACCGCCTGCCCGTCGTGGTGAGAGGCCGCGGGTCCCCGAAGATGCTCGGGGGCAGGACGATGCCCATGTCGTGGAAGCGGTCCAGGAACCGGGGGCGGATACCGGTCGGTTGCGGCTTGCCGAGGAAGCGCCCGTTGGAGTCCAGCCCTGCGGAGTAGTCGAAGAGGAACGCGTCCTGGAGGGTGACGATGTCCCCTTCCATGCCCTGGACCTCCGTGATGTGGGTGACGCGGCGGGTGCCGTCGCGCAGCCGGGTGAGCTGGACGATCACGTCCACGGCGGAGGCGACCTGCTCGCGGATCGCACGCAGCGGAAGGTCCATGCCAGCCATCAGGACCAGCGTCTCAAGGCGGGCGATCGCATCGCGGGGCGTGTTGGCGTGGACCGTGGAAATGGAGCCGTCGTGGCCGGTGTTCATGGCCTGCAGCATGTCCAGGGTCTCGCCGCCGCGGACCTCGCCGACCACAATGCGGTCCGGACGCATGCGCAGCGAGTTGCGCACCAGGTCGCGGATGGTGATGGCACCCTTGCCCTCGATGTTCGGCGGGCGGCTCTCCAGGCGCACCACGTGCTCCTGCTGGAGCTGGAGCTCCACGGCGTCCTCGATGGTGATGATGCGCTCGTCGCTGGGGATGAACCCGGAAAGCACGTTCAGGAGGGTCGTCTTGCCGGTGCCGGTGCCGCCGGAAACGATGACGTTCAGCCGGGCCTTGACGCACGCATCGAGCAGATGCGCCATGTCCGTGCTCAGCGTGCCGAAATCGATCAGGTTGCGCACGGTGTAGGGGCTCTTGCTGAACTTGCGGATGGTCAGCGTGGCGCCGCTGACCGCCAGCGGCGGGATGATGGCGTTGACGCGGCTGCCGTCCTCGAGCCGGGCATCCACCAGAGGGGACGATTCGTCGATGCGCCGGCCGACCCGGGAAACGATCCGCTCGATGACCCGGCGCAGCTGCTCCTCCGAGCTGAACGTCGAATCGGACAGGGACAGTTGGCCGCGGCGCTCCACGTAGATCCGGTCCGGCCCGTTCACCATGATCTCGGTGATGTCCTCGTCGTCGAGCAGGCGCTGGAGCGGTCCAAGCCCCAGGACCTCGTCGCCGATGTCACGGATCAAACGCCGCCGTTCCTCGGGGGTGAGCGGCACCTGCTCCTGGTCGATCACTTGGCTGAGTTCGTCGCGGGCGAGCTGGCGCACCGCTTCCTCGCTCAGCGAGGTGTCTGTGATGCGCGTGCCGAGCCTGCCGTACAGTGCCTCGGCGGCGCGGGCCTTGAGCCCGGCGAGGGCGTCGGACTTGCCGCGGGGCGGCGCCGGTTGGGAGGCCGCCCCCTGGGAGGCGAGCTTCCCGGCCAGGCCGGACGGCTCCTCCGTGCCGGGCGCGGCGGAGCCGTCCGGTTCGCCGTAGCCGAGGGACAGGTCGAACACCTCGGAGCGCGGTGCTTCCGGTTCGGCCGGCACCGGCGCAGCCGGTGATTCCGGCTGCGGGACCGGCGGGGCCTGCCCGACCGCGCCCGCCGAGCCGTTGCCGGTGGCGTCGGGGCGCTCGCCGCGCATCGAGTTCAGGCGTTCGCTCAGGTTCACTGGAGGACCTCCTGCCGGGGAAGCTTGGGCTCCTGTTTGGAGTCCTGGGCAAACCGCTTGGCCAGCTTGTCCAAGCCGCGCCAGGCGCCGTCCCGCGTCGCCCCGGTCAGCAGTGGCATGCCCTTGTTGGTGCTCAGCGGCACCATGCGCGAGCGCGGGACCACGGTGTCCACGGGAATCCCGATCGATGTCTCGACATCCTGGACGGACAGGCCGGTGCGCCGGTCCGCGAAGTTGAGCACCACGTGCCGGCCCTGAGGCATCAACTGCAGCTCCTTGAGCACCCCGAGCCCTGAATTCAGGCCGCGGATGCTCGGCACGTCCATGCCCACCACCCACACGGCGTCGGTCGCTTGTTCCAGCGCGGCAAGCACGTGCTCGCCGAGGCCAGGGGCGGTATCCAGCACCACGTACTGGAACTCGGCGGCCAGCTGGTTGATCAGCACGGCCACCTGCTCGGAGGTGATGAGGTCCGCGTCCGCCGGGTTTTTCGGCCCGCACAGCGCGTAGACGCCGGTTTCGTCGAGGGACAGGAAGGCCTTGAGCACCATGGAATCCTGGGCCGCGGCCCCGAACACGGCGTCCGCGATGGTGTGCTCCGGGTCCAGGTTCAGGGCGCTGGCGACGTCACCGAACTGCAGGTCCAGGTCCACGATCACCACCCCCATCGGCGCCGCCTTGGCCAGCCCGACGGCCAGGTTCGTGGAGACGGTGGTCTTCCCGACCCCGCCCTTGGGCGACATGACCGCTATGACGCGGCCCCGGCGTCGTTCCCCGCCGCTTCCCTCGCCGCCCTGGCGGCGGCGGGAATCGGTCGCCAGGCAGGCGCGTTCCAGAAGCAGGCGCAGCTCGGCCGGATCCGAGGCCGGGTCCGCGATGTCGCGGATGCCGGCGCGCATCGCCGCCACGATCTCCTCCGGTTCCGGGGTGCCGGCAAGGACCACCGCGAGGTCCGGATGCTGGAGGTCCAGTTCCCGAGCGAGGCGGAAGGCCGCCTCGCGGTCGACGTCCGGACCGAACAGCACGACGTCGGTCGGCTCGCCGATGCTGCGGGTGAGCAGGTCGCGCGGGGTGAGGTGGGCCGCCTCGGCGGAGATCCGCTGGATGGCGCCGGGCATGACGCCCTTCACCGCGGCGCGCAAGCGGCGCTCGAAGTCCTGGATGTCCGTCAGGAGAAGGAAGCGGCTCATTTCAGTACCTCATTCACGTCGAGGACCGTGCGGTCGCCGGGATTGGTGTCATCGTTCTGCTTGGTCAGCCAGAGTGCGCCATTGAGTTGGGCGTAGATGATCTTGGTGGCCTGGACTGAATCGACGCCGAAAGTGACGTAGGCGGAACCCGAGGGCATTGCGGTGGTGCCCTCCTTGGTTTCGGTCTGCTCACTGGGGGCGATCTGGATCGCGGTAACCAGGACCTTGTCGTAGAGGTGCTTGGCGACCTCATCCTCTTCCGCGTCCGGGTTGTTCTTTTCCTTGACGGTGAAGTTGGTGAAGATGCCCACCTTGTCCCCGGCCGTGAGGTTGCCGCCGGCCACCCGCTCCGGTTCCAGCAGGACTGTCACTTCCTGCAGGCCGGACGGAACGGCGACCGTGCCCGGCGTCAGCTGGGCCGACTCGGCGACGAGCTTGGCATCCAGGAGTTGCTCGCCGGCGACGATGTCGGAGGCAACCACCCTGTCCGTGACCTCCTCCAGAGTGCTGAGCGCACCCGGTGCGACGGCGGTTCCCGGCAGCGATTTGGTCTCCAAGTAGGAGGCCAGGTCCCCGACAGAGGTGCCGGCCGGGATGTCCGTGGTCGCGACCAGCACTGTAACCGGGTTCAGGTCCTTCTGGGCGCGCAGGTCAGCGGCCTTGACGTAATTGAGAAGTAGGATGGCACCGACGATGGCCAGGACCAGCGCTGCCATGCCCCCCAGCAGCCTCGTTTTCATTCGTTTTCCCCCAATATTCAGGCAGGTGTTGCCTAGTGATTGCCTTGCTTGCCCCAACGGATGAGGTTGCGGGGGCACGCCCCCAAGACACGCCCCCGCAACGGATCATTGGGTCAGCGTGACCATGGTGGCCCCAGTCGTCGACATGCCGCCCAGCTCGCAGACTGAGAAGGCCAGCAAACACTCCGAGGTGGGTTCGACCGGAGCCCCCACCTGGCGGCGACGCTGTCCGCGACGCCGGCCGCGCGAGAGGGGCCGAAAACCGGCACGACGAAGACCGAGACCCAGTCGAAGGCGGGCCCCGGTTTCGGCTGCTTGCATGGTAGCGGTCACCGTGCCGGCGCCCGTGTCCCCCGACACGGGCGGAAGCTGGGTGAAGCTGGTCGTGGAATTGGTGTTGGACAGGACCTGGGCCTTAACCCGGCAGAGCTGCCCGCCTTCGAGGGCCGATGCCCCGCGTTCCCCCAAGAAACGCGCCCATCGGCTAGGTGTTCCGTACCGCATGAGAGCCCCCCAGCTACTCGTTGACGGTGGAGTGGGTGTGGTGGGGCGGCGCGGTCCGCGCGCCGCCCCACCACCGGCCGGCTGAAGCCGGGTGTAGGTTAGATTGCGTTTGCGACCTGGGTGAACTTGGCCAAGAGATCCGTACCAATGGTGCCGACGACGGTGATGATCACTACGGCGATCAGCGCGACCATGATGCCGTACTCGACGGCGGTGGCTCCCTTTTCCTCTCGCTTCAGCTTGACGCCCAGGACGTGGATGGTGGTCATGATGTGTGCGGCGATGGTGTTCATTGAAATACCCCAAATCTTTCTCAAATGGTTGCGGCCTTGTGCCACAACCAGCCTTGTGTTGAGGAGAGGTTTGAGGGTGCTCTGGATTCAATTGTCTAGCTTGTCTTGCCCCCAGTAGATGCCTTGCCGTTTCCGGCTGCCCCCTTCGTGGCCCCCCGACCACTGACATCTGGTTGGAACTCTAAGCACGGAAATTTGACTTGCCTAGTCCCTTTTCAAGAATTTTTTCGCCGGCTCCATCGCTGGGATCCGCCGTCTGACAACGAGTTTTGGCGCAAGATCCGCGCCAATTCAAGACTCAACTAATGGCTTCGATTTTCAGTGAATTTTTGTAAAACCGTTTCCGTAGCCGGGATGCAGATTCTCCGGGCTCCGATAGCGGGGCCGCTGGATTTGGCGCCTCAGGGACGCCCGTGCTAGGGGAACTGAGCCTTCGGGCGGGGGCGGCCTGGGGGCCGGGCGGAGCTCCCCGGGTCACTCGGCTGTCAGCAAGTCCAGCCGCCTCAAGGTGTGACGCGTGTCGCCTTCGATGGATTCGTTTGCCTGGCGCAGCCCTGACGACGGAATCAAGAGTTGACTTCCCGGCGGGCCGGGATCCAAGCCCAAAAAACCCTGTCTTTTCAGGAAATTCCGACCGACGGAATCCGAAGGAAAATTGGCCTGACGAAGGCGAATTATTTTTGGCCCAACCGCCGAAAAAGTCGAAATTTGTGGCTTCGAGCCACCACTGAGGGCGTATCGACCACCTGTTTCCCGTCTCCGAGGACGAGGGGGACTGGCGGTGGATGGGCGTAAAGGGACCCGTTGGATAGGTATGCGCCGGGATGTCCGAAGGTGGGACCAGGTCTCCAATGGGGCGGTTCGGTGGACGGCGCCCGCGGAATGCGCCGCCGGGTGGAGTAGGGCCGGCGAGGGGCGTCCGCAGCTGCTTTTGGAGGCCGGTGCCCCGATCCGCTAAAGTAGGTGGTTGTTGTGCATGTCCTTTGCCTGACACAACCTTCTCCGCGTGCGGGTCCAGTTGCAGGACCTCTGGTCTGTGGGGATGGCAGGCAGCCTCTGGGCGGCCGGTTGGATCAGCCCTCACCTGACGAACTGGTACAGCGCATCGATAACACGGCGCCCTTCCGGGAGTGGATCTCACCGCTGCCTCCGGCGGAAGCGCTTGACCAGTAACCATTAAACGAAGGCAATTACCGTGCGTACGTACTCTCCTAAGCCTGAGGACGCCGACCGTCAGTGGCTGATCATTGACGCCACCGACGTCGTTCTGGGCCGCCTCGCCAGCCAGACCGCAACCCTGCTGCGCGGCAAGCACAAGCCGACTTTCGCCCCCCACATGGACCAGGGCGATTTCGTCATCATCATCAACGCCGAGAAGGTCGCCCTCACCGGCGCCAAGCTCCAGCAGAAGCGCGCCTACCGCCACTCCGGTTACCCGGGCGGCCTGAAGTCCGTGAACTACGCGGAGCTGCTTGAGAAGAACCCGGTCCTGGCCGTCGAGAAGGCCGTCAAGGGCATGCTTCCCAAGAACTCCATCGCTGCCAAGCAGCTGGCCAAGCTCAAGGTCTACCGCGGTGCCGAGCACCCGCACGCTGCGCAGCAGCCGAAGACCTTCGAGATCACCCAGGTCGCGCAGTAGCGCTGGGCCCCGAGAAAAAAGACTTTTAGGAGATAATCGTGGCTCAGAACACTGAAGAGCAGAACGAATTCGAAGGTGCGGCTCCGGCCGCCTACACCTCCGAGTCCGCACCGGTCGGCGAGACCGTCGTCAAGGAGCGCCCGGCCCTGACCGTCGCCGGCTCCGCCGTCGGCCGCCGCAAGGAAGCCGTCGCCCGCGTCCGTGTTGTTCCGGGTTCCGGCAACTGGACCGTCAACGGCCGCACGCTGGAAGACTACTTCCCGAACAAGCTGCACCAGCAGGAAGTCAACGAGCCGTTCAAGCTCCTCGAGCTCGACGGCGCCTACGACGTCATCGCCCGCATCCACGGCGGTGGCCCCTCCGGCCAGGCCGGCGCGCTGCGCCTGGGCGTTGCCCGCTCGCTGAACGAGATCGACCGCGAGAACAACCGCCCGGCCCTGAAGAAGGCTGGCTTCCTGACTCGCGACGCCCGCGTCATCGAGCGCAAGAAGGCCGGTCTCAAGAAGGCCCGCAAGGCTCCGCAGTACTCCAAGCGCTAAACCGCTTGCCGGAAGCTTTTGCTTCTATTCCGAAGGCCCCGCAACCGTTTTGGTTGCGGGGCCTTCGGCCGTTTCCGCCGGTACGGAGTACTTGCCCTATGCTGCCCGCATGGAAATCATCGTCCTCCCCGACGCGGACGCCGTGGGGCGCCACGCGGCCGGCATTATCGCCGAGACCATTGCCGCCGGCCCGCAGCCGGTGATTGGCGTTGCCACGGGCTCCAGCCCGCTGGCCACCTACCGCGAACTCGCCGCCTTGGCCGCCCGGGGCCTGGACGTCTCGCGCACCACCGCGTTCGCCCTCGACGAGTACGTGGGCCTTGAGCCCGGGCACCCGCAGAGCTACCACGCGGTCATCGACCGGGAGGTCACCCGGCGCATCAGGCTGGACCCGGCCCGCGTCCATGTCCCGGACGGATCCGCCGACCACCTCGAGGCGGCCTGCACCGCTTACGAGGACGCCATCGCCGCGGCCGGGGGAGTGGACATCCAGTTGCTCGGCGTCGGGGCCAACGGGCACATCGGCTTCAACGAGCCCGGCTCCTCCCTCGGCAGTTCCACGCGGGTGAAGACCTTGGCCCCGGGCACCCGCCGCGACAACGCCCGCTTCTTCGGCGGCGACCCGGAAGCGGTGCCGATCCACTGCGTTACCCAAGGCATCGGCACCATCCTGCGCGCCCGGCGCCTGCTGCTGGTCGCCACCGGCGCCGCCAAGGCGGACGCCGTCGCGACCCTGTCGGAGGGGCCGCTGGGGGCCTACTGTCCGGCCACCGCCCTGCAGCTCCATCCGGACACGACAGTCGTCGTCGACGAAGCGGCGGCGGCGAAGCTGACGTTGCGCGAGTACTACGACTTCGCCCGCGACCACGCCAACGATCTCTCCCGCCCCTCCCGTTTCACCAACGGTTGATTCCCCGCCCCTTTGTTTCGCCAAGGCTTGATGCTGCTTCCCGGCCCAAAACCCGACACCGTCCTTTGGCGAAACGGGGGAGGAGAGCAGGAGGTTTCGGCGAAAGCCGCCGCTCCCGTGGACGCGTGGGCCGGCGCCGGAAACCCTAGCAGGGCCCCTATGCCGGGCGTATAGTTCCGGCAGGATCCAATACCGCCGGGAAAGGGGATTGGACATGCCTGACGAGACCGACGAGGTGCTGGACAAGGCCACGGTGGAGGCGCCCGAGCACCTTGAGCCCCCCGCTGAAGGGGAACGGCACTCCGTGTCCGTGGACTACGTCGGCGAGGTGGACGAGCTGCAGGAGCTGGAGCAGCGGGACAACCGCGCCCTCCCCGTCGCGGATCCCGATGCCTGGCGCCACGACTTCCCCTACGAAACCAAGCTGACCCGCCGCGCGTACGAACAGCAAAAGCGCGCGCTGCAGATCGAACTGCTCAAGGCCCAGCTGTGGGTGAAGGAAACGGGGCAAAAGGTCCTCATCATCTTCGAGGGCCGGGACGCCGCCGGGAAGGGCGGGGCGATCAAGCGGTTCATGGAGCACCTGAACCCGCGCGGCGCCCGGATCGTGGCGCTGGAGAAGCCCACCGACATCGAGCGCACCCAGTGGTACTTCCAGCGCTACATCCAGCACCTGCCCAGCGGCGGGGAGATCGTGATGTTCGACCGCTCCTGGTACAACAGGGCCGGCGTGGAACGCGTGATGGGCTACTGCGATTCGCGCCAGCTGCTCGAGTTCATGCGCGAGGCTCCGGAGCTGGAGCGCATGCTGGTCAATTCCGGGACGACGCTGGTCAAGTTCTGGTTCTCGGTGGGCCGGCGCGAACAGTTGGCCCGCTTCGCCAACCGCGAGACGGATCCGGTGCGGCAGTGGAAGCTGTCCCCCACGGACCTTGCCTCGCTGGACAAGTGGGACGAATACACGCAGGCCAAGGAGGCCATGTTCTTCTACACCGACACGGCCGACGCACCGTGGACGGTAGTGAAGTCCAACGACAAGAAGCGCGCCCGGCTGGAGGCCATGCGCCACGTGCTGAGCCTCCTGGACTACCCGGACAAGAACCACAGGGTGGTCCGCGAGCCGGACCCGCTGATCGTGGGCTCCGCGTCCCGCGTCTTCGAGGAGGGGGAGAAGGGGGACACCGACTTCCCCATCCTCAACCCGCGCTGAGCTGGCTGGCCGGCGCGGCCGTGCCGCACGCGGTTGAGCCTGCCCGGCGCTCCTTCCAGCCCGACGCCGGGGCGCTGACGTGCGCTTTTCGCGTGACCCAATCGCTTGACCTCACCGGGCAGGGCGGGCACGATGAGCATCGGGGGAAGCCAGCTTTGGGGGGAAGCCAGCTTTAAGCGCCTTCGCGATCGGACGCGACGGCAAAATCAGGCAACCATATGCCGCGCCAAACCCATTGTTGAACTGACAGTTCCATGTCTGTGCACTTTGGAAGGAGCAGCAAATGTTGAGGTTCTCGGCGGTCGATCCACCGGATCGGGAGAAACAAAGAGGGGCGACGGCTGTTGAATTTGCCCTCATTCTGCCCCTGCTGATCGCCATGCTCATGGGAGTGATCGACTTTGGCTTGGCGTTCTCGCAAAACATCAGCCTGCAAGCCGCGGCACGCGAGGGCGCGCGGCAGGGCGTGACGCAGGGCGATGTCATCGCCTACACCCGCCAGGCGAGGGGTCAGCTGGATGACTCCAAGCTCCAGGTGAAGTTCTCCGTGGACACCTCGGGAGGAACTCCCGGCGTCGTGGTTGTCTGTGCGCGCTACCCCCAGTCGTCCGCGACTGGTTTCTTCTCCTGGATACTCGACGGCGCGTTCGAGGCCAAGTCCGTCATGAAGATGGAAGGAACCGCGACCGTGACGTCGGGCTCCAAGAACTGGGGAGGCGGATCATGCGCCCCGTGACACCGGTACCGTCCGTCCCTGAAAAGCGTCGCCGGATGCTCGGGGAACGCGGAGCGTCGACGGTGATGTATGCCCTGCTCATTCCCGTGCTCTTCGCGTGCCTTGCCCTGGCCCTCGACTTCGGAAAGCTGGTCTACGAGCGTCACGAGCTGAGCAACGCCTTGGACGCCGCGGCGTTGGCCGGGGCCCACTCCCTTCCTGCCGATCCGACCGCAGCCAAGAACGTCGCGCTTCAGTTCGCCAAGGCCAATGATCCCGAGGCGGTGCCCGTTGCCACCTTCAGGTGCGTGGTCGCGTCCACCGGGGCCTCCAAGACCGTGGCCAGCGGACAGGTCCCCGGCGTCTGCGACCCGGGAACGACGGCCGGAGCCAAATGCAACGAGAAGATCTGCGTCATTCCCTGCGTTCCGGGAAACGGGCACACGTGCAACACGATCACCGTGGCCGATGACAAGGACGTCCCCTTCGTGTTCGCTCCCGTCATCGGGTACGACGTCGGGAACACCGGCGCGCTGGCCTCCGATGCCTGCAAGGGATCCTGCGGCGCCCAAGTCCCGAACGCCATGGACATCGCGATGGTCGCGGACCGCACCAGCAGCATGAGCGATCCCGACCGGAACCTTATGGTCGCGGGGATCAAGAGCACCCTCCAGACGATGACCAAGGAGCAGCAGTACGTGGCGCTGGGCACCATCCACCGCAGCAGTTCCTCCGGCAGCTGTATCACCGAACCCTCCAGCTCAAAAACGGACGGCCCGTGGATTCCGGTCCCGTTCTCCAACGACTACATCAAGAATCCGGGTGTTCCCGGCGCAACCCCGCCGCTGAACACCGGAAGCACGCTCTTCAAGGGCCTGGACTGCCTGCAGAAATCCAGTGGAGGAACCTACCTCGCTTCGCCGTTGAAGGCCGCGGCGCGGTACGTCCTGGGCAAGGACACCAATAACCTGGGAAGCCTGCCGGCGCGTTCGGCCCCGGCGCGCAAAGGGATCATCTTCGAGACGGACGGTCAGCCCAACGAGGACTACATCAGCGGATTCACTTCGTTGGACACTTCGGGCGACATCGGCAGCAAAGACGAAGCCACCGCCTGCAGCAACTTCAAGACGGTCGCGGGCAATGCGAAGGCCGAGAAGGTCCTGATCGTGACCGTAGCGTTCGGTGACGCCACCAATGCCAGTTGCGGCAGCGGCAAGTTGGTGCGCGACGTTCTGGCGGCGGCGGCATCACCGGATGCCACCGGCGCCGCCAGCGACGCGGACAACGACTGCCAAACTTCGGCCCGAAGGACGGCCGAAAACACCGACGGGGACTTCTTCTTCTGCGCGGCCAGCGGAACCGAACTCGGCCCGATCTTCGTCTCCGCGGTCAATGCGATCAGCTCCGGCTCCCACCTGATCCGGATTCCGGAATGACCGGCGGGGCGCCGTCGGTCTACGCGAGAAGGTCCCTTGCCATGAGGCACCCCGCGGCAACGCACGGGTAGGTCGCCGGAAAGCTCCACAGGAAGGTGTTCAGGCCCATGAACACCGCACAGCCGAGGTGGAATGCGAGGCCGATCCCAAGGACGGCCACGAGTGTGCCTTGCGACCCCAGCGCCAAGGGTCCAAAGCCGATCTCGAAGACAATGACCGTCCAACAAGCGGCCGCGGCCAGCCCCCGGGAACTGCCCAGAACGCGGGCAGCCAGGGGATGGCCGTGGCTGCGCGTGGACAGGATCAGGGGCAACGCCTGGCCCTGGCGCCATAGGGGGGAAATCAGCTTGGCCACCCCTGCCGTCGTATAGGAAAGGACGGCTTGGGCGGCTATGAAGAGCACCGCGGCCGCCATGCGCAGGGGACTTTCCGTGGGGATGACCGCAAGGAAGGCGGAAAGCAGGATGATTGCCGACATCTGTTCCGCTCCGTCACCGGCGATCCGGCGCCGCCAACGCAGCAGGAGGAAGGCCCCCAGGAGCCACGCGAGCGAGATTTTTCCCCACGGGCTGAACGGGCCGGCGGCGGCCAGGGTGGCAGCGGCAAGGACCTGGACGGCAATTGCTGGGCGTAAGAAGGGACCGAATCCGGCAAGCATCCGCTGGTCCTTGGCCGGTGCCGCCAGGGCGCCGCTGCTGAAAATGCCGGTTTCCGAGAATTCCCGGCGCAGGGCCCACAACTCCAGGCCAGCGATGAACAATCCCGCCGCAGCGGTGCGTACCGTCAGGTCCAATGCCCACTGAAGCTCCATGTGTTCCTAGCTTTCGAAAGGATGCTTCTCGGAAAGGAACCGCAGTTCCAGGGTTTGGGTCGGCCCGAACCCCTGGGAGGCAATGACCGCGAACTGCCTGGCCGTGGAGTCCGGAGGTACCGGCTGTGACATGGCCCAACTCAGCAGGCGCAGATACGGCGTACTCAGCATGACCGTGCGGGCCCCGGTTTCGCGCGCCGCGGCGGAAGCCATGGACAGTCCGCCTGCGGCATCGGCCACGGCCTTGGACGCGTATCGCTCCGGGTGCCAGATCCAGCGGGTCCAGGAATTCAGGCTGCCAAGGTCGAGCTCCTGCCATTCCGTTGGCTCGTCCAGGATCCAGTCCCGGAAGACCAGATGGATGTCATGCCGCCCAGGATTCGGCGCAAAGAACGACCACCGCGGTATCAGCCCCAGGACGTCGTGGCCCATGAGTCGTGTCCAGCGATGCGGCCGGAACTGATGGAAGGCCGAAACCCCGAACCAGAAGCACAGGAAGCCGGCGACGGCCAAACCCCAAATGGCTTCCAGGTCTGCGGTCATCGTGGGCTCAGCGAAGTCATCCCTGTGACTTGAGCGCTTCGTCGCGCAATTCGATCAGCTGCTTCAGCGTGACGGATGATTCCAGCGTTGCGGCCAGTTCGCGGATCTTGCCGATGACCTGAAGATCATGCTCCGTGATTTCCAGGCCGCCGTGGCGGGCTTCCCACATCGCTTCGACGCGGTCCGCCTGGGCTTCCGCCTGCTCCTGCGTCTTCTCCAGGCGGTCCTCGAGGGAGAGGCCGTTTTGCTGGGCTATCGCAATGAGCAGATCTATGCTGGCCAGCTGGGCGGAGTTGAGCGACGATTCACGGTCCATCTCGTGTCTTTCCTTCCACTACACGCATATTCCAGTGGTGGCGGGATCCGCCGCAAAAACAGTTGGAAACCGGTGTCCATGCAAGTGAAAACGTCTGCAGCAAGGCCAGTGTGCTTCGGCCCTCGAAAAAGGTCAATGAGGCAGCGCCAAACGGGGCCCGGCCCGGGCGGGCAGGGCGCCGCCTGGCGGGATCGTCCCAGGGGCGCTGCCACGCGGAATCCTTTACGGGAACCCAACCCTCCATCCTTTCCCGGATTGAACCCGCGGCAGCCGCGACGGGCCGTAATAATTCTGTGATCTTCGACCCTTCGCACCTCTCTGACATGGGGCACAGCGTGGAGGGTGAAAGGGCTGTGGTCGGCGTCTCCTATGATGGAGCGTGATGGCACGACTATTTGGCACGGATGGCGTCCGTGGAAAAGCGAACGAACTGCTCACTCCCGAGCTGACGATGCGGCTTGCCCAAGCGGCAGCCGTCGTGCTCGGGCACCGGGTTTCCGAGGGGCGGCGGCCGGTCGCCGTCGTGGCCAAGGATCCGCGCATCAGTGGCGACTTCATTTCCGCCGCCATCGAGGCGGGCCTGGCCTCCGCGGGGGTGGACGTGTACGACGCCGGCACGCTGCCGACGCCGGCGGCCGCGTACCTGGTGGCCGACCTGGGCGCCGACTTCGGCGTGATGATCTCCGCCTCCCACAACCCGGCCCCGGACAACGGCATCAAGTTCCTGGCCCGCGGCGGGCAGAAGCTCGACGACGCGCTCGAGGACGCCATCGTCGCCCAGATGGCCTTCGAGCCCCCGCGCCCGGTCGGGGCGGAGGTGGGCCGCGTCCGCCGTTTCGCCGACGCCGAGGACCGCTACGTCGTCCACCTGCTGCAGACCCTGCCGAACCGCTTGGACGGACTCAAGGTGGTCCTTGACTGCGCCCACGGCGCGGCCAGCGGCTGTTCTCCGCAGGTCTTCGCCAACGCCGGCGCGCAGGTCGTGGTGATCGGCGCCGATCCGGACGGCCTGAACATCAACGACGGCTACGGCTCCACCCATCTGGAAAACCTCCAGGAGGCGGTCCTGGCGCACGGCGCCGACCTGGGCATCGCGCACGACGGCGACGCCGACCGCTGCCTGGCGGTGGACCACACCGGCGCCGTGGTCGACGGCGACCAGATCATGGCGATCATGGCCACCACGCTCAAGGAGCAGGGGCGGCTCAAGGACAACACCCTAGTGGCCACCGTGATGAGCAACCTGGGCCTGAAGCTGGCCATGCGCGAGGCCGGCATCACCATCAAGGAAACCGGCGTCGGGGACCGCTACGTCCTGGAGGGCATGCGGGAGGGCGGCCTGAGCCTCGGCGGGGAGCAGTCCGGGCACGTCATCTTCGCCGACTTCGCCACCACCGGCGACGGAGTGCTCACCGGCCTGCAGATCGCCGCCCGCGTGGCCGGCACCGGACGCACCCTCCACGACCTGGCCGCGGCGATGAGCGTGCTGCCCCAGATCCTCATCAACGTGCGCGGCGTGGACAAGGCCGCCGCGGCACAGAACGAGACCGTGGCGCAGGCCGTGCGCGAGGCCGAGGCCGAGTTGGGGGAGAGCGGCCGCGTGCTGCTGCGCCCCTCCGGTACCGAGCCGGTGGTGCGGGTCATGGTGGAAGCCTCCGACCAGGCCACCGCAACCGGCGTCGCCGAGCGGCTCGCCGCTGTCGTGCAGTCCGAGCTGGCGCTGGAAGCCAACGTCGTCAACTAGCGCCTATCCCCGCCCCGCCCCTCGCTTCGCGCGGGGCGGGAGGGCGGCTGGTCGGCCGCGCACACAATAAAGAGGCGATTTGTCCCCCAAGGGACAAATCGCCTCTTTATTGTGTGGTGCCTGTGTGTGGCGCCGGTCCGCTAGCCCGAAAGGCCGTCGAGACGGTGGCGCAACGGCCAGTCGCCGGTGGCCAGCACCGGCTGGGTGCCCTGCCCCGTGCGGGGGTTGAGCACCAGGGGCGCCATGAGGTTCACCGTGGGCCCGTCCCCGGTCGGATTCACGACCACCAGCAGTTGCAGGTCCCCGGCGTCTTCGGCGGAGACGGTCGAGAGCTGGGGGCCGGAGAGCTTCGGCGCGTAGCCGGGCACCAGGTCGGCGGAGAGGGCGAAGAGGCGAAGCTCGGGATCCGCCGCCGCGCGCAGGGCGTGCAGGCCCGGGGCCCCCTCCACCTCGTCGAGGTCGTAGGCGGTGTGCCGGCCCAGGCCGGCCAGGGGTTCGGTGAAATCGACGCGCAGGGTCATGAGAGGTAGTCCATCAGGCTGGTGTTGAGCACTTTCGAGGTGGCGGACAGGGCCGCCTGGTAGGAGAGTTCGCGGGAGGAGAGGTTCAGTGCCGCCTCGGCGAGTTCGATGTCCTCGGCGGCCGAGCGCGTGGCCTCCAGCATCGCGGCGGATTCGCCCAGGGCGCTGGCGGCGCGCTCGACGGAGGCGTAGCGCGCGCCGGCCTCGGTCCGCCCCAGCACGAGGGTCTGCCGCTTGGCGTCGATGTCCGCCAAGCGGGCGCTCACCGGGTCGCCGTTGCGGATCTCCGCGGTCAGGTTGTCCAGCAGGGCGAACACCGAGCCGGTCCCGGAGCCGAACAGGGCCGCGCCGTCGGCGTCCACGCGCACGCTCTGCCCTTCGCCGACCCGGCGCAGCACCTCGCCGGTGCGGGGATCGGCCACGGGAGGTTCCCCGGTGAAGGCCTGCGCGGCGGAGGAGGTTCCGGCGAACACGTTGCGTCCCAGCAGGGTGGTGTTGGCGACGCCGAGCAGGTCCTGCCTGAGCCCGTCGATCTCCTGGGCGATCGCCTCCCGCGACTCCTGGCTTTGCGTGCCGGTGCTGGCCGCCTGCAGGGTCAGGTCGCGGACCCGCAGCAGCAGGTCCGTCGCGGTGGAGAGCGAGGAGTCGATGGTGCCGAGCCAGTTCTGCGCATCCTTGACGTTGCGCCCGTACTGCTCCGCCGCCCGTTGGCCCGAGCGGGCGGCCATGCCGGTGCCGGCCGCCACCGGGTCGTCGGAGGGCTTGGCGATCCGCTTCTGCGAGGTGGCCTGCTCCAGGGCGGCGGTGTAGCGGGCCTGGCTCGTCTGCAGGCGCTGCTGCGCGCCGGCAATGCTTCCCTGCTGGGTGACACGTTGGAACATGGCTACCTTCCGACGGTTCCGGTGCGGTTGATGAGCACGTCGAGGGCCTCGTCGACGGCCGTGATGACGCGGGCGGCGGCCTGGTAGGAGCGCTGGTAGGCCATCAAAGCCACGTTTTCCTCATCCACGCTGACGGCGGAGCCGCCCAGCTGCGAGGCCTTGGCCCGGTCCTGGATCGCGGCGGAGGTGTCCGCGGCGGAGGCGGCGGTGGCCGACTGGGAGCCGACGGCCACCACGGCCGAACGCCACAGCGTGTCGGGGCCGCCGGTGGAGCCGCCGATCAGGGAGATGGCGTCGGCAATGGACGCGTCGTACGCGCCCGCGCCGACGGCGCCGGTTGCGATCCCGTCGGCGCCGGTGGGAACCACGCTCAGCGTGGCGGCGGCCGAGCCGGGACCGGTGGCGAAGAAGTCCAGGCCGGTCGTTCCCGCCGTTGTGCTGCCGGAGGCATGGATGGCGTTGGTCTGCGTGGCCAGGGCGGACGCGACGGCGTCGTAGGAGGCGAGGGTCTGCGCGAAGGCGCCGGAGGCCGGATCAAGCACGGACCGCAGCCCGGCGAGCTCGCCGGAACCGAGTTCGACGGCGGTGCCGGGCCGGTGGGCCCATTCGACCTGGGGCGTGCCGTCCGCCAGCGTGGAGACCGCCAGTTGGCGCGTCGTGCCGCCTTCGACGATGGGGACCCCGCCGATGCTGGCGGTGGCGGTGCCGTCCGCGGCCAGGCGGACCGTGGCGCCCGTGAGGGCGGAGAGCTGCTCCAGCGCAACGTCGCGCTGGTCCAGAAGCCCGGCCGCGTTGCCTCCCGAGGCGGTGGCGGCCTGGATGGAGGCGTTCAGGCTCGCGATCCGGGAGGCCACCGAATTGGCCTGCTCCACGGCGCTGGAGGTCCGTGCGGTGGCCGCGTCGCGGGCGGCGGACACCGAGGCGTGGCCGGAGCGGATCGTGGAGGCCAGCGATCCGGCGGCGCTGAGCAGCAGCGAGGCGCGGCCGCCGTCGCTGGGATCGTTGGACAGGTCCTGCCAGGCGGCCCAGAAGTCCGCGAGCCCGGCCTGCAGGCCCAGCTCGCCCGGCTCGCCGAGGATCGCTTCGATGTCCGCGTAGGCCTCGGCCCGCACGCCCGTGAAGGCGGCATCGGCACTGCTGGAGCGGACCAGCGAATCCGCTTGGGCGTCGGCCAGGCGGTTGACGCCGGTGACGATGACGCCTCCCGAGGCCAGCGCTGCCGCGGTGGTGCCGGCCAGCGGCGCGGCGGCGGTCGTGGTGATGCGCTGGCGCGTGTAGCCGGTGGTGTCGACGTTGGCGAGGTTGTTCGCGGAGATGTCGATGCCGGCGCGGGCTGCGCCCAGTCCGGACAGGCCGGTTCCGAGGGTGCCGAAGGTGCTCATGGGCGATTCGAGTCCTAGAGGGTGCGGTCGAGGGTCGGGACGTTGCCGGCGGAGGGCTGGGTGCCGGTGGAGTCGTAGCCGAGGGCGGTTGGATCGCTGGCGGCAGCGGATTCCTGCGCCGAACGGATGAGGCTGCGCAGGAACTGCTCATTGGTGTCGCGAAGCTTGCGGATGGATTCCGTCTGCGCGGTGATGGCCTCGAGGTGGCCGGAGAGGATTTCGGTCCAGGGTCCCACGGGGGCGGCCGCGGCCAGTTGGCGCAAGGTTGGGCGCTCGGTCAGGGCCCATTCGTCGCCCAGCGCGGTCATCAGGACGTCGCAGGTCATGACCTCGCCCTGGAGGCGCTCCGAAACCCGCTCGACCTCGCGGGTGGCGAAGTTGATCCAGCGGTTTTTCCCGGCCGTCAGCAGCATCTGCTCGACCTCGAGCTTGTAGCGGAGGATCTCCAGCAGCTCGCGCTGTCTCCACAATGCCGCAGACAGTTCATGGGCCCCCATGCCATTGCTCCCTTGCTCTATACGTATGTCACCGCCAGGAAATTGCAGTTTGCCAGCGCCAGTAATGCAACATCGGCAATTTGTGGCTGTGCGTTAGCGGCCGTGATGCTACGATTCTCAACAGTTGAACATGTTTGCAAATTCTGTTGATGATCCACTCGTTCCTTTACAGGGTTGTGTAAGCGCGTTCCAGCGGGATTAGTGCTTTGTGTCTCATAGGGGGGACGTTAAGAAGTGGATCGTGCAACCCGGGACCAGCTTGTGCTGGACCATCTACCGCTGGTCGGATACCTGGTATCCGATCTTTGCCTTCGGCTGACCAATGTCGACCGCGAGGAGATGGCGGCCGTGGGCGCCTTGGCGCTTGTGGCCGCGGCAGGGTCCTACGATCCGGAGCGCGGAGTGCCTTTCGGGGCCTTCGTGCGCATCCGCATCAACGGGGCCTTCGCGGACGACATGCGCTCGGCGGATTGGGCCACGCGCGGCACCCGGCGCAGGATTCGCGAAACCCGGCAGGTCCGCGACTCGCTGGCCCAGGCGCTGTCCCGCGAACCCTCCACGGACGAACTGGCCGCCGCCTTGGGCGTCTCCCGCAACGAGGTCGATGCCACCCTCCAGGATGCTTCGCGCCGCGTGACGCCGTTGGACGAGCTGACCGTGCAGATGCTGATGGACGAAAGCGAAGGCCCCGAGGACGTGGTCTTCGCCCGTGAACGGGCCGCGACGCTGCGTCACGCGGTGGAGGCGCTGCCGGAGCGCATGCGCCGCATCGTCCAGGACCTCTACTTCGGTGACAAGACGGTCAAGGACCTCGCCGCCGAGCTGGGCTGCACGCACTCGGCCGTGTCCCAGCAGCGTTCGGAGGCGCTGAGGCTGCTGCGTGACGCCGTCGAGCCCCGCGTCACCGACATCCAGGCGGTCCCCGGGGCCCGCCATTCCCGCATCGCCGCCGACCGGTACCAGCGCTACATGGCGGACTTCGAGCAGGCCGCCACCCAGCCGGTTGCCGCCGTGCTCGAGGGGGGCCTGCGCGACGGCCTCGCCGCCGCGCGCACCTACGCCTAGCCGTATTCCCCTGAGAGGACCTAGCCGGCAAACGCGGCAGCGCCCGGTTCGCCAACGCGGGAAGCTTCGCCGGGAATTTCCGCCCAAAGAAATCTCCGGCCAAAAAATTTCCGGCAAGGGCTAACGCGCCTTGCCGGGGAGCCGATAACCCCACATGGAACCCACGGACGGGGACCATAAACTGCCTGATCTCACGGAGGAGAACAACCATGGGCATGACCGTCAACACCAACCTGGCCGCCAACAGCGCCTACCGCAACCTGAGCGCCACCCAGAACACCCTCAGCAAGTCCATGGAGAAGCTCTCCAGCGGCCTGCGCATCAACCGCGCGGCCGACGACGCCGCCGGCATGGCGATCTCCGAGGGCCTGCGCTCGCAGGTCAACGGCCTGACCCAGGCGTCCCGCAACGCCCAGGACGGCATCAACATGCTGCAGACCGCAGAAGGTGGCCTGGCCGAGGCGCACTCCATCCTGCAGCGTGTACGCGACCTGGCCGTCCAGGGTGGCAACGACTCGAACAACGCCGCTTCCCGCACCGCGATCAAGACCGAAATCGATGCGCTGGGCGACGAGCTCATCCGCATGTCGGACTCGATCAACTTCAACGGGATCAAGCTGAACGACGGCGCCACCTCCGGCCCCGCCGGTGACGGCAAGCTGAACTTCCAGGTCGGTGCCGGCTCCGCCGCCACCGAGCAGATCAGCATCGACCTCTCCGGCGCCGACCTGAACGCCATCGGCACCGCCGTCAAGGCGCTGACGGTCGACACCGCCGCCAACGCGCTGGCCTCCGTCGGCTCCACCGACACCCAGATCGGCAACGTCTCCACGGTCCGCGCCACCATCGGTGCCACCCAGAACCGCCTTGAGAGCACCATCAAGCACGTCAACGTCTCCAAGGAAAACCTGGCCGCCGCCGGCTCGTCCATCCGCGACACCGACATGGCCGCCGAAATGGTGAAGTACACCGCCGCCAACGTCATGTCCCAGGCCGGCACCGCCATGCTGGCCCAGGCCAACCAGTCCACCCAGGGTGTCCTGCAGCTCCTGCGCTAACCCTGAGACAGGCTAGGCCCGGCACCTGCCAACCCCCAAGGGGCGGGCGCCGGACCACAACCCGCAACACCGGAAACGGCACGGCGGGTGTACCGCGGAGGTTCCCCAGACCGACGCGGCAGGCGGCAGTTCGGGGACGTCCTTGCGGCGTTCCCGGACTGCCGTCTGCATTTTGGGAACTCCCGGCGCCCAGGTGCCGGAAACCGAACGCCGCCGTACCGACCAGTGAACCCGAGGAGGGGACATGAGCTTTGCCATTGACGGACTCGCCAGCGGGCTCAAGAGCAGCGAGATGATCGATGCGGTGATGGATGTGCAGTCGATCCCGCAGACCCTGCTCAAGAACAAGATCACCGCAGGGGAGTCCCAGATCTCGGTGCTGCGGTCCCTGAACTCCAGGATCGCCGACCTTGCCACACTGGCGAAGAAAACCACGGCGGCAGGCGCCTTCTCCCTCTTCACGGCGACGAGCTCCGCCACGGGCATCAAGGCGACGGCCGGGGCCACCGCGACCGAAGGCTCGGTCTCCCTCCGGGTCGAGGCCACGGCCACCCGCCATTCCGCGGTCACCGCGGCGAAGACCGCCTGGTCCGGCACCGAGCTGACCATCACGGACGGCAGCGGCACGGCGACCTCCATCACCGCGGCCTCCACCTCCATGGACGACGTGGTCAAGGCAGTCAATGCCGCCGGCGCCGGGGTCACCGCCTCCAAGGTCGCCGCGGGCACCGACGCAGGCACCGGCGAGCCGCTCTACCGGCTCCAGTTCACCGCCACCGAGTCCGGAGCCGCGAATTCCTTCACGGTGACCAGCGGCGGGGCGGACGTGTTCGCCGAGCCGGGCGCCGCCATCGTCACCCAGGGCAGCGACGCGCAGGTGCTGCTCTATGCCGGCACCGCGGCGGAAACCCGCCTGACCAGCACCACCAACACCTTCACCGGGATCCTCCAGGGAGTGGACATCACCGTCGCGGCGGGAACCGCCGCGGGCACCGTGGCCGAGGTCGCCGTGGCCCGGGACACCGAGGCCGTCTCCTCGAAGGCCAAGGACCTGGTCGACGCGCTCAACGGGGTGTTCAACCTGATCAGTGCCAAGACCGCGGTCAGCGGCAGCAACAACTCGCTGAGCGCCAACGTGCTCACCGGGGACAGCGCCGTGCGCAGGACCAACGAGGCGCTCTTCAAGGCCGCCGCGGAGCCGATCAACGGCCGCTCGCCCTCCGAGTACGGCATCACCGTGACCCGCTACGGCACGCTGGAATTCGACGCCGACAAGTTCGCCGCCGCCTTCGAGGCGGACCCGGCCGCCGTCGAATCCGTGGTGAACCAGATTTCCGCCCGCGTGGAGTCCGTTGCCACCGCCACCAGCGACAAGTACGACGGCGCACTCACCGCCAAGATCACCGGCCAGGAAAAACTGATCGGCACCTGGGGGGACCAGGTCGAAGCCTGGGACACCCGGCTGGCCCAGCGCCGGGCCCAGCTGGAACGAATCTACGCGTCCTTGGAGGTCACCATGAGCAACATGCAAGCCCAATCCACCTGGCTCTCGTCCCAGATCGCCGCCCTGCCCACCGCCTCGACGAGCAGCTGACCATGAGCGCGCTGCACACCGATGCCATGGCCCGCTACGGCCGCGACGCCGTGCTCTCCGCCACCCCGGCCCAGCTGCTGGTCATGCTTTGTGACCGGCTCATGCTGGACCTGGGCCGCGCCGAGCAGGCCCAGGTCCAGCAGGACTGGGCCGCCGCGTCCGCCCAGCTGCTCCACGCCCAGGACATCCTCACGGAACTCTCCGTCTCGCTGGACCGCACCGTGTGGGACGGGGCCGACGACCTCCTGGCGCTGTACCAGTACGCGCACACCGCGCTGGTCAACGCCAACATCTACCGCAACGTGGAGTTGACCCGGGAGGCCGCCTCCCTGATGGGCCCGATCTGTGCCGCCTGGCGCCAGGCCGCCCAATCCCTTCCGGCAGCACAGCCCCTCCCCGCGGGCCAAGGCCTTCCGGGAACCCCGGCCGCAGCGAATCCGTTTGCGGCCAGCCAAGCGGCTCCCGCATCCCCCTTCGGCGCGTGGGACTCCAGCCCGCGCGCGGCGGGAGGCACCCTCGGTGTCGGCTGAGCCGGACGCCGCGTGGGACTCGGCGCTGACCGAGCTGGAGGAGCGGTTGGCCGCCACCGAGGCCTGGCTGCGGGAGCACGACGGCGCCGCGGACCACGACGTGCCCTCCGCCCTCGCCGCCGCGCTGCCGGCCGCCGGCTGGACGCCCCCGTCCGGGCTGGGGCCGGTTCCCGCGGCGCTGGGCGATCGGCTGGTGGCCCTGCACTCCCGCCACCGGGACGCCACCGAACGGCTGGCCCGCACCCGCACCGGCGTGGGCGAAGCCTTGGCCGCGGCCCGCACGGTGCTCGCCACCAAGGCCCCGGCCCCCGGCATCTACCTGGACCTGGAAGGCTGAACGGATGTTTGAATCGCTCTCCATCAGCGCGCTGACCAGCGCCCTGGATGGGTTGTCGGAGCGCCAGCGCGCCATCGCCAACAACATCGCCAACGTCAACACCGAGGACTACCACGCCCGGCGGATCCGGTTCGAGGACGCCCTGCGGGACTCGATCGAGCGCGGCGACGGCCGGATCGAGACAACCACCGAATACTCCCAGGAACCCACCCAGCAAAACGGCAACAACGTCAACCTGGACACCGAGACCCTCTCCAACATCGACACGGTGCTGAGGTACCAGTTCGCGGCCAACGCCGTGGGCGGCAGCTTCTCCTCCGTCCGGACCGCCCTGAGGACCAACTGATGACTTTCGACGCGATCGGCATCGCCGGCACCGGCCTGACCGTCCACCGCAAGTGGCTGGACGCCGTGTCCGACAACCTTGCCAACGTCAACACCGCGACCTCGACCGACGGCGAGGCCTTCCGTGCCCGCTACATCTCCGTCCAGGCGGACGCCAACGGACAGGGCGTGCACGTGGCCGGAGCGGTCTGGGGCGACGCCGAGGGGCGGCTGGTCCACGACCCCAACAACCCGCTCGCCGACGCGGACGGCTATGTCCGCTACCCGGAGATCGACCTCGGTGAACAGATGGGCGCGCTCATCATGGCCCAGCGCGGCTACCAGGCCAACGCCGCCGTGGTGGACCGGGCCAAGTCCACGTACGAAGCCGGACTCCAGATCGGACGCAACTGACATGGCCCTGGACATCAGCAGCATCGCCGGCGTCGGAAGCCTCGGCGGCGTCACCGGTGCGGGCGGCTCCGGCACCGTCGCCTCGCTCTGGGAGAGCGCCCGCGCCTCCATCCAGGCCCCCCGGGCCACCGCGGCGGCACCGGCCGACGGCGGAGCCTCCTTCGCCGCCGCCCTCACCTCCGCGGTGGACGAGGTCCAGGGCCTGCAGGGGACCTCCAAGACCTTGGCGCTCCAGGCCGTGACCGGGGACCTGGACGACATCCACAACGCGACCATCGCCTCCACCCGCGCCGCGGTGTCCCTGGAGCTGATCGCCACCGTCCGCAACAAGGGCATTGACGCCTTCAACGAGATCATGAGGATGCAGGCCTGATGGCAACCGCCGTGCCGCCCGTCGTCGGCCGGATGGTTTCGGCCGTCCGCGAGTTCACCATTGCCCAGCGCGCGATCGCACTGATCGGCGTGGGCGTGCTGGTCCTCGGGGCCACCGCCCTGGGGTTCTGGCTCACCCGCCCCTCCTACACGCCGCTGTTCAGCGGGCTGCAGGCCTCGGACGCGAGCCTGATCGTCGAGCAGTTGCAGGCGGACAACGTCCCCTACCAGCTGACCGATGGAGGGGGCACCATCATGGTGCCCCAGGAGAACGTGTACGACGAGCGGCTCAAGGCGGCCTCCGCCGGGCTGCCGGCCGCGGAGGCCGACGGCTACTCGCTGCTGGATTCGGTGGGGGTCACCTCCTCCGAATTCCAGCAGGACGTCACCTACAAGCGCGCCCTCGAAGGCGAACTGGCCACCACCGTGGCCTCCCTCGACGGGGTCAAGAGCGCGTCCGTCCAGCTCGCCATCCCGGAGGAAACGGTCTTCACGGAGAACACCGTCGAACCGACGGCCTCGGTGTTCGTGGAAACCCAGCCGGGGCAGAGCCTGGGCAAGGAACAGGTCCAGGCCGTGGTGCACCTGACCAGCGCCGCCATCGAGGGGCTGACCCCGGACAACGTGGCCGTCGTGGACTCCTCCGGCAAGGTCCTCTCCGCCGTGGGCAGCGGAGCCGTCGGAAGCGTGGACGAGCAGGCCACCGGCTACGAACAGCGCGTCTCCGCCGCCGTGCAGGGCGTGCTGGACCGCGTGGTCGGGGTGGGCAACGCGACCGTGGCGGTCGCCGCGGACATGAGCACCGACACCACCGAGCGGATTTCCGAAACCTACGGCGACGACACGACCACGCTGACCGAGACCTCCGACAGCGAAAGCTACACCGGCAGCGACGCCGGCGTCGGAAGCGGGGTGCTTGGCCCCGACAACATCGCCGTCCCGGAGGGGGAGAACGGCGGCGGCGACTACGTCAACGAATCGGCCAGCAAGACCAACGCCGTGGACAAGGTCGTCGAAACCAGCTCCATCCCCGCCGGCCAGGTGCGCCGGCAGAGCATCTCCGTGGCGATCGATTCGGCCGCCGCCGGGGGCGTGGACGTGAACGCGCTGAGCAACCTGATCTCCTCGGCCGCGGGCGTGGACAACCAGCGCGGCGACAGCATCGCCGTCGAAGTGGTCCCCTTCAACACCCAGGCCGCCGAGCAGGCCGCCGCCGCCCTGGCCGCGGCCAAGGCGGCCGAGGAGGCGGCCCGCCAGCAGGAGCTCATCCGCGGGGGCATCATCGCCGCCGCCGTCGTGCTGGGCCTGGCCATGGCCGCCTTCTTCATCGCCCGGGCCCGCCGCCGCGACCGCCGGGAGGCGCTGGACCGGCGCGAGGAGATCGAACTCGAGGAAATGCGCACGCTGGCCCAGCTCGGGTCGACGCCGCCCCCGGCCACCACCTCCATCCCGGCGTTGGTCCAGGCCCAGGCCCTCGAAAGCTTCCCGGCCCCGCTGCCGGAGCTCACCGCTTCCCCGTCCCGGCAGGCGGACCTGCAGCGGGCAGCGATCGGCCACATGGCGGCGACCGACCCGGCACGCACGGCCGAATTCCTGCGCGCCTTCATCGACGGGGACTCAGGCACCCCCGCCCTCACCGCCGCCCGGCCCGCCGTGGCCGCCGCGGAGGCGCCGGCCCAGGACTCCGCGTCCGCCCCGGCCGCAGCGGATGCCCCGGCTGCAGAGAACGTCCCCGCATGAAAGCACTGACATGAAAGCCACGGCATGAAAGCGAAAACCAGTAGCGAACTGTCCGGACTGCAGAAGGCCGCCGTCGTGCTGATGCAGCTCGAGCAGGAGGACGCCGCGGCGGTCATGCGCGAGCTCAGCGAACCCGAGGCGCAGGACCTGGCCACCGAGATCGTGCGGCTGCGCCGGGTGGATGCGGCGGTCGCCGATGCCGCCGTCGCGGAGTTCCACGAGCTGACCCTGTCCGGCCAGCGTCCGGCCCGCGGAGGCAAGGACGTCGCCGTCGGCCTGCTGGAGGCCACCTACGGCCGCGACCGCGCCTCCGGGGTGATGGACCGCCTCTCGGCGAGCATCGCCGGCCGGTCCTTCGAGTTCCTCGAGGACGTCGACGCCGGACAGATTTCCTCCCTGCTCGACGGCGAGCTGCCGCAGACCGCGGCCCTGGTCATGGCCCACCTGCAGCCCGGCCACGCCTCGGCGGTGCTGGCCGGGCTGCCCGAGGCCGCCCGCGCCCAGGTGGCCCAGGCGATCGCCGAGATGGGTCCGGCCACGCCCGAGGCCGTTGCCCTGGTGGCGGAATCCCTCAAGAGCCGCGTCGGTGCCGTGGTCACCACCCGGGACGCGGGGGAGAGCCTGGGCGGCATCCAGCCGCTGGTGGACATCCTCAACCGGTCCGACGCCGCCACCGAGCGCGGCCTGCTCGCCGCCCTGGCCGAGACCGACCCCGAACTGGCCGAGGAGGTCCGCTCGAGGCTGCTCACCTTCGCCGACCTGGCGAAGCTGGAGAACCTGGACATGCAGAAGGTCCTGCGCGGGGTCGATCCGGCCCTGCTGGCGCTGGCCATGCGCGGAGCCCCCACGGCCGTCGTCGAAGCCATCGAATCCAACGTCAGCGAGCGCACGCTGGCGGCCCTTGCCGAGGAGACCTCGATCCAGCGCCGGGTCCGTTCCTCGCAGGTGGAGGACGCCCGCTCGGAGATCGTCCGGGCCGTCCGTGCCCTTGAGGCCCAGGGCGAGGTGCAGATCCGCCGCACGGACGAGGACAGCTATGTCTGAGTCCTCTGCCGGCGCCGCGGCCGCCGTGCCCGCCTACCGGCCGCTGGAGATCCCGGTGCTCGGGACGGAACGGATCGATGCCGGGTTCGAACGCGCCCGGGTGCGCGGCCATGCCGCCGGCTACGCGGCCGGCGCCGCCGTGGCTGCGGCCGGCCTGGCCACGGCCCGCGCCGAACTGGAGGCCCAGGCCGCCCGCATCCGCGAAGCCGAACAGGTCCGCGCGGCCTCCGCGGTCCGGGCCCTCGAGGCCGCGGCGGCCGGCTTGAACGACCGCATGGTGGACCACCTGGGGCAGCTGACCGGCGTCCTGGCCGAGGCCGCCCTGGACCTGGCCGCGGACCTGCTCGGTTCCAACGTCTCGGGCCCCGACCTGCTGGGGGACCGCGCCCGGTCCGCCCTGGACCGCGCCCTCGCCGTGCCCACCGACCCGCCCGTCCACACGGTCAGGCTGCACCCGGAGGACCTGGCGGCGCTGGCCGGGCAGGAGGCGGCCGGCGTCGTGCTGGTGGCCGATCCGGCCCTGGCGCGCGGGGACGCCGTGGCGGAGTACGACGGCGGGTGGATCGACGCGCGGCTCGGCGCGGCCCTGGCCCGTGCCCGCGCCGCGCTGCGCGGGGAGGAGTGGTGACCTCATCAACCGGCCTGGTTCGTTCGGGGGAAGCGGTCAGGCCGCCGGAACTGAGTGGGCTGCTGGCCGGCATGGCCGCCGCGGGGGCTCCCCGGCGCACCGGCCGCGTGGTGTCCGTCAGCGGCCTGGGCTCGGAGATCACCGGCCTCGCCCTGCCGGTGGGCGGGGTGGTGCGCTGCGGCGGCGGCCTGGCCGAGGTGGTTTCCGCCGGCTCGGGCTCGCTGCGCTGCATGGCGCTGGAATCCACCGCCCGGCTCCAGGTCGGCGACGATGCCGTGGCGGCGCCGGACAGCGGACTGATCGGGATCGGGCCCGGCCTGCTGGGCCGCGTCCTGGACGGGCTGGGCCGGCCCATCGACGGCAAGGGGCCGCTGGCGGGAACCGTGCCGGTGGACAGCCACCAGGCCCCGCCGGGACCGCTGGAACGCAGCCGCATCCGGGAACAGCTGTCCACCGGGGTGCGCGCCATCGACGCGTTCACCCCGCTCGGCCGCGGCCAGCGCATGGGCCTGTTCGCCGGATCCGGCGTCGGCAAGTCCTCCCTGCTCTCCATGGTGGCCCGCGGATCCGAGGCCGCCCTGAGCGTGATCGCCCTGGTCGGCGAGCGCGGACGCGAGGTCCGCGAGTTCCTCGAGGACGACCTCGGCCCCGAGGGGCTGGCGCGTTCGGTCGTGGTTGTGGCCACCAGCGACCAGCCCGCCCTCATGCGCCTGCGCGCGGCCCGCACGGCCACCCGCATCGCCGAGCATTTCCGCGACGGGGGCGCCGACGTCGTGCTGATGATGGATTCGCTCACCCGCGTGGCGATGGCCCAGCGCGAGATCGGCCTCACCTCGGGGGAGCCGCCGGCGACCCGCGGCTACCCGCCGTCGGTCTTTTCGCTGCTCGCCGGGCTGCTGGAGCGCACCGGACCCGCGCCGGTCGGTTCGATCACCGCGCTGTACACCGTCCTGGTGGAGGGCGATGACCACAACGAACCGGTGGCGGACACGGTGCGCTCGATCGTGGACGGGCACATCGTGCTGGACCGCGCGCTCGCCGTCTCCGGGCATTACCCGGCGATCGACGTGCTCGGTTCGGTCTCCCGGCTCGAATCGCGCATTGCGGCCCCGCCCGTGCGCGCAGCCGTCACCGCGGTGCGCCGGGTGATGGCAGCCCGCGCGCAGGCCCGCGACCTGATCGACGTCGGCGCGTACAAGGCCGGCGCCAACCCGCTGGTTGACGCCGCGCTGCGCCACGAGGCGGACCTCGACGCGTTCCTGCGCCAGGACATGGACAGCCCGGTCCCGGCCGCGGTGTCGGGGCAGGGGATCCAGGAACTGGCCGCCAGGCTGGCGGCGGGAGCATGAACGGTGGCGGGTATGGAGTCGGGCGCGGACAGGAGCGGGTCATGAAGGGGTTTCGGCCATGAGCGGGGTCAACCGGCTCGCCTCGCTGCTGCGGCTGCGCCGGCTTGAGGAGGACCTCGCCGCCGCGAAGGCGGGGGAGGCTTCCCGCCGGGCCGGGGCGGCGGGACGCCGGGTCGAGGAGGTCGGCGAACAGGTGGAGGCGGCGGCGCGCGTCGCGGCAACCGCTGCCAACGCCGCGTTCCAGGCCCGCTTGGGCGGCTACGGGCTGCTTGCCGAATTGCGCGGCGTGGCCGCCGAGCACGCCAGCGAGGCCGCAGCCGCCGAGGACGGGCTGAGGACCGCCCGGCAGGCCGCCGCCACGGCCGCGAAGGCGGTGGAGCGCCGCGGGGCAGAGGCCGCCGCGGCTGCCGAACGCCGCGAGCAGACCGCCCTGGACGAGGCCGGCGCCGCCGCTTGGTCCCGGACGCGGGGGAGATAGGCACTCCCGAGTTGAAGGTCCTCGGAGATGAAGCGCCGGCATGCCTTGCCAAAGGATCCTGTTCCGCTCCTGCGTTTCGCCAAAGGTTGATGCTGGGTTTCGGGGTGCAACCCAGCATCAACCTTTGGCGAAACGCGAGGGATGGGCAATGTCCTTTGGCGAAACCCTTCGGTTTGCCGGCTTCGCTTAACTTCCCGCCGGCCCTGCCGACAGTAGGGAACTGAACACCACGGAAAGGGCCCGATGAGTTACGAGGCGACGCTCGAGCGCATCTCCAGCATCCAGTCGCGGTTCGGGATGATGCAGGCCGTCACCGCCTCCACCACCGAGGCCACGGCGGTCCAGAACACGCAGGCCACGATGACCCAGACGTCCTCGCTGGAGTCGCTGGCGTCCAGCCTGGGATTGGGCACCTCGGGCACCTCGCTGGATTCGCTGTCCACGCTGCTGGGCTCCGAAGCCTCCCGCTCCTCGCTCTTCGCCCAGGCCCTCGACGCGGCCAAGACCACCTCCGCGGCCCCTGCCTCCACGAGCGGCACCACCGGCGGAGCGGACATCGTCGCCACCGCCAAGAAGTACCTCGGGGTGCCCTACGTGTGGGGCGGTACCGATCCCGACAAGGGCCTGGACTGCTCCGGCCTGGTGCAGCTGGTGATGGGGGAACTCGGTGTGGACATGCCGCGCGTGGCCCGCGACCAGGCGAAGGAAGGCACCGCGGTCGCCTCCCTCGCCGAGGCTCAGCCGGGGGACCTGCTCGGCATGCGCAACGGCTCCCACATCGCCATCTACCTCGGCGACAACAAGATCCTGCATGCGCCGCAGCCCGGTCAATCGGTTTCCATCAGGTCGCTGACCAGCGCCGATGACATCGACACGATCCGGCGCGTTGCGCCGGCCTCCGCATGATCGCCGCGGGGGACCTGGCTGCCGCCCCCCAGAACGCGGTGCGCCAGGATCCCGCACGCCATGGGAGCGGGGGCATCGGGGCGGGACGGGACGCGGGCCTTGGCTTTGCGCGCAGCCTTGATGCCGCACGCAGCGCCAATGAAACGCCTACCGCCAACGTCACCGGAAGCGTCAACGTCACGCGCAGCGCCAATGAAACCCGCAGCTTGGCCGAAGCGATGGGTGACCTGCCGGGGAAGCGCGGGCCGGCACCGGAAACCAGCACGACGGCGGCGGCACAAGACGGTGCCCTACCTCGCTCCGCGGATTCCGCCGGCCTCCAGCAGACGTCCATGAACCCTGCCGTCCCGAACGCGGGGGCTGGGCCGTTCGCGGGCGGGATCGAAGCCAGAGCCGCATCGGTCCTTGCGGTGTCGAGCCTTTCCGTCTCCCCTCAGGGGGAGGAAGCAGGGAACGCAGGAACCGGCCTTACCCTGGCAGGCACGGCCGCCGCCGGGAAGGGCGGGGCGCCTGCCGCCGGCGGCTTGGGTTCGGGGGCCCAGAAGCTTGGGGCAGCGGTAACCGGTTGGCTGCCGGAGGGTCCGGGTTCACCTGCCCTCGCCATCCCAGGCCGCTTCAGCGCCGGTCCGACGGCGGGCGCGGGCCAAAGGCGCCTCGCTGCGGCATCCTCCGTGCCGCCCGGTCTGCCCGGCTCCGGGATGATGCTGAACGCCGCGCCCTTGATCGGCACGACCCTCACGGGAACGACGCTCTCGGGAACGACCCTGCCCGGCGCGTCGACCGTTGAAGCGGCAGCGCCCGGGAACCTTGGGACAGAGGTTGCGGGAACCGCGGTCAGTGGAGACCCGTTGGTGCAAACCGGCGTTGATCCCGCGGTGTTCGGAGCATCGCGGGCCCCTGGAGCGGGAACCGCGCCCGGCGAAGAGCCTGCATTGCAGGACGGAGTTGCCCCGGGTCTCAACCGCATCGGCCTTTCCGGCGCGGCTGTCCGCACCCTGCCCGGCATGCCCCTGCCCGGCGCGCCCGCCGTCGACCGGGCGGACCCGGTGCAGGGCGGTATTGCCCCCGGCCCGTCCGGTGCTCCCTTGAATGGCTCCGCCCTGACCGGCGGGGCCATCGCCGTCCCCGCGCCGTCCGGACCTTTCGGCGCCGCGGCAGCGGGGACCGCGGTCGGCGGGGAAGCGCCGGTGCTGGAAGAGGGCGGCCCCGGCCTGCCCGGCACTACCGTCCACGCCCCCACCGGCACGGGGTCCGCAGGGCAGGACCAGCCGGACGCGCTCGCCGGCCGCGGCCTGCGTGGATCCGGCCTGCATGAATCCGGTCTGGGCGATTCGGGCCTGGGCGGCTCCGGCTTGGGCGGCTCCGGCCTGGAGGGTGCTGCGCAGGGCGGTGGCGGCAGTGACGTTGCCGGGCCGGCTGCCCTCCCTGCCGGTGTACAGGGCGCGTCCCAGCATCCGGTCCCCGGCGCGGGGTCGCCGTCGGCCGACGTACCGGCCGGCGCCACGGTGCCGGCGGTGGGCGAGGTGTCCTCCGCCGCCCCCACGGTCCGCTCCACGGCGGCCGACCAAGCGGCCCTGAACCGGCAGCTCGGCGGACCCGTTGCCAGGCTGGCCGAGGCCGGACCGGGGGAGCGTTCCGTCATCGTGAGGGTCAGCCCCGACACCTACGGTCCCGTGACCATCCGCGCGACCATCGGCGCGGACGGGAGTATCAAGGTGGAACTAACCTCCGCCACCGACGCCGGCCGCGAAGCGCTGCGCTCGGGCCTGGCCGACCTGCGCCGCGACCTCGCCCAGGTGCTGGGCCCCCAGGCCCAACTCAGCGTCGACCCGCGAACCGACCAGGGCCGCGCGGGTTCCTTCGGGCCGGGTTTCTTAGGGCAGGGTTCCTTCGGGCAGGGAAACGGCCACGGGGCATCGTTTGGTGGTGAGGCCGGTAGCGGGCAGGGCCAGAACGGCACTGGCCAAAGCAGCGCAGGCCAGAACGGGACCGGACACCCCGGGACAGGGCGCAACGGCCCCGGAGGCGTGCAGCCGGGGAACGCGGGGGTTCGCGGCGCCGGGCACGCCGCGGAGGGGACGGCCGGCGTCGTGCTCCCCGGCACCGCCGCGGGGACCGCCGGACTGGACGTGCTGGCGTGAGGCGTCCGCCCGTCATTCAGAGGCCGGCCTGCTTACGCGGCGCGCCAAGGAACCGATAGACCAGCACAAGCACGCCAAACCGCCAGGGAGAAAACATGTCGATCGAAGCCATCGCCTCCGCATCCGGGGCGACGCTGGCCGGGACCAGTCCCGCCCGCGAGGTCAAACAGACCATGGACAGCGAGGTCTTCATGCAACTGCTGGTCACCCAACTGCGGAACCAGGACCCGAGCTCGCCGATGGACACCACCGACATGGTCGCCCAGACCACGCAGCTGGCCATGATGGAAAGCCTCACCAAGCTGGCGTCCGGCGTCGAGGGGCTGCTCTCCTCGCAGCAGAGCACCCAGGCGTCCCAGCTGATCGGCGCGCTCGTCACCTGGATGGATGACTCCGGGAAGAGCCGTTCCGGAATCGTGGACTCCGTCTCCTTCGGTGGGGAAACCCCGACCGTTTCGGTGGACGGCACCGACGTCGCCCTGTCGGAGCTCACCGGGGCCCGCGCCCCGGGCTCCGGCGGAACCACCGCCTAACAGCCCTCACTTCCCAGCCCCGAAAGGTCAACGCCATGCTTCGTTCCCTGTACTCCGGCATCAGCGGCCTGCGCTCGCACCAGACCATGCTCGACGTCACCGGCAACAACATCGCCAACGTCAACACCACCGGCTTCAAGTCCTCCTCGGTGGTCTTCCAGGACACGCTGTCCCAGATGACCGCGGACGCCACCGCGGGCGACGCGCAGGCCGGCGGCACCAACCCGGCCCAGGTGGGCCTGGGCGTCCAGGTCGCCGCCATCGCCACGAACACCACCCAGGGCTCCCTGCAGGCCACCGGGAAGGGCACCGACGTGATGATCGGCGGCGACGGGTACTTCGTGGTTTCCCAGGGAGGCCAGCAGTACTACACCCGTGCCGGCGGGTTCGAGATCGACGACCAGGGCCGCCTGAAGACCTCCGGCGGAGCGCTGCTGCAGGGCTGGCCGGCCGCCAACGGCGTGGTGGACACCACCGCCTCGTTGGGCACCCTGGACGTCGTCAACTCCACGGCCAGCCCGGCCGCCGCGACCAGCGCCCTCGGCGCCACCGGGAACCTCCCCTCCGACGCCGCCGTCGGCACCGTGCGCAGCACCGAGATCACCGTGTACGACGCGGCCGGCAACGCCCGCAACTTCTCCCTGGAATTCACCCGCACCGCCGCCGGCTGGGACGTCGCGGCCGACGACGGCGCCGGTAACACCGCCACCGGAAGCCTGGCCTTCACCAACGGCGCGCAGACCGGGGCCACCCCGCTGACCGTCGGCGGCGCCACCGTGGACCTGTCCGCGATCACCGGCTACTCCGGCCTGAACACCGCCGGCCTGACCTCCCAGGACGGGCGCGCCTCCGGCCTGATGGAGTCCTTCTCGATCGGCCCGGACGGGACCGTCACCGCCGCGTACAGCAACGGCGCGCGGCTGGCCGTGGGGCGCATCGCTCTGGCCGACTTCGCCAACCCCGGCGGCCTGGAGAAGGCCGGGGATTCGCTCTACCGGGCCTCCGGGACCTCCGGCGCCGCGAGCCTCGTGGAGCCGGGCGCCAACGGCGCCGCCACGCTGGCCTCCGGCTTCCTGGAGATGTCCAACGTGGACCTGTCCCAGGAGTTCACCAACCTGATCGTGGCGCAGCGCGGCTTCCAGGCCAACGCGCGCATGATCACCACCAGCGACGACATCCTCCAGGAACTGACCAACCTGAAGCGCTAGCATTTCCGCATGCCGCATCAGCCCCTGGAAGACCGCGAACTGACCTATGCCGAGGTCGGCGCCACGCGGGGACCGCTTCCGGGCGGATACGCGACGTTCGTGGAGCGCCGCGTCCTGGGCAGCGGCGAGGAGCTGTTCCGTGCGGCGGCCGAACGGCTGCTGACCTGGCAGATGCACCGCGCGGCCGGGATCGGCGTTCCCGCCGCGGCCCCCCGCGCGGTGCCGGGGACGTCGGTGGCGCTGCGCCTCGGCCCCGGACGGCTGTCCCTGGAATTCGGCTGCCGGGTGGTGTACGTCATCGACGAACCCCGCCGCCAGGGGTTCGCCTACGGCACGCTGCCCGGCCACCCGGAGCGGGGCGAGGAACGGTTTTGCCTGCAGTGGCACGACGACGACACCGTTGAATTCGTCATCACCGCCTTCTCCAACCCCGCCCTCTGGTGGTCCAAGGCCGCTGCGCCCATCAGCCGCCGGGTCCAGCACGTCATCACCCGCAGGTACCTGCGCGCGCTGGAGGGCAGCGGATCCTAGCGCCGCTTGGCACCCGGCTGCGGCCGGTCCCGGCGCTGGCCCCGGATGCGGGCCCCGCGCGGTGGTAAAGTCAAGGGTGAGTATGCCGTCCCGCCGTTTTGCTGCGGGGCAGGCCGCCGGGCCACTCGGCCCCCGAAGATTTCACCGCCGGCAATCCGGTTTCGGGCGTTTCCGCCCATGATTGCCCCGCATTTGGAGTACCCGCTAGAGATTGGATGCCATTGACCACCCACCGCCGCCCCACACCGCCCGCACTGCCGAAGGGGGCCTTGCGCATCGTCCCGCTGGGCGGCCTCGGCGAAATCGGCCGCAACATGACCGTCTACGAGTACGCCGGCAAGCTGCTGATCGTGGACTGCGGCGTGCTCTTCCCGGAGGAGCACCACCCGGGCGTGGACCTGATCCTTCCGGACTTCTCCGCCATCCGCGACCGCCTCGACGACGTCGTCGGCCTGGTCCTCACGCACGGTCACGAGGACCACATCGGCGGCGTGCCGTACCTGCTCAAGGAGCGGGCGGACATCCCCGTGATCTCCGCGAAGCTCACGCTCGCGTTCGTCAAGACCAAGCTCCAGGAACACCGCATCACCGCCAAGATGGTGCACGTGCGGGAGGGTGACCGCAGGAAGCTGGGCCCGTTCGACCTCGAATTCCTGGCCGTCAACCACTCCATCCCGGACAGCCTCGCCGTGGCCATCCGCACGCCCGCGGGCATGGTGCTGCAGACCGGTGACTTCAAGATGGACCAGTTCCCCCTGGACCGCCGGATCACCGACCTGGCCGGCTTCGCGCGGCTCGGCGAGGAGGGCGTGGACCTGTTCCTGCCCGACTCCACCAACGCCGAGGTTCCCGGGTTCATGGCCTCCGAGGAGGAGCTGTACCCGGCGATCGACACCGTCATGCGGACCTCTCCGCAGAAGATCGTGGTCTCCAGCTTCGCCAGCCACGTGCACCGCATCCAGCAGATCATTGACGCCGCCCACAAGTACGGGCGCAAGATCGCGTTCGTGGGCCGGTCGATGGTCCGCAACATGGGCACCGCGCGCGAGCTCGGCTACCTGAAGATTCCGCGCGGCATGCTGGTGGACTTCAAGGAACTGGAGAAGCTGCCGCCGTCGAAGGCCGTGTTCATCTGCACCGGCTCGCAGGGCGAACCCATGGCCGCGCTGGCGCGCATGGCCAGCGGCGACCACCAGATCGACCTCCGGGACGGGGACACCGTGCTGCTGGCCAGCTCGCTGGTCCCGGGCAACGAGACCTCGATCTACCGGCTCATCAACGACCTCACCAAGCTCGGCGCCAACGTGGTGCACAAGGGCAACGCCAAGGTCCACGTCTCCGGCCACGCCTCCGCCGGCGAGCTGGTGTACTGCTACAACCTGGTGCGCCCGCGCAACGTCCTGCCGGTGCACGGCGAGTACCGCCACCTCAAGGCCAACGCGGAGCTCGCGGTCCGCACCGGAGTGGACCCCAAGCAGACCCTCATCGTCGAGGACGGCACCACGATCGACCTCAAGGACGGCGTGGCGCGCGTTTCCGGCTACGTCCAAGCGAACTACGTCTACGTGGAGAACCTGGTGGCCGGCGCCGCCACGGAGGAATCCCTGCAGGACCGCATCCGCCTAGCCGAGGACGGCGCGATCACCGTCCTGGCGATCGTGAACCCGGAGAGCGGACAGCTGGAGGAGGACCCCGAGTTCTTCCCCGTCGGCTTCAGCCCCACCACGGCCGAACTGGAGAAGGCCACCGGCGTCGTGGAAAAGACCCTGGCCGGGCTCAAGCGGGAGAAGACCGGGCCGCAGGCCGAACGCGCCATCTCCGAGGCGCTGGTGCGCTGGTCGGACCGCGCGCTGCGGCGCAAGCCGGTGGTCACGGTCATCATCGTCGAGGCCTAGGCCAAAGCACCCGCGCGCGAGCGGGACCACACACAAACGGCACGACGCCGGCACCTTGGGTGCCGGCGTCGTGCCGTTTCGCCGGGGGCGCCTTTTCGTCCGCGGCACCTTTTCGACGACGGTTCCCGCCCCCCACTCCCGTTTCGCCAAGGGTTGATGCTGGGTTTGGGCCCCAAACCCAGCATCAACCCTTGGCGAAACGCGGGGGAGGAGCGGCAAGCGTTGGCGGAAAGAAAGTGGGGGAGCGGGTGCTAACGGGGCGGGAGTGACTGCCGATAGCAGGCCGTAACGGCACCAGGCCGTGCACTATCGGCGGAAGGAAGCCACTGGTGATCGTTGTGACCACGCTGAACGGCCGGCCCGCCGCCGTCAACGCCGAACTCGTCGAACGCATCCACGAGAATCCGGACACCACGCTGGTGCTCATCGACGGCAAGCGCCTGGTGGTCCGCGAAAGCATGGCCGAGGTCATCGGCCTGATCGACCAGGCCAAGGCCCGGGTCCTGCGGCTCGCCGCGGGCCGCCCGGAGGCTCCTCCCGCAGCGGGCCCCATCCTGGAAGAGCCGAACCCTGCTCAGGTGGACCCTGCACGGCCGGATCCCGCACAGCCGGACTCCCACAAGCTGGACACCCGCGAGCCGGACCTTGAAAAGATTGGACGCTAAGGCATGGATCCCTTGCTGATCATCGGGCTCCTGCTCGCCTTCGGCTCCGTCGTGGCCATGGTCTTCATGGAAGGCGCCCACCTCAGTTCGCTGCTGCTGCCGGCGCCGATCGTGCTGGTGGTCGGGGCCACCATCGCCGTGGGGCTGGCCAGCACCACCTGGCGGGACGCCCTGCACGGCGTCAAGCTGCTGCCGCGCACCTTCATGGGCAAGGTGCCGCCGCCGGCCGAGACGATCGAGCGCCTCGTCGGACTGGCCCGCACCGCCCGCGCCGAGGGCCTGCTCGCCCTCGACGCGACGCTGGCGAACACCACGGACCGGTTCGAGCGCACCGCCCTGCAGGGCATCGTCGACGGCGTGCCCGGCGACGAACTGCGCACCATCCTCGAGGAGGAGATCGGCACCCGCGAGCGCGCCGATGCGGCCGGGGCCGGCCTCTTCAGCAGCATGGGCGGCTACGCCCCGACCATCGGCATCATCGGCACCGTCGTCTCGCTGACGCACGTGCTGGAGAACCTGTCCGAACCCGACCACTTGGGGCCGATGATCGCCGCGGCATTCGTCGCCACCCTGTGGGGCCTGCTCACCTCCAACTTCGTCTGGCTGCCGATCGCTGCCCGCATGGAGCGCATCTGCGCCCTGGAGACCGAGGAGATGGTGCTGGTCATGGAGGGCTCCCTAGCCATCCTTGACGGCAGCCAGCCGGCCCTGCTGGAGGACCGTCTCAAGGCCATGGTCCCCAAGCACCGCCTGCCGGCGGAAGCGGCATGAGCCGCCGGGGCGCGGCCAAGAAGCACGGAGGGGGCGGCCACGGGTCCGGCCAGGACCGCTGGATGGCCTCCTACATGGACATGGTCACCGTGCTGATGTGCCTGTTCATCGTGCTGTTCGCCATGTCCTCGATCGATCGGAGCAAGTACGAGGCGCTCAAGAGTTCCCTCGCGCAGGGCTTCGGCACGGTGGAGGATGGAACCCGGACCGCCGCCGCGGTGGTGGTGGAGGATCGGGAATCCGAGGTCGACGCCCCCACCGACCTGAACGTGCTGCGCCAGCACCTGGAGCAGGCCCTGGAACGTGAGGGGATGGACGAGGCCGTGGACCTCCAGATGGGCCCCAACGGGCTGACCGTGCGCCTGGTGGGCTCGGAAACCTACTTCAAGACCAACAGCGACCAGCTCACCGCCAAGGCCCGCAAGGTGCTCGGCGCGGTTGGGCCGGAGCTGGCCGCGGCGGGCCGGGAGCTCTCCATCGAGGGCCACGCCGACTACCGCACCACGGCGGCACCCTACGAAACCAACTGGGACCTCTCCGCGGCCCGCGCGGTGACGGTCTTGCGCCACCTGGTGGAGCGCGACGGCGTTTCCGCGGCGGAGATCAGCGCCACCGGCTTCGGCGACGCCCAGCCCCTCACCGACGGCAAGGACAGCAAGTCCCTGAGCCTGAACCGCCGCGTGGACATCGTGGTCCTGTCCGGGGACACCGGGGAAACGCCGGCCGGTGCCGCCGAGGGAACCACCGACACCAACGACGCGCAGGCGGACGAGCACAAATGACCGTGGAAACCTACGACTTCAACCGGCCCAGCACGCTGGCCCGCGAACACAGCCGCGTCCTGGAAGTGGGCTTCGAGACCTTCGCCCGCCAGTGGTCCACCCAGCTGACCGCGAAGGTCCGCGCCAAGGCCCTGGTCACCAGCGACTACGTGCTGATGCAGACCTACGACGAGTACGTCGCCCAGATGCCGTCCATGACCGCCATGGTGCTGTGCTCGGTCGAGGGCCACGGCGCCCGGATCGTGGTGCAGTTCCCGGTCGCCTCCGCCCTGGACTGGATCGCCCGGATGCTCGGGGGCCGCTCCGCCTCCGTCCCCGAACGCAAGCTCACCCAACTGGAAGCGACCCTGGTCAGCCGGCTCACCGCGGAGACCCTGGAGGACCTGCGCTACTCGCTCGGCTCCCTCATCACCGGCCCGCTGGTCGTGGAGGGCATCCAGTACAACGCGCAGTTCGCGCAGGCCGCCGCCATCACCGACCTGATGATCGTCGCGGGCTTCACCATGCGCGTCGGCTCGCTCGCCGGCGGCGCCACCGTCGCCATCCCGGCGGACCTGCTGCTGACCCGGCTTGGCGCGGCCAACCCGGTGGCCGATGCCGAGGGCGCCCGCGACCTGGTGGAGGCCCAGCTCGCCGCCGTCCCCATGGACGTCTCGCTGTCCCTGGAACCGCTGCCGGTGCGCCCGGCGGACATCCTGGGCCTGAAGGTCGGCGACGTCCTTACGCTCAACCACGCCCGCCACCGCCCCTTCGACCTCACCGTCGGCGGCCGCACCATCGGCCGCGCCGCCGTCGGCACCAGCGGCTCCCGCCTGGCCGCCCATGTCACCGCCCTCGAGGAGAACAACCGATGACCGAACCCCGTTCCCGGCAGGAACAGCTCGCCCGCGCCGCCGAGGCGGCCGCCGCGGCCTACCCCGCGCAGACCCCGCTGTCCGCCGCGCCGGAGCAGATGCCCCTGGGCACCGCCGCGACCTGGGTCGGCGCCGGTTTCATCGGCACCGTCTCGGCGGACCTGGTGCTGGGCGTGCTCGACGACGCCGCGCTGGCCGCCGCGGCAGGCGTCCCCACCGGCACGGTCGCCCCGCGCGACGTCCTGCACGGCACGCTTGAGGCCGCCGTCGCCGGCTTCGGCACCGGCGTCCTGGGCGAGTCCTACCTGGCCGACCCGGCCCTGTTCATGGCCTCCGCCGACGCTTCCACCTATGCGCTGCGCGACGCGTTCGGGAACATCGTCGCGTGGTTCGGCATCTCGGTGAGCACGGCGGTCCCCGCGGCCGCCCCCAATACCCCCGCGGCGACGGACTTCCCGGTCGACGTCGCCGCGGGCCTCAACCGCATCTCCTCGGTCGAAATGCAGCTGACCGTCGAGATCGGCCGCACCCGCATGAGCGTGCGCGACGTCCTGAACCTGGAGCCGGGCAAGATCGTGGAGCTTGACCGCTCCGCGGGCGCCCCGGCCGACGTGCTGCTCAACGGCCGCAAGATCGCCCACGGCGAGGTCGTCGTCGTCGACCAGGACTACGCCATCCGCATCACCCGCATCCTTGACTCGGCGGAGGACCACTCCTAGGTGGACTCGCTCTTCCTGGTCCTGCGCGTCGCGGTCTCGCTGGCGGCGGTCCTCGGGCTGCTCTGGTACCTGCAGCGCCGGTTCGCCGGCCGCCTCGGGACCCACCAGCGCGCCGGCGTGTCCGTGCTCTCCCGCACCCCGCTCGGCGCGAAGTCGCAGGCCGTGGTGCTGGAGGCGCACGGGCGCCGCTACCTGCTGGGAGTGACCGAGCACGGGGTCAACGTGCTCGACGACGACCTGCCGCAGGCGCCGGAAGCGGCGTCCAATGCGGGACCGACGGCGGTGCCGGAGGAGGTCCGGCCCCCGGTTGCCCTCCCGTGGCTGCCCGAGCTGCAGCAGAAGCGGGGGCGAAGGGCGCTGTGAGCCTGTTTGTTTTGGCCGACCCGTCGCTGCTGGCCGGCCTGCCGATGACGCCTCTGGACGACGCCGGCAGCGGCGGCTTCGGCATCGAGATCAACGGCCCGGACGGCACCCCGTCGGCGGCGATCACCACCCTGATCAGCATCGCGCTGCTGGCGGTCGCCCCGGCGCTGCTGCTGATGATGACCAGCTTCACGAAGATCTTCGTGGTCCTGGCGCTGGTGCGCAACGCGCTGGGCCTGAACACCATTCCGCCCAACCAGGTCATCGCCGGGCTGTCCCTTTTCCTGACCTTCTTCATCATGTGGCCGGTGATCGGGGAGATCAACACGGCCGCCGTCGTGCCCTACCTGGACGGGCAGACGACGTTCTCGGTGGCGGCGGAGCACGCCGCCGAGCCGTTGCGCAACTGGCTGCTGGCCTACACCCGCGAGGAGGACATCGCGCTGATGATCCGCGCGGCCGGGCTCGACAACCCGGCCACCCCCGCGGACGTGGAACTGACCACGCTGGTGCCCGCGTTCATGGTCTCCGAGTTGCGGGCGGCCTTCATCATCGGCTTCGTGGTGTTCGTTCCCTTCCTGGTGATCGACCTGGTGGTTTCCTCCGCGCTGATGGCCATGGGCATGATGATGCTCCCGCCGGTGATGGTTTCGCTGCCGTTCAAGATCCTGCTCTTCATCCTCGTGGACGGCTGGGGCCTGGTGGTCACCGCCCTCATCAGCAGCTACCGGGGAGGCTGACCGTGGATCCGAACGCCGTCATCGACATCGGGGTGCAGGGCCTCATGGTCGCCGCCAAGGTGGCCGCCCCGGTGCTGATCACCTCGCTGGTGGTTGGCTTCGCCATCTCCCTGGTCCAGTCGATCACCCAGATCCAGGAGGTCACCCTCTCCTTCGTGCCCAAGGCCATTGCCGTGGCGATCGCGCTGGCCGTCTGCGGGCACTGGATGATCCAGGAGATGGTGTCCTTCACCCACCGGATGTTCGACCGCATCCCCGGGCTGCTGGGATAGCGCGATGTTCATCCCCCTCGACGCGGTGTGGATCGAGGCCGTGGGCCTCTCCGCGGTGCGGATGACCGCCTTCCTGGCCATCGCCCCGCCGTTCTCCCACCGGTCGATCCCGAACAACGTCAAGGCCATGCTCGGGGTGGGGCTGGCGCTGGCGGTGTCCCCGCGGGTGACGCAGGGGTACCAGACGCTCTCCAACACCGCCTACCTGGGCGCCCTGGTGATGGAGGTCGCCACCGGGGCGCTCTTCGGTTTCCTGGTGCTGCTGCTCTTCTCCGCCCTGCAGTCCGCCGGCGCGCTGATCGACCTCTTCGGCGGGTTCTCCCTGGCCATGGCCTACGATCCCGGGGGCCAGGTCAACGGCGCCCAATTCACCCGCCTGTTCCAGCTGGCCGGGATCGTGCTGCTTTTTGCCAGCGACGGCTACCAGTTGGTCATCTCCGGGCTGCTGCGCACCTTCACCGCGATCCCGCCCGGCACCGGCTGGAACCTCGGCGCATCCAGCGAAACGCTGATCGCGTCGCTGACCCAGATGTTCCTCGCCGCCGTGCAGGTCGCCGGGCCGCTGATCGTGGTCCTGTTCCTGGCCGACGTCGGACTGGGCCTGGTCAGCCGCGTCGCCCCGGCGCTGAACGCGTTCGCGCTCGGCTTCCCGCTGAAGGTCCTGATGACGCTGGCCTTCGCCGGATTCATCTTCATCGCCCTGCCGCAGGTGGTCTCCGGCCTGGTGGACCGGGCCCTCGAATCCATCGGGGAGGTGCTGTAGGTGTCCGACGCCCAGGAACGCACCGAGCAGGCCACCGACAAGCGCATGAAGGAGGTGCGGGAGAAGGGCAAGCTGCAACGCTCCCAGGACCTCACCGCCTGGCTGGCGGTCGGCGCCGCCCTCGCCACCCTGCCGGTGGTGATCCCCGCGGCCACCGACGCAGCCGTGACGCAGTTCTTCACCGCCCTCACCGTCGCCTCCGCCCCCGAGCCGGGCCGGGCGCTGGCCGTGCTCGAGGACGGGCTCGGCTCGATCCTGCTGACGCTGGCCCCGATGCTCGCCGCCGCCGTGGTCGGGGTGCTGGCCGCCGCGGTGCTGCAGGGCCGGGTCACCTTCCGCAAGTTCACGCCCAAGTTCGAGCACTTCAACCCCATCACCGGGCTCAAGGGCACGTTCGGGCCGCAGGCGCTGTGGAAGGGCCTGCAGGCGCTGCTGAAGACCGTGGTGGTGGGCCTGGTGCTCTACGTGGTGGTGCAGGCGGCGGTGCCGGTCCTGCTCGCCTCCGGCAGGATGCCGGTCACCGCGGTGCTGGCGCACGCGGGGGAGTCGGTGGGAACCATGCTGCAGGTGGCCGTGGCCGCCGGCGTCGGGCTGGCGGTGGTCGACGTCCTGATGGTGCGCAAGCGCAACACCAAGCAGACCCGCATGTCCCGGAAGGAAGTCCAGGACGAGCACAAGAACACCGACGGCGATCCGCTCATCCGCTCCCAGCGCCGCGCCCGCCAGCGCCAGCTGAGCCGGAACCGCATGATTTCCGCGGTGGCGGACGCCGACGTCGTGCTGGTGAACCCCACGCACGTGGCCGTGGCGCTGAAGTACGACGCCGGGAAGGCGGCCCCGCGCGTGTCCGCCACCGGGCAGGGGCACATCGCCACGCGCATCCGCGAGGAGGCCGAGCGGCACCGGGTGCCGATGGTGCGCGACGTTCCGCTGGCCCGCGCCCTGCACAAGCAGTGCCGGCTCGGCGACGAGATCCCGGTGGACCACTACGGCGAGGTCGCCGCGGTGCTGGCCTTCGTCATGCGCCTGCGCCGGCGCGGCAACGCTGCCGGGGTCCACACCGTGCCGAAGACGCCGCCCCCGCCCCGCCACCGCGCCAACACCCCCACCGACACACGCACGCAAGCCCACACAGGAGGAACCTCGTGAAGGTGAAGCTCTCCCAACTGGCGGTCCCGCTGGGGATCGTGGGGATCATCCTGCTCCTGGTGGTCCCGGTCCCCGCGCCGCTGCTGGATGTCCTGATCGTCACCAACATCCTGCTGGCCCTGCTGATCCTGCTGACCAGCATCTTCACGAAGAAGCCGCTGGACTTCTCCGTGTTCCCCTCGGTGCTGCTGGTCGCCACGATGTTCCGGCTGGGCCTGAACGTCGCCTCCACCCGCCTGGTGCTGGGCGAGGCGCACGCGGGGCAGGTGATCGACGCGTTCGGGCAGGTTGCCGTGGGCGGGTCGCTGATCATCGGCATCGTGGTGTTCCTGATCCTGGTGGTCATCCAGTTCGTGGTGGTCACCAAGGGCGCCGAGCGCGTGGCCGAGGTCGGTGCGCGCTTCACCCTCGACGCCATGCCGGGCAAGCAGATGGCCATCGACGCGGACCTGAACGCCGGCCTGATCACCGACGTGCAGGCCCGCGAGCGCCGCGCCGAGGTCTCCGCGGAGGCGGACTTCTACGGCGCCATGGACGGCGCCTCCAAGTTCGTCAAGGGCGACGCGATCGCGGGTCTGGTCATCATCATCGTGAACCTGGTCGGCGGCGTGGCGATCGGCATGATCCAGAACGGGCTGGCGATCGGCGAGGCGCTGAACACCTACGCGCTGCTGACCATCGGCGACGGGCTGGTCACGCAGATTCCGGCCCTGCTGATGGCGGTGGCCACCGGCATGATCGTCACCCGCTCCGCGGCGGAGGAGGACATGGCCTCCTCCGCTTCCCGGCAGCTGACCCAGTCCAGCCGGGCGCTCTACATCGCGGCCGCCGGCGCCGCGGTCATGGGGATGATCCCGGGCATGCCGATCCTGGTGTTCCTCGGGGCCGCCGTGCTGCTGGTGGTGATGGCGCGCTCGGTCACCAAACGCGACGCTGCGGAGGCCCTCAGCGCCCAAACCGCGGCGGCCGAGGTCGCCGCCGCCCCCGCCCAGGACCCGGCCCGCGAACTCATGGAACAGATGCGCGTGCCGGCGCTGGAGGTGCTGCTGGCCACCGACCTGGTGGGCCTGGTCACCGGTGCCAGCGACGACCTGCTGGGCCGGGTGAAGTCGCTGCGCCGGAAGATGGCGCTGGAGATCGGCATGGTGATCCCGCCGGTGCGCACCCGCGACAGCGTGGAGCTGCCCCCGGGAACCTACTCGATCCGGGTGGCCGGCGTGGAGGCCGCCTCCGGCACGCTGCCGGCGGGCATGCTGCTGGCCCTGGGCGGCAACCTGGGCAACCTGCCCGGCACCGCCACAGTGGACCCGGTGTTCGGCCTGGACGGCAAGTGGGTGCCCACCGAGCTGCGCTACAGCGCCGAACTGGCCGGCTGCACGGTGATCGACCGGGTGTCGGTGCTGATGACGCACCTGTCCGACGTCGTCTCCCGCAACGCCGCGCGGCTGCTCTCCCGCGAGGACGTGCGCGCGCTCAACGAGGCGCTGAAGGAGGAGAGCCCGTCCGCGGTGGAGGAGCTGGTCCCGAACCTGCTCACCCTGGCCGAGGTCCAGCGGGTGCTCCAGGGCCTGCTCGCCGAGCAGGTCCCCATCAACGACCTCGCCCGCATCTACGAGGCGCTCACCCTGCGCGCCCGCGCCTCCACCGACCCGGAGCCGCTGGTGGAGTCCGCCCGCGCCGGGCTGGGCCCGGCGGTCGTGGCACCCTACGTGCGCGAGGGCGTGCTGACGGTCATCACGTTCGAGCCGCGGGCCGAACAGCTCATGCTGGAGGGGTTGCGCCCGGCCGACGCGGGCACCCAGATCCTGCTGGAGCCGCAGCGGCTGGACGCGCTGACCCAGTCGCTGCGGGTGGCCCTGGACCGCGCCGCGGCGGCGGACCGGCGGCCCGTGCTGGTGTGCGCGCCGGCGCTGCGCCCGGCGGTGCGCCGGCTGGTGCTGCCGCACGCCGATCTGCCCGTGCTCAACTACCAGGAAGCGACGGCCGCGGCCGCGCGCATCGACACCGTGGGGGTGGTGAACCTTGCAGACGCCATCAAGGTTTAGGGACAAGACGCTGGAGGGCGCCCGGAGGGCGGCGGCCGCGGCGCTGGGACCGGACATGCGCATCGTCTCGGCGGAGCGGATCACCCGCGGCGGACTCGGCGGGTTCTTCGCCAGCCGCTATTTCGAGGTCACCGCCGTGCCCGGCCCGGCGTCCTCGGCGGTCCTCGCGTCCCCGGTGGCCGGGGACCCTGCGGCGGATGTCCGGCTGCCTGGCCACATGCGCCCCGGTGGCCCGGTCAGCCCCGGCGCCCTGGCGGCCCTGCTGGACGCGGCCGACGCCGGGGACGGCGCGGTTTCCGGCGTCGTGCCGGATGGGGCGCCGGGCGGTGTGGCCGCCCCGCCGGTGTCTACCGTGGCCCCGGAGTTCGACCGCCTGCTGGCGGGCCTGGAGCGGGAAGTGGGCGGGTCCAAGCTGCCCGGCCCGGGGCAGATCCTGCTGCTGGCCGGCGTTCGCGATGATGCCTTGCGCGGGGCCAAGCTGCTGTCCAGGGCCACGGCGCTGGAGGGCGTGTGCACCTACGGGGTGCTGCGCACGGAGAACCTGCCGCGCTGGGGCGGAGAAGCGGCCAGCCTGCGCGCGCCGGGTCCCCTGGTGGTGGCGCTGGGGCTGGGCAGCCGCTGGGACGCGCTCGCTCAAAGCATGGTGGGCCGGGTGCCGGCGGATGCCATCTGGGCCGTGGTGGACGCCGGGCGCAAGCCGGAGGACACCCGGGCCTGGGTCGAGGGCCTGTGCGGGGCCGGACCGGTCGGCGGCATCGTGGTGGTGGGGGAGAAGGGCACGGCCACCCCGCACACCCCCGCCGAACTGGGCCTGCCGATCCTGCTGGCCGGCAACGGGGAACTCGCCCCCGGCCGGGACTAGGGCATTTAGGGGACCGAGGGCAAACGCGCTGCAGCGTGCGCGTCACAAGGCGTCCTATGACGCGTTTATGAACAATTGCGATGGCTCGCGGCCGGCATGTGTCCATTTGTTTCGCGGAAGCGGCCCCGCGCTTGGCCGCGTCGAAGATCCTGCAACAGACTTACTGGCGTCCGGAAGATTCCCGGGCCACCCACACACCATCCAGAGCGGCTGAGAGACCTGGCTCGATGACGTCGCAGCAACCACCCTTCGGGGAAGCGGTGCTAACGCCAGGACCGATGGAGATTGCCAAGCTCCCATGTCCCCGCCGGCCGGCCACGTGCCCGGCCGCGGTTCCCTGACGTGTCTTGGCGTTCCTCGGTCACGACCGAGAGGATCCGCCATGGAACCCACACAGCGCACACAGAACCGCCCGTCCCGGAAGGCGGAACGTAGCGTCCGCCTGCTCGCCCTGCTTGGGGTCGCTTCCCTCGCCCTGGCCGGCTGCTCCACCGGCACGGCCGGCCCCGCGGCCTCCGGAAGCGCGCCCGCCGGAGAGCCGGTCCAGGGCGGGACGTTCGTCTTCGCCGAGGTCACTCCCATCAACACCTGGCAGACCCAGGCGGCCCGCTTCTACGAGAAGGCCAACGTGCTCAACAGCGTGCTGGACCGGCTGACCTACTACGACGCGGAGCGCGGCGAACTGGTCGGATGGATCGCCAGCAAGTTCACCGCCAACGAGGCGCAGACCGAATTCACCTTCACCATCCGCGACGGGGTGACCTTCAGCGACGGGACGCCGCTGGACGCCGCGGCCGTCAAGGCCAACCTTGACGCGCTGGGCAACGGCATCGAGTCCGCCCAAATCCAGCCGAACGTGGACTTCTCCGCCTACAAGTCCTCCAAGGTGGTCGGCGACAACCAGGTCAAGGTGACGCTGGAGAGCCCGGACGCCAACTTCCTGCGCGCCACCTCGTCCGTCACCGCCGGCCTCGTTTCCCCGGCGACCCTCGAACTGGACAACGCCGGCCAGTCGGCGATCTCCAAGATCGTGGGCTCCGGTCCGTTCGTCTTCGAGTCCGAGAAGAAGGACGAGGAGGTCACCTTCGCGAAGCGGGCCGACTACGCCTGGGCCCCGGAGACCGCCGACAACCAGGGCGCTCCCTACCTGGACAAGCTCGTCGTGAAATACCTCCCGGAGGTCGCCCACCGCGCCGGAGCCATCCAGTCCGGCCAGGTGGACCTGGTCCGCGGGCTCCAGCCGGCCGATGAAGCGGCCGTCGAAGGCAGCGGGGACCAGGTGCTGCCCGCCAAGGGCATCGACCTCACCGCCAACATGGCAGCCGTGCGCATCGGCAGCGGCAAGCTGGAGGACGCCAAGGTGCGCCAGGCCCTGCAGTCCGGCATCGACCGCCAGTCCATCAAGGACACCGTGCTCTCCGACAGCTACACCATGGCCGGCTCGGTGCTGAACCACGCGGCTGTTGGCTTCGTCGACCTGTCCGAGGAGCTCGCCTACGATCCGGAGCGGTCCAAGCAGCTGCTGGACGAGGCAGGCTGGACCGCGGGCGCCGACGGCGTCCGCGAGAAGGACGGGAAGAAGCTCGAGGTCACGGTGACCTCGTCCAACAACTCCGTGGTGATCAAGCCGGCCTTCGAGCTGATCGAGCAGCAGTGGCGCGAGATCGGCGTCAAGCTCGTCAACCGGGCCGCCGACAACACCTTCCTCGCCACCGCGATGATCGACCCCAACATCGAGTTCTTCGGCACGCGCCAGTTTGCCTACGGCGGCCTCGGCCCGGTCTTCGGCCCGGCGACCAACACCCAGACGCTGAACGCCGACACCGAGCTGAATGCCCTGTTCAAGAAGGAGCGCTCCGCCACCTCGGAGGAGGAGCACCTCGAACTCGTCGCCGAGGAGCAGCGCCAGCTCGTGGTCGACCAGGCCCTGTCGCTGGTGCTGTGGGACGAGGTCCAGGTCTACGGCGGCAACGCGGACGCCCACGTCGAGTTCACCTCGGGCACCGCGCCCATCTTCCAGGGCGCCTGGAAGACCGGGGAGTAACCCTCATGGCCGCCTACATCGCACGGCGCGTCGGGCAGGCGCTCCTGGTCGTCTGGCTCGCCTACACGCTGGTCTTCCTGGCCGTGCAGCTGCTGCCGAACGATCCGGTAACGATCTTCCTGTCCGCGGATGCGGCCGCAGACCCGGCGACGATCGCGGCGATGAAGGCGCAGTATGGCTACGACCAGCCCCTGATCGTGCAGTACCTGGCCCAGCTCGCCGGGCTGCCGCGCGGGGACGTCGGCTACTCGCTGGCATCGGGGCAGCCGGTGGCCGAGCGCATCGGCTCGGTCATCGGCTCCACCCTGGCCCTCGCGGCCAGCGCCTTCGTGGCCGCCGTGGTCCTGGCCGTGGCCCTGGCCGCGGCCGCGACCCTGGCCCGACAGGGCTGGCTGAAGCGCCTCATCCTCAACCTGCCGCCGCTGTTCGCCGCGGTGCCGGTGTTCTGGCTGGGCCTGGTTCTGCTGCAGGTGCTGTCCATCCAGCTGGGCGTCATGTCGCTCTTCCCGGACGGCTCGTTCGCCTCGCTGGCGGTTCCCGTCCTGGTGTTGGCGGTCCACGTCTCGGCCCCGATCGCCCAGGTGCTGCTCAAGAGCCTCGACCACGTGTACGCGCAGCCGTTCATCGACGTGCTGCGGGCCAAGGGCGCGTCGCCGGCCTGGATCTTCTACCGGCACGCGTTGAAGAACGCCGCGGCCCCGGCGATGACCATTAGCGGCATCACCGTTGGCACCCTGCTGGCCGGATCGGTCATCACCGAGACCGTGTTCGCGCGGTCGGGGCTCGGTCAGGTGGTGCTCCAGGCAGTCACTGCCCAGGACGTGCCGCTGGTCCAGGGCCTGGTCCTGCTGACCGCTACGGCGTTCGTCGCGGTCAACCTGATGGTCGACCTCGTCTACCCTCTGCTCGATCCGCGGATCCTGAAGAGCGGCATCCACGGCGCACCGCGCGCCCTGGCCGCCTGAAACCGAACGGAGCTGACCCATGAGCGTCATTCTCGACGAATCCGCGGCTCTGCCGACCGCCGCGCCGGCCGCCGCCACCCCCGCAGGGCAGGCCGGCGTTCCGGGCCTGGGGAGCCCGGGCAAGACCCGCGCGTCGATCCTGCGTTCCCCTTGGCTGTGGCTCACGGCGCTGCCGCTGCTGCTGGTCGTGGGTTGGGCCCTGCTGCCGGGGGCCTTCACCGGCTACGACCCGACGCTGGGCGTGCCCAGCGAGAAGTTCCAGGGGCCCAACGCCACCCATTGGTTCGGAACCGACCACCTGGGCCGCGACGTCTATGCCCGCGTCGTCCACGGGACCTCGCAGACCATGCTCACCGCCGGCCTCGCCGTCCTGATCGGGCTCGTGGCCGGCACGGGGCTGGGACTGCTGGCCGCCACCGCCGGGCGTGTGGCCGACGCGGCGACCATGCGGCTGGTGGACGTCCTGCTCGCGGTCCCCGGCTTCCTGGTCTCGCTGATCATCGTGACGGCCTTCGCGCCGGGGCCCATCTCGCTGGGCGTCGGCGTCGGAATCGCCTCGATCGCCTCGTTCGCCCGCGTGGTCCGGTCCGAGGTCCTGCGCGTACGGAGCCTGGACTACGTCGAGGCGGCCTTCCTCAACGGCGGAACCTACCTCTCGGTGGTCCGGAAGCACATCCTGCCCAACGCCTGCGGGCCGGTCCTGGCCCTTCTGGCCGTGGACCTGGGGGCCGCCATCCTGGCAATTTCCGGACTCGGCTTCCTCGGCTTCGGCTCCCCGCCGCCGACGCCGGAATGGGGGCTGCTCATCGCCGAAGGCCGGCAGTACCTCGCCACCGCCTGGTGGCTGACCAGCCTCCCCGGCCTGGTGATCGTCGCCGCCGTCGTGCTGCTGGCCGGGCTCGGCCGGCAACTCCAGAAACTCTTCCGCATCTAGCCTTCCGTTCCATCAGGAGCCCACCATGACCGCCACACCCGCCTCCGGCACCCCCTCCGGGGCCAGTGCCCTGCCCGCGGCCAGCGCCCTCCTCGAGGTGAAGGGCCTGACCATCCGCTACGGCCGGTCCGACGACGCCGTCGTCGCCGCCGACGCGCTGGACCTGACCCTCAAGCCCGGGGAGATCGTCGCCCTCGTGGGCGAATCCGGTTCCGGGAAGTCCACGCTGGCCAAGGCGATCATCGGCCTGCTGCCGGAGAGTGCGCAGATCCCTTCCGGCGCGATCCGCTTCGAGGGCAAGGACCTGCTGGCCCTCAGCGAAAGGCAGTACGAGCAGGTCCGCGGCCGCAGCATCGGCATGGTGCCGCAGGATCCCGGCGCCTCGCTGGACCCGGTGAAGACCATCGAGTCGCAGGTCGCCGAGACGTTCCGGCTGCACCCCGACGGGCGGCGGCGCTCCCGGGCCGAACTGCGCGAGGAAGTGGTCCGGCTGCTTGAACTCGTGGGCATCGACCGCCCCCGCGAGCGGCTGAAGCAGTACCCCCATGAACTCTCGGGCGGCTTGAAGCAGCGCGTCCTGATCGCCATCGCGTTCAGCCTCGGCCCGCGGCTGCTGATCGCCGACGAACCGACGTCCGCGCTGGACGTCACCGTGCAGCGTACGGTGCTGGAGGTGTTCGGGCGGCTGGCCCGGGACCACGGGACCGCGGTGGTCTTCGTGACGCACGATCTCGCCGTGGCCACCGATCTGGCCGACCGGATCGTGGTCATGCAGTCCGGGCGGATCCGCGAGGACCGGCCGGTCGCCGACATCCTCGCCGCGCCCGATCACCCCTACACCGTGGAACTGCTGGCCGAAGCCGCCCCGGCGGTCCCGGCCGCCCCGGCGCAGGACGCCGCCCCGGTGGCGGAGAACGCCCCGGTGCCCGCCATCGAGGCCGTCGGGCTGACCAAGGCCTTCGGCCGCGGCGCCGCGGAACACCTCGCCGTCGACGGGGTCTCCTTTGCGGTGCGCCCCGGAACCACCTTCGCGCTGGTGGGGGAGTCCGGCTCCGGGAAGTCCACCACGGCCCGGATGGTCATGCGGCTGCTTGACGCCGACGCCGGCCAGGTCCGCATCGCCGGCGAGGACGTCACCGCGGTGCGCGGCGCCGCCAAGCGCGAGCTGTGGCGGAGCCTGCAGCTGGTCTACCAGAACCCCGACTCCGCCCTGGATCCCCGGCTGGACATCACGGACATCGTCGCCGAACCGCTGGTGAACTACCGGATCGGTTCGCGAGCCGCCCGCCGCGCCCGCGTCGCCGAGCTGCTGGAGCAGGTCAACCTGCCCTCCCGGCTCGCCGGCCTGCGTCCCAGGGAACTGTCCGGGGGCCAGCGGCAGCGCGTCGCGATCGCGCGCGCCCTCGCCCTCGGTGCACGGACCCTGGTCCTTGACGAGGCGCTCTCCGCCCTCGACGTGCTCACCCAAGCGCAGGTCCTCGAGCTGCTCGAGGACCTGCAGAGCCGGCTGGGCCTGTCCTACCTGTTCATCTCCCACGACCTGCACGTGGTGGAGCGCATCTCCCACGACGTCGGCGTCATGCGCCGGGGCAAGCTCGTGGAAACCGGACCCACCGACAGGGTGTTCGCGAACCCGCAAAGCGAGTACACCTCGCTGTTGCTCGAATCGAACCCCGGCCACCGACTGCGCGAACTCGCAGCCCGCTAGCCCCACCGACCAGCCCAGGAAAGGCAGGCCATGACCTCCACCCCCATTCGGGAACTCAGCGACGAGGCACGCTACGCCCGGCTCGCGGCCCGCTTCCGGCCCGTCTTCGGGCGCATCGCCGAAGGCGCGTTCGAGCGGGAGGCCAAGAGGATCCTGCCCTTCGAGCAGGTGGCCTGGCTCAAGGAGGCGGGCTTCACGGCGCTGCGGGTCCCCGCCGAACACGGCGGCGAGGCGGTGAGCCACGAGCACCTCTTCCGGCTGCTGGTCGAACTGGCCGAGGCCGACTCCAACGTCTCGCACCTGCTGCGCTCGCACTTCTCCTTCGTCGAGACCATCGCCCTGCAGCCGCGCGACTTCCGGGACCGCTGGTTCCCGCGCGTGCTGGGCGGCGAGATCTTCGGCAACGCCGCCACCGAGCGCTCCGGCAACGCGCTGGGTACCACCCGGACCAAGCTCAGCCTGGAGGGCGGCCGCTGGCTGCTGAAGGGCGAGAAGTTCTACACCACCGGCAGCATCTTCGCCGACTGGGTGGTGGTGATGGCCAGCACCGAGGGCGTCGAGGGCCGCCAGTACGCGCTGGTGCCCGTGGAGGACCCGGCCGTGACGATCGTCGACGACTGGGACGGCTTCGGCCAGCCGCTCACCGGAACCGGGACGGCGGTGTTCGACGACGTCGTGGTCGACGCGGCGGACATCATCCAGCGCAAGGTCTCCAGCACCCTGGAGCCCGCCTTCTTCCAGCTGGCGCTGCTCTCGGTCCTGGCGGGCATCGGACGCGCGGCGCTGCACGACGCCTCCACGCTGGTCCGGGACCGCACCCGCACCTTCAACACCGGGTCCGGGGCCCTGTTCCGCGACGATCCGCTGATTCAGGAGCGGGTCGGCCAGATCGCGGCCGGCGTCTACGCCGCCGAGGCCATCGTCGTGGCCGCGGCCCGCGACCTCGACGCCGCCGTCGACCCGGACCTGGGGCTGGACGCCACCGCCGCCTTCCTCCGCGCGGAGCTCGGCGTGCAGAGCGCCCACGTGACTGTCCCGCAGCTGGTGCTCGACGCCGCCGGCGCGCTGTTCGACGTCACCGGGGCCTCCTCCACCTCCCGCGGCAAGGCGTTGGACCGGCACTGGCGCAACGCGCGCACCGTGGCCACCCACAACCCGGTGGTGTTCAAGGCCCGCGCGGTCGGCGACTACCACGTCAACGGGACCATTCCGCAGGGCCTGAACAGCATCGGCGACGCCCCCGCGGCACCCGCCCACGCCGCGGGCGCCGACAACTCCGCAACGAACGAGGTGCGCTAGATGGGAACCTTCGACACCCGGCCGCGCCTGCTGCTCAGCGCGTTCCTGATGAACACCTCCAGCCACATCCTCGGCGGCCAATGGCGCCACCCGGAGGCGCAGCAGCACCGCTTCCACGAGCTGTCGCTGTGGACCGACCTCGCCCGCCAACTCGAGGACGCGAAGTTCGACGCGATGTTCTTCGCCGACGTGGTGGGCCTCTACGGCGACCACGAGGGCGGCTGGGCCTCCCTGGTGCGCAAGGGCATGCAGGTTCCCTCACACGATCCGCTGGTGCTGCTGTCCGCGCTCTCGGCCACCACGAGGGACATCGGGCTGGCGATGACGAGCTCGATCATCCAGTCGGAGCCCTACCAGCTGGCCCGCCAGCTCTCCACCCTGGACCACATCTCCGGCGGCCGGGTCGCGTGGAACGTCGTCACCAGCGTGCTGGAGAACTCGCACCGCAACTTCGGCGCGGAAGGGCTGACCGCCCATGATGACCGCTACGACTGGGCGGACGAGTACATGGAGGCCGCCTACAAGCTGTGGGAGGGCTCCTGGGAGGACGGCGCCGTGCTCGCCGACAAGCAGGGCGGGATCTTTGCCGACCCGGCCAAGGTCAACAAGATCCACCACCGCGGCAAGCGCTACTCCATCGAGGGCCCGCACCTGGCGATCCCCAGCCCGCAGCGCACGCCGTTCCTCTTCCAAGCCGGCAGCTCCACCCGTGGACGGTCCTTCGCGGCCGCCAACGCCGAGGCCACGTTCCTGTTCGCGCCACACACCGACTACGTCCGCAAGCAGGTGGGCCAGCTGCGCGCCCTGGAGTCGGAGGCCGGGCGCTCGCCGGGCGACGTCAAGGTCTTTGCCGGACTGTCCTTCGTGATCGGCAGCACCGAGGAGGAGGTGCGTCGCAAGGAGGCCGAATACGACGAGTACCTGGACCCGCACGCGATCATCGCCCACATCGGCGGCGGCATCGGCGTCGACCTGGGTGGACTCGATTTGGATACGCCGCTGGGCGAGCTGGAGACCGAGGGTGCGCGCGGCGTGCTGGAGGCCGCGATCGCCGCAGTGCCCGGCGGGAAGCCCACGATCGGGGACCTGGCCCGCTACCGGGCCAAGGCCCAGCAGATCGCCGGCACGCCGGAGCAGATCGTCGACGAGCTCGAACGCTGGCAGGACGCCGGCATGGACGGCGTCAACGTGATGAACCAGATCCTCCCGGGGTCCTACACCGACTTCATCGACGGTGTGCTTCCGGAGTTGCGCCGCCGCGGCTTGGCGCAGACCGAGTACGCGCCGGGCACGCTGCGGGAGAAGGTCTTCGTCCGGGGGCCGCTACTGGAGGCCAGCCACCCCGCGGCCCGGTACCGCGGGGCGTTCACGGAGCACTCCGCCGCGGCCACCGAGCGGGAAACCGCCCAGGCATAGCGGGCGGTAGACTCGGACGATGCTTGTTCTCACCCGCAAGGCCGGCGAACAGATCGCACTCGGGCCTGACATCGTCGTGAAGGTCGTCGAGGTGCGCGGCGACGTGGTGAAGCTCGGCATCGAGGCCCCTCCGGGCGTCCGGATCCAGCGCCAGGAGGTGCTCGACGCCGTCGCTGCCGCCAACTCGGAGGCCGCGTCCTCCGCCGCCCCCGACCTGTCCGCGCTGCGTGCCCTCGTGGCGGCCGCCGAGCGCGGGAAACCGAAGGCCTGAGCCCGGCCCCGGGCCCGCCTCAGTCCGTGCGGGCCAGGCCCTGGGTGCGCAGCGATTCGAGGAACCCGCCGACCTGGTCCGCGATCTCCGACGCCGGCATCCCGTAGTCGGCGGCGACACGATCGGCCACCTCCGCCGCGGTGCCCGGTTCCGCCAGGGCGCGCCAGATTCCTGCCGCGGAGTCGGCCAGCACCACGGGCTGGCTGCCGTCCAGGTCCAGGTCCAGGACGGCGAAGCGCCCGCCTCCCTCCGATTCGGCCACGGCGAGGTTCTCCGATTTCCGCCACACGGGCCGGCCGATTTCGCGGCTCATACGGCCACCGCCAGGATCCCGCGCTGGACCAGGGCCTCCAGGTGCTCGGCCAGCAGAACATCGGCCTCCGGATGGTCGCCGAACTCGCGCACGACGGCGCCCTTCAGGTCCGCCGGCCCGCACCAGTCCCGTGCGGCGTGCCAGAGCGCCGGACCGATCCCGGACAGCACCGAGAGCCGTTCGCCGTGCAACAGCACCAGGTCGTCGCCGACGGCCACCGCGTCGTCCACCTCCACCCGCCGGCAGGACCCGGCTTCGGCCGGTCCGCCCTGGGACTCCCCGGGACGGCCGCCCCGAATGTCCACGGGCGGCAGCGCCCGCCACTGGCTCCCTGCCGGGGACAGCGCACCCCCTGCGCCCTCCCGGGCATCCGGCGCCCCGGCCAGCAGTCCATCCACCAGGGGCACGAGTTGTTCGGCTTCGGCGTAGCGCAGCCGACGGAGGCCGCCGCAGGCGTCCAGCGTTTCGCACAGCCGCACCAGGCCCCGATCCAGGGCGGCGAGGGAGGAGATCTGCGGGGCAAGCCCTTCCAGCGCCTCCAGCAGCGGGACCACCTCGGCGGTGGCCGAACCGGTCTCCCCGGTCCGGTCCCGGTGAAGCACGGCCACCACGGCCAGCCGCGGATCGGCCGGAGCCGGGAGCAGTCCCAAGGCGTCGGGGGAGTACTGGGTCTTCGGGCGCAGGCCGGACGCCGGGAGCACGGAAAGGGGCTTCGCGAACGCCGCCATGGACAGGTCCGTCCGCACCGCGGCGGTTTCGTCGGTGACGTAGCCGAACACCTTCCCCAGCGTCCGGGTTGCCGTGGTCTTCCCGGTGCCGCTGGCGGCGGCCAGCACGATCGTCGCGCCCGTCGCCGGGCAGGCCAGCGCGGCGGCGTGGAACATCAGCAGCTCCCCGCGGCCGGAGTCGATGCCCGCCCGGGTGGCCCGGTGGACCAGGTCCTCGTGGAACCGCGTCCAGTCCCCGGACCCGCGCTCCATGCGGTCCACCACCGTGGGCTCACTGCCGTCCGGCAGGCACCGGGACCAGGCGTCGGCCAGTTCGGATGTCTCCCCGGGTGTCAGCCCGTCCACCTCCACCCGGCCGCCCAAGGCTGCCAAGGAAAACGCGGCCAGGGGGAACGACGCCGGGGCGCCGGCTTCGGTGCCCGGCCCTACGGATCGGGTCCCTGCGGTCCCTGCCTGATGCACCATCCGTGTGCGTCCTCCCTAATTGATTCCTTGGGTCATCCAAATTGCGTGAAACGGCTCCGTCCGGCGGGCCGCAGCCCAGCCGCGCAGCCCAACCCTGGCCGGCGACCCGCAGACGGCTGGCTAGAGTAAAGGCATGCCCCTTGCGAACGTTGCCAGTCCCGCTCTCCCCGCCGTTCTGCACCGGGGCGAGGCGGTCGAGCTGGCCGCCGCACTGACCGCTTCCCTGTGCAGGGAGCGGGGACTGCGGTGCCTGTTCGTCAAGGGCCCGGCCGCCGTCGCCGCGGGTGCCCGTCCGCAGCGGGCCTCGGCGGACATCGACGTGCTGGTCCATCCCGAAGACATGGACCGGCTGCTGGAGGCCCTGGCGGAACGGGGCTGGTTCACCCGCCCCTTCGAGGACGGCATGGGCCTCCCCAAACACTCCGTCACGGCCTACCACCCGCACTGGCCGTGCGACATCGACGTCCACTTCCGTTTTCCGGGGCTGGACGCCGATCCCGCGGCGGCCTTCGCGGCGCTGGAGCGGGGGAGCGGCACCCACCGGTTCGCCGGCGTCGAGGCCCCGGTTCCCCCGCGCGGGGGACTGGTACTCATCCAGGCCGTCCACGCGCTGCGGAACCTGCACACGGATTCGCACCACATGACCAACGCGCGGGCCGACTACGACTTCCTCCTGGGCCGCGGGGAATCCGCTCCCGTGCTGCCGGCCTGGGAGGAGTTGACGCCGCTGCTGGACGGCACCGGAGCCTGGGCGGCCATGGAGCCTTTCCTGCGCGACGCCTACCCCGAACAGGCCGCGGGAGTGTCCTTCCCGGCGGCCTCGGAGGACTGGATCAGGCGCACGTTTTCGAGCTACGGCAGCACCCACAAGCTGGTCCTGCTGGCCCGGGCCCCGTGGCGTGAGAAGCCGCGGATCCTGTGGCGATCGCTCGTCCCCAGCCGGGAGGCCCTGGCCGTCGTCGACCTCTCGCTCCTGGGGGCGGACCGAAGAACCCTGGCCCGCCACCGGCGGCAGCGGCTGCTTCGCTTCCTAGGACGGCTGCCGCTGGCCGTCCGTCAGGCCCGGCGGCAGGTTCTGGGCCGCTGAATTCTCCGGGGAGACGCGGCCATGGCCCCCTTGGGGCGGTCGCCTACGAGGCGGTGCACATGATCATCGTGGAATTGACCGAGGCGGCGGTCTTGGCGCCGGTGGACGTGTAGCCGGCGGGGATCGTGACCACGGCATTGAGGGTGAATGCGACCGAGGTTGACAGGGTGGTGCGTGCCGACAGCGTCGTGCCGGCCGGCTGGGCGCCGGTCAGCGTGATCAAACGCGAGGTCGGGGACAGGACTTGCACGGTGGCCGTGCCCCCAGAGATGGAGAAGACGCCGATGTTGGCCACGCCCGATCCGGTAACCAAGAAGATGGTGCCGACGGGAAGAGGGACACTTCCCGCGGTCAGGAGGAACCCCGGGCCCTGGACGCCCAGAACGCCGCAGGATCCGTTGATGCCAAACGCACCCAGGTCGGTGTCTACTGAGGCTGAGGCCGCCGGTGCGGCCACCGCGGCGGCGATGACCGGAAGGGACCAAGCGGCTCCCTTAACGAGGTTCCGGCGGTCGATTGGTCCGCGGGTGGCTGGCTGTTCGGTCAAGATTGTTCCCCTAGCGAGTAATGTGGCTGGCGCCTCCGGCAGAAAAGCCGGTGCAACCAAATCCTTCCAACCGGGCAGCCAGCGCGAGCGCGGAATGATTTCTTTAGGCGTGAACACGTATTTTCCTTGGCGTACACGCGTCATGTCGGCGGATTCCAGCGGGAAAGTCGGCCCAGAGATCGGGTGGTGCCCAAGACGAACCGGACGGGTGCGCCTAGAGGATGTCGGCGCTCACCGGCACCAGGACGGTGGTCGTCGTGACCAAGACGTTGCCCGCGATGGTCATAGTGATGGTGACCGGGAAAGTGACAGGGACCGAGATGGAGGAGCCGGTGCTGACTCCGGCCAAGCCCAGTTCGAAAGCGATCGGCAGTACGCCGTTCGAGGCGACGCTGAAGGCCTCAGCGGTAGTGAAGGTGGTTGCCGGGAAGCCGAACTGGCCGACGATTGGCGCGGTTTGGTAGGTGGCGGTGCGGCTTCCCGCGACGGTCGGCACGCCGTTGAAGGAGTACACCCCGAAGCCGCGGGCCCGGCCCACGGGCATGTTGATGCCAGGCGGACGGCCGATGTTGACCTGGACGGTGGCGATCTCATTGACGATGGCGCCTGCCGCAGGATTGCTCAGCGTCACTCCGGTGGGAACGGTCACCAAGGCCTGCGACGTGAGGGGCCCACCCCCGCCCAGAATATTGAATGTCTCCAGGCCGATTCGGCTCCCGCTCATCGCCAAGGCGGTGTCCATCACCGAAGCGGAAGCCGCCGGTGCGGCCACTGCGGCCGCGATGACGGGAAGTGACCAAGCTGCTCCCCGGACGATGGTGCGACGGTCGATCGGTCCGCGGGTTGCGGGCTGTGCGGTCAAGGCTGTTCCCCCTAGCGAGTGAGGCGGTTGAGGCGGCCGGTGGAAAATTCGGCGCGGCCACATCCTTACCAATCGGGCATACAGGGACAGAGCGAAAGGCGGTCTTTTGGGCGCGAACACATCGGTTTTCTGGCGCGAATGCGTCCTTTCAACGGATTGTGACCGCGGCGCGTTTCGTGTAAGGAGCTACATGACCTCGTTTCCGTGGCGGTCACTGCCATTGCTGCATGCGCCCAATACCCTATGTCTAGTGTTTTCGGCGGGGCCTATCCGGCGAAGGGAACTCTTTCGGGGGGGCGTGTGGGGGTCTTGCAGCGACATTCGGTGGTAGTGGGACCGGACTACGCGATCGTGAATGGGGCGAACACGTCCATCGGCGCGCTCGCGGGGCTGCCGATGCTCCCTTCGGGGCGGCGTGGGTGGGCGATGCGCTCGGAGGGCGCGCAGTTGGGGTCCGCGGTGGCGATGTCCACCGTCGCGGAGCCTGGTGTCCTGAAGGTGATCGGGAGACCGAACGGTGAGGTCATGATCGTCTTCATCCTCTCTGGTGAGCTAGTCGCCCACACGCCGGATGGACGGTTGGAAGTCGGCGCCGGGCAGGCTTGGTTCGTTCGCTCATTGCTGGACTACACCCTCGAATGGCCCGTCAAAACCTTGATGGTCTCGCTCACGGTTCCGAGCGACGCGCTGGAAGAGTTCGGAATTGCCCCCTCCGTGCAGATCGACGTGCTGGAGGCGTCGCCCCTGCTGCATGACGCGGCGCAGCGTTTCATCGAGAGCGTGGCCGGCTCAAAGGCGTCCGGCACCGGACCCGCTCCCTACATCGTGGAGCGATTGCTGCTGGAAATGGCCGGGGCACTCTTGCTATCCGACGACGGGCTTCGTGCCGCCCGGAGAACCGGGCTGGAAGATATCCGCTATCAGGCAGAACGGTTGATCGGGGTGAAGTACGTCGACAGCCTTTACGACACGGCGGCACTCGCCGCGGACCTGAACGTCTCGCTGCGCCAGCTTCAGCGCTCTTTCGCGGCCAGTGGCAGCACCCCTGCTGCTGTGTTGGCCAAGATGCGGCTGGAACAAGCCCAGCGCCTGCTGCAAGACCCTGCCTGCCGGATGCTGGACATGGCGGAGATCGCCCAACATTCCGGCTACCGCTCGGCGCGCCAGTTGCGCGAGCACTTCCGGCGTGCAGGACTGGGCGCTCCCCGGGCCAACCGCAGCCACAGTCCCGCGCGCCCGGGGATCACCACCGCCCGGGGCACGGCCACGCCGAGGGGGTATCGGCAAGAATCCGCGGACCCCTTAAGGCCGGCGTCCCGCCTCCTCGACGCATATGCGGCGGAAGCGGGACGGGCCGCGAAAGGGATGGCTAGGCGTGGCTCTTGAGCACGTCCCGGATTTCGGTCAACTATTGGAAGTCCGCGGGGACCTTTTCCGGCTCCAGCTGTGGCCGAAGTGCAGCTTCTTGTCGCGGAACTCGATCAGATTGTTCATTGGCATGACAATCACGAAGTAGATGGCGGCGGAGATAAGCAGGAAGTTCACCGGGGCGGTGAGGCCGTTGACGTACGAGAGGACTTGCGCTTCGCCGTAGGTCTTGGCTGCCATGTGCCATTCCTGCGCTGTGACGCGCCGCCCGCTCGATGCTTAGTCACGCGAGTATGAGATCCGAGGGCAAGCCCTGCCCGTTTTGGAGACGTGCTGGCACCTCGAGTTCTCGCCGCCGTAGGTCGGGAGGTCCAAGGCAAGTCCACACTGGCATTTCGGGTCCGCGTCACCTTCCTGGCACGTCCCGCCCAAGAAGCCCGTGTTGGAGTTTTTGTGGCGGACCCATGCCCCGACCGTGACCTCTTCGCCGTGGTTAGAGATGGACAATGCGCCGGTATCGGCGGTTGGAGATCGCCAAGTAATCGACTATCCCAGCCATAAGGGGCGGGTAGGCTTGGGATGTTTGTCGATCTGATAGGGGGAATCATGACGGAGCAACGTCGTAAGCGGACTTGGTATATTGCGCGCCTAAAGCAGAGACGGCGGGCCAAGATCATGCGGTTGGCCGCGAGCCTGATGCTGGCTGCCGGAGTAGCCGCTATCGCTGGTGCTGCCTTAACCCAGTTACGTTGACCGCCTTACCCATGGGCGGTTAGGGGTGGGCCGGTACAACGACGGCTCCCGATACTTGGTGAGGGCCGTCCTCTAAGCTATGGCCGATTTTCATTTGCCGTCCGTGTCCGATGGAGTGGGGCCTGCGCCTGGCAGGCATCCCCCTGTTCGGCCCGGTGCCCCCAGCTGGCGGGGTCGTCCTGCAGGTAGCCCCGCCAGCGTCCCCCTTAGCACTTTCCGCGGTTAGGGACCGATAGACTCTTGACGTTTGTCGAGATAGCAGGGGGAACTGTGGCGCTGAGAACCGATAGTGAGCGTGAGCGCGATGCGCTCATCAGGAACATCTCGGTAGCGGTGATCGGGGTTCTTGTAGTTGGGCTGGCCTTCTGGGCCTTCGGCGTTCGGCCTGCCCAGCAGAAGGCGGCGGAAATGAATGCCATCGCCGCGGACGTCCAAGAGGCTCGGGAGAATGGCACCCCCGACGCGACCTTGCTCGCCGAGGAATCCGATGCCGCGACCACCCCGGCCCCCGCGAAAGTTGCCTTCGTAGGCGACTCTTACACCGGGGGGTCCGAGATGGATACCGGCAAGGGACACCGCTGGACCGACCTGATTGCTGAAGACCTCGGCATCGCGGCGAGCCTGCACACTGAAGGCGGTACAGGGTATGTTGCCACCAGCCCGGACGGCGTCAACCTGGTCGTGCGAGCCGGCGAGGTGCGGGGCTCGGATCTCGTGGTTTTCTTTAGCAGCCGGAATGACGTTGCCGGATACGACGCCGTGCGCGAAGGTGCTCTGAAAGCATTCGAGGCGGCGGAAGAATCGGCGCCAGACGCGAAACTCGTGGTCATCGGGCCGCCGTGGGTTGACGGCAACCCACCCCCCAAAATCCGTGCCTCCCGTGATGCCGTCAAGGCCGCCGCCAAGGAAGTGGGGGCCACGTTCGTTGACCCCTTGGCCAGGGGTTGGTTTGCCGAAGGGAAGTCGGGGCTGATCGGCTCTGATGGTGTCCACCCGACCGACGCCGGGCATGAATACCTTGCCGACAAGATCGAGCCGCTTATTAGGAAGGCGCTCAAGTAGCCGCCTCAGTATCGGTGACTATGGCACGGGTTTCCGTGCAGCACTATTTGGCGGGGGACTGTTCCGTCAAGGACGAAAGGGACGGATCATTCAAGCGGCAATCATCTTTCTTGGAGCGCTGGCGCTCTGGGTTGGCCTCTACCTGATCAAAGGGAGACGGGCCCCGCTGTCGTCATCGCCGTGGGGGATGATCACGATCGGACTGTTCTTGTTCGGGGTCATTGGAACGCTCTTCTACTCGGGAATTCAGGAAGAGACTCGGACTGGAGCGTCGATTGTTATCGTCCTGAACGACCTCCAAACGACCGAGACTCTGAAACTCTTCACCGTTGCGTCGTTGTCGACTCTTTCGGGGGGGCTGGCGACACTGCTTATCCTGCCTCGACTGAAGCGGCGTGCTTCCATCAAAGGCTTTTCGCGAGGTCTCACAAGGCTGGTGCTTTTCGGGTGCGCCGTGCCTCTTGTGATCTTGTTCGTATCGGCGGGTGGCAGGCTTTTGAGGCGCACTGATTACATTGCTGAGGCTGTCCAGGTCGCCGGCATCTCAGCACTGGCCGTGCAGCTGGCCATCGCCGCGGTTATCGTCCTGGGCTACATCACGGTTTCAGCCAAAGGGGCCGTAAGGTTCTGGGCGGTGCTCATGCTGGTCGGATATTTGCTTAACTTCTTCGGGACCGGCAGCAGGCGTTTGGCCATGGCCCCGCTGTTGTTCATGGTCGGCGCCCTTTTGGCGCGCCGCACGCGCCTGACCTATTGGGCGCTGGCGGCAGCGGCGTTGCTCTCGTTCTACCTTTTGAAGCTACCGCTCTACCTACGGGGGCTCCCCGAGCATGGCGTTCTCCCGTATATGGCACAGATGCCTGGATTCCTTGACTACGAGGTGGGGTGGGAGTCCATGGCACTCAACATCTTGGTCAGCTTCGGAATCGTTGGGGCCACGGCTTATCAAGCCCCTCCCATCCCCACGGACGCTTTTTGGGCATCCGTCAATCCGCTCGGCGGCAAAGCTGCCGGCTGGTACGAGTATGCAGCTGACATGCGGCTCAATGTTTACACGCCTTATGCGGGTGTTGGGGAACTGGGCAACCAGGGGACGATCCACGTCGTGATCTACTTCGTGATCGTTGGGGTTCTGCTGGCTCTCGGTGATCGAGCCGTCCTGCGTCTCGCCGCTCGCGGACATGGCATCGTCAGTCTTGCGCTGGTCGGCATGGCGGGTCTTTTCTTCCTCTATTCCATCCAGTACAACCTGAGATCCTCGACGCGCATGTTGGTATATGGCGTCGTCATCGCGATGGTAGCCGGAATGGTCAGTAGGTACATGGTGAAGCGGAGACAGCCCGCGCCAAGGCAAGCAATCCGAAGCCGTGTAGGAGTCTAGAAGTGGATTGGTCGAGATACTTGGGAGAGCCGAGTTGGCGGTCTCCTCGTGGATGGCCCGCGGGCGTGTTGGCTTGGCTATTCGCCAAGGACAATCCGAACGCGTGCGGCTGGTGCGGAGAGTAAGTCCCCGCCGGCACGAGAACACGGGATGACGAAGGCCCGTTCTGCAACCACGAACACCAGCGTCTGCATGAGATGTAGCCGAGCATGGAGCGGGCTCCCAACGCCAACTACGTGAACAGCCAACCGCTCTATCTCAATCGCAGATGGTGCTGGTGGGCCCGCTGACCACACCGCGCAACGGGGAAGCCCTAGGGCTTCCCCGTTGCCGTTAAGCCAGGCCGAGCTTGGTCAGGTTGAACAAGTCCACTTGCCCGATGTAGCCGGTCAGGATTTCTCCCGGTTTGGAAGTGACGGAGAATGACAAGCCGACGGCAGTCATGCCTGATGCCGGGACAGTGAATGTGGGGTACTGCGGGCCGGGCGCCGAGGATGACGGTTCATCAAATACCACGGTCTGGACCACTTCGGATTGGTTGGTGATGGCTATCTTGATGCTTTCCCCGTGGCGCTGGAGGTTTTCACCCTGAAGTAAATGCCCAGCACGTCACCCCGCGCCCATCCCTTGCCCGGCTGGGAGGTGTTGGAGGCGACGTAGGTGCGGAAGGTGAACCCCTTGTAGGATCCGCCCACACTATTGTCGACGTTGCCCTTGAACCACCTACCACCTGCCCGTGGTCAGCCAGTCCCCGGCCACAGGATCGGCCCACCTGCTTCCGGTATCGTTGAGCGCGCTCACGCGCGTCCATGTGTCCCACTAGTTCGTTGCCGCGCCCAGGGGATCGGAAATCAGGCCCTGGCCCTTCACGGTAACCAGGCTCAAACGTGCGGGCATGATCGACCGGATGACAGGAGCCACAGTATTGGCAATGGCGAGATGGCCTGAGTTGCCAGGGTGAGTGCCGTCCGGAACGGTTGCCTCGTAGTCGGTGCGCAGACGTTTGTCCGTGGAGTCAGCGGTGGCGGTGTACGAGTCCGCAACGGGGATCCCCTGCGCCGGCGCCCAGAGCTTGATCCACGAGTTGTAGGCAACGGTGAGAACGCGGCGAGCATCGTGGCGGACCCCTTGCCCACTGCTGGCACAGTGCTCAGGATGAACGGGATTTCCGCGTCCTGCGCCAGTTTGTGCGCGGCAATGATTTTCTGCTGGAACGTGGCCAACGGGACAGGCTGGGAAGCGTCGTTGGCGCCGCCCTGGTAGAAGATGATGTTGGCCCCAGGAGCGATCATGGCAGGAATGCGGGCGTTGATCTTGTCCGTGCGTTTTCCCGGGACGGCTCCGTCAACTGCGGCGACGTAGGAGCTACCGGCGATGCGTGCGGCAACCGTTCGGTATGCGCGGGACACGTTGGTGGCGCCGGCACCGTCCCCGATGGAGTCCGCTGCGAAGTAGCACAGGCGACCGCCCGGCACTTTCACGCCAGGCGCCAAACGGTCCTTGCTCACCTTGCCGATCGTCTTCTCATCGATTGCGTCGATAAGTGAAGTCCGCGTGAGGCTTTGCGGGCTGTCCATGAGCTACTTAACAGCGGAATCCATGGCGAAATCTGTTGCTTCGGCGGGCCGGATAGCTGTGGCCAGGCTTGCAAGCGGTCCCGCAACGGCGGCTCCCAACAACAGGTGACGAGTCCAAGATTCCATATCACACCCCCCAGCGCTCAGCAGATCGAATGGATGATCTTGAGCTGAACCATCTCGCTTGGCTGGTGGGGCGTCTAAGCGATGACATTGCTTTAAGTAAGTGGGGTGCCCACGCGAACGTGGACACCCCGGCTACTCGCTTTTGCGTAGATTACCGCGTAGTCAGCTCAGACAGGGCTTTTGAGCGAGTCACGGATCTCGGTCAGCAGTTGGATGTCCGCGGGGACCTCCTCCGGCTCGGTCTTTTGGCCGAGGTGCAGCTTCCTGTCGCGGAACTCGATCAGCTTGTTCATGGGCATCACGATCACGAAGTAGACGGCGGCGGAGATCAGCAGGAAATTGACCAGCGCGGTGAGGAAGACGCCGAACTGGATGATGTTCCCGTTGAGATTGATCACCGCGAATTCGTCGAAAGTCGGCGAACCCACGATGGCGGAGATCAGCGGCATGAGGACGTTCTTCACGAGCGCATTGACAACACCGGTGAACGCGGTGCCGACCACCACTGCCACGGCAAGGTCGACGACGTTGCCCTTCATGAGGAAACTCTTGAAACCCTGAATCATTCCGTCCACTGTACACAGCGCGGTGAATGGGTCAGGCGCGGCCCTTGAGCGCGTCGCGGATCTCGGTCAGCAGCTGGATGTCCGCGGGGACCTCCTCCGGCTCCAGTTTCCTGCCGGCGGCCAGCTTCCTCTCGCGCGCCTCCATCATCTTGTTCACCGGCAGGACGAACGCGAAGTAGACGGCGGCGGCGATCAGCAGGAAGTTCACCAAAGCCGTGAGGAGGACGCCGAACCGGAGGTCGTTGCCGTTGAGGGCGACCACAGCGAAGTCGTCGAAGGTCGGTGCGCCCACCAAGGCGGAGATCAGCGGCATGAGGACGCTCGCCACAAGTGCATTGATCACAGCGCCGAACGCGGTGCCGATCACCACGGCCACGGCAAGGTCAATGACGTTGCCTCTCATCAGGAAGTCCTTGAATCCCTGGATCATGGGGCCCAGTAGACAGCACGGATTGCCATCTGCATAGGTTTGCGGGCACGGGATGAATCCCGGCAGGCAAAGGAGAAAACGGCCGGCGGCAACCGGCAGGCGTCGAGCGGGTCAGATCTTGCGTAGCAGCATGCGGCGGATGGTGTGGTCCGCGTCCTTGGTCAGGACCAGCTGCGCGCGACCGCGGGTGGGCAGCACGTTTTCGCGCAGGTTGGGCTCGTTGATGCTCTTCCAGATGCCGCGCGCGGTGTCGCGGGCCTCCGCGTCGGAGAGCAGCGCGTAGCGGTGGAAGTAGGAGGCCGGGTCGGCGAACGCGCCGGAGCGCAGGCGCATGAAGCGGCTGATGTACCACTCCTCGATATCCTGGGTGCGGGCGTCCACGTAGACGGAGAAGTCGAAGTAGTCGCTCAGCGCCAGTCCGGTGGTGCCGTCGGAGCGCACCCGGGCGGGGGCCAGCACGTTCAGGCCCTCCACGATCAGCACGTCCGGGCGGCGAACCACCACTTCGCGGTCGGGGACGATGTCGTACGTCAGGTGCGAGTACCAGGGCGCGCGCACCTCCTCGGCGCCGGACTTCACCTCGGAGACGAAGCGCAGCAGCGCGCGGCGGTCGTAGGACTCGGGAAAGCCCTTGCGGTGCATCAGCCCGCGGCGTTCCAGGATCTCGTTGGGGTAGAGGAACCCGTCAGTGGTGACCAGTTCGACGTTCGGGGTGTCCGGCCACCGGCGCAGCATCTCTTGGAGCACGCGCGCGGTGGTGGATTTGCCGACCGCCACGGATCCTGCGACACCAATCACAAAAGGTGTCCGGCGGGTCTGTTCGCCCAGGAAGGTGTTGGTCGCCTGGTGCAGGTGCACGGCACCCTGCACGTAGAGGTTCAGGAGGCGGGAGAGGGGCAGATACACCTCGCGAATCTCGTCAAGGTCCAGCTGTTCGCCCAAGCCGGAGAGCCGTTCGAGGTCCTCCTGGTCCAGGGGCTGCTCGATCTGGTTGGAAAGCCGTGCCCACGTTTGGCGGTCAAGCTCAACGTAAGGCGTGGCTCCCGTCTCGGTAACCCTCTGTCCATTCACTTACGGCATTCTGCCAAGCGGAAGAGTCGAATCCCAATTGATGAACCCGATTTTGGAACGCGTCACGGGGTAACCTTGAGGGCATGTGTGGAATTGTTGGCTACGTTGGCCTCCCGACCAAGACCTCCGGTACCCATGGTGCCCTCGAAGTCGTCCTCGAGGGTTTGCGCCGTCTCGAATACCGCGGCTACGACTCCGCGGGCGTCGCCGTCGTTTCCTCCGAGGCGGTGGACGTGCGCAAGAAGGCGGGCAAGCTCGCCAACCTCGTCACCGAGCTGGACGATAATCCGCTGCCCGCGTCCCTGACCGGCATCGGCCACACCCGCTGGGCCACCCACGGCGGCCCGACCGACGGGAACGCTCACCCGCACCTGGCGGACGGTGACCAACTGGCCCTGATCCACAACGGCATCATCGAGAATTTCGCCGAGCTCAAGAAGGAACTGCGCTCCAAGGGCATCACGTTCCGTTCGGAGACGGACACCGAGGTTGCCGCCGCGCTGCTGGGGGACATCTACCGCGGCCTGCAGGACGCCGGCAAGGCCGGCGGCGACGCGGCCAACGGTGCCGACCTGCTCACCCAGGCGATGCGGCGGGCCTGCCAGCGCCTGGAGGGCGCCTTCACGCTGCTGGCCGTGCACGCGGACCTGCCCGGCGTCGTCGTCGCCGCCCGCCGCAACTCACCGCTGGTTCTGGGCCTGGGAGAGGGGGAGAACTTCCTTGGCTCGGACGTCTCCGGGTTCATCGACTTCACCCGCCGCGCGGTGGAACTGGGCCAGGACCAGATCGTCACCATCACCCCCGAGACCCACGCGATCACCGACTTCCGCGGCAAGCCGGTCCAGGGCCGCGAATTCACCGTGGACTGGGACGCCGCCGCGGCGGAGAAGGGCGGCTACCCGTCCTTCATGGAGAAGGAGATCAACGACCAGCCCTCCGCGGTCGCTGACACCCTGCTGGGCCGTGCCGACGCCGCCGGGAAGCTGACCCTGGACGAACTGCGCATCGACCCCGAGGAACTGGCGCAGGTCAGCAAGATCATCGTGCTCGCCTGCGGCACCTCCGCCTACGCGGGCCAGGTCGCCAAGTACGCGATCGAGCACTGGTGCCGCATCCCGGTGGAGGTGGAGCTGAGCCACGAGTTCCGCTACCGCGACCCGATCGTGGACGCGGGCACCCTGGTGGTGTCCATCTCCCAGTCCGGGGAGACCATGGACACCCTGATGGCCGTTCGCTACGCGAAGGAACAGGGCGCCAAGACCCTCTCCATCTGCAACACCAACGGGTCCACCATCCCGCGCGAATCCGACGCCGTGCTCTACACCCACGCCGGCCCGGAGATCGCGGTCGCCTCCACCAAGGCGTTCCTGGCGCAGATCACCGCCACCTACCTGCTGGGCCTGTACCTGGCGCAGCTGCGCGGGAACCTGTTCAGCGGCCAGATCAAGGACATCCTGGCGGACCTGGGCAAGATCCCGGCGAAGGTCCAGGACGTGCTGGATCGCGCGGACCAGATCAAGGAACTGGCCCGCTCCATGGAGGACGCGGAGTCGGTGCTGTTCCTGGGCCGCCACGTCGGCTACCCGGTGGCCATGGAGGGCGCGCTCAAGCTCAAGGAGATCGCCTACATCCACGCCGAGGGCTTCGCCGCCGGCGAGCTCAAGCACGGCCCGATCGCCCTGATCGACGACGGCCAGCCGGTCTTCGTCGTGGTGCCCTCCCCGCGCGGGCGCCACTCGCTGCACTCCAAGGTGGTCTCCAACATCCAGGAGGTGCGCGCCCGCGGCGCGAAGACCCTGGTCGTGGCCGAGGAGGGGGACGAGGCCGTACGCGACTACGCCGAGTTCGTCTTCTACGTCCCGGAGACCCCGACCCTGCTGATGCCGCTGCTGGCCACCGTGCCGCTGCAGATCTTCGCCTGCGAGCTGGCCACGGCCAAGGGCTACGACGTCGACCAGCCGCGCAACCTGGCGAAGTCGGTCACGGTCGAATAACCGCAACATCGTGCGGCGCGGCGCCGGCATCCCCGACGGATGCCGGCGCCGCGCCTTTTCCGGGATGCTGCCGATGCAAAGGCTTCGCTGGCGGAACTTGCGCCGCAGGGACGGTCCGTTTCTATGTGGGGGCGGCCCGCCACGTGAGGGTGACGGTGAAGTTGGCCGTGGCTCCGGCAGCGGCGATGAAGGCCCCGGCCTGGGCGTGCAGGTCCAGGCCGAATTCGACGCATACCTCGTCCGGCCGGTGGGTCAGGGACAGCATCTGGTTGATGACCCCCTGTACGGCCGGCTGGATGCGGCTTACGGCTTCCTCGAAGGTCTGCTGCGCCTGTTTGAAAACTTCTCCGCGGCCGCCTCCGCGTGTCACCACGCCCGGGCCTTCCTCGACCTCAACCAGCACGGTTCCGCCATCGGCGGAGCGGAATTCGACCAGTTCCCTCATCATCGGTACCTTCCTGTTCGCCCCCCGAGATCGCTTTCGCTTAGCGCAGGTCGGTGTGTTTGCCGGCCAGCTTCCGCGTCCCCCGCGGGGTTCCTACCTGATGATTCCCCTTCCTTGCATGCAGTCCTGTACCAAGGGCGCACGACCTTACGCCGGAGGTTTGAGCACTGCCCCTTTCCAGATCCGGGCGGTCTTGTCGTCGCTGGCCGTGGCCAAGCGGCTTCCGTTCATGCTGAACGCCACTGAGTTGACCGCCCCCTCGTGGCGGACCCGCATCAACTCCTGACCCGTTGTGGCATCCCAGATCCGGGCGGTCCTGTCACCGCTGCCGGAGGCCAGCAGAGTCCCGTCCGGGCTGAACGCCACCGCATAGACAAAGCCGTCGTGGTGGACCTGCATCAGCTTCTGACCGGTGGCGGCGTCCGAGATCCGGGCGCTTCCGTCGTCGCTGCCGGTCGCAAGCAGGGTCCCATCCGGGCTGAACGCCACCGCGAGAACCGATCCGCCGTGGTGGACCTGCATCAGCTTCTGACCGGTGGCGGCGTCCCAGATCCGGGCGGTCTTGTCACCGCTGCCGGTGGCCAGCCGGGTCCCGCTCATGCTGAACGCCACCGCATTAACCACTCCGTCGTGGCGGACCCGCAATAGTTCCTGGCCGGTGGCGGCGTCCCAGATCCGGGCGGTCTTGTCCCGGCTACCGGCGGCGAGGCGGTCCCCGTTCGGGCCCAGGTCCACCGCCTTGATCCAACCGTCTGAGCGCACCCGCCTCAGTTCCTTCCCTTTGATCGCATCCCAGATGCAGGCGGTGTAGTCCCCGCTGCCGGTGGCCAAGATAGTCCTATCCGGACCGAACGTCACTGCGAGAACCGCACTGGCGTGGTGAACCCGCATCAGCTCCTTTCCTTTGGTGGCGTCCCAAATCCGGGCAGTACTGTCGTTGCTGCCAGTGGCCAAACGTGTCCCGTCCCGACTGAAAGCCACCGCAATAATTGGATTGTCATGGCGCACCCGTAACGCTTGGGTGCCGGAAGCCATACCCGTGCCGCTAATCGAGGACCTGCGCTCGCGGGCTTTGGACCGGGTGGGTTTACTGGACTGGGCACTGTCGCTGGACTCCTGAGCGCTACTCCGGAGGGTGTCATGCCGCACCGCGGTGTCACGGAAGGTCGGATCTGCGGTGAGAATCTCTGCGTAGGCGCGGCCGGCGGCGTCCCGATCGCCCGCCTCTTCGGCTTGACGGGCCCCTGTGTAAAGGACCTCCAGTCTGGCGCGGGCGGCGAGCCCGTCCGGGTCCACAGCCTCCGGATCAACGGCCTGCAGCTCGGCTGCCACCTCAAGGACCGCATGCCAGTTCCCGGCGCCGGCGTGGAGACGCAGTTCGTCCTCCAGGTCGGTGGCCCGCTGGCGTACCGCACAGGCTTCCCGGCGGGCGGCGGCGTCCGCGAAGTCGGGGTCGTCCCGGACCAGCGCGTAACCGTGGACCGCAGCCTCCCAGTCCCCAGCGTCCTCCGCCTCCCGGGCAGCGCGGTAGGTTTCGGCCATTTCCTGACGAACCGCGGCGGTTTTCCGCAGCTCCGCTGCGTCACTGTATCCAGGTTCCAGGGTTAGCAGGTCGTCGAGTAGTTCAATGGCCTGCCCGTAGTGTTTCGTTCGCAGTTCGGCGCGCGCATGGAGATAGAGAGCCCTCAGTTGAGCCGCCTGCCGCCGCGCCGGGAGCGCCACTGGGGGCTGGATTTCAAGTCCGAGGGAAACGGGGCGCCCGGTGAGAGTGAACAGTTGGGTGGAGCCTCCGCGCACATACAGTACCGGTGTCACCCACTCCAGGGTGCCTAGGCCCAGAATCGATCTGCGCCCGCTGCCAGCCGCCCTGTCAACGTCGCGGCCATGCGCGATTGCGGCGTAAAATCCGCGAGCGAAGGCGATTGCGGCACGGTCGCTGACGGTGAACTGCATCGCGGCCACGGCGCTGATCCCGCCGCGAACCAGGGCAGCAGCAGTCCCGGAGAACAGGTCTTCCGTTCCGGCCTCCCCGGAGGAGCAGGAATTCAGCACCACCAGCCGGGGCGTAGGTTCGGCTTCGTGGAGCAGGTACATTAGCCGGGAGGACTCCACCCTGTCGGCACGGCCGGTGTCTGATTCCAGAGCGATCCGGCCCTCCTGCCGGTTGACGTCGTAGTCTCCGTGACCGATGAAGTGCAGCACGTGCCAAGGTCCGTCCATCAGCGTCGTCTGGATGCCGTCCCAAGTCGCCCGCGGCGCCCAGACCAACTCGATCAATCCGTCAGCGACCGGTTTTGCCAGAGCTTGGTCAAGGTGCTGCCTTTCCGCGTCCGTATCCAGCCCGGGCAAGTCGTGAGGCGCGGCGACAATGCCCAGGATCCGCAGTGGCGGAGTAACCTCAAGGGGGCGGAGGTTGTAGTCGGCGGCGGGGATGCGCCGCAGCAGCGGCAAGTCATGGCAGAGGTAGGATTCCGTTGCCGGGTCAAACAGCATCTCCCACGGCAGAGCCGCCACTTTAGGGGCTGCCAGCCTAAGCACCACCCGCAGTCGCTGACTTCGGTCGTGGATTACCCCCAGGCTGGCCCGGTACGTGTCCTCCACCTGGCCGGTAAACAGCGCCTGGAACAGTTGCTGCCCCACTTCGTGCAGGGGTTTTTCGCCTGCCGGTATTGTTCGGCGCGCCGGTATGGCCGAGGCCAGAACCGTCGCTTCCAGTTCGGCGAGCCTTCCCAGCACCGCCTCCACGTCCAACTGGAACGTGCCGGACGTTTCGCCGCCCGCCGGGGCATGGATCACCCGGACAGTGTATCCACCCTGTCCGGAACCGATCTCGAGCTCAATGTCACTATCCACCGCGGCCTTCCCGACCAATGGATCCTTGGATGCTAATCCTTTCCGAAGTCATGTCTCCGGCGGGCCGGATCCGAACACACCTTCAGGGTGGCGCACGGAACCACGGACTACAAGAACCCGGATCCGCGATCTGGCCTCGGTGCCTTGCGCCGCGACCCGCGCCTAACGCGGGCCGGACGTTCAGCGGGGTCGGCGGGTTCTCCCGCCGGTCCCGCGGGCTTGTCCGCGCAGCTTCAGGATGCGGGCGCCGCCCACCGCCGCGACCACGAACCCTCCTGTCACGGCGGCTACCAGCAGGGCCAGCCCCAGGTTGACGGTGCCATCGAAGCCGAAGTACTTCAGCGGCACCATGACTTGGTTCTGTGCGATGAAGACGATCAGCAGGACCAGCAGCACCAACCCCAGGATGGTCACTCCCCACGCCATGGCGGTGCGGGACGCGTGCTCCGGTGTCGGTGCCGGGGTGGGCTGCCCGGTTGCCGGCCTTCCCAAGGATCCGCTGGAGCGTTCCGCGGGGGCGGAGCCCACGGCATCGGTGTTGGATACCGGAACGGGCGTCTGGGACGGCTCGGGCTGCGCACCGGCAGGACCCGGACCAACGCTCGGTGAAGGATTCTCCGAAGTCATGGGCGCTCTCCTTTTGGGGCCCGGGAGGGCCCGCATGGGACCGATCGTCTCACGGGATGCTCCCGAGGTCGCCCCCGATTCGGCACCGCCGTCCCCCGATGGTCAGCGAGCAGCTGTCCGCAATGACGGCGGCGCAGTTCAGCCTCCAAGGGAGCGTCGCCGATCTCCAGGTCCAGGCCGCCCTTCAACGCCAGCCTGCCCGGCCGAGGCCCCTGGCTACTCCACCCGGATGTTCAGGCTCCACGTGGTGGACTGCTGCCATGGGTCCCCGGTCGCCACGTCGATCACTGCCCGCCCCGGGGCGGTGGCGTGGAAGAGGACGGTGCCGGGAGGCCCCATGGGGCTGAGCACCCGACCGTCGGTGCCCAGCACGGCGTCGGTCAGTATCCCTATGAGTTCGACGGCCGTTCCCTCCCTGAGATGGCCCCCCGTGGCGGAGAAGCGGAGCACGTCACCGACCCCGACCACCAACTCCTCGGGCAGGTCCTGCAATCCAGGCTGGATGTCGATCAGCCGGCTCACCCTGCGGGTCCTTGATGGTCGGAGGTCGTGTGTTCCGTCATGGATGCAACCCTAGACGTCGGTCCGGTCCTCGGACGGGTCCCAATCGTTGGACGGCGACGCGGCTTGCACCCCCCGGGGGGTTGCTGCCTCGTGAAGGACCTTGGGATAGATCAACCCGGCGAACGCGGCATCGGTCTCGTTGATGTCGAGGCCTCCGACGATCGGCTGTCCGTCATGGGTGATGTCGCCGGGCAGCTGGTAGCACATGATGGAATCCTGGTCCGGTTCCGTGCCGATGATCGAGCTGGCCCCCAGCGGGGTCAGCACCTGCTGGTCGACCATCTCCTGGGTCCAGCCCTGGGTCCGGAGGAAGTAGGGATAGGCCTTCGCCGGATCGATGCGGGCCACCAGGGCTTGCCGCATGTGTTCGTGCGGGAACCCGAGCGTGTGCCCGGCCTCGTGGCGGATGACCCGCCGGAATTCGCGTTCCGGGGTGTTCATGGTGAAACCCTGCAGGTTCATCGTCTGCCGGTTCTGAGGTATGAGCTGGATGTCGGTTCCGAGATAGGAGTAGTAGCCCCCCGGGCCCCGGGAGATGCGGACATCGCCGGTCCCCGCGGTCTCGGTGAATGAGATGCCCGCCGACTCATTCCAAGCGTTCAGGTGGCTGACGATGCGGGCCCGCAGGTCCGCCGGTGTGGTCTCCAGAAAGCTCACCGACAACTGCTTCGGCTGGGGTCCCCAATACTTGCTGACGAAGAGGGTGGCCCGCGCAGGCGCGTCGACGCCGGGCAGTTCCAGCTGTGGGGAGTTGACCGGATTGGTCCGCACGGCCACCCGGGCTGCCTTTTCCCACAGCCGAGGCGGCAGGGGCATGATCCGGCAGCCGGCATTCTCGTCGGTCTGGCCGTCTTCCGAGTAGTCCGTGACTTCGGTGATCTTCCCGGCTAGCCGGAGAATCTCGAGCAACGAATCCTGGGTCTCTTTATCGAGCGTTGTCATCGGATTTCAGCTTCCTCGCCTGCTCCCATTCAACTTGCCCATGGTGGATGGGAGCCATTTCTGTTGTCTCTGCTCTTGCCGGTGCGTTCAGGGCCACACAGGACTGAGTGACATGTAGGGAATTGCCACCAGCAAGATATCGAGGTTCGCATTACCCGAGCATTACCGTGCTGCGCCCGGACCGGATCCGGTTTCACCCATCGGCGGTACCGGCGGTGGGGAAGTGCAGGGCGGTGAACCCGTCCGCGCCCGGGTCGGGGCCGCGCACGGTGTAGCCATAGAGCTGGCGCCACTCGGCCACGTCCCATGCCGCGGCCCGCTCGGCGTAGTTGAATACCAGCTCCTTGTGTTCGCCGCCGTACTTGAGGATTCGGGCGATCGCGGCGGCGTCCGGATGGTGGTGCCGGGCCCCGCTGGTGGAGATGAGATAGCGGGGGCAGTCAAGAAGCTCAAGCAGCTCCCGGGAGAGGTTGGCGGCGCTGCCGTGGTGGGAGACCTTCAGCGCGTCGATGCGCAGCCGCCCACCGGCTGCCTCGGCCAGCGGGCGCAGCGAGGCCGCCAGCCGGGCATCGCTCCCATCGCCGGTGAAGACCAGGCGCACCCTGGCGTACTCGAAGAGGAAGCCGATGCTGGTGGCGTTGGTGCGCGAGGAATCGGGGCTGAACGGGGTGGCGGCGAGCGCCTCGATGTCCGGGCTCCCGAAGGACTCGAAGCCGGACGGCGCCGGTGGCACCGGGTCGGTGCCGGGGATCAGTCCGTGCCGGGCGCACTCCTTCACCCAGACCGGTTCCAGCCGGCGCAACTGGTCCCGGTCGGGGGAGAGCACGGTGAACACCGAGCCGTCGCCGAAGGGTTCGGCGCTGCGCCCGGCGAGCACGCTGCGCCGGGCGAACGCGGTGTTCCAGCCCAGCTGCTGGTGTTCGATCGCGTCGGTGAGCAGTTCCCCGTCGCGCGGGCCGAAGTGTTCGAAGCCGTCCCCGATCAGGTGGTCGTAGCCGTTGAACCAGACGTCCCGGATCTCCGGTCGGTCCGGGTCCTCGAGGAGGGCGAGGATGCCCAGCACGTGGTCCTGGTCCACGTGGGTAACCACCACCACGTCCAAGGCCGGGCGGCTCCCGTCCGGGCCCGCAAGCAGGGGTGTGAACAGCGGGTAGGAGCCGGTGCGGCCACCGTCGATCAGGATCCGCCGGGTGCCGGCGCCGGGACTGCCGGGCGGGACGGTGTACTGGAGCAGCAGCGCGTCTCCGTCGATGCCGGGCAGCATGTCCAGCCGCACGCGGCCGGTCTCCTCTGGCGCCATCTCATTCTCCTTCGAATTTCAGCACCACAAAGGGTTCGCGCATGTCGGCCCGCCAGGAGAGCCGGCGCACCTGCTGATGCATCCGGACGCAGCCGGGGTCCTCCGGGAACTCGGCGAGCAAGTCGGCCAGCCAAACGAGCCCGAGCGTGTAGGCGGGCAGCCCGCGCCCGAACGCCTCCGCGAGCAGCGGTTTCAGGGCCTCGGCCTCGGCCGCACTGCCGGCGGTGCGCAGCCGGCGGGCCGCCCAGAGGATCGACCCGTCGGCAAGCCCCGGGAACCAGTTGGCCAGGTTTTCCAGCCAGGGATCCCACGGTTGCCGCATCCCGGTGTCCTCCGTGCCCGCCAGCACGTACGCGGCGGCAGTGGCGGCCAGCGGGTTCGCCACCTTCTCCAGCAACATCCCTTGGACGTCCCGGAAGACGGTGGCAGCCTGCTTCAACGCCCCGGTGCCCAGGTATGCGAGGCCTCCGCCGAGCCGGGCATCCCACACGGTGACGGTCACCGGTCCGGCTACCGGCCGCGGGCCGCGGTTCACCATGACCTCCACCGTGCAGCTTGTCCCGTCCATCCCGTTCCACGGCACCGGCAGGGTGGCCAGGTGGACCGTCCCCTCGGCGCCAATGGTCAGGTAGTGCCGCCCGGCTGGGGCCGCCGCGGTCTCCGCCCCGAAGCGGTACAGCTCGGTGGTGGTATCACCGGTGGGCACAGGGTCCCCGACCGGGAGGCCGGGCAGGGGAAGTGCCGCGGAGGCCGCAAGCGCTCGGACGCCGGGTGCGGCGTTGAGTGCGGCGTAGCCCGGAGCGGCGGCCGCAACGAGGTGCCCCACGGTCCCCGGGCCCCGGGGTGGGGGCTGGCCGCGGTCGAGCTCCGGACCCGGTACATGGGCCCGGGGCGGGTTGGCGCGCTGGTAGCCGGCGGAGGTTTGCAGGTTGCCCATGGCGTACTGGAAGGCGTGGGTTTCGTGCGGGGATCCCGAGGCGTCGAGGTGGACCCGGGCGGTGCCGCCGGCGGTGACCTCGGTGGAGGTGCTGATGACCCGCCCGGAGGGCAGGGTTGCCTGAACCACGTAGTTGCCCGGCTCCAGCTCCAGCGACTTCGCCTCGACCGTCCCGCCGAGCGGCAGGAGGATTTCCCGCTCCCTGCCGTCAGAGGTCGCGATGACGGTTCCGGCCATGAAGACGCTCCCGGAACCGCCGGCGTCGGCCTGCGGATATAGGTCGGAGCCGATCAGCACCTCGAGCCGCCCGGTGCCGCGAGGCGCGCCGCTCATGGCGCCGCCTCCAACCGGACGGTTAGGTGCGGTGGCCAGGCGAAGGAGTCCCTGGCCCGCGGCCTGCCGTCGTGCAGGTCGGCCTCGAAGTGGTAGTCGCCGGGCCCCAGCTCCAGGTACCACTCGCCGTCGCCTTCCTGCTCCGCATCGACCTCACTGCACGGCCGGCTCAGCGTGGGGGAGGCGTCGGCTGGAACGGTGCCGCCGGCGGGCCTGGACCGGCAACTGAAGTCGGCCAGGACGCTGTCCTCCGGAGGCAGGCAGCTGACGTACACCGGAACCCGGGGATCCCCGGCCAGCTCGTGCACCTCGAAGTCGGATACCTCGTTGGCGGTGGGGATCTGGGCCAGCGCGGCGGTCCCGGCCATCACCGGGCGGCGCATGAAGTCGTCGATCGAGGCAGCCAGCTGGGCGGTGGTTACCTTCCAGCTGCCGGAGCTCTTGGTGCTGCCGGCCCCGGCCAGCCCTCGCAGCAGCGCCTGGGTGAACAGGCTGACCTGTTCCGGGCGGCCGAAGGCGCGCTCGCCGGCGAGCGTGGCGAAGTACGGGGTCGAGCGCAGGGCGGGCAGGTCATCCGGTCGGCGCCGGTATAGCAGCGGGACCCGACCGGCGTAGGGATGTTCGTCCTGGTCGGAGAGGACCGCGTCGGTGGAGCGGCAGGCATCCAGGAAAAACAGCTGTTCGGCCGCGGGGCTGGAGCGCAAGCCGCGGCGCAGGCCGTTGAAGTCCAGTGCGGCGTCTAGTGGGTTGTTCGGGTCGGCCGGGTTGTAGTCCTCGGCCAGCAGCGCCATGTCCACTCCGTGCGCGATTCCGTGCCCGCAGAAGTAGAAGAGCAGGCGGTTCTGCGCCGAGCCGGCGGCACGGACGCGCCAGGCCTTGACCGCAGCCACCAGGTTCTCGATGGTGGCCGGCGGGACGGTGTGGATGGCGCCGTCCCGCGGGTTCGTGTAGCTGTCGCTGCCGGGCTCGCTGAGCAGCAGGGCCACACTGGCTCGTGGCCGGGCCGCAAACGCGTACTCGCGGAGCAGCCAGTCGGCGAAGGCCCGCGCGGAGACCGGGGGAGAGCTCAATTGACCCATGCCCCCGTGCTCGGGGACCTCCTTCTCGCCACCCGCCAGAAACGGGTAGCGCCCCACACCCACCACCAGCGCATGGGTTCCCCCGGCGGGGGCGTCTTCCATGTGGATCAACCCTGTTGGGTCGGCCATGGCGGGGGAACGAGCAGTTCGAAGAGGCGCACCACGTTGCTGCTGCCACGGGCGGCGATTTGGGCCCCTGTTCCAGCGAGGCAAACCACTATGTTCTTGCCCATGTTTCCCCGTTCCCGGCCTGCCCCAGAATGCGGCCCAAACCACCCGTATACACCCGGCGGCATTACTCGAGCATTACCGGGAACGCCGAATTGACAAAAAATTGACAAAACAGGCTGTGATATTTCGATTGGTTGTGGAAATGGGCCGTCGCGATCTTGACCGCTCGAAGCGACGCTGGGATGGTGGCCCTCACGGGGGGCCATGCGCGGCGGGTTGTCCTGCCGCCAGACACTGGGGGAGGTGTGGCGGGGTGCAGGAAATGAGCCTCTCCCTCCTTGGTTCTTGGCAATTCGTCCGAGGCGGGGAAAAGACCAGAGTGGCGTTCCGCGAGCAGCGCGTGCTCACGCTGCTGGCCATGCAGGGGCCCTTGGAGCGACGGCGGGTCGCCGGGCTCCTTTGGCCCGAGACCACCGACGCGCGGGCATTGGACAGCCTTCGGGTGAGTGTCCACCGCATATCGCGCACCGTCCCCGGGCTGGTGGTCGCCACCAGGAACCGGCTCGGACTAGCAGACGCGGTGCGGGTCGATCTGCACGACCTGCGGGAGCATCTTGCGAGGATGCCCTGCCGCAGCAACGAGCTCCCGCCGGGATTCGTCCACTTCCTGCGCGGCGCCGACCTGTTGCCTGGGTGGGACGAGCCTTGGCTGCTGGCGGAGCAGGACGAGCTGCTGCAACGGCGCATCCAGGCCCTTGAGATCATGGCTGTCTTCGAGTTGCAGCATCACGACACCTTGCATGCGCTTGAGGCGGCCGAGGCGGTGCTCGCGCTGGAACCCCTCTCCGAGCGCGCCGCCTGCCTACTTGCCCACGCCCACGCCGGGGCCGGCAACCACGCCGTCGCCGCCGCCGGGCTGAGTCGCTTCATCCGCCGACTGGGCGAGGAGCTCGGGGTGGGCCCCACGCCGGAGGTCTTGAACACGCTGACACAGGTCCGGACCGGCAGCGCCGGCTTGGCCTCGGGAGGCATCGGGGGACGACCCGGACTTCCTCCCGGCCAGAACCGCTAGGCATCCTCTCCAGCTGGGTCCAACGCAGATTGCCCCGCACTCCAAAAAGTGCGGGGCAATCTGCGTTGGGCGGGGTTGCCTCAGTCGAGGGTCGCCACGAAATCCTTCAGCCACGGGATGAGCTTCGGGCCCAGGTCCTGGCGCCCGGAGGCCAGCTCGATCACGGCCTTGATGTAGGAGAGCTTGTCGCCGGTGTCATAGCGCTTGCCGCGGAAGACGACGGCGTGCACGCCGCCCGAACCTTCCTGGACGGCCAGCGTCTGGAGTGCGTCGGTCAGCTGGATCTCGCCGCCGCGGCCGGGCGCGGTCTGCTCCAAGACCTCGAACACCTCATGGTGCAGCACGTAGCGGCCGATCACCGCCAGGTTGGAAGGGGCCTCCGCGGCGGCCGGCTTCTCCACCAGTCCGTGGACGCGGACGTAGTCCTGGCCTTCCACCACGGACACGTCGGCGCAACCGTAGGCGGAGATGTCCGCGGGATCCACCTCCATGAGCGCGATAACGGAGCCGCCGGTTTCCTGCTGGACGCGGATCATCTCGGTGAGCAGGTCGTCCTGCGGGCCGATGAGATCGTCGCCGAGCAGCACCGCGAACGGTTCCTTGCCCACGTGCCGCTTGGCGCAGAGCACCGCGTGGCCCAGGCCCAGCGGATCGCCCTGGCGGATGTAGTGGATGTCGCCCAGGGAGGCGGCGTAGCGGATGGCCTCCAACTTTTCGGTGTCCCCCTTGGCCTCCAGCATCGCCTCAAGCGTCGGGCGGCGGTCGAAGTGGTCCTCCAGCGCGCGCTTGGAACGGCCCGTGATCATCAGGACGTCGCTCAGGCCGGCTTTGGAGGCTTCGGCGACGACGTACTGGATCGCAGGCTCGTCGACAACGGGCAGCATTTCCTTGGGCATCGCCTTCGTTGCCGGCAGGAAGCGCGTTCCCAATCCCGCAGCCGGAATGACCGCTTTCGTAACCCCGATATTTGTCATACAGGTGATCTTAGGGAAATTTTGCGTCGAATGGCCAAATTTTTTTGGTTTGGCATGTCGACGATTGTTGAAGTATGGCCCCATTAGAATCGGAACCATGATTGTTGGGATTGGTGTGGACGTGGTGCAGGTTTCCCGCTTTAAGGAGCAGCTAGCGCGCACGCCGGCCCTGCGGGAACGGCTCTTCGTGCCAGCGGAACGGGGGCTACACGTCCGCTCCCTCGCGGCCCGCTTCGCAGCCAAGGAGGCCGTCGCGAAGGCCCTCGGGGCACCGGCCGGGATGAACTGGCACCACTGCCAGGTGGTGGTCGATGCCGCCGGGGATCCCCACGTCCTGGTCGAAGGGACGGTGGCCGCGGTGGCTGACGCAAAGGACATCCGCTATTGGCACCTTTCGCTGAGCCACGACGGGGACCTTGCCACCGCGATGGTTGTCGCCGAGCGGTAGGGGGAAAGCATGTCCCTACGGCAAGTGGTGGCTTTGGCCGGTTCCGGCGGCGGCCTTCAGGATCGCCGCGCGTGGGCTGCTTCGTCGGGCTGGAACCAGACACGGCTGGGGCGGTAACGTGTGGCGTCGCCGCTGAAGCCCGACGCGCGCAGTTCGATCTGGTCCAGTATGACTGCTGCTGGCGTTTACGGTTGCTCCCACGCTGGGCCGCCTTTACTAAGGGCCTGTTCCTTCGCGAACTCGCAGGGGCCCGTGACGGCGCCGGCTTATTCGTCCCGTATACGGATCGGGGGCTATGGGCTCAGATTCTCGGAAAGTCTGTCTCCTTGAAAATCCTGATCGCAGTCCAGCGGGAGCTGGAGGCACCTTCTACTTGCGCCGCACCGCTCTTACTGTCGCCGAAATTAGGGCATTTTGCTTGGCTGCGACGCGGAGGGAATTGACCCGGATCGCATAGGCAAGATCGGAGGTCCACTCGCCGGAGACGCCATGGCGTGCCGCATACCTGGCAATGCTTTTCAGTTCACCCAGTTGCGCGCTTGATCCGACCCGGAGTCTACGGACCGCTTGGCGATCGGGCACCTGCTCGAAGCACTCGAAGCTATCCACCCCAACGGCCTTGAAGTTCAGGAAGGTGCGTACGCACTTCTCGCATCGTCCGCAGTTCCGGTCGCCCCGCTTACCCTGCCAGCACACGCGCAGGTACTGTAGTGCCTCGGGCCATGACGCGAGGCTTGCCATCTTGTCGGTTCGCGCCGCGCCGGCCCCGTCGTGCCAGATATCCATCTGCCCGGTCCCGTAGAGATGGTCGGTTACGGGGGATGACCCCCAGCCGAGGACTATGTCGTCATATGCGTGGCCGCTACCGATCAGCCCCACGCCGTACTCGCCCTGGTAGGCGGTCAGGCAGGAGGCCACGGCCAGACCAAAACTGTCCTCCCAGTCCTGGCCGAGGGAACGGACGTTCGTCCGGAGCCCCAGCGTCTTCAGGCCGGTACCCGCGAGCAACTTCTCCCCACGGTCGCGAGCTCCAAGGTAGTCGGATTCGTTCTCCAGAGGGATATCGAACCCGTGGACAAATACAACCGCGCGAAGGTCATGCGAGGCGTTGGGGCGCCCACGCAGGTTCATTTGCACGGTGTAGGAGGCGTCAACCCCACCGGAGAACGCAGAGATGGCCGCGGTGCTGGAGGGCCTGCGGTCAACCACCGAATCGGCCGAAATCTCGACCAAGACGTACTTTTCCGGCTTCCACTTGGCCCACGCCGCCTGAAGCTCATGGAGATTCCTGAGCAGCCGCTGGGTGACTTCTCCGTGCACGTGGACGGCGTGCCCTGCCTCCATCAGCAGCAGAAGGGAGCCCAGCAGGAAGGGATCGGCGCCAGCCTCTACGGACAGGATCCCCTCGTGGGACTCGAAGAACAGCGTCCGCGTCTCCCGGTCCGGAACCTCGATGGTGGCGGTCCGGATACCCTCGGTCGCCTTCGTGTCGTCAACGTAAATGTGAGCGGTGCTCAAAAGTCCCCCGATTGCAGTTAGCCGATCAGTCCAATCCTATCGGCCGCCGGTCCCTTACAAGTCACGGTACGTATGACCGGATGTTACCTTGCGAGTATGATCCGCTCTGGCGATTGGTAGATATTTCAGCAGACCTAAGTGCGGTGGCGGCCCACGCTCCAAGTCTGATGATGCCTACTTCCGGCTCAGAGATTGGGAAACTGGCTCGTCCGGAGTTGCGGCTGCGAGATCCAGCGAAGTCACTCTCTGCTCCAACTCTGCCGCTATAGCTCGGTGCCCTGCCTCGGAGTAATGAACGCCGTCGCCTTGAAAGTTCTCGGGCGATAAGTAGTGATCATCCCGAAGATCAATGCAGGTTACCCGGTCGCTGTGTTGGGCGGAGCGGGCGACTGTCTCTTGAATCGCGACGTTATTCCGGATGCTCCACGGGTAGATCCTCATTTCTAACCCACAGGGAACAATGGCGATCACGTGGGCAGATGTGCGATCTAGGATAGCGTCAAGGACATCATTGAAGGATGCGCGGAATTCGCCATGGTGCAGGTTGGGACTACTCATTATTAAGGTTGCGGCAAGGTCACCGCGGGGTCCCTGAACCGATGCCAAAAAGCCTTTGTAGATGCAGCGCCTGATCGCCTGAAGGGGAGCCTTCCAACCCGTTGCTGCCACACGCCGGGGATCTGTTCGGATAAGGTTCAGCAGCCGCGAGTCGCGCAACAGGCTTTCCCTACCACCATTGAACAGGATGACAACGGCTGGGTCCATGTTGATAACACGGTCCAGTTGGGCTTGGGTGTCCCTCACCATAAGCCCGGCCTTGGCCAGAGAGACAACCTTCAAGCCCTGGACTGCCAGAGCCTTCCTGAGAAGCTGGGGAAAGGCGGACGAATCCCGCCGGTGAAACAGGCCGAAACGCGTGGCGAGTGAATCTCCACAAACAACAACTGTCCCCGCCATATGGCTGCCTCATTCCCCAGAAGTCAGAGCCAGATTAGCAGGTCGTTAGTTCGCTGCAGTAATCACTTCCACGGACCGGAATCCCTTCCCTCATGGCTGCGCTAGGTGGGCGCAGGCCGGGAACCTTCCAAGGGTAGAACGGGAGTCAGCGCCAAGGCCGCCGGCAGCCTTTGTCGACCGGCGGGAGTTTCACCTTGGCTTTGATTGGCGCCGAGGGGTGCGCGGAGTTCCCGACCCGTATGGGACGGTCGTGGAACGGTCCCGCGCAGTCGATATCCTGACCATATGATCCCCGCCTACACCGGCTCGCAGGTGCGCGCCGCAGAACAGCCCCTCCTCGACGCCGGCCGCGGCCCCGCTCTTATGGGGCAGGCCGCCTTTGGATTGGCTCACCACACGATGGACCTCCTGCGCACTGAACGGGGACGGGTGTATGGGAGCTCAGCCGCCGCGCTGGTGGGGACCGGCAATAACGGAGGGGACGCCCTCTTCGCGCTGGCCCTCATGGCCAAGCGTGGGGTGGCCTGCACCGCGATCCTGACGGGAGAGAAGGCTCATCCCGGTGGGCTCGCGGCATTGCGCAAGGCTGGCGGAAAACTGGTCCGCACCGACCATCCCGTGGGTTCCCGTCCGCGCAGCAGGGTCAATCGCTGGCGCGAAGCCAACCAGGTAATCGCCGGCGCCGACGTGCTCATCGATGCGGTGGTGGGCACCGGGGCCCGCGGCGCCGTGGAGTTGCCGAGAGTTTCGCCAGGAACGCTGGTGGTGGCCTGCGATCTTCCCTCCGGCGTCGACGCCGATACCGGCGAGGCACACGGCGGCGTCTTGCCGGCAGACCTGACTGTTACCTTCGGCGCCCTCAAGGTGGGCTTGGCTGTGGGGGAGGGGCGACTGCTGGCCGGGCGCGTTGAGGTCGTGGACATTGGCCTCGGTCCGCATCTGGGCAAGCCCGAACTGCGTCTGCTCGAGCCCAAGGACGCCGTCCGCACGCTACCGCGGCCCGCGCAGTCGGTGCACAAGTACAGCCGCGGTGTCCTGGGCGTGGTGGCAGGTTCGGCCCAGTACCCCGGGGCGGCGCTGCTCACGGCCACTGCGGCCGTGAACACCGGTCTAGGGATGCTGCGCACCGTTTCCGCCCCGGAGGTCGGACCCCTGCTGGCCCAACGCGTACCCGAAGCCGTTCCCGCTCAAGACACGACGGCACACGTCCAGGCTTGGGCCGTGGGGCCCGGCATAGGCGAGGATCCGCTACAGGCGAAGAACACCGCGGAGGCCATCGGCACCGGCCAGCCGTGCGTCGTAGACGCCAGTGCATTGCGGACCTTCCAGCCCGAACAGGGCCACGGGCGACTGGTCCTCACCCCCCACGCCGGGGAACTCGAGGACCTACTCAACCGGGCTGGGCTGCGCGTGGACCGGACCGCGATCGAGCGGGACCCGCTGCGCTGGGCACGGTGGGCTGCGGTCGGCTACTCATCGGTGGTATTGCTGAAGGGGCCCACCACGGTGTGCGTCTCCCCGGACGGCTATGCGATCGTGGTCAGTGCCGGCGGTCCCGAACTGGCTACGGCTGGCAGCGGGGACGTCTTGACCGGGATCATCGGCGCCTTGCTGGCTGTGCAGCCGGTCCAACTCGCGCCGCATGACTTGGTCCGCCTGGCGGCGACCGCGGCAATGATCCACGGAACCGCGGGCAGGCTTGCCGGCCCCGGCCCGTTCGGTGCCTCCGGATTGGCCGAGGCCGTGCCGGAGGCGCTGGCCTTGGTGCGGCAGGGGCAGCCAACTGGATCTGGCGGCAGCACCAGCCCAAAGCTCACGGGACCCTAGTAGGCCCCGTCCTTCGCAACCACGGCCTTGGCCGTGCGGAGAAGGATCAGCAAGTCCTGCATCAGCGACCAGTTCTCCACGTAGTACAGGTCCAGTCGGACGCTTTCCTCCCAGGACAGGTCGGAGCGACCGCTCACCTGCCACAGCCCAGTGATGCCGGGCTTGACCATGAGTCGGCGGTGCACGTACTTCTCATAAGTGTCCACCTCCGCCGGAAGCGGCGGGCGCGGCCCCACCATGCTCATCTCGCCGACCAATACGTTCCACAGCTGTGGCAATTCATCAATGCTGTAGCGGCGGATGAAGGCCCCGAGTCGGGTGATGCGAGGATCCTCACGCATCTTGAACAGCACACCGTTACCCTCGTCCGCCTGCCGCAGCGCAGCCAGCCGGGCCTCTGCGTCCACCACCATGGAGCGGAACTTGTGCATGCGGAACGCTGCCCCGTCCTTACCGATCCGCTCTTGGTGGAAGAATGTCGGACCGGAACTGTCCAGCCTGACGGCAACGGCCACCACCAGAAGCAGCGGGGACAGTATCAGCAGCACCAGCCCGGCGCCCAGGATGTCGAAGCTCCTCTTCACCACCGCGCGGGGACCCTCGAGCTTCGGGGTGGAGACGTGAATCAGCGGAAGCCCCGCCACCGGCTGGGTGTGGATACGTGGTCCGGCGATGTCGGTTAGCGCGGGGGCCATGATCATGCTGATCCCCCGTTCCTGAAGTTCCCACCCGAGGCGGCGGATGGTGCGCGGTTTCAGCGCGGATCCGGCGGAAATGGCGATCGCGTCCGCCTGATGCTCCTCAATGGCCTGTAGCAAATCCTGCGTCTCGCTACCCGTGCCGGCTACCGGAAGAGGGAGCTCGTTGCCGGTAGGGGAGAAGGCTTCATAGCCCGGTAGTACTGCAGCGACGGGGATATAGCCGGCGGCTGGGGTGGCCGTGAGGTGGCGGTGCAGGTGCTCCACGGCTGATGGCCCGCCTACCAGCAGTAGCCGGCGGATGAGCAGACCGTTCTCCCGCTGGTGGATCAGCCAGCGCCGGATCAGCCAGCGGCTGAAGAGCAGAAGCACGACACCGGCAGGCAGTGCGGCGCCCACGTAGCCGCGGGCGGTGGGGAGCTCCAGCGCGTAGGAGACGATCGCGATGAGGCCGAAGAGATACAGCGACGCGACGGCAACCCGCTTGTACTCCTCGGGGCCGGCCCCGAAGACCTTGGGGTCACGGCTGCCCCAGGCTTCGAGCATGATCCACCAGGAAAAAATAATCAGCGCCGTTACTAACCAATAGTTCAGTCTTGCCGATCCATTAAGAGTGACGGAGGTATCGGTGCCAAAACGTAGGATCTGGGCGAGTGCCATGGACACGGCGATGACACCTGCGTCGATGAGGCGCAGGGCGCGCGGAAGACTTTGTTGCCATGGCTGTGGCGTTGCCTGCCTGGTCCAGGCGGCTGGTTCCAAGGTCTGCAAGGTGCTTCATTCCCCCAAAGAAAATACTCTGCCCGGTGCGGGGCGGTCCGTAGGACTAGCCGTTGATCGGCGGCCGCGTCAGTCCCGAATGCTGGTGGTCCAGGTGTTTGTGCCCGAGTGCGGTGATGTCCCACCCGGCGTCCTGCCATACGCCCATAGCCAACACGTTGCGTCCGTCGATGAAGCGCTTCCCTCGGACCATCCCGTCAAGGTCTGTCGGCGACAGGCTCTTGAACTCGGCCCATTCGGTAAGCAGAATCACCAGGTCCGCGTCGTGGGCGGCGTTGGCAATGGAACCGACGTAGTTCAGCCGCGGGAACCGCTGAGCGGCGTTGGCATTAGCCTGCGGGTCGTATACGTTCACGTCCGCACCGGCGTTGAACAGCCGGGCCGCCACATCCAGGGCGGGGGAGTCGCGGACGTCGTCGCTGTCCGGCTTGAAGGCGACACCGAGTACGGCGATCTTCTTCCCCGCCAGTTCGCCGAGCATGTCCTCGGCGAGGAAGACCACGCGGTCGCGGCGGCGCAGGTTGATCTCGTCCACCTCGGAAAGGAACCGCATGGTGCGCTCCAGCCCGAGTTCACTGACGCGGGCCTGCAAGGCACGGATGTCCTTGGGCAGGCAGCCTCCGCCGAAACCGACGCCGGCGTTCAGGAACCGGCGCCCGATCCGGGTGTCGTGGCCGATAGCATCCGCCAGCGTGCCGATGTCCCCGCCGACGGCCTCGGTGACCTCGGAGAAGGCGTTGATGAAGGAGATCTTGGTGGCTAGGAACGCGTTGGCGGCGACCTTGACTAGCTCGGCGGTCTCGAAGTCGGTGCTGATGAACGGGGTGTTGGCCGCCAGCGCGGTGGCGTAGACCTCGCGCAGGACTGCCTCGGCCTCCGCGTTCTCGACACCGACCACCAGACGGTCCGGGGTCAGCGTGTCCAGTACCGCGAAGCCCTCGCGCAGGAACTCGGGGTTCCATGCGAAGCCGACGTCGACGCCATCGTTCTTGTTTTTGATGACCAACTGCTGCAGCCGGCGCGCAGTGCCCACCGGCACCGTGGACTTGCCGACGATCAGCGCGTCCTTGGTGATGTTCCGGGCCAGCGAAAGGGTCGCAGCATCCACGTATGTGAGGTCCGCCGCATTGTCCCCCGCTTTCTGGGGGGTGCCGACGCCGATGAAGTGCACGTCGGCCCACGCACCCACCTCTTCATAGGAGGTGGTGAACCGCAGCCGGCCGGAAGCGATGTGCTTGAGCAGCAGCTCCGGAAGGCCAGGTTCGTGGAACGGGAGTTCGCCGCGGGAGAGGCTGTCGATCTTGGCCTGGTCGACGTCCAGCCCCAGTACCTCGAAGCCCAATTCGGCCATGCAGGCCGCGTGGGTGGCGCCGAGGTAGCCGGTTCCGATGACGGAAATGCGCAATGACACGTTGCTTCCCCTATCAGATGGTAGTGCGAACTGTGTCGGGCGAGACCTAATCTTCCCGTCCCTACGGTTAGGTTATCCGCTGGTGCGGATGCGGGCGGCCAGCGGAAGCCGCAAGCCACCCGCGTGTTACGCGCGGAAGGAGTCCCGGTGCTCCCGGAACCAGGCCACGGTCCCTGCTATGCCATCACGCAAACCGATCTGGGCCTTCCAGCCAGCTTCGGTGAGTTTGTTGACATCCATCAACTTACGCGGAGTACCGTCCGGCTTGGAAGCATCCCACTCGATGGTGCCGGTATAGCCGACTGCCGCCGCCACGATCTCGGCGACTTCCCGAATAGTCACGTCAGTGCCGACGCCCACGTTGACCTGTTCCGGACCGTCGTAGTTCTCCAGCAGGAACAGGCACGCGGCAGCCATGTCGTCGACGTGGAGGAACTCGCGCAGCGGAGATCCGGTGCCCCAGTTCACCACGGTGTTGACGCCATCCCGGACGGCCTCGTCGTAGCGGCGGATCAGGGCCGGCAACACGTGGGAGCCGGCGGGGGAGAAGTTATCGCCTGGGCCATACAGGTTGGTCGGCATGGCGGAGATCCACGCTTTGCCATGTTGGCGGCGGACGGCCTGGACCTGAAGGATGCCGGCGATCTTGGCGATTGCGTAGGCGTCGTTGGTGGGCTCCAGATGCCCAGTGAGCAGGTACTCCTCCTTCAGCGGCTGAGGGGCCAGCTTCGGATAGATGCAGGAGGAACCGAGGAAGAGCAGGCGCTCGACCTCATGTTCCAGCGCTGCGTCCATGGTGTTGAGCTGGATCTGCAGGTTCTCGCTGAGGAAGTCCACCGGGTAGGTGTTGTTGGCCAGGATGCCGCCGACCTTGGCCGCGGCCAACACTACATACCGTGGCTTCTCCTGGGAGAAGAACTCGAAGACCGCACCACGGTCCTTCAGGTCCAGCTCGGCGGAGGTGCGGCCGATGATGTTGGTGAAGCCTTCGGCCTCCAGCTTGCGCCAGATCGCGGACCCGACCAATCCGCGGTGGCCTGCGACATAGACCTTGGCGTTGCGGTCCAGCGGGCGGGCGGTGAACTCGACGTTCTCCACCGTTTAGGCCCCCGTAACCAAAAGGTCGCTGTTCCAGCTCTTCAGGTCGACGGTGTCGATCCAGTGCGTGCCAGCGTTCTTGAGGGCTTCAATGTCGGCGTCGACCATGATGCGGGCGAGTTCCGGGGTCTTGACCGTGGGCTCCCAGCCGAGCTTGTCCTTGGCCTTGGAGTAGTCGCCGATCAGAGCATCGACCTCGGTGGGGCGCAGGTAACGCTCATCGAAGCGGACGTAGTCTTCCCAGTTCAGGCCGACGTGCTCGAAGGAGTACTGCAGGAAGTCCTTGACCGTGTAGCCCGCATTGGTGGCCAGCACGAAGTCCTCGGGCTCATCGACCTGGAGCATGCGCCACATGCCTTCGACGTATTCGGCGGCGTATCCCCAGTCGCGCACGGCGTCCAGGTTGCCCATGTAGAGCTCGTGCTGCTTGCCTGCCTTGATGGCGGCGACGGCACGGGTGATCTTGCGGGTCACGAACGTTTCGCCGCGGCGCGGGGACTCGTGGTTGAACAGGATGCCGTTGACGGCGAACATCCCGTACGCCTCGCGGTAGTTCTTGGTGACCCAGTAGCTGTAGACCTTGGCTGCGCCATAAGGGGAGCGCGGGTAGAACGGGGTTTCCTCGTCCTGCGGCGGCGGAGTGGCGCCAAACATCTCGGAGGACGACGCCTGGTAGAAGCGGGCGTTCACGTTAGCCATGCGCATGGCCTCCAGCAGCCGGATGCTGCCCATGCCTGTGGTGTTGCCGGTGTGTTCCGGCTCGTCGAAAGAGACCCGGACGTGGGACTGGGCGGCGAGGTTGTAGATCTCATCCGGGTTGATCTGGGCCAGCAGCGTCACCAAACGGGCGCCGTCGGAGAGGTCGCCGTAGTGGAGGAAGAGCTTCGCGCCCTCCTGGTGCGGGTCCACGTACATGTGGTCGATGCGGGCGGTGTTGAACGTCGATGCGCGGCGGATCAGGCCATGGACCTCGTAGCCCTTGCCGAGCAGCAGCTCAGCCAAGTAGGAGCCGTCTTGGCCCGTGATCCCCGTAATGAGCGCTTTCTTGGCCAAGTTTTCCCCCTGTGTAAATGATTTTAACAACATCTGTCGTGGACACCCCTAGAGGCTATTAATTCCTACCTAGCGGTGGTAATCAAGTTTGCCAGCCAATCTTGGTACGCGGCGACGGCCCGTGACTCGTCAAGTACGGACTGTACGTATGGAACGCCGGCGGCCCCGCAAGAAGCGGCCAATTTGGTGTCGGCTACCAGTTCCTCGACTGCTTCGAGTAAAGACTGGGGCCGGCCAGAGTTGATTTGGATACCCGCACCTGAGGCACGGATTTCGTCGGCCGTCGCACTATCCGGTTCCGTAGCGGCCACGATGGGCCGTCCTGTGGCGAAGTATGACGTCAGCTTGCTGGGGACGGACATTTCCTTGACCCCGGGCATCTCGTTCACGATCAGTACGTCCGCTGCCTGAAGGGCCTGCGTGAAGAGCTCATCCGGAAGAGGGTCCATAAAAGTGATGTTTTTCACTCCCTGGGCGTACTTCTCCAGCGACTGGCGCTGGTTGCCGTGGCCGAGGAGCACGAATCTCACGGAAGATCCTTGCAGGTCCGCGAGTCGGGCGGCATCGACGACATTCTCCAGATTTTGCTTGATGCCCATATTGCCAGCGTGCAGGGCGACAATGTCCTCTGGTGCCCAGCCGAAGCGAGTACGAGCCATTGCGCGGTCTACGTTCTCGGGAACGGAAATGTGTGTCCAGTTCCGGATGACGCGGACGCGGTCGTGTGGGACACCGAGTTCATCGACGATGTACGTCCGAAAGCGTTCATGGATGACGGCCACCCCAGAGGCCGACCGGAGAATTCGGCCCTCCACCCGTTTCATGATCTTGGCCGCCAATGAGGACGAGCCTTGGGTTTCCTCCAAGCCACGGCTGTAGATGTCTTGGACCCAGACACCAACGGGGATCCTAGTCAAGCGGGCCTTAAGGACTGCTAGGCCAGAAGCGAAAAGCGCAGGTGAAACCGTGAGAACGACGTCGGCTTTCCGCCAGCTGGCGAGGATGGAGCGCAGCCCGTAGGAGAGTTCCATATGCATACGTGAAAGGGTTCGGGGCTCGGCCGGCACAGCGTGCCTGAGTCGTTTCACCGGGATGCCGTTGATCCGCTGGTCCATCGTCATCCCGTGGTAGCCGTCCGAAATGCTCCACTCAGGGTAATGCGGATACCCGGTGAGAACTTGGACATCGCGGCCCCTCCGCTGCAGCCCCTCCGCCAACTTGGTGGAATACGGAGCATTGCCTGTGGGCTCCGGGGCGTAGTTGAGGCTGACAATCAATGCCGCGAAGTCTCGGGTAGTCACGTATGCCAGAATAGGCGAGCGGATATACAAATTAAGAAATCGTGCGTGTGGCGGGGGCGAAATGAACGAAATTACGAACAGTGACGTAAACGAGATTCCTGTTATCGACCTCTCCAGGGCGCCGGGGGAACGCGCGGCTTGGGGACGTCCCGCTCTAGTTGTGTACCTATGGGGCCTCGTTGAGTTGTTCTTCGTGACGAATCCGCTTCAGATTAGTTCCAATCTCCGCATTCGGGTCCTGCGCTTGTTTGGAGCAAAGATCGGTGAGGGCGTGATTTTCCGTCCTCGCACCCGGGTCAAGTTCCCTTGGAAATTGGAGATCGGCGCCGGAAGCTGGATCGGCGAAGGTGTGTGGATTCACAACCAAGACACGGTGATCATCGGACGGGACGTTGTCCTCTCCCAGGAAACATTCGTAACCACTGGCAGCCACGCACATCGGAACGATATGGCTTTGCTCACTTCGCCCGTAGAAATAAAGGACGGAGCCTGGCTTACCTCGCGTGTCATGCTTACGGGCGGCTGCACCGTCGGCACCTCCGCGCTTGTCAAGCCCATGACAGTCGTCTCCTGTGATGTGCCGGCGAACACCGTGTTTGGCGGCTGTCCCCCATCTGTTCTCGGACACCGGTTTCCGGAGGACAAAGACCAGGCCTCCCACGGATCGGCTACCGAATGAAAATCCTCCACATTGCGACTCTGATAACACCTGATGGTGCATATGGCGGACCCGTCCGGGTGGCGACCAATCTGGTTAAGGAAATCCACAGTTCGGGCCACGACGCCGAGTTCATCGCCGCCGGCAGTGGGTTCGATGACGGCTTTCCGACCGTCTTTGACGGCGTGTCAGTTACATTGTTCAATGCACACCGGACAATTCCAGGCATCGGGTTTGCTGGAATTTCCGCACCTCGAATGATCAAGTGGCTTCATGAGAATGCGCGTCGGTTTGATGTCGTTCATATCCATGCCGCTCGTGACCTTGTGACGCTGCCGGCAGGCATCGTCGTCGCCTTGAGGGGAGTGCCGTTTGTCCTCCAGACCCACGGCATGATCGACCCATCCCCACGTCTTTCAGCAAATGTCCTGGATCGCCTGGCGACCAAACGTCTGCTACGACGAGCCGGAGCTGTCTTCTACCTGACAGAAACAGAGCGCGCGGGACTCTTGGAAGTAGGGGCGAAGCACGAATCCCTTGAGTTCCTGCCGAACGGAGTCCCCGACAATGGCCCCGGCATCAGCGCTGATTCACCATCGTTGCGGGTCCTCTATCTGGCTAGGCTTCAGGCTCGAAAGCGGCCCGAACTGTTCGTGGAGATGGCGGCGGCATTGCACGCCAAGTATCCGCAGCATGTTTTTGAGCTCGTAGGACCCGATGAGGGTGCTGGCGCGGCGGTGGAATCTGCCATCGCCCGCCATAACGCAGGGGCCTACGTGAAGTGGCTAGGACCCATTTCACCTGAACAAACCTTGAGCGTGATGCGGGGCAAGGACCTCTTTGTCTTGCCGTCGATCAATGAGCCGTTTCCCATGGCAGTACTAGAAGCGATGTCCGTGGGTTGCCCGGTCGTCGTATCCAGTTCGTGTGGGTTGGCACCGTACGTCGAGCAGTATGGTGCCGGAGAGGTCTTCGACGAATCCCTGGATGACCTCATTCAAGTTGTTGACGGGCTGTTGGGCGACGAGTTCAAGAGATCGACCATGGCAAAAGCAGCGACGATTGCAGTGAGCCAGCGCTTCAACATGGGTTCCGTCGTGGCCCAACTGAACAGAACCTACGAAAAGGTTGGCAGCGCGTGACGTGGCTTTGCATATCAAGTAGTGGGCTCTGGGCCCTTAGACCCGCCGCTACTGCGGTCGACTGGCAGATCGCGCTTCGATGAAAATCTACTTTGCAGTCATGGCCCACAACGACGAAGAGATGTTCAGCCGACTGGTCGATTCACTGGCTCCGCATCCGGTCATTGCCCATATTGATGCCAAGCGAGAGGTCCGAGGATTCCGAGCAGGTCTGACATCGTTCAGGTCCGCCTCGGTTCACTTCGTTAATGACCGTTGCCCCGTCCACTGGGGCGGATTTTCTGTTGTGGAAGCCATGATGAAGTGTGTCGACGCTCTTCCCAGTGAGGCGAATGAAGGCGATTACGTCGTTTTCCTTTCGGGCAACTGCTACCCCCTCCGACCCCTCCCGGAATTCGTGGAGGCCATTTCTGCTTCGGATGGAGGGGTCTTTTGTCGTGCCTACGATTTGCGTTCATCAGATCAACGTTGGGACATGAAGCGAGTTACGCGCCGACATTGGTTTGACCTTCGCGGGACTTTGCAGGGTTTTATACCGCCGCTGGCGGCGCGAATTCTTCGTAAATTTATGGCGGCAGTATCTAGGAGTCAAAAAATCCCTGACACTCTCCAACCTGTCGCGGGGTCACAATGGATGGCTCTCCCGGTTGCATGCGCTCGTGAAGCCGTTGCCGCCATCAGGACTTCGGAATTTCGTTTTCTCCGCAACTCGTATGCGCCCGATGAAATGGCTTTTCAGACTTTCGTACATAACTCGCGGTGGAGCTCAAAGACTATAGCAGGTGGCCTCGAATCCACTCAGAACGGCAAGGTCTCTGGTTTGCAGAATTTTCACTACTTGCGGGATGACATGAACGGCTATGTGTCTTCTAGCGATGTGACCAGTGGAATTGAGGCCAACGATTTTTTCATCCGAAAAATCAGGTCGAGTCAACAAGAAATCCTTGGGCAGATAGATGCCAGGATAACGCAGGGGTCAAGCTCATGAAGATGTTACATAATCTAAGATATCGCTTTTGCATCAGGGGGATTTGATGGCATTCAAGGATCTTGCAGAAATCCAGCAGGAAACGCTACGCGCCCTAGGTAACCACTTGGGTGGAGCGAAGCAGGTAGCGCTCCTTGATTTTCCGAGACATTTTAATTCTGGTGACTCGCTGATTTGGCTCGGAACCAAAAACTATCTAAGCCGTCTCGGCGTAGAAGTTTCTTATGAAGCTTCGCTACACTATTTCAATCCACGAGAGCTTCGGCGAGTCTACCCCGAAGGGCCGATTCTTATCCATGGCGGTGGAAATTTCGGAGATAGATGGCCGGATCACCAAGCCTTCCGCGAAAAAGTTATTGAAAGCTTCCCGGATCGACAGATCATTCAACTGCCTCAAACCATGGACTTTGACCACGTTTCAGGTCGAGATCGTGCGGCCCAGGTTCTGGCCAATCACGGTAACGTTGTACTTCTTTTGCGAGAGCGAGCTGCAGTTGATGAAGCTCGGGAGGCATTTCCCGGGACGACTGTCGATTTCTGCCCCGACCTAGCGCTCGGATTGGGGTACCAGGAAGCTTTGGGGCAAACGACCAATCCTGTAGTCCAGCTTTTGCGTTTGGACAGGGAGTCAACCGCGGCTTCCGAATCCGGAATCCCCCCGGAGGGCGTAGCTACCTATGATTGGCACTGGGAAACTCGCCTTCCCCCTCGAGTGCTCTGGCGGTTGCAGCGTTTGCCTGAAGATATATCGCGACTGTGCCCTTTACTTGGCGGATTGTTCCTGAGGTTGAAGATTCGAGGGTTCGAATCCATGGCGAAGACGAATCTTGAGTCAGCTATCAGGAATCTGAGTCGAGGAGAGTCGGTGGTGACGGATCGGCTTCATGCAATGGTGCTCGGAGTACTGCTGGGGAAGCAAGTCGTCGCAGTAGATAACGTCAATCACAAAATCTCGCGAATCTACTCGGATTATGTCTCTGCGCTGGGAAACGTGAGCATGGCTGGTTCTGTGCGCGAGGCCCAGCGATTCTTCAGCCATCAAGATTAGCAAAGTTCTTGATTCTGCACTGATGAGTGGGCGCCATTTCCGATAGTTGTACTCGCCAGTGCGGGATAGGGAGAGTTGGAAGTCCGCTTCCCTGGAATTGCCTCAAGTGACGGTGGCGTGAGAGAGGAAAGATCCTGAAACGATCTCTTGGGGCAGTTTGTCTGTACGCTGCTGGTGTTTTGGTCTATGGCGTGCTGGCCCTTGTGTCCATACCTGTGCTCATGGGAGCGGTCGGCGCAGCGGCGTGGGGACATATCGTACTTTGCCAGACCGTCGGCGTCTGGGCGTCGATTGTGATCTCCTTCGGCTGGGACCTTACGGGGCCTGCTGAGGTTTCTCAGGCGCACCCCGGAACCCTTGCGGCTCGGGTGGCGAGATCCTTGTATGTTCGGTTCGCGCTTCTTTGTTTTGCCGTCCTTGTTTTTATGGTCGTACTGTGGATTATTGGAGCGGGCCGGGACGCGTTAGTCTTCGGTCTCGCGTTCCTGTCGACTGCTGTTCTGGGGATGCGTTGCAATTGGGTATTTGTCGGGTTGTCGAGACCCGGAATGATGCAGTTGCTTGAGACGCTGCCGAGGACTATGCCCACCTTAGTGGGGATTATCTTGACGGCTCACCTCAAGCAACCGGAATGGATCCTCATCGGTTCGACTGTTGGGCTATTTCTGGCCATCGGTGTAACGCAGGTCTGGGTAAGTCGGGATTCTGATGGCAGTAGCGTTAAATCCATAGGCGGCATTAGGTCGGTCATTCGAAAGAATATCCACGGATTGGGAAATAGCGTGATCGGCGTTACCTACGCAACGGCTGCCATTCCGATTGTGGCTATAGTCGCGCCCCAATCCCTTCCACTGTTTGCTTTGGTAGACAAAACGCTGAAGCAGGCAAATACTGCATTCTCACCACTATTTGATTTTTTCAGATCAAAAGCCGTGTCTAATGGGCGTCCATCCGCTCGGTCATCGCTGAGGGTGGTTAATCAAAGCTGTGTCATTGCACTTGCCTGCGCATTGATTTTCTTGGCTTTTTCTGAACCTTTCTTCAAATGGATCTCCTTGGGTATGTTAGAAGTTCCCTTTGTGGTGGCGCTGGGGCTTGCTGTTCTCTTCGTCTTGGGGATTCAAACTACGATGCTGGTTCAATGCGGCCTGGCACCTTTGGGGATCTTGGGGCAGTCCACCCGCATTTCAGGGATTATTTCGTTCCTTGGCCTCGGAGCATGCGCCGTGCTTGCGTGGCAGTTTGGTGCTCTCGGAGGCATCTGTGGTCTAGCTCTGGGATATGCAGTTCGCAGCGCGACGGCTCGCTGGCAGATTGGCCAGACGCGGCGACGTGCTCGACATGCTGGTCCAAGTCCTCGTGCTCGGGGTCGCCTGCGGCGAGTAGATTGTGGGGCCGGTCCTACGTTGGACAGGAAAAGCGAGACAGAGTTTTCCGTACCCGCGGACGGTAAGGGCGTACCGATCGCTGCTGCCGAGCCTTTGAGCGATTTTGACCGGATACTGGGGCAGCAAATTTCCGCTCCTGACCGATGACGCCTCTCATGGGCATGGGCCGGTGTTCTCTACCCCTATTCCCAGCAAGGCCCTAAGCTGAAGCCGATTCGGCAGTGCCCGCCCGCGCACCGGGCGAGTTCGCGCATGGGGGACAGAGGGGAAACGCTCTGCATGGGGAAATTGAGTGTTCGGCGCCTAATGGAATCGGGGAGCTACAAGGTCCTGGCAAAGCAGGCTGGGCGGGCCCGCCGGCTGGCCACGGCCGAACGCTACGCACGGGCGCGCAGCGCGCCGATCCGGACCGGGACGGTGCTGTACGAGTCGTTTTCCGGCAACGGGATGCTCTGCAATCCCGAGGCGATCTTCCGGCACCTGCTCGCGGATCCTGGCTACCGGCACCTGCGGCACGTCTGGGCGCTGAACTCGCTGCAGGAGCATGCGGACACGGTGGCCGAGTTTGCGGAGGACCCCCGCGTGTCGTTCGTCGAAACCGGCACCGCCGACTACCTTGAGGCGCTGGCCGGCGCGCAGTACCTGGTGAACAACTCCACCTTCCCGTGGTCCTTCGCCAAGCGGCCCGGCCAGATCTACCTGAACACCTGGCACGGCACCCCGCTGAAGGCGATGGGGTACGACGTCCCCGGGGGCGGGCCGGACACCCGCAACATCATCCGCAACTTCGTCCAGGCCGACTACCTGCTCTCCCCGAATCCGTTCACCACCGAGCAGATGTACTACGCCGGCTACAAGCTGCGGAACATCTTCGAGGGCACCATCATCCAGGCCGGCTACCCGCGCATCGACCACCAGTGGCCGGACGCCGCCGCCCGGGAGGACCTGTGGGAACGCCTGGCCGCGGCCGGCATCCACGACGACGGCCGCGGGATCATCCTCTATGCCCCCACGTGGAAGGGCGATTCCTTCTACAACCCGGCCAACGATGCCGCCCGGCTGCTGCACACCGTACGTGCGCTGGAGGAGCTGATCGACACCACCCGCTTCCGCGTCCTGCTGAAGATCCACCAGGTGGTCTACGCCGCGGCGCGGGACACCCCGGGGCTGGAGGGGTACCTGGTGCCCAACGCGGTCCCGGCCAACCGGATCCTGGGCATCACCGACGTGCTGGTCACCGACTACTCCAGCATCTTCTACGACTTCCTCGCCACCGGCGGACCCATCCTCTTCTACACCCCCGACTGGGAGGACTACGCCGAGGGCCGCGGCCTCTACCGCAGCCCCGACTCGCTGCCCGGGCCGGTGGCCCGGACCGTGCCCGAACTGGCAGCCCACCTGGCCGAGTGCGTGCGGGCGCAGCAGGAGCGCGACGGCGGGTGGTCGGATGCGTGGGAACAATACGGGCGCGACGTGCGGGACTACGTTCCGGACGACGACGGCCACGCGACCGAGCGCGTGGTGGCGGCGGTCTTCGGAGCGGGCGCACAGGGAGCCGGAACCCACGGGCAGGGCACGGAAAGGCACGGCCTGGGGGAGACCCACCTGCTGCGCGACCACTCCGACGGGCGCCGCAAGCTGCTGATCTATGCCGGCGGGCTGGTTTCCAACGGCATCACCACCTCCTTCCTGAACCTAATGGACAACATCGACCACGAAAAGTTCGACGTCTCCGTCTGGTACAGCTACTCCAACCAGGCCGACCGCGCCGCCAACGCGCTGCGGATCAACCCGAACATCCGGCTCTTCCCCCGCGCGGGAGGACCGATCCTTGGCATCGCCGACCGGGTCCGGTACCGGCGCATGCTGGACAAGGGTCCCGCGCGGGGAAGCAACTTCAGGGCCGGCTCCCGGCCGATCTGGGACACCGAGTGGAGCCGCTGCTTCGGGCAGAGCCGGTTCGACTACGTCGTGGACTTTTCCGGATACTCGCCGTTCTGGTCCCTGGTGCTGCTGCGCGGGCACGCCCGCAAGCACTCCGTCTGGGCGCACAACGACCTCTTCGCCGAGGCCCGCAAGGAGATCAAGGGCAAGCAGCCGCACCGGGTCCACCTGACGGCCCTGTTCGCCGCCTACCGGTCCTTCGACGCCATCGTTTCCGTCTCAGCCGACCTGGCCCGCGTCAACGCGACCAACCTGGCCGCGTACGCGCCGCCGTCGTCCTTCGTCTCCGCCCGCAACTCGCTGGCCTACCACCGGCTGCAGGCGATGGTCTCCACCGAACGCACCCCGCTGCCGGGGGCGGAGGCCGCCTTCGCCGAGCTCTACGGTTCCGGCTCCCGCGACCTGGGGTACATCATGCGCACGCTGCGCAGGATCTACACCGACGCCACCATCGACGCCGAACTTGGCCACCAGCGCACCCTGGACGCCTTCTTCCCGGAAGGGCAGGAGGACGGCGTGCAGACCTTCGTCACCGTCGGCCGGCTCTCCCCGGAAAAGAACCAGGCGCGGCTGCTGCGGGCCTTCGCCCAGGTCCACGCGACCCGGCCCAAGACCCGGCTGCTGCTCATCGGCAGCGGCCCGCTGGAGAAGGACCTGCGCCAGCTCGCCAGTGACCTGCGCCTGGACCGGTGCGTGAGCTTCACCGGACAGTTGGCCAACCCGTATCTGGTGATGGAGGCGGCCGACTGCTTCGTCCTCTCCAGCGACTACGAGGGCCTGCCGATGGTGATCCTCGAGGCCATGGTGCTGGGGCTGCCGCTGGTGACCACCGCGTTCGGCTCGGTCGATTCGGCGGTGCCGCCGGGCCAGGGGCTCGTCGTCGACCGCGACGACGACGCCCTGGCCGCCGGGCTGACGGCCTTCCTGGACGGCAGGGTGGAGCCCGCCGTCTTCGACCCCGCCGCCTACAACGACCACGCCATGGAGGAGTTCTACCGGGCCGTCGGCGTCGCCGGCAATCCGGTGGTGAAGGACGGCAAGCTGCTGGACGGGTAGGGCGAAAGGAACAGCCATGGGAAACGGCACGGACGTCCTGGTGAGCGTCGTCGTCGCCACCTACAACTCGCCGCCGGAGCTCGATGTCCTGGTGGCGTCGCTTGATGCCCAGACGCTGCCGGCGGGGGAGTGGGAGGCCATCTTCGTGGACGACGGCTCCACCGACGGCACGTATCCCCGGCTGGAGGCGATGGCCGCCGCCCGCCCGTACATGCGGGTGCTGCGGATCCCCAACTCCGGCTGGCCCGGCCGGCCGCGCAACGTCGGCACTGACGCCGCCCGGGGGCGCTACGTCTTCTACTGCGACCACGACGACTACCTGTTCCCGGAGGCCCTGGAGCGGATGGGGCGCTTCGCGGCGGGCGCGGGGCTGGACGCGCTCCACCCGAAGGAGGTGGTGCAGGGGTGGTCCTCGCCCGGGTGGAACGAATGGCGGGCCAACGCCGCCCCGCTGGCCCGGCTGGACGATGCCGCCGTCCAATGCATCACCCCGCACAAGCTCTACCGGCGGGAGTTCCTGGCCGAGCACGGGATCCGGTTCCCGGAGGGGCGGATCCGGCTGGAGGACTTCAGCTTCAACGGGATGGTGTGGTGCGCGACGGAGGCCGTGGGGGTGCTGGCCGACTACCCGTGCTACCGGTGGACCATCCATGAGAACAACAGCCACAAGGCCGGATACGACTTCGAGGTCTATTGGCGCTCCTTCGAGGAGTCGCTGCAGCCGGTGCTCGCCCTGCCCGATTCCGATCCGCGCAAGGACGTGCTGCTGCGGCGCTGGTACCGCAGCCGCATCCTGGAGCGCGTCGCCGGCTACGGCCGCTATTCCACCACGGACCGCAAACGCTTCACCGCCCGCTTCGACCGGCTGCTGGAGCACTTCCCCGAACGGATCGACGCCGGCCTGCAGCCGCCGGAACGGCTGCGCTCCTACCTGCTGCGCCGCGGCCACCATGTGCGGCTGTTGGAGCTCTCCCGCCTGGACGCCGGCATTCGGGTGGCCCCCGAGGTGCGCGACGTCCGGTGGGCCCGGGGAGTCCTGCAGGTGGCCGTGGACGCCATCCTGCTCGACGGCGCGGGCGCGCCGCTGCCGTTCGCGCGCCGCGGTCGGAACGGGGATGAAGTGGCCGGGGCGGAGGGGGCCGGTGGGCGGCATGCCGTGCGGGCGGATCCGCTGGCCGGGGCACTGTTCCGCAACCTTCCGGAGAGCATCGTCTCCGGCGTCCCGGAGGAGGTGCTGGCCCACTACCCGGCCGCGGCCGCTGTGGAGCCGGTCATCCGCAGCCGGGAAACCGACGTCGACTGGCTGCTGCAGGGCCGCAGCCGGGTGGACGCGAGCCGGTTGGGCCCCGCGCTCGCCGTGCGCGCCGAGGTGGTGTTCGAGCTGGACCCGGAGACGGCCGCCTACGGGTCCCGGCTCGACGGCGGCGTGTGGGACATCTTCGTGCGCATCACCGGACTGGGGTACGGGGCAACCCACCGGGTGCGCACCACGTGGGACCCGGGCAGGCCGGCCCTGCTCAACGGCCGCTCGGCGATTCCGTACCGGACCCAGGGCGGGGCGCTGGCGCTGGACCTTGAGTCCTTCGCCCGCACGGCGGTCGGCTCCGCGCGTCCCCGCAAGCAGGACCTGGCCCAGGACTCGGCCCCCGGGGAGCCGCTGGTGCTGCGCCTTCCCGCCGTCCACGTCTCGGGGGACACCCGGCTGGCCGGCAGTGTGGAGGCGGGGCCGGTGGGCACGGACGGGAGCAGGGCCGGCGGGAACGGCAAGGTCACCTACCCGGCCCAACTGGTCGGCGAGCGCGGGACCGCCAGGGTGGAGATCTCCGCCCCGGCCGGGCTGGATCTCACCGAGTCGCGGATGCGCTTCGAGGACCGGTGGAGCACCACCCTGTTCAAGCCGCCGGAGGCGTAGGCGCGCGACGCGAGCTGGCCCGCACGCCCCGCCGAAACCTATGCCACCATCCGGAAACGGCCTTCCAGCCGAGGATTCCACTCAGGGGTCAGGCCGGAAAAAGGGTAGCCCGACCCCTTGTATCGGGAGCAGCCTCTTGGTGTGGTATCTGGTACCCGTGCACCACAGGGTGCACCGGGGATGAGTCGGTTGGACCTCGATGAAGGTCCCTCTCCGGGAGATCCCGACGGATCTTTCGAGCAAACCATGGGCCGCCACAACGCGGCCTTCTCGCTCACCCCAGAAAAGAGAACACCGTGAAGACGCCCCACCACCACAGAATGCCCTGGGCGATCCTGCTCGTTGCGGTCCTTACGCTCGGGCTTTGCGCAGCCGCCGTGGCACCGCCGACATCGACAGCCCCGGCTGTCCCCACCCTCGGTCAGAACGTCGTCCAAACAGCAGCGGCCGTGGAGGCCCGGAAATCCAGTCTCACCACGCAACAGCGCAGGAACCTGAAGTTCGCCCAGTCGATCACCAAGAAGTACGGCGTCACCATCGTGCACGCCAACAACAGGTGCACAACGTCCTCCCGCGTCCTGGGTTGCTACACACCCTCCCGGAAGAACCCTCTCTCGATCAGCACCCTCGGGCTGAACCAGAGCCGGACGAAGATCCGTCACATCGCACTCCACGAGGTCGCCCACCGGGAGATTCACCGCAAGTGCGGAATACTCATCCCCAGAATCGTCAAGAACCGTATTGAACGTGTCACCGACGCGTACTCGGTGCTTCTGGGCGCACCCAACGTCAAGGGCCTCTACTACACCTCCAAGGACATGACCGTCGCGAAAAAGATCCGCGCCAAGATCTGCCGCTAAACCCACCCGAGCCCCCACCCCCGAGGAGAAGCCCAGCACCACATCTCATCGCGGGAACCGGTAGCGAACACGGGGTTGACGGCGGGCAGCTCGGCCAGCAGGGGATCGTGCGGGTTTGGACGGGTTCAGGGGGGGCGGTTCGGAAGGCGCCGTCTAGCCGAGCAGCCCCAGCAGGTACTGGCCGTAGCCACTCTTGCCCAGCTTGTCCGCCAGCGCGGACAGCTGCCCGTCGTCGATGAACCCGTACCGCCAAGCGATCTCCTCCGGCACGCCGATCTTCTGACCCTGTCGGGCCTCGATGGTGCGGATGTAGATGCCGGCGTCGTTGAGGGTTTCAAAGGTGCCGGTGTCCAGCCAGGCAGTGCCGCGGCGCAGCACCTGCACGTTCAGCCTTCCGGCCTCCAGGTAGGTGCGGTTCACGTCGGTGATTTCCAGCTCGCCGCGGGCGGAGGGCTTGAGGTTGCGGGCGATCTCCACGACGTCGTTGTCGTAGAAGTACAGCCCCGGAACCGCGTAGTTGCTCTTCGGGTGGGCGGGCTTCTCCTCCAGCGAAACCGCATGGCCGTCGGCGTCGAATTCCACGACGCCGTACGCGGTCGGGTCCGCCACGTGGTAGCCGAACACGGTGGCGCCCTCGCCGCGGGTCAGCTTGCGCAGCTGCCGGCCCAACCCGGGTCCGTGGAAGATGTTGTCTCCCAGCACCAGGGCTGCGCCTTCCGTGCCGATGTGCTCCGCGCCGATCACGAACGCCTGCGCCAGCCCGTCCGGAGAGGGCTGGGTCTTGTAGGTCAGGTTGATGCCCCACTGACTGCCGTCACCGAGCAGCCGTTGGAACTGGTCCTGGTCCTGCGGCGTGGTGATGACCAGGATGTCCCTGATGCCGGCCAGCATCAACGTGGACAGCGGATAGTAGATCATCGGCTTGTCGTAGACGGGCACAAGCTGCTTGCTGATTCCAAGGGTGATGGGGTGAAGACGCGACCCGGTTCCCCCAGCCAGAACGATTCCTCGCATGCGGCCCATCTTTACCCCTGTTTTTGGAAAAGGGAAGACATTAGCATCGCGTTCATGGGGAAAATTCTGGTCACCGGGGGAGCCGGATTCATTGGATCAAACTTTGTGCATTTCCTGATCGGGAATACCGATTCGGAGGTGGTGGTCCTGGACAAGCTGACGTACGCGGGCAACCCGGCGTCGCTGGCGGGGCTGCCGGAGGAGCGGGTGTCGCTGGTGGTGGGGGACGTGTGCGACGCCGAGACGGTCGATGCGCTGGTGGCCGGGGCCGACGCCGTGGTGCACTATGCGGCGGAGTCGCACAACGACAATTCGCTGGCCGGTCCGCGCCCGTTCGTGGACACCAACATCCTCGGCACCTACACCCTGATCGAAGCCGCGCGGCGGCACGGGGTCCGCTACCACCACATTTCCACGGACGAGGTCTACGGGGACCTGGAACTCGATGACCCGCAGCGGTTCACCGAGTCCACCCCGTACAACCCCTCCAGCCCGTACTCATCCACCAAGGCCGGATCGGACCTTTTGGTGCGGGCCTGGGTGCGTTCGTTCGGGCTGGAGGCCACGATCAGCAACTGCTCCAACAACTACGGTCCGTACCAGCACGTGGAGAAGTTCATCCCGCGCCAGATCACCAACGTGATCGACGGCATCCGCCCCCGCCTGTACGGAACGGGGCTGAACGTGCGGGACTGGATCCACGCCAACGACCATTCCAGCGCCGTGTGGACGATCCTGAACCGGGGCCGGATCGGAGAGACCTACCTGGTCGGGGCCGACGGGGAGAAGGACAACAAGTCGGTGGTCGAGGCGATCCTTGCCCTGATGGGGGAGGATCCCCAGGCCTACGACCATGTCGCCGACCGGCCAGGGCACGACCTGCGCTACGCGATCGATTCGACCAAGCTGCGCACCGAGCTCGGCTGGACCCCGGCCTACAGGGACTTCGACTCCGGACTGGCCGCGACCATCGGCTGGTACCGGGACAACGAGGACTGGTGGCGGCCGGCCAAGGCGGCCACCGAGGCCAAGTACGCGCGGAGCGGGCAGTGAACGGGCGGGCAGTGAGCGCGGCCACCGAGGGCACCATCGGCTTCGCCAAGCCGCTGGCGGTCACCGAGCCGGGGCCGATCCCCGGCCTGCTGGTGGTGGACCTGCCGGTGCACGGGGACAACCGGGGCTGGTTCAAGGAGAACTGGCAGCGGGAGAAGATGCTCGCCGCGGGGCTGCCGGACTTCGGCCCGGTGCAGAACAACGTGTCCTTCAACGCCTCCGCCGGCACCACGCGCGGGATCCACGCCGAACCGTGGGACAAGTTCGTTTCCGTCGCTACGGGTCGGATCTTCGGCGCGTGGGTGGACCTGCGGGAGGGGCCCGGGTTCGGGGCCGTGTTCACCGCGGAACTGGATCCGTCCAAGGCGGTGTTCGTCCCGCGCGGCGTGGGCAACGCCTTTCAGACCCTGGAGGACCAGACCGCGTACTCCTACCTGGTCAACGACCACTGGTCCGCCGACGCGCAGGCCGAATACACCTTCCTCAACCTCGCCGACGAGACCGCCGCCATCCAATGGCCGATCCCGCTGGAGAACGCCGAGCTCTCCGCGAAGGACAGGGCCCATCCGCGGCTGGCCGACGTGGTCCCGATGCCGCCGCGCAAGACGCTGGTCCTGGGCGCGAACGGCCAGCTGGGACGGGCGCTGCGCGCCGCGTACGACGGCGACGCGTCGGTCGTGTTCGCGACCCGCGCCGAGCTGGACCTCGCCGATGCGGCCGCGGTGGCAGGGTTCGACTGGCGCGGCTACGGCACGGTCATCAACGCCGCCGCGCACACCGCCGTCGACGCCGCCGAGACGGAGCCCGGCCGCCGCGACGCGTGGGCCGCGAACGTGACCGGGGTGGCCGCACTGGCCAGGGCCTGCCTGGAGCACCGGCTCGCCCTGGTCCACGTGTCCTCCGACTACGTCTTCGACGGCACTCTCACCCCGGCCGGGTCCGAAAGCGGGCCCGATGCCGGAGCAGGCCGCGCGGAGGCCGCGCCAGTCTCGCCCCTGGGCGTCTACGGGCAGACGAAGGCCGCCGCGGACGCCATCGTCTCGGTCCTGCCGCGCCACTACATCCTGCGCACCAGTTGGGTGGTGGGGGAGGGCGCGAACTTCGTGGCCACCATGGCGTCCCTCGCCGAGCGCGGGATTTCCCCGTCCGTGGTCAACGACCAGACCGGCCGGCTCACCTTCACCCGGGACCTGGCCGACGGCATCCGGCACCTGCTGGCCAACGGCGCCCCCTACGGCACCTACAACCTGACCAACGCGGGCGAACCGATGAGCTGGGCCCAGATCGCCGCGGAGGTCTATGCGGCCACCGGGCACGACCCGGCGGCCGTCACCGGGGTTTCCACCGGCGAGTACTTCGCGGGGAAGCAGGCGGCCCCGCGGCCGGCCAACAGCGTGCTGGACCTGGCCAAGATCCGCTCCACCGGCTTCGAGCCCGAGGACCAGCTGGTGCGGCTGCGCGAGTACCTGCACGGGTGAACGCGGGACGCCGCCTGCCTGGCGGGGTTGCCGTCTGTGACGCAGGCCGTCTTTTTTACAAGACGATGACATTATTTACCGAATGGCGGTCATCAATATGTAAAGTGGATCTTGCAGCCATTTCGGCGTGAAATCCGCGCCCTCGCCTGGCTGCGGACGGCGCCGATGGGGCGGCAGGGGCTGGCATGGTTATCCCCACGCCTGTTGCCGTTTGACCGAGTAGGACATGCCGGAGGTTTCACCCACACACTGGTGGGAACCTCCGGGCCGTGGCGGAACGCCAACCGCCGGAAAGGGGTTCCTGTGTTCGTCACCCTCCTTTCGTCACTCTCCGCGCGCATCCGCGACGCCGCCTTGGAGGGCCTGGGAGCGGCCCTCCCGGGGAGTGTGCTCTTGCGCTGCGACCTGATTGATGCGCAGACCCTCGCCGTGGCGATCCACCGTCCGGAGCGTGCGCCGGAGATCCATTTTGTGCCGGTGGGCCGTGGCTGCCCGGCCGAGGCCGCGGCCACCGCCGCCGTGCGGATCCTGGCCGAATTGGGCCCGGTCGAATTGGGACGTGCCGATGGGGACTGGGCCGTATCCGACGCCGAAGGCGGGGCCCCGGGATGCGCGGTGATCGGGCTGCCGCCGGGTACCAACGGACTGGCCGCGCACCATACGCTGGTGGCCCGTTCCATGGGCCTTCCCCTTGCCGTGGATTCCGTGGCACTCGCGGTGGAACCGGCCGCGGTGGAACCTGCTTTGGTCTCTTCCTATCCGCTGCACCGGGCGGGCCTGCTGCCGGAAGCTGCCGGTGCCGTCCGCAGTGACGATTTCATGGCCTTCGCCCTGGCGCACGCTGACACGGTGCTGGCCATCGACGACCCTCTCTGGGGATCGCTGGAGGGCGGTGCGCAGGCCGACTACAGGACGGCCTCGGATCGGGGGATGCGGTTGTTGCGCGAACGGGCTCCCCATGCCGTGATCAATGCGCCGGGCCGGGTGTCGGTGCTGGGCCGTTTCGACCGGGAGGCGGCCGGTGCCCGCGTGCTGCCGGACACGTTCGCGGCACCGGATCGGCGCCAGCCTTGAGCCCTACCCGGATGATATTGGGCGGCCTATTGTGGTCCTGGCGCAAGACGAGGGAAAGGAACAACGATGTTCACCTTGCAGATAGGCTATACGGTCCGGGACTACGCGGAATTCAAGAAAGTCTTCGACAGCGATCCCGCAGGTCGCGCCGCGTCGGGCGCCCGGTCTGTGCGGGTATTTCGGGATACGGACGACCAGAACAACGTGGCCGTGCTCCTTGACTTCGACACCAAGGACGCCGCGACCGTCTTTCTGGAACGGCTGCGCAGCCAGGTGTGGGACAACCCCGATGTGATAGGGCAGCTGATGTCGGCATCGCCGACAGCCAGGATTCTGGAGGAGGTGGCCCGCGAGGGTCAGGCCGCGGGCTGAGCACTGATCGACCAGCGGGTGAAGAACGGCCCTAGGGCCGCAGGGAGGGCCGGGGCCATCCCTGCCCCGGACAGGCGGCAGCTTCTCGCGAGTGGATCGGGACAGATCGCCGTTGTAGAACACCACGAACGCCTCGTCCTCCTGGCGCGGACCGAGCAGCTCGGCGAAGTACAGGTCGACATCGCCCCACGTGTGATCGAGGAGGACTCGTTCCCACTGGTCGGGACTAACGACGAGCGTGACGACGGTTCGGTCGGCCTCACGGACCTCGATCCTGCCGGGGCCGACCTCAGCCACGGCGCCCTCGCCTCCCAGCGCGTCCAGGAGAACCTGCCACTGCGCATCCCGGCCGGGTGGCACCGGCCGAGCCGGGCCGGCCCCCAACGAAGCAGCGGGGCGGCTCCGGTGGCGTTCGACATGCCTGCCGGCGGCGATTTCCACCTCGCGCGCCACGACTGGAGCGTATGCCGCGGGATCCGCATAGCCGCTCACCTCCCGCCACTCCGCAGCGGCGGGGAGCCGGAGCGTGCCCGATTGCGGCACGCCCCTCCAGTCCGGACCCGAAGGAAGCGCCAGCCCGAACTCGATGTGGAGCTCCGCCCCGAATTCCCCGTCGGCGACCCTCACCGATTCCACCCAGACGTCCCGACCAAAGCCGTCGTAGCGGTCAAGCCCGTCATCGGCCTGCCCGTACGGATCATCGGGATCGATTCCCGTGGGATGCGGGTTTGTCAGGATGGCGAACAGTCTCCTGGCGTACGCGTCATCCTCCATGGCGCCCATCATCCTCGGCTTGGCGGCCTGCCGGCATGGGCAGCTACCGCCAAGCGGGAAGTGCCCAGCTAGACGTACAGCAGCGCGTACGCCACGGCCGCGGCCACACCCAAAGCCAAGAGGATGACCCCCGCGGTTGCCAGTTTCTGGTTCCGTGCCCGGCGTCGATCGGCCAACTGATAGCGGTCCTGTTGCATTTTTTGTCCCCCAATAACTGGTTTTTTTGCGTACCCGAACAAGCGGTGAATCCCGGTTCCCCCCTGGATTCCCCGCTCGCGGCACACTCTACGGGAGGCTCATTTTCCTGTGAACCCTTTTACAAAATTCGTAATCTAAAACACTTGGTCAGTGGGAAGTTGACGGCCCGGCAGTCGTGGAGCAGAGTGGCCGCTCGAACTGCCGGCGACGGAGGGATCGGCTGCGTCTGGGACAATGGATTGGTGAGTATCGAGATCGAGCCCAGTTCCGCCGCAGTCGCCCTTCCCGCCGAACAGCCGTGGGAACGGCGTGCCGTGATCGACCTCTCCGCGATCCGCCACAACGTGCGCCGCATTGCCGACCTTGCCGCGCCCGCGCAGGTCATGGCCGTGGTCAAGGCGGACGCCTATGGGCACGGCGCCCTCCCGGTCGCCAAGGCGGCCCTCGAGGCCGGCGCCACCTGGCTGGGCACGGCGCACGCCACCGAAGCCCTGGCGCTGCGTGCCGCCGGACTCACCGCCCCGCTGCTGGCCTGGCTGCACACCACCGACACCCCCTTCGCCGAAGCGATCGCCGCCAACATCGACCTGGGCGTCTCCGGCTGGGACCTGGACCACATTGCGGCCGCCGCGCGCACCGCGGCGCAGCCTGCCCGCATCCACCTGAAGATCGACACCGGCCTGGGCCGCAACGGGTGCACCCCCGACGGCTGGCCGGACCTGCTGGCCGCCGCTGCCGCCTACCAGGAGGAAGGTGTCCTGCGGGTGGTCGGCGTGTTCTCCCACCTGGCCGTGGCCGACGAACCCGAGCGCCCCGAAACCGACGAACAGCTCACCGCGTTCCGTACCGCCGTCGCGCTCGCCGAGGAGGCCGGATTCGGCCTGGAGGTCCGCCACACCGCCAACACCCCGGCCATCCTCTCCCGCCCGGACACGCACTTCGACATGGTCCGGCTGGGCCTGGGCATGTACGGGCTGAGCCCGTTCGCGGACCAGACCTCAGCGGACCTGGGGCTGCGCCCGGCGATGCGGCTGGTGGCCCGCGTCGCCAACGCCAAGCGCGTGCCCGCCGGCCAGGGCATCTCCTACGGGCTGACCTACCGCACGGCCGGCCCCACCACCGTGGCGCTGGTCCCGCTCGGCTACGCCGACGGCATCCCGCGGACCGCCCAGGCCGCGCCGGTGCTGGTTGCCGGCGCGCTGCGCCGCAGCAGCGGCCGCGTGGCCATGGACCAGTTCGTGGTGGACATGGGCGCGGACGTCGAGCCGGCGGACCTGATCGGTGCCGAGGCGGTGCTGTTCGGCGACGGGGGACCGGCCGCGGAGGCGTGGGCGGCCTCCGCCGGAACCATCAACTATGAGATGGTCACGCGCATCTCCGAGCGCGTGCCGCGCCATTACGTGGAAGGCAGCTGGGGCGAACATGGCGAGTGAGCCGGCCGCGGGCGCGGAGCACGACGGCGGCACCGGGGCCGGCGTCGCGCGTGCAGGGGATGCGCGCGCGGGTGAGCAGGGCCTCCTTCGTGAGCGGCCGGCGTGGACGGCCGAAGTGCGGGCCGACGACGCCGAAGCCACCCGGGCGTTCGCGGCGCGGCTGGCTGCCGGGCTGCGGGCCGGCGACCTGCTGGTGCTCTCCGGCGAACTCGGCGCCGGGAAAACGACGTTCACGCAGGGCCTCGGGGAGGGGCTGGGCGTGCGGCCCGGAATCATCTCCCCGACGTTCGTGCTGGTGCGGATCCATCCGTCCCTGGTCGGCGGACCCGACCTGGTGCACGTGGACGCCTACCGGCTGGACTCCGCCGGGGAGCTGGATGACATCGACCTGGAGTCGACGCTGGCCACGTCCGTGACCGTGGTCGAGTGGGGCCGCGGCAAGGTGGAACCGCTCAGCGACTCGCGGCTGGACATCACCCTGCTGCGCGCAACCGGCGAACAGGCCGGGGACGAGCTGGTCTTCGACTTCGAGGAAACGGACGCAGCCGACCCGCGCACCATCCGCATCGAGGCCTACGGGCCCCGGTGGCAGGACGTGCGCCCAATCCAGCCTTAGCGCCGCGGCGTCCCTAATCAGTGCACCTGGCGGGGCGTCAGTAGACCTAGTGGAGCGTGGCGGTGGCGGTGCGCGGGGCGAAGCCCTCACGGACCGCGGTGACCTTGACGCTGAGCCTGGCGCCGCGGTCCTCGGCATCCACCCTGTAGCGGGGACCGGTGGCCCGGTGGATCGGGTGGCCGTCGCGGTACCACCGGTAGCGGAGGCGGCCCGGCTCAGGGGCCCAGGTTCCCGTCTCCACGGACAGCAGCATGCCGGGGTTTTGCCGTCCGGTGATCCGCGGCCGGCGCTCCAGGCTGAAGGTGCCGCAGGCCGGCCCGGAATCCTCGGGGCCGGGGGAGCAGGCGTCCCGCACGACCAGGCGCAGGAGGCCGGTTTCGGGGACGCCGGAAGGGGCGCTCCCGGAACGGGAACCGCCGGAAACGCCTGAGACGGGCCTGATTGGTGGTCCGGGCCTGCGTGGCGGTGCGGGGCCAAAATGCACATGCACCACGCTGGTATCCTCCCGGCGGGTGCGCCGGCGCAGGCGGGCCGCGGCGAGATCGATCGGCCGTTCCGGCGCGGCATCGCCGGGTGCGGGTGAAGCCGCGCCGTGCGCCCACCGGTGGGGGCGCGGCTGCCAGCCCATCCGCCGTCGTCGGGCAAGTCCGTGTTCGGTGAGCCTGATCAGTTCCCCCATGGCCCCGCCTTCCCCCAAATCCCGCCGATGTGATCTGCGCGATACCCGAAGTGTAGGCCTCTTCCGGCCCGGGCGGGGGAATCCCCGCAGGGTGCCCGGCGCCGGATTTGCCCGTCACGGCACCCCGGGGTCTGGCGGGATGCGCCAAGTACACAGAAAATCCACACGCGGAACAAAAAAGTTGCCAGTCATAGACGGGATTGCCTCTTCTGGGGCCGAAGCACCTCGTAGACTGGCACTAGATAGGGCAGGGGACCCGAGGGAGGTGGATCATGGATGAACGGCGTGTCGCCATCGTGGTGGAGGACGACGAGGACATTCGTGTCCTCCTCGCGGCGATCCTGGCCCAGTCGGGCTTCGAGGTCCATGTGGCCGAGACCGGGTGGCAGGGGATAAGCCTGGTGCAGGCGCACGCCCCCGACCTGGTGACCCTGGACGTGGGCCTGCCGGACATCGACGGCTTCGAGGTGGTCCGCCGCGTCCGGCTCCGAAACGCGGACGTGCACATCGTGATCGTGACCGCCCGCACCGACGAGATCGATGCGATCCAGGGGCTGGAAATCGGCGCCGACATGTACATCACCAAGCCGTTCCGTCCCCGCGAGCTGCGCGCCCACGTGGAGGCCATGATGCGCCGGCGAAGGAAGCGGGGTGCGCCCGCGCCGCCCCGCCCGGTTTCGCTCCCCGCCGCCAAACCGGTGGAACGGAACGAGATGCTGGAGCTGAACGGACTGGTGCTGGATCCCTCGGAGCACTCGGTCTCGGTGGACGGGGCTCCGGTGCCGCTGACCCCTTCCGAATTCCTGCTCCTGCATGTGCTGCTCTCCGGCGGACGCCTGGTGCGCTCCAAATCCGAACTGGTCCGCTTCCTGCGCGGCGACGGATTCGACTCCGGAACGCTGGTGGTCCCGGCCGACGAACGCGCCGTGGAGGTGCACGTGGGCAACCTGCGCCGCAAGCTGAGCGACCGGACAGGGGAACCGCGCTGGATCGAAACGGTGCGCGGCATCGGCTACCGGGCGGCGCCGCACCGCTAGCCGTGCGGCCGGCCGGGCAGGTGCCCGGAGGGATTTTCGCCCCCAGTCTCAAGGAACACCCTCCCGGGAACCCAAGATTTGGTACGGGCCCCTGGCGGGATGCGCCAACGCTGAGGATTTTATGCACGGATTCCGGAGCGGATCTTGAAGGTTCGTGGGAGACGATTGATCTTCTGGCGGACTGCGGCTTTCCGGGGAAACCGTGCCGTCCGCCATTCGGCACGACCAGCGACTTCGCGCGTGCCGGCGGGTCCCGGGGGCGCCGCGGTTGCAGTCTTGGGGGGTGCAACCGGGGCGGGACCCGGAGGGCTAGGCTTCCTGCCGGCTGTGCGCTGCCGCCTCCGCCTGACCGGCTTCCGACTGTCCCGGGGTCAGCAGCGGCAGCCGTACCGTAAACGTGCTGCCCGCGCCGGGCTCGCTCTCCACCGCAATCTCCCCGCCGTGGGCCTCCACCAGTTCCTTCGTGATCGGCATGCCCAGCCCAACGCCGGCGATTGCCGCACGGCGGACTCGCTCGGCCCGGAAGAACCGGTCAAACAGGTGTTCAAGCTCCGCCGCGTCCATGCCGATGCCGGTGTCAGCCACCGTCACGACGGCGGCTTGCGTTCCGTCGCCGCCACGGTCCAACCGGAGGGCCACGTGGACCCGACCGCCCTCCGGGGTGTACTTGATGGCGTTGGAGATGAGGTTGTCCACCACTTGGCCCAGCCGGATCGGATCGCCGAACACGCGGATGCCGGAGGGGATGTCCCGCTCAAGGACCAGGTCTCCGGCCGCGGCGCGCAGATCCGCGGAACGGACGCAGCTGCTGACCACCCGGCCCAGATCCAGCGGCTGGGACCGCAAATCGAGCCGGTCCGCCGCGGCCGTGAGCAGGTCGTCCACGAGGCGGTCCAGCCGCCGGGCGTTGCGGCTGACGATCTGCAGCCCGGACCGGGCGGAGGGCTGCAGGCTGGGGTCGTCCTCCAGTAGGTCCACATAGCCGAGGATGGAGGTCAACGGAGTGCGTAGCTCGTGGCTCACGTTGGAAAGGAACCTGTCCTTGGCGTGCAGGGCGCCGATCAGGTCGGTGACCTGCTTGAAGACCAGCACCCCGCCCGCCGGGCGGTTCCCGTCGTCGAACAGGGGCCGGGCGGAGACCGTGAGGGCCTGCCTGCCGTTCGTCGGGGGGCCGACCCACACCAGATCGTCCGAGAACTCCTCTCCCCGCAGGGCGCGGTGGAGCGGACGCTCCTCCGCGGGCAGTTCCCGGGCCTCGGGGCGTCCCCACGCATCGGCGCCATACAGTTCCAGGCTCGATTCGCTCTCCGGCTCGTGGCCGGGCTTGAGGCTGCTCAGGCGCAGGCGATGCTGCAGTTCGTTGATGAAAACAATCTTTCCCTCCGCGTCGAAAACGACCAGCCCGACGTTGGCGGCATTCAGCACGGCGTTGAGCAGCTTCTCCTGGCGATGGCTCTCGGCGTAGGCCTCTTTGATGCTCCCGTGTTGGCGGGTGGTGCTGCTTTCGATGGCGATGACGACCAGCGCCAGGGCCAGCATCATAAAAGGGATAACCAGCGGGCGGCCCAGTACCTCGCTCGCCAGCGGCCTGCCGGCATGCACGGCCTGGCTCCAGAACATGGCCAGCGGGGCGAGGAGGGACACCGCCACCGTGGTGCGCGGAATCATCCCGGACCAGGCCATCCAGAAGATCGGTATTCCGGAGAGGAAGGGCAGAGCAATGAGGACCTGGTAGCCGCCCAGACTGATGAGGAAGATCGCCACCAGGTCCAGGGCGGGGATGACCAGGTGGGCCCGTCGCGGGAACCTGTCCCACGGAAGCACGGCGGTGACCGCCGAAATGAGCAGGACCATGGCCGCACCGACCAGGAACACGGGCTCCCTGAACGCCGTCTCCGGGTTGGTGACGTAGGCCAGGGCCAGCACCAGGGGCACCAGGAGGGTCATCGGCAACTGGCTGAGATTGACCTTGCGTGCCAGCGGCAGCTCATGGAACAGCACCGGGCCGATCAAGGACCGGATCAGGGGGATCTGCATCGGGTGGGAACCGCCTTGGAGACAACGTCGGGGTGGCTTGCGGAAACACACGCGGGCCCGGGTGGACGCGGTAGCCCCAAGTCTAGGCGGCGAGGGACCCGCACCGAGCGAAGCGAGGTGTGGGAGTCGCCTGGACGCTAGGCGGCGAGGGACCCGCACCGAGCGAAGCGAGGTGTGGGAGTCGCCTGGACGTTAGAGCGGGAGCCGCCTGGGAGTGGGGAGCCGCGCCCGGCGTCGGCGCCGGCCGCCATGGGCGCACCTCCCGCGGCGGACTAGGATGTCAGGGTGCTTATTCTGGCCATCGACACCTCAGCCATCGCCTCCGCGGCGCTCCTGCGCAGCACCCGCACGGACGGTGCCGCCGAGGTCCTTGCCTCCTTCGCTTCCACTGAGACCAATACCCACGCCGAGGTCCTGGCCCCGGCGATCCAGGGGCTGCTTGCCGAAGCCGGCGTCGCCGGGGCGGAGCTGGACCGGATCGTCGTCGGCGTCGGGCCCGGCCCGTTCACCGGCCTGCGCGTGGGCATCGCGACCGCCCGCGCCCTCGGATTCGCCTGGAACGTGCCGGTGGAAGGCGCCGTAAGCCTGGACGCGATCGCCTGGGACGTGCTGGCCGCTGGGGAGGCGCCCGCACAGGGGTTCACCGTGGCCATCGACGCCCGGCGCAAGGAACTGTACTGGGCCCGCTATGCCGCCGACGGCTCCCTGGACGAGGGACCGCACGTCTCCGTCCCCGGGCACCTGCCCGAAGGACCGGTGTGCGGCGCCGGGGCCGGGCTCTACGCGGATCGGCTCGCCGCCGCCGGGGCACCCGCCGTCGAACGCTTCCGCGACCGCCAGCCGACCGCGGCCTCGCTGGGCGCCTCGGCCCTGGAGAAGCTGGCGCGCGGCGAGGACCTGCTGGCCACCACCCCGCTGTACCTGCGCGAATCCGACGCGAAGGTTCCGGCCGCGATGCAGGGGCACACCCCGTGACCGGCGCCGGCGCGACGATCCGTCCGATGGCCGCCGCGGACATTCCCACGGTCTGGGAGCTGGAGCGGAGGCTGTTTCCGGTCGACGCGTGGCCGGAGCAGATGTTCCACGACGAGCTCTCCCAGACCGACACGCGGCTGTACTGGGTGGCCGAGCTTGGCGGGGAGATCGTCGGCTACTGCGGGATGATGTGCGTGCTGCCGCTGGCGGACGTGCAGACCATCGCCGTCGTTCCGGCCTGCGAGGGCCGCGGGATCGGCTCCGCCCTGCTGGCCGGCCTGATCGAGGAGGCCCGCCGGCGCGGGGCGGAGGACGTGCTGCTGGAGGTGCGCGCGGACAACCCGCGCGCCCAGGAGCTGTACCTGCGCTTTGGGTTCGAGCAAATCCATGTCCGTCCGCGCTACTACCGCGACGGCGTGGACGCGCTGATCATGCGCAAGGTGCTCCGGGAACAGTTCGAGGCGTAGGCCCCGGACGCCCGCTAGCGGTGGCCGGCGTTGAGCACCAGTTCCAGCTCGAACCGCACCTGCGGATCATCCAGGTCCTCCCCGAAAAGGTCGCGCAGCTGCGTGGTGCGGTAGCCGATGGTCTGGGGATGCACCCCCAACTCGGCGGCGATCGGGGTGCGCTGGCCCCAGTGCCGCAGCCAGGAGTGCAGGGTCTGGGCCAGCCGCTCCCGCTGGGTCGGGCGCAGCCCCTCCAGTGGTGCGAGCCTGCGGACAGCGAGCTCGGCCAGCGCCGACGGCTCCGTCCCCAGCACCACTTCGGCCAGGTGCTCGTCCGCCCAGATCGGGGGAGCGGCCTCCCCGTCCCGCGGCGGCAGCACTGAGGCGGCCTGCATGGCCAGGCGCAGCGAATCGGGAATCCGCTCCCACCCGCCGCCCGGACCGATCGAGGCCCCGCGGCCCCGCAGCGTCCGGGCCAGCGCGGCGCGGGACCGCTTGGACGCTCCCGCCGGGACCAGGGCGACGACGTCGGTTTCGCGCTCCACCACCAGGGCGCCCGGGCCCAGCCCCAGCCGCAGTCCCTCGGCCTTCTCCACCGGAAGCGTCACCACGGCCAGGCGGGACGGGAGGGACCAGTCCGCCATGGCGGCGGCCTGGCGCACGGAGGCCTCGTCCCCGTGGCCCAGCAGCAGCAGCTCCAGCAGTTGGGTGCGCCGGCGGTCCATCTCCCCGGCCCGCTCGGACTGGGCAAAGGCGTAGGCCTCGGCGCTCACCGCCGAGAGCTCGTCGATGTAGGCCAGGATCGATTCGCCCAGGTTCACCACCACGGACATGCCCAACCCGTGCTCCACCGAGGCCTTGGAGAGTTCGCGGAACGTCACCCGCGCCCCGGCGCGATAGGCTCCCAGCAGCGCATCCATGGAACGGCCCTGCCGGAACTCTCCGCTGCCCAGGCCCGCCACCAGCATGCGGCTCTCCTCGTTCAGCGCGGGCAGGCGGGTCCCGGGCAGTTGCAGGAACCGCTCCAGCGCCACCGTGGTTCCCTTCCGCACGCCGCGCCCGAACCGGCCCTCGATGGGCCGGGCATAGGCCGGCACCATGAGCGGGATGGCATCGATGAGTGCATGCACGACTCCCGGCAGCATGGGCCGCAGCAATTCGCCGACCTCCGGGGGAAGCTGCAGCCACGGCGGGTCCAGGGGGAACTCGTCCCGGGGCCGGGGCGGGCCGTCCGTGACGTGCTCGGATGCGCCGTGTTGGGTTGTGCCGCCCTTGGCCGTTTCCATTATCCCTCCGGAAGCTTTTTGTTGCCGCGCAATAGTTTTTCCACCACAATCGTATGTCCCGCCCGGAAGAAATCCTTCCTTTTTGCCCGTAGTGTAGAAAACATGATCCGGCTCCGTAAGCTGGCACAAGCCGCATCGTTGTTCACCACCCCGCTAGCCCCCGAGGATTTCCTCGCGCTGTTCGACCCCATCTACTCGACCCGCCAGTTGCGCGGCGTCGTGACTCGGGTCGATGCCGAAACGGCGGATTCCGCCACCATCCACTTCCGCCCCGGACGCGGCTGGAAGGCCCACGAGGCCGGCCAGTGGGCCCGCATCGGCGTCGAACTGGACGGCGTGCGCCACTGGCGCAGTTATTCCCTCAGCACCGCCGCCGGCGAAGACCCGGCCGTCACCGTCACCGCCATGGGCGCCGTTTCCGACGCCCTGGTCCACAACACCCGGCCCGGCGACGTTTTGTTCCTGGCGCCGCCGCAGGGCGACTTCACCCTGCCCGAGCGTCCCCGCCCGCTGCTGATGCTCACGGCCGGCAGCGGCATCACCCCGGTCATGTCGATGATCCGCACGCTGGTCCCGCACCGCCGCGACGCGGACGTGGTGCTCATCCATTCGGCCCGCACGCCGGAGACGAGCCTCTTCCGCGAGGAACTGGCCGAACTGGCCGACCAGTTCCCGAACCTGCGCGTCACCCAGCGCTACACCGAGACGGACGGGCGGCTGGACTTTTCCACCCCCGCCGCGATCGAATCCATCTGCCCAGACTGGCGCCAGCGCGCCGCCTACGCCTGCGGCCCCGAGGGGTTCGCCGCCGCCGCGGATGCCCTGTGGGAGGCCGAGGCGAACGGGGACGGACTGACGATCGAACGCTTCGACACCACGCTGGCCGCCGGCGCCGGGGAAGACGGCGGTCTGGTCACCTTCGAGCTTTCCGACCGCGAGGTCGAGGCCCCCGGCGACGTGCCGCTGATGGAGGTCGGCGAGGACGCCGGACTGCTGGTTCCCAGCGGCTGCCGCATGGGCATCTGCCACAGCTGCCTCATCCCCCTGCGTTCCGGCCAGGTGCGCGACCTGCGCACCGGCGAGGTGCACGGGGAGCCAGGAGAACTGATCCAGACCTGCGTCTCGGCCGCCGCCGGACCCGTCAACCTGGGCCTCTGAACGGCCCGGACGCCGCGCAGCACTCGGATCGGAACGGGCCCCAACGGCCACTACCGCTTTCCCGCACCCACAGGATTTCGACGGCGAACCGTACCCGCCGACACCCCCAGTCCCCAAGCCTTCAGGAGCAGCACCGTATGACAACAACCGCGAACCACCACGGCACCGGCACCCCGCACGCGACCACCGGTGCCCCCGGTGCGAAGTCCTGGGTGCCGGCAACGGATGGCAAGGCTGACGGCGCGGGCACCGCGGCGGCGGGCGCGGCAGGCACCGTGCCGGCCGCCGTCGTGCCCGCCGCGAAGAAGCGCCCCGGCATGCTCGCCACCGAAGGGCGCCCGCTGGTCCGCCCGCCGGCCGCCGCGCACCTGTCCGACGCGCAGGTCGCGGAGATCGGGCGCGAGTTGGACGCCATCCGCGACGCCGTGCTGGCCAAGCGCGGCGCCTCCGACGCCGCCTACATCCGCCGCATGATCCGTATCCAGCGCGGGCTTGAGATCGGCGGGCGGGTTGCCCTGCTGGGCAGCCGGAACAAGGGGGCCTGGGTTGCGGGCACCGCGATGCTGTCCGTGGCCAAGATCCTCGAGAACATGGAGATCGGGCACAATGTCCTGCACGGACAGTGGGACTGGATGCGCGATCCGGACATCCACTCCAGCACCTGGGAGTGGGATTTCGTCACCCCGTCGCGGTCCTGGCAGCACACCCACAACGACCTGCACCACCGCTGGACCAACGTGGTGGGCAAGGACAACGACATCGGCTACAACCTGCTGCGCATGGATCCGGCCCAGCCGTGGAAGCCCTTCAACCTGGGCAACCCGCTCTACAACGCGATCCTGGCGCCGTTGTTCGAGTGGGGGATCGCGATCTACGACCTGGAACTCGAGGACTTCAAGCAAGGCCGGAAGTCCAAGGACGCCATGAAGCGCGACCTCAAGGCGCTGGGACTGAAGGCCGCCAAGCAGTTCACCAAGGACTATGCGGCCACCCCGGCGGCGGCGATGCTCACCGGCTCCGGCAAGCAGGCGCTGATCGGCACGCTCACCGCCAACGCGGTGCGCAACGTCTGGGCCCACGCGGTGATCTTCTGCGGGCATTTCCCGGAGGGGACGGACACGTTCAGCGAGGACATGGTGGAGGGCGAGACCCGGGGAGACTGGTACGTGCGCCAGATGATCGGCTCCGCGAACATCTCCGGATCCCGTTTCATGCACCTGATGACCGGCAACCTGTCCCACCAGGTCGAGCACCACCTGTTCCCGGACCTGCCGTCCAACCGGTACGCGGAGGTGGCGCCGAAGGTCAAGGACCTGTGCCGGCGCTACGGACTGCCCTACAACGAGGGGCCCCTCCTGAAGCAGGTCGGCTCCACCTGGGGCAAGATCTTCCGGCTGGCGCTGCCCGGCGGCGGGAAGCCGGCCCGCTCCTAGCCGCCGCACCCCTACGAAGGCAGGGGCTGCGGTGGGGCAGGCCGTTTCGCCCAAGGACGCCGCTCGCCCCTCGCGTTTCGCCAAAGGACGATGCCGGGTTTCAGGGTGAAACCCGGCATCGTCCTTTGGCGAAACGGGGGAGCGGAAACGGATCCTTTGGCGAAATGCGCGGAGCGCAGCCATGCCCTAGCCGGCCGGGATCTCCACGGTCCCCAGGGTCGCGAACTCGGCGGTGAAGCTGGAGCCGGGGGCCATGGCCACAGCGTCGGTCAGGCCGCCGGTGAGCACCAGCGAACCGGCCGGGATGCGCTTGCCCTGCCGCGCCAGCGCATTGGCGGCCAGCGCCAGCGCGGCGGCCGGGTGACCCTGCACGGCCGCGCCGGTGGCCCGGTCCACCTCGACGCCGTCGACCTTGACCACCACTTCCTCGGCGGCAAGGTCCAGCTCGGCCGGGCTGAAAGCGCGCCCGGAGACCACGAAGCAGGCCGAGGACGCGTTGTCCGCAATGACGTCCGGCAGCCGGAAGCGGAAGTCCCTGTACCGGCTGTCGATGATCTCGAACCCGGCGTGGACCGTGCCGACGGCGGCCAGAGCGGCCTCGGCGTCCACGCCGGGGCCCTCCAGGTCGCGGGCCATGACGAACACGATCTCCGGCTCGATGCGCGGGTGGATGAGCCGGGAGTACGGGGCCGGCGTTCCCTCGGGAAGTTGCATCGCGTCGGTCACGACGGCGGTCAGCGGGCTGTCGATGCCCATGCGCTCCTGCTTGGCCCGGGAGGTCAGGCCGAGCTTCACCCCGGTGACGGCCTCTCCGGCGGCAACCTTCCGGGCGATCAGCGCGTCCTGGATGAGGTGGCCGGTGGCGGCATCCAGCTCAATCCATTCGTCGGTGAGCGGTTCGACGTCGGTGCGGTTGCGTTCGGCAGCCAGCAGGAACTCCGCTGCGGAGTCGACGGTCCAGTTCGCCATGGCGTGTTTCCTCTCGGGGGAATGTCCTGATCGGGGGAATGTCCTGCGGTTGACGATATCCGGTGCGGTGGCCTGCGGTGGACGATCGGGGCCGGAACGCGCGGGAACGGAGAGGGACCGTGCCGGCGCCATCCCGGGACCTGGCGTCCCCTCCGGGGCAGGCCGCAGGCAGTGGGGTAGTGTCGGGGCCCAACGGCGCCGCGGCAGGCCGTGCCGGCGCCCCGCGAACCAGGAGGAACCATGCCCATCGTCGAAATCAAGGTTGTCAAGGGGCGCGACCGGGCGCTGCTGGGCCAATGCGCGAAGGCCGTCGCGGCGACGATTGCCGAGGAACTCTCCGCTCCCCTGGAGACGGTGCGGGTCCAGGTCGTTGAGGTGGAGCCGGACCTGTGGGCGGTGGGGGACAGGCTCAAGTCCGAGTGATCCGGGGTCCGCATTTCGCCAAAGGGCACTGTCCGCCCCTCCCGTTTCGCCAAAGAATGATGTCGGGTTTGGGGGTAAAACCCAGCGACAACCTTTGGCGAAACGGGAGAGGGGAGCGGGACCCTTCGGCGAAACGAAGGGCGAAACGGGAAGGATAAACTGGTGGACATGTCTGCCCCCGTGCCCACCGCGCCCCTGGTCCTTGGCATCGAATCCTCCTGCGACGAGACCGGCGTCGGAATCGTGCGCGGCACCGAACTGCTGGCCAACGCGGTTTCCTCCTCGATGGACGAGCATGTGCGCTTCGGCGGGGTTATCCCGGAGATTGCCTCCCGGGCGCACCTGGACGCGTTCGTCCCGACGCTGCGTTCCGCCCTGGACACCGCCGGGGTCACGCTGGAGGAGGTCGACGCGCTCGCCGTCACCTCCGGCCCGGGCCTGTCCGGGGCACTGATGGTTGGCGTCGCCGCCGCCAAGGCGCTCGCGCTGGCCACCGGAAAACCCCTCTACGCGATCAACCACCTGGTGGCGCACGTGGGCGTGGGCGTGCTCGACGGCGGGGACCTGCCGGAGAGCCTCGGCGCGCTGCTGGTCTCCGGGGGGCACACGGAGATCCTCAAGGTCGACGCGCTCGCCAGCGACGTCACCCTGCTGGGCGCCACGATCGACGACGCGGCCGGGGAGGCGTACGACAAGGTCGCCCGCCTGCTGGGGCTGGGCTACCCGGGCGGGCCGGTCATCGACCGCATCGCCAAGGAAGGCAACCCCAAGGCGATCCGCTTCCCGCGCGGCCTGACCATGCCCAAGTTCACCGGCACCGCCGAGAACCCCGGCAAGCACCGCTACGACTTCTCCTTCTCCGGCCTGAAAACCGCCGTCGCCCGCTGCGTGGAGCAGTACCGGGCCCGCGGCGAGGAGGTCCCGGTCGCGGACATCGCCGCCAGCTTCCAGGAGGCCGTCGTGGACGTGGTCACCTCCAAGGCCGTGCTGGCCTGCCGCGAACACGGCATGTCCACCCTGCTGCTGGGCGGGGGAGTGGCCGCCAATTCCCGGCTGCGCGAGCTGCTGGCAGCGCGCTGCGCCTCCGCCGGGATCGCCCTGCGCGTGCCCCGGCCCGGCCTGTGCACGGACAACGGGGCGATGGTGGCGGCCCTGGCTGCGCAGGTGGTCATGGCCGGCGGCGCACCCAGCGGCATCGGCTTCGCCGCGGACTCCGGCCAGCCGGTCACCGCGATCACCCTCTGAGGCAGCCTGGGAGGTGGCGAAATCCCGGAGTCAGACCGAGTGCATGCGGGCCACGTTGTCCGCGACGATCGCGCGCAGGTCCCCGGCGTTTGCCGCGGCGATCTCCCGCTGCCACTGGTACCCGGCCCCGCCCCTGATGATCCGCTCCACGTCGGCGAGCTCGTCCGCGCAGCCGAGCTTGCGCGCCACCGGCTCGAGCCGGTTCAGCTCCTGCTCAAGGTGCTCGGTGACCAGCATCTCGTTGCCGGCCGCATCGAGGATGATGATCGCCTCCATGCCGTAGCGGGCCGCGCGCCACTTGTTCTCCACGCGGTACCACGGCGGCATGACGGGGATGCTGCCGCCGTTGTCCAGGGTGGTGGACATGTCATCGACCAGGCACTGGGTCAGTGCGGCGATCGCGCCGACGTCCTTGAGCGAGGACATCCCGTCCGGGATGCGCATCTCCACGGTCCCGAAGCGGGGCACCGGGCGCACGTCCCAGCGGATCTCCGAGATGTCGTCGATGACCCCGGTGTGCAGCATGTCCGCCACGTAGCCCTCGTAGGCGGCCCAGGTGTCGAAGTGGTAGGGGATGCCGGCGGTGGGCAGCTGCTGGAACATCAGCGCGCGCTGGCTCGCGTACCCGGTGTCCTCGCCGCCCCAGAACGGGCTGGAGGCCGAAAGCGCCTGGAAATGCGGCTGGTAGTTGATCAGCCCGTCCACCACCGGCAGCGCCTTGGCGCAGCGGTCCAGGCCCACATGCACGTGCACCCCGTAGATCACCATCTGCTGGCCCCACCACTGGGTGCGGTCGATCAGCTTGGCGTAGCGTTCCTTGTCCGTCACCTGCTGCAGCTTCGGCGGCGCGAACGGGTGCGATCCGGCGCAGTACAGGTCCACGCCCATCGGGTCGGTGACCTCGCGCACGGCCCCGAGGTTGTAGCGCAGCTGGTCCTTGGCCTCGGCCACCGTCGAGCACACCCCGGTGACGATCTCGATGGTGTTCAGCAGCAGTTCCTGCTTGACGTGCGGGTGCTCCTCGTCGGGGTCGAGTTCGCCGTGCAGCTCGTGCACCCCGCGCAGCACGTCCTCCGCCACCGGGCGCAGGTCCCGGGTCTGCTTGTCGACCAGGGCGATTTCCCATTCGACGCCGAGGGATGACTGCCCCGACTGCGCAAACTCGATCTTCAATCCGTGCTCCATCAGGTAAGGGGCTCCATCAGCTACGGGGCCCCAGGGGGGTGGGGCGGCCGATACCACCATCCTATCGGCCCGTAGACTGGGGTCGTGGTGCGCTTTACCCGGACAATGGCCGTCCTGATGCTGGCTGCGGGCACCGCCCTGACAGCCTGCACCGGCCCGGCGCCCAACGGCGGCGGCACGACGGCGGCCGGCACACCGCCGCCGTCGTCCGCCACGGTGCAGGACCCGCCGACCGGCTGGGGCCCGCTGGCGAGCGAGGTCGAGGCCGCCCGCGCCGCCGTTGCCGGCATGGACCTGGAGGAGAAGGCCGGGCAGGTCCTCATCGACCACTACGCCGGCGTGGAGCCGGACGCCGAACTTGCACTCGCCAAGAAGCTGCACCTGGGCGGGGTGATCATCATGGGCGACAACGTCCCCACCACCGGCGGCACCTCCGCGGCGGACACGGACAAGCTGGCCGACATCGTCGGGGACTTCCGGGAGGCGCTCTCCGCCGGGCGGGACTGGCCCGGAATCGTGGCCGTCGACCAGGAGGGCGGGGTGGTGCAGCGGCTGAAGGAACCGCTGACGGAATGGCCGACGCCCATGGCGTTCGGGGCCGCGGGGGACACCGGCCTGACCCGGCGGGCGCAGGCCGCCATGGATGCCGAGCTCGCCCGGCTGGGCTTCACCGTGAACTTCTCCCCGATCGCGGACGTGACGGCCGGCGCCTCCGACCCCACGATCGGCTCCCGCTCCTTCGGCGACGATGCCGAGGCCGTGGCCGGGCACACCGTTGCCGCGGTCGCCGGCGCGCTGGACGCGGGGGTGCTGCCCTCCGTCAAGCACTTTCCCGGGCACGGCTCGGTGACCACGGACTCCCACGTGGGGCTGCCGGCGCAGGACACCTCCGTCCGGAAGCTGTCCGACCGGGACTGGGTGCCGTTCCGGGACGCCGTGGAGGCCGGGGCGCCGATGGTCATGATGGGGCACATCGCGGTCACCGAACTCGAGAAGGGGGTGCCGGCCTCCCTGTCCGCCGCCAGCTACCGGAAGCTGGACGGGCTGGATTTCGACGGCGTCGCGGTCACCGATGCACTGAACATGGGTGCCGTCACGGAGGCCTACCCGAACGGCAGGGCCGCCGTGGAGGCGCTCAAGGCAGGGGCCGACCTGCTGCTGATGCCGGAGGCGATCGCCCCGGCCCATGCGGCCGTCGTGAAGGCCGTCCGGTCCGGCGAGATTCCCGAGGCCCGGCTGGACGAGGCCGCCGCCAAGGTGGGGGCGATGATGCTTTGGCAGGGACGGCTGGCCGCTTCCGGGGCCGCCTTCGGGGGCACGGGGCAGGACTGGCCGCGGGTTCCGCCGGCCGCCCCGGGCGCGGGCCGGAAGGTGGGGCTCGAAGCCGCCCGCGCCGCCGTCACCGTGGTGAGCGGCAAATGTTCCGGCACGCTGGTCTCCGGAAAGCTGCGGATCGAGGGCGGCACCGCCACGGACCGCGCCCGGCTGCGCAGCGCGGCCGAAGCCGCCGGACTGGACGTCGCGACTTCCGCCGAATCCTCCAAGGGAGGGACGCTGGTGAGGCTGCTCGGAAGCGGGAAGGCCACCGGCTCCGGGGACATCGTCGTGGCCCTGGACGCCCCGTGGGGCTTGGCCGGATCCGCGGCGCGGACCGCCCGGATCGCCCTCTACGGCCGCACCCCCCAATCCTTCACCGCGCTCGCCGACGTGCTGGCCGGGAAGACGGAGGCCCCCGGAACGCTGCCCGCCGACGTCGGACGGTACCCGCGGGGTACCGGCTGTCCGTAGCAAACCTGGCCAGCGGATCGCTCTCGCCGGTGCGCTCCCCGGTGTGACGTCCGTCCATTGCTACCCTTGGGTCGATCCGTCCACCACGGTCCTGCCAGGGGAGGAATGCAAGCTGAGGCACCATTTGCTGGAGCACATGCCGGAACCGGCAGGCATCGCCGTGCCCAGGGAGCGGATCGCGGCGGCCCTCGACGGCACGCAGCGGCTAACGATCCTGCGTGCCCCCGCCTTTGCCGGCAAGACGTTTGCCGTGGCGCAGTGGGTCCGGGAGCGGATGCGTGCAGGGGGAGCCGACGCGCCCGGCTATGGATGGTGGGACACGGGGCGGGAACCAACCGCCACCGTGGACACGATCCTCGCCGCGGTGGAGCAGCTTGGATCCGGTCCGCGCGTGCTGGTGCTGGACCACTCCGGGCTGCGGGCACAGGACCCGGCCGCCGTCCGGACCCTGGCCGGTTCAACCATCCCCGAACTGCTGGCCCGCTGTCCCAAGCTGCGGATCATCCTGACCACGAGGCATCCGACCTCCCTTGAACTGGCGGCCGAGACGCTGCCCTTCTCCACGCGGATCATTCGCCTGGACGAACTCGCCTTCACGGCAGCCGAGGTGAACCTGCTCGGGATGCGCCGCGGCTACCCCGAGTCGGCACTACTCGCCGAGCGGCTCCAGGAGGCTGCACAAGGATTGCCCGGCCTGGCGCAGATGTACTTCGGCGCCTTCGACCCGGGCGACCCGGCCGACCTGGACACCGCCATCCGCCTCCGCCCCGGGGAAGCGCTGGCCCGCATGGTGTACGAACGCCATTGGGTTTTCGATTTTCCCGAGCCGCTCCACGGCCTCGCCGCCTTGGTGCTGCGCGTCATCGACACCGCCGCCGCCACCAATGTTGACCTGCTGGCCCCGCTGGTCGACGGCGTCCCCGGCCTGCCTAAGGAATCAACCGGCCCGGCCGCCGTTGAACGGGTGACGGAACTGATCGAGGCGCTGGGCCTGCTCGACTACGGCAGCAGTGGCGGGCTCCTGCGCACCCGCGTGGTGGAGCCGTGGCGCAGGGCCGGGATCATCGCCGAAGACCGGCTGGGGCTGGACACCACCGTGGCGCAGAAGCGGATCGCCCACTGGGCCGGCGAACACGCGGAGTTCGCACCCGCCCTCAAGGCGGCCCTGGCCGCCCTGCCGGGACGGGACATTGACGCCCTGATCCTGCAGCGGATCACGGAGACCGAGTCCCTGACCCCGCAGCAGTGGTTTTCCGTCCGCCGCTCCGTCCCCGAGCCGGGCCCCCGGACGCTGCTGCTGGACCACCTGGATTTCACCATGGACTGGGCCGCCCGCGACTTTGCCGCCTGGGACCCCTCCCTCCTGGCCGAGCTGCAGAAGCAGCTCCAGGACCCCCGCGTCGCCAAGGCCTGGCGACGCGACCCCCTGCGGCGCTGCGTCTTCGATTCGTTGATCGCCTTCCATTCCACCCTCGCCGGAGACCGGCGCATCGGCCTCGAGGCCGCCACCCGCGTCGCTGTCCTCGTCCAGTCCACCGGAGGCTTCGAGGGGGACGCCCAGGCGGTCGCGGACCGCGCGGCGCTGGTTGCGGCCGAAACCCTGCTCCACGAGGAGCGGCACGGTGTGGCCATCCAACTCCTCCGCACCGTCCTGGAGCGCAGGGCCAGCGCGCAGACCCACCTCACGCGCTTCCGGGCGGCAGGCCTGGAGGCGCTGGCCCTGGCGCTCGCCGGCTTCATGGAGCGTTGTGGTTCCGCCCTCGAGGTCCTGGAGCGGCGCGGCTGGCCCGCCGACTGGCTGGCCGGCGACCGCGGTACGGCGTACCGGGTGGCCAAGGCCCTGTTCCTCACCGAGTCGGGCGACTTCTCCGGTGCCCGCATCCTGTTGGACTCCGCCGGGACGGGCCGCGCCGCGCATATGCTCCAGCGGGCCCGGAACGTTGCCGAATTCCTGTGGCTGATCGGCTACGCCGCCTCGGAACCGGACGGCCGGCCGCTGGTGCAACGCTGCCTGGAACGGCTGGAACTGGAGGCGGAAACCGGCCCCGCCGAGTCCCGGATCGGCGTGGACGAGGCCGAACGCAAGGCGTCCATGGCCTATCTCCGAATGATCCTTGGCGACGTGGCCGGTGCCCAGCGCCTACTGGGCACGGGGGCGGAAGCCTCCGTGGTCGGAAAGCTGCTCGGCCTGCGACTGGCTCTTGCGGCTGGCCGGGCGTCGGCCACCAACCTGGGCCGCGTCGTGGCGCGCATCGACAAGGACCAGCCGCGCTGGCAGGCGGTCGGCGCATTCCTGGGGGCGGTCACCGCCGCGATGAAAGGCGATGCCCGGACTGCCCGGGAAAGCGCGCTCGCCGCGGATGCCCTCTGCCGAAACAACGGCCTCAGCACCCCGTGGCTGGTCCTGAGCGAGGCCGAACGCGGACTCCTCCATCAGATGGGGATCCTGGCCGAGCTCCATCCGCCCGCCCTGAAACCGGTTCTGGAGATCGGCGACGTGCCTTCGGCGGAGGAACTCAGCGACCGTGAAACCGAAGTCCTCCGATCCCTGGTCTCCCACCGCACCCTCCAAGACGTGGCAGACGACCTGCACTTGTCCCTGAACACCGTGAAGACGCATGTCAGGCACATCTACCGGAAACTGGGGGTGGCCAGCAGGTCCGAAGCGCTGCTTCGCGCCGCAGCCCGCGGGATCGTCGACGGGCCCGGCGGATAGCGGGCCCGATGACAGGGGTTCCCCCGGCTGGCGGCCAGACGGGCTGGTCGGTGGATGACCGGACGGCGCGGGCGACGGGTGAATGAACGGGTGATTAACACCACCTCGCGGGTCCAATCCCGTTTCAGCCTCCGGGGAGCGGGCATACTGGAGGCTGCGCCGCCTCAGTCCCCCAACTGGCGGCGCAGCATGCCGGGCAAGCCGACCGTACGGTCCGCTGTTTCCCCCGAAAGCCCGGCGCCCTTCACCCGAAGGCCCATGCCCCCCGTTCGGGACCATGGCCCTTTGGAAGAACACAAGGCCGTCGCGGCGCTTCCCCCCAAGCGTGCCGCGGCGGCCTTTGTTGTCCCTGCCGTGCGTTTCGCCAAGGCCTCCTGCCCTCCCACTCCGTTTCGCCAAAGCTTGTCGCTGGGTTTTGGCCCTCAACCCCACAACAACCCTTGGTCAAACGGGGTGCGAGGGCAGGAAGCTTGGTCTAAATGGCGGCTCCCCCGCCTGGAACCCTGGCCTGTGGATAACTTCTGCGGGCAGTCTCGGTTCCGGGCACCATGGCATCCATGGACAAGCAACCGAACAGGCGTGCGGAAACCCCCAGCATCTTCACCTATCGGGACGCGATTGAGCAGGGGCTCTCCCCGGGCGCCATGCGTTCGGCCGCTTTCGACGCCCCCACGCGGGGCCTCCGGAGGCTCGCCGGGGAGGACGTGGGCGTGCTCGAACTTTTTGGCGCCTACACCCGACTGGATCCGGGCACCTTCCTCAGCCACATCAGCTCCGCCCTCGCGTGGGGAATCTGGCTCCCGGCCTCTATCAGTGTGCTCTTCCCCATCCACCTCACCCGCATCAAGGGCGCCGGCGGGCACTCGCGCAGGCCGGACGTCGTCGGGCACGTGGCGCCGCTGCTGGAACGCGACGTCCGGACCGCCGGCGGCTTGGCGCTGACCTCGCCGGCCTGGACGTGGGCAGACCTGGCCGGAACGGGGATGCGCCTGGAGGACCTGGTGGCGGCGGGGGACTCGCTGCTGCAGACCCCGGAGGGGCCGCCGCGGCCCGACGGCGTCCTCGGGGTCCACCCGCTGTCCAACGTGGAGGAGATCGCGGAGGTCCTCTCGCGCCGCAAGTCCGTGCCGGGTGTCCGCCTCGCTCGGGAGGTCCTCCCGCTGCTTCGGCCCGGAGTATATTCGGCGCCCGAATCCCGGCTGCGGAGCATGCTTGTCGAGGAAGGGATCCACGACCTTGAGGTAAACGTGAGGCTCCACTTCCCCGATGGCTGGTCCGTCATGCCGGACCTCGTGATCCGGCGTGCGCGCATCGCCATCCAGTACGACGGCGACCACCACCGGCTCGACCGCAACCAGTATGAGAGCGACATCAACCGCGACGCCATGCTGCGTGAGCGCGGATGGACGGTCATCAAGGTCACCCGAACGGTCTTCAGCCGGGAGGGACGGGCCAAGTTCCTGGCGCGGCTGCGGCGCGAACTGCTTCTTGCGGCCGTGGCCTGAGGCTCCGCGTAGCCCCCGCGCTGCTTTTCGGCAAAGGACGATGCCCTTGGCGCTCCTTTGGCCGAGGGTGGATGCAGATTTTCGCCCCAAAAACAACATCTTCCTTTGTCGAAACGCGGGGGGCGGCATCCAAGTAATTTGCGGCCTGATCTGAGTAGTCCTTACTCATGCGGGGGGCCGATTCCTGTTTATACAGTCGAAACATAGCTGCATTCGGGGAATCATGAATCGGAAACCTACGTCCGGCGGGCCACCGCCTTGCCCGGGCAGCGGTCTCCGCATGAGCGGATGGGAACAGCGCGGTGGGAGCAGGGGAAGGCCCCCACGCGCCACGGAAGGCGCGCTGTCATCACTCGCACCACCATCCGATCCACCGCACCAGGGCCCTTGAACGAGGGGCCTGGTCCCTGGGCGCTGCCCCTTGGGCAGGGTCCGGAGGACATCGCGGCCGGAATCCCCGGAGCAGCTGTGCGAGACATCTGAATATCTGAATCTGCTTGAAGTATCTGGGGGGAGCTTCACTTGAACTACGACCGTAGTTTCGGGATAGGTAAATCGGACGCGCCGCAGGTAAGGGCGGCAACACAGGTGACAGCCGCGCAAGCGACGGCGGCACAAGCAATCACCGCACAGGCAACGGCAGCTCAGGCAACGGCAGTACAGGCAACGGCGGCACCGGCAGTGCAGTCCCCGGGGGAGGAGGGGAGAGCGGCCACGCCACGGTTCGGTCCGGAGGCGGCACTCTTCCCCACCCTGCCCGCGCCGGCCGAACGGACGCTGCTGGACATCATCAACCACACCATCGACACCCATCCCGCGGCCGCCGCCCTGGATGACGGAACCGGCCCGATGACCTACCGGGAGCTCAAGGTGCGCATGGAGGGCGTGGCCCGCCGCCTGTGGAGCTCCGACGTCGGGGCGGGGGACCGGGTGGGTGTCAGGGTGCCGTCCGGCTCCGCTGACCTGTACATCGCGATCCTGGGCGTGCTGGCCTCCGGGGCGGCCTACGTCCCCGTGGATGCGGACGAGCCCGACGAACGGGCGCGGACCGTGTGGGAGGAGGCCGGCGTCTGCGCCGTGATCGGTGCCGGGCTCGACATCGTAATGGTCCCCGGCGTCCCGCCGACCGGACAGATCCCGCAGCCGTCGCTGGACGACGACGCCTGGATCATCTTCACCTCCGGCTCCACCGGGAAGCCCAAGGGCGTGGCCATCACCCACCGTTCGGCGGCCGCCTGGGCCGACGCGGAAGCGGGGATGTTCTGCACCGACCGGCCGCTGGGCCCGGGGGACCGGGTCCTCGCGGGCCTGTCGGTGGCCTTCGACGCCTCCTGCGAGGAGATGTGGCTGGCCTGGCGCAACGGCGCCTGCCTGGTCCCCGCCCCCCGGGCGGTGGTGCGCTCCGGCGCGGACCTGGGGCCGTGGCTTGCCGGGCGGCACATCACCGTGGTGTCCACCGTCCCGACGCTGGCCGCCCTGTGGCCGGCGGAGGCGCTGGAGCACGTCCGGCTGCTGATCTTCGGCGGGGAGGCCTGCCCCAACGAGCTCGTCGCACGGCTCGCCGGCCCCACCCGCGAGGTGTGGAACACCTACGGACCCACCGAAGCCACCGTGATCGCGTGCGGGGCGCGGCTGGACGGAACCCCGCCGGCCCGGATCGGCCTGCCGCTGCAGGGATGGGACCTCGCGGTGGTGGATCCCGACGGCCGCCCGGTCGCCTGGGGCGAGGAGGGTGAACTCATCATCGGCGGGGTCGGGCTGGGCCGCTACCTGGACCCGGAGAAGGACGCCGAGAAGTATGCGCCGATGCCGACCCTCGGCTGGAAACGCGCCTACCGCAGCGGGGACCTGGTGCTGGCCGACCCGCTGGGACTGGTGTTCGTGGGCCGGGCCGACGAACAGGTCAAGCTCGCCGGCCGGCGTGTGGAGCTGGGGGAGATCGACAAGGCCCTTTCCGCGCTGCCCGGGGTGGCCACCGCGGCCGCCGCCGTGCAGTCCACGCCCAGCGGCAACAAGGTCCTCGCCGGCTACCTGGTGCCGGAGGCCGGCCGGAGCATCGACCTGGACGCGGCCCGCGCACGGCTGGCCGAGCAGCTGCCCGCGCAGCTGGTCCCGGCGCTGGGGATCATCGAGGAGCTTCCCACCAAGACCTCCGGGAAGGTGGACCGCAAGGCCCTGCCCTGGCCGCTTCCGGGAAGCCCCGGCGCGGCGGAGGGCGGCGAACAGCTCAATGGCGAGGCCGCCTGGCTGGCCGGGCACTGGACGGACCTGCTGGGACCGGTGCCGCTGACCGAAGACACCGACTTCTTCACCGTCGGCGGCGCCAGCACGGCCGCGGCCCAACTGGTGTCCGCGCTGCGGACCCGCTACCCGGACGTCTCCATCGCTGACATCTACGCCCACCCCACGCTCGGCGGCATGGCCGGGATGCTGGGCCGGCTGGGCGCCGTCACCGCGTCGGGGCGGTCCATCCGTCCCACCCCCTGGTGGACCGGCCTGGTCCAGGCCCCGGTGGTGCTGGGCCTCTACGGCGTGGTCGGACTGCGCTACGTGGCGGGCCTGGCGGTCGTGTGCGCGGTGCTGTTCCGGGTGACGGACGCCCCCTGGATGCCCAACCCCCCGCTGCTGCCGACGCTGGCGGCCTGGGTGGTGCTGTACAGCATGCCCTTCCGGTTCCTGTTCGCCGTCGGATCCGCGCGGATCCTGCTGGCGGGGGTCCGGCCCGGCACCTATCCCCGGGGCGGCTGGGTGCACCTGCGCCTGTGGGCGGTGGAGCGGATCGTCACCTTCTGCAAGCTGGAACCGGCCATGGGCACCCCGCTGGCCCCCTGGTACGCCAAGGCGCTGGGCTGCACGGTGGGCCGCGGCGTCCACCTGGACACCATGCCGCCGGTCACCGGTCTGGCCTCCTTCGGCGACGGGGCGGCCATCGAGTACGAGGCCGACCTGGCCGGGCACTGGCTCGACGGCGACCAGCTGCACATCGGCCGGGTGCGGGTCGGGGCCGATGCCCGCGTGGGCACCCGCTCCACCCTGATGGGCGGCGCCTGCGTCGAGGCCGGCGCCGAAGTGGCCCCGGGAACCTGCGTCGACGGCACCGTCCCGCAGGGCGAACTGTGGGCGGGATCGGCGATGGAGCGCGTCGGGACCGCCGGCGAGGACTGGCCCCCGGAGTGCCGCAAGCACCGGCGCCAGCGCCGGGTGGGGTTCCTCTACCCGCTGTCCCTGATGCTGCTGGCCCTGCTGCCGCTCGTCAGCGTGGTCCCCGGCGGCCTGCTGATGGTCCACGTCGTGGCCGGCGTCGGCCGGCTCGAGACCGCGCTGTGGACCCTGGCGCTGTGGAGCCCGGTGTTCGTCGTGGCGACGCTGGGCATCTACCTGTGCCTGACGGTGGCGCTGGTGCGCGGCCTCAGGCCGCTGCTCACGCCAGGCTTCCACCCGCTGCACGGAACCGCGGCCTGGGCGGCGTGGCTGACCAACGTCCTGTTGGCCAAGTCCCTGATCTCCATCTACCCGCTCTACGCCAGCCTGGCCACCCCGGCCTGGATGCGGCTGCTCGGGGCCAAGGTGGGCCGGAACGTGGAGATTTCCACCGTGGAGACGCTGCCGCACCTGACCACCGTGGAGGACCGCTCCTTCCTGGCCGACCACTCGATGATCTCCACCCCCCGGACCCGCGGCGGCTGGCTGCATCTGGGGCACGCGGGGGTGGGAACCCGGTCCTTCGTCGGGAACTCGGCCATCGTGGGGCCGGACCGGCAGGTCCCGCAGAATTCGCTGATCGCCGTCCTGTCCTCCGCACCGCAGGACATGCCGGCGGACTCGTCCTGGTTCGGCCGCCCCGCCGTGGAGCTTCCCCGGCCGGTCGATGACGGCGAAACCTCGCGGACCTACGACCCGCCGCGGCGCCTGCTGGTGGCGCGCGCCGCCGTCGAAATCTGCCGGATCCTGCCGGCCATCATCACCGCCTGGCTGGCGCTGGCCACGGTCTTCGTGCTCTTCACCATCCAAGCCGAGGCCGGGCTGGCGGCCATGGTGGCCTGGTCCGGGCCGGTCCTGCTGGCCAGCGGCCTCGCCGGCTGCCTGACGGCACTGGCGGCCAAATGGGCGCTGGTGGGCCGGTTCAAACCGTCCGAGCATCCCCTGTGGACCTCCTTCATCTGGCGCAACGAACTGGCCGACGTCTTCGCCGAATCGCTGGCGGTGGCCGGGCTGGTCAGGATGATCCTGGGCACCCCGCTGCTGAACCTCTGGCTGCGGCTGATGGGAAGCAAGATCGGCCGCGGGGTCTGGTGCGAAACCTGGTGGCTGCCGGAGTTCGACCTGATCCGGCTGGGGGACGGCGCCAGCGTCAACCGGGGCACGGTGCTGCAGACCCACCTGTTCCACGACCGCATCATGCGCATGGACACGGTGGTGCTGGAGGCCGGCTCCACGCTGGGCCCCAACAGCATCGTCCTGCCGGGCAGCACGCTGGGCGAGCAGGCCACCGTGGGCGCCAGCTCGCTGGTCATGCGCGCCGAGGCCGTGCCGGCCGGAGGCAGCTGGACGGGCAACCCGATCCGCAACTGGGTGCGTGCGGAGGACGACTCCGGCGGCCAGGGTCCGGCCCCGGCCACCGCGTCGCGGACGGGGGCACGGTGAACCGCCGGGCGGGCCTGCCCGCAGCCCAACGCCTCGGCGGGGTGGACGTGGCACGGGGCGTGGCGCTGCTGGGGATGATGGCCATCCACATCATCCCGGCCTGGACCGAGGAGGCCGGGACAAGCCCGGTGTGGACGCTGTTCGCCGGCCGGTCGGCCGCGCTGTTCGCCCTGCTGGCGGGGGTCTCGCTCACCTTCTCCTCGGGCGGCACCCGGCTGCTGTCCGGTCGGGCCTTGGCCGGGGCCCGGGTCTCGCTGGCCGTGAGGGCGCTGGCCATCTGCGCCATCGGGCTGCTGGTGGGGTACCTGAACCCGCCGGCCGCGATCATCCTTGCCTACTACGGGGCGATGTTCCTGCTGGCGGTGCCGTTCCTCGGCCTGGGCCCGCGCGTGCTGGCCTTTGCCGCGCTGGGCTTTGCCGTCCTGGGGCCGGTCCTGATGCAGGATGTCCGCGACGGGCTCGGGGACCTGGACGGCTACGACCCGACGCTGACGGACCTGATCACCCACCCGGGCGACGTCGCCGGCGTCCTGCTGTTCAGCGGCAGCTACCCCGCCGTTCCGTGGATGGCCTACATCTGCGCCGGGCTGGCCATCGGACGCCTGGACCTGAGGTCGAAGGCCGTTCACTTGCGGCTCGTGGTCGGGGGCGTCCTGCTGTCGGTGGCCGGCTGGCTGGTCTCGCTTCTGCTGATGGGCCCGCTGGGCGGGCGGGAGCGGATCCTGGCCGCCACGCCGGGGTTGGAGGCAGCGGACCTGGAGGACCTGCTGGTCTACGGCCCGGACTTTGGCCTCTCGACCAGCACCAACTGGTGGCTGGCGGTCATGGCCCCGTACTCGTCGACCCCGCTGGAGATCATCACCACCACCGGCTCGGCCATGGCGGCCCTCGGCGGACTGCTCTTCCTCTCCCGCACCTGGGGCGGGGCCCTGACGCCGCTGCGGGTAGTGGGGGGCATGACGCTGACGCTCTACACCGGCCATCTGGTGCTCCTGTCCACCGGCCTGCTGCTGCGGCATCCGTGGGCCGCCCTGGCCGTGCACGTGGCGGCCGCGCTGCTGTTCGCCTTCATTTGGCGCAACGCCACCGAAGGCCGGCCGGGCCCGCTCGAGAGGCTCGTCTCCCTCGCCGCCAAGCGCGCGGGAGCCAGGATCGTCCCGGCCGGCGGCACCGGGCCTACGGGCGGCGCCGGGCGGACGAGCGACCCCGGGCCAAAGAGCGATACCGGACAGAGGAGTGATGCGGGAGCGAGGGAGGACTGATGGGGCATCGGTTCCGGACGGGGTGGTGGAGCGCCGGCGTGGGGACGGCGGCCCTGATGCTGGTTGTCGCGCTGTTGCTGGCGGACGCGCTCTGGCCGCCCCGAATGGGCGCCGCCGGGCAGGCCGGCCCGCCGGTGACGGGTCCCTGCGCCCGGCTGAATGCGGGGGAGGTGGCCTATCCCGCGCACGACGCCGGCCGGGTCACCTTTGCGACGGCTGCCTCCTATGGCGAATCCCGGGTCCTGATCACCGGATGCGCCCGGACCGCCCGTGGGTACGTCCAGGAATGGCAGGCCACCGGATTCGCCGGGGCCTCCGGGTTCGCCCCGGCCGGGAAAATGTGGGAGGACACCGGCTACTCCCCGGTGGGATCGTTCACCTTCACGGAGGCCCTGGGCCGCACCGATCCCGGGACGGCGCTGGAGTACCACACCATCAACCGGCGGTCCCGGTGGGGCGGGGAGCACGGGCCGACCTATAACCGGTACTTCGAGGGCCGCGGGGGCGCGGCGGACGAGAACCTCTGGCGCTACATGCGCCAGGGCCACTACGAGCAGGCGGCCGTCATCAACTGGAACCGCGAACCGGACATGCCCACGGTGCAGGGCGCCTCGTTCGCCATCTTCTTCCACACCGGCAACGCGGTGACGGTGGGCTGCATCTCCACCGACCTGGACACCGTCACCGCGCTGCTCCGCACGGCCGTGCCCGGCGACCGGATCATCATGGGGGTGGAGGAGGACGTTTTTGCCGTGCCGGCCCCCGCAACCTCCGGCGCCCCATCTTCCGGGCTGTGAACTAGCTGTCCGTCGCCCCAGAGTTTGCTGTCCACCTCCATTACGCAGGCGGAGGGTAGGGGAACCTGCCCTAAACTGGCTCCAAGGCAGCCGCTGAGATGCGGGCCATCACGGACCGAGGGCCAAGGTGCAGTTAACAGGTGCAACAGTGACGACCGACGGGCAGGATCCCGGCAAGGAACTCTACGAGGAGCGGGCCAAGCTGCTCCCGGGCCTTTGGATGCCCGACGCGCTCCCGTGGGAATCGCTGAGCGAAGAGGCCAAGGAGCGCTGGCGCCGTACCGCCGCCCAGGACGGTCCGCGCGGCTAGCTCCGCCGGCCTGGAACCAAACACTTCGGCAAAGGACGCTGCCTTCGATCCACGTTTGGACGAAGGAAGATGTCGGGTTTTGGGGCCCGAACCGACAACAGCCTTTGGCCAAACGTGGGGGCGGGGCAGCAACCTTGGCCGAAACGGGGAGTCAGCACGGCTCCACCTCCACCGCCACCCGGTGCTCCCCGATGCGCGTGAGCACCAGCGTGGCTTTCTCCTTCGCGGACTTGCCCGCCCCGGCCAGCAGCACCTTGCGCAGCTCGTCCGGGGTCACGTCCACCCCGCGCTTCTTGATCTCCAGGACCCCGATGCCGCGCTGCTTCACCCACGCGCGCAGCTTCTTCACGTGGTAGGGCATCACGTCCAGCACCCGGTAGGCGCGGGCGAACGGGGTGCGCACCAGCCCGGGGGCGCAGAAGTAGGCGATGTGCGGGTCCAGCAGGTACCCGTCGGCCAGCTCCACGGCCTCGGCGACCAGTCCCGCGCGGATGACCGCCCCGTCCGGCTCGTACAGGTACCCCCCGATTTCGCCCAGCTCGGCGCGGGAGGCGGCGCCGGCGTCGTACTCCTCGGCGCTGGTCAGTTCCGCGCCGCCGTGGGCCCCGATCACCAGCGCCGCGCGCCGCACGCCCGGCCGGGCCAGCGGACCGAACCACAGGGCCACCTCGGTGACCGATCCGTCCACCGACACCCACTGCGCCTCGCAGCCGGCCGGGACCGAGGCGTGCGGGATGCCCGGGCCCAGCTTCACGCCCACCGGCCACCCGGCGTCGGCCAGTTTCTCCACGAAGGACAGCGGGGGACTGAACGCCTCCGGATCAAAGATCCGCGAGGTGCCGGAGGTGGAGGTGGTGCGCCGCGCCGGATCCAGCCACACGGCGTCGAAGCCGGCCAGGTCGAAGCCGGTGGCGTCAGCGTTCACGACCCGCGCGTTCGGCCACGGCATGAGGTTCAGGGTTGCGGCGGCGGCGGTGACCTCGTCCAGCTCGACGGCGGTCACCTCCAGGTCCAGGGTCGCCATGGCCATCGCGTCGGCGCCGATGCCGCAGCCCAGGTCCGCGATGCGGGTGAGGCCCGCGTCGGAGTAACGCCGCGCGTGCAGGGCAGCCACGTTCAGCCGGGTCGCCTGCTCCAGCCCGGCCTGGGTGAAGACCATGTTCGCGGCGAACGGGCCGAACTTGGCCTCGCCCTTGGCGCGCAGCCGGGTCTGGTGCACGACGGCGGTGGCCAGTTCGGGGGCGTGCCCCGCCTTGCGCAGGGCCAGGTTCAGGTCCAGCGCGCCCTGCTCGGTGCGGGCGGCGGCCGGATCCACAGCGTTGAGCAGCGCCCAGCCCTCGGGAGTCAGGACGGGGGCAAGCTGGTCGGCGGGGCCGGTGGAGGGTGGAGCCATGGGGCTAAGTCTAGGCGGCGAGGGACCCGCGCCGAGCGGAGCGAGGTAAGAGAGCGGCCAGGGGTCCCCGCGCGCGAAGCGTGCGGGGCAGGCCGCGAACGGGGAGCCGGCTGGACGCTAGGCGGCGAGGGACCCGCGCCGAGCGGAGCGAGGTAAGAGAGCGGTCAGGGGTCCCCGCGCGCGAAGCGTGCGGGGCAGGCCGCGAACGGGGAGCCGGCTGGACGCTAGTGGTTCGGGCCCAGCCGGTCGGGCCGCCCCAACAAGTCGGGGCATGGGGGTACGGTGGTGGCGTGGTGGATGAACAGGACAGGACCGTGCACATGGATCCGCAGGACGAGGCGCCGGACAAGGTCGCAGGGAACGGGGCGGAGAACGGCGCCGGTGACGGTCTCCTGGGCCGATTCCCGGAGGCCGTCGACGCGCATGCCGCGGCCGAGGCGGCAGGACCCGCGCCGGTTGGTGCGGCGGGCACGGTCTTCCGGGTGCTGCTGTACGGGGGCATGGCCGTCGGGGCGGTGTCCGCGCTGGCGCTCGGCGCATCCTTCGTGCTGCACCTGGTCCTGGTGGGGACGTCCGTCCGGGCCGGCTACGCCTACTTTGCGGCCGGGCCCGAGGGCGAGGCCGTGCGGGAACTGCTCGGGGTGCCGCTGGGCGGATTCGTGGCCGCCGTCGTCGTGTCCCTGGCGGCGATCTGCGTGGGCGCCTTCGGGATCCTGCGCGGCCGCCGACGTGGCGCGATGTGAAGCAAATTGGCACTCGCCTTGACCGAGTGCTAACCCTTGCCTAGAGTCGTTCTTGGCACTCGGCTCGTCCGGGTGCCAAAGCCTGAGGTACTTGCCAGCTGGCACCGCGACGACGGTTGGCTACGCCCAACGGCCCCGTAAACCACTAGGTAACTCACGCAAAGGAGAGTGCCGCATGCCGGTCTCCATCAAGCCCCTCGAGGATCGCATCGTTGTCCAGCCGCTCGAGGCTGAGCAGACCACGGCCTCCGGCCTGGTCATCCCCGACACCGCCAAGGAAAAGCCCCAGGAGGCGACCGTTGTCGCCGTGGGCCCGGGGCGTGTCGACGACAACGGCAACCGCATCCCGGTCGACGTCGCCGAGGGCGACACCGTGCTCTACTCCAAGTACGGCGGAACCGAGGTGAAGGTGGGCGGCCAGGAGTTCCTGGTGCTGTCCGCCCGCGACGTTCTCGCAATCGTCGTCAAGTAGTTTTCCAGCGCGCGAAGCCCCGGCCCCGGCCGGGGCTTCATGCACATGATCTAGGAGTTAAAGCATGGCAAAGCAGCTTGCCTTCAACGACGACGCCCGCAAGGCTCTCGAGGCCGGCGTCGACAAGCTCGCCAACACCGTCAAGGTGACGCTGGGCCCGCGCGGCCGCAACGTCGTCCTGGACAAGAAGTGGGGCGCGCCGACCATCACCAACGACGGCGTGACGATCGCCCGCGAGGTGGAGCTCGACGACCCGTACGAGAACCTCGGCGCCCAGCTGGCCAAGGAAGTCGCCACCAAGACCAACGACGTCGCAGGCGACGGCACCACCACCGCCACCGTGCTGGCCCAGGCCCTGGTCAAGGAAGGCCTGCGCAACGTGGCCGCCGGCGCCGCCCCGGGCGACGTCAAGCGTGGCATCGAAGTGGCCGTCGAGGCCGTTGCCGCCCGCCTGGCCGAGAACGCCCGTCCCGTCGAGGGCGGCCAGGTCGCCAACGTGGCCGCGATCTCCGCCCAGAGCGACGAGATCGGCGACCTGCTGGCCGAGGCCTTCGGCAAGGTCGGCACCGAGGGTGTCATCACCATCGAGGAATCCTCCACCACGCAGACCGAACTGGTCCTCACCGAGGGCATGCAGTTCGACAAGGGCTACCTGTCCCCGAACTTCGTGACCGACCCGGAGCGCCAGGAAGCCGTCCTGGAGAACCCGCTGATCCTGATCAACTCCGGCAAGATCTCCACCGTGCAGGAGTTCCTGCCGGTGCTGGAGAAGGTGCTGCAGGCCGGCAAGCCGCTGTTCATCATCGCCGAGGACGTCGACGGCGAGGCGCTGTCCACCCTGGTCGTGAACAAGATCCGCGGCACCCTGAACGCCGTGGCCGTCAAGGCCCCCGGCTTCGGCGACCGCCGCAAGGCCATGCTGCAGGACCTCGCGATCCTTACCGGCGCGCAGGTCGTCTCCCCGGACCTGGGCCTCAAGCTGGACCAGGTGGGCCTCGAGGTGCTCGGCACCGCCCGCCGCGTCACCATCACCAAGGACTCCACCACGATCGTCGACGGCGCCGGCTCCGAGGCCGACCTCGCCGACCGCGTCGCCCAGATGAAGGCCGAGCTGTCCCGCACGGACTCCGAGTGGGACCGCGAGAAGCTGCAGGAGCGCCTGGCCAAGCTCGCCGGCGGCATCGGCGTCATCAAGGTCGGCGCCGCGACCGAGGTCGAGCTCAAGGAGCGCAAGCACCGCATCGAGGACGCGGTGTCCTCCACCCGCGCCGCGCTGGAAGAGGGCATCGTCGCCGGCGGCGGCACCGCGCTCGTCGACGCGCTGGCCGTGCTGGACACCGACCCGGCCGTGCTCGCCCTCGAGGGCGACGCCGTCGCGGGCGTGGGCATCGTGCGCCGCGCGCTGGTCCAGCCGCTGCGCTGGATCGCCCAGAACGCCGGCTTCGACGGCTTCGTGGTGGTCTCCAAGGTCTCCGAGTCCGGGCTTAACCAGGGCTTCAACGCCAAGACCGGCGTGTACGAGGACCTGCTGGCCGCCGGCGTCATCGACCCGGTGAAGGTCACCCGCTCCGCCCTGCGCAACGCGGCCTCCATCGCCGCGCTGGTGCTGACCACCGAAACCCTCGTGGTCGAGAAGCCGAGCGACGAAGACGAGCACGCGGGCCACAGCCACTAGCGCCGAGCGGGCTCCCACGCCCGCTAGGCTGCCGCCGCGCGGATCCCAAGTGATCCGCGCGGAAGGCAACGACGGCGGGGCCTCGCCCTTCCGCACCCCGTGGGAAACCAGGGGATTGCGGAGGGCGGGGCCCCGCCGTCGTGCTGTGAGGGGACCTCCGCCGTCGCGCCGTTAGGGCGCCTCGGGCGCGGACGGACAGGGGCCCTCCGCGGTGCGGGCCTGCAAGTGCGGCTCCAGCTCGGCGGCCGGAACCGGGCGGCTGTAGAAGTACCCCTGCGCGCGGTTGAAGCCCAGGCGGAGCAGCAGTTCGGCCTGCTCCGGGGTCTCCACGCCCTCGACGATGCAGCCCAGCTGGCAGGCCACGACCAGTCCGAGGGTGGCGCCCAGCAGCGCCAGCTGCTGCGGATCCTCCTCGATGCCCAGGATCAGCGACCGGTCCAGTTTCACCCCGGTGACGGGCAGCCTGTTCAGGTAGCCGATGGAGGAGTAGCCGGTGCCGAAGTCGTCGATCGACGTGTCGACGCCCATCCGCTGCAGGGCCAGCAGGGAGTACCGGTCCAGGGAGTCGCCGCTGATCAGATTGTGCTCGGTAACCTCGATGCCCAGGCAGGACGCCGGCAGCCCGTTGCGGCGCAGCGCCGCGCGGATGGAGTCCGGGAAGTCCAGCATGTGCAGCTCGGCGGGGGTGACGTTGACGTGCAGCGTGAAGTCCTCGCCCACCAGGCCGGTGTGCCGCCACCGCGCCAGATCCTCCAGCGTGGCCTCCAGGATCCGGGCGGTCAGCCGCGGCAGCATGCGCGCTTCCTCCGCCAGGCCCAGGAACTGGTCCGGCACCACCATGCCGCGCTCCGGATGGCGCCACCGGACCAGGGCCTCGGCCCCGACCCAGCGGCCCGACTCGATGTCCACGATCGGCTGGTACACCGGGAACAGCTGCGTGGTCTCCAAGGCCACCCGCAGGTCGCGCAGCAGCGTGGCCTTTTCCTGGCGCTCGTAGAGCATGAAGTCCTCGAACTCCTGCACCTTGCGCCGGTCGGACTGCTTGGCCACGTACATGGCCGTGTCCGATTCGAGCAGCAGCCGGTTCGCGTCGTGCTCCGGGGTGGCGTGGGCCATGCCCAGGCTGGCGCCGGGGGAGACCGCGACGTCGCCGATCTTGATCTCCTTGTTGATCAGTTCGATCAGCCGGTCGCCGAGTTCGCTGGGGGAGGGGCAGCCCGCGGGCAGCAGGACCGCGAATTCGTCGCCACCCAGCCGGGCAATGACGTCGCCCGCGCGCAGTCCTTCGCGGAGCCGGTCGGCGACGGTGCTCAGCACCCGGTCGCCGGCCGCGTGCCCGTGCATGTCGTTGATGCTTTTGAAGGCGTCCAGGTCAAGCAGCATCAACAGGGGCGCCGGCTCCCCGCGCCGGTGTTCGTCCAGGCTGTGCTCGATCTCGCGCATCAGGGCCCCGCGGTTGGCCAGTCCCGTCAGCGGATCGGAGTAGGCGAGGATCTGCAGCTGGTCCCGGGCCTCCTCCAGCTGGGCGGTGCGCTCGGCAACCCGGCGGTCCAGGGAGGCATAGGTCTGGGCCAGCTCCAGGGCCATGGAGTTGACTCCGACGATGATCGCGTCGATCTCGTCCCGCCGCGGGCTCGGCTGCAGCCCGGTGGTGAACTTCTTGTCAGCGATGTCAAGGATGGCTGCAACGAGGCGTTCGAGGCGGTCGTCTCCGGCCTGGAGCCTCAGTGCCGATTTAGCCATTGCGTTCCAGGTAGCGGAGCGCTTCGTCCCGGTCCTGGACGTAGCGGAAGTCGGTTCCGGAGGGCAGCCCGGAGGCCACGAATCGCGCAGTGACGCGGTCGGCAGGGCCGCTGCCCAGGAAGGCGATCCTGCCGATTCCGGAGAACGTGCCCAGCACGCAGGCGGCGCGGGGGTCGACTCCGTCAAGTGCTGAGACGTCGATCAACAGATGCATCGGTACCCACTGGGGTTCGGCCGCAGCGGCGACTGTCGCGGTGCCCGTCGCAGCGACCTGCTCGAGAAGGGAAGGGGTCAGGATGCTGCCCGGCGCAAACCCGATCTCCAGGATGCCGCCGGAAAGCGGGCGCAACACGGCGGTGTTCGGGGACTCGCCGGAATCGGGGGCAGGCGGGGCAACGGCTTCCGCGGCCGGCAGGACCGCGGGTTCGATGACCCGCCCGCTATGGATGCCGGTCCCGGTGCTACCTGCCAACGCCAATCCTCCTCCTGCGGTCATCGGAACCGCGCAGATCCCGGTTCAGCCGCCGGTCGCCCTGATAAAGGATAGTTGCCCAATCCGTGGTTTCGGGTGTTGCCGGGGCCGGCGCCGCCTTCGGGGCGGGCTTGGCCTTGGGGACGACGAACAGCCAGTTGAGCAGCCCCAGCCACATGTCCACCAGCGAATTCTTGATGCCGATGTAGGCGCGGATGGCGAAGATGGCCAGGGAGGCGTTGAGCGCGGCGAACGCGGCGTTGCCCCAGTTCTGGTCCAGGAAGTCCCGCCACAGGGTGACCAGGGAGAAGGCCACGATCAGGTAGGGGACCGCCACGTAGAGGCCGGGCGAGGCGGTCCGGTCGCGGACCTTCGGAGTGCGGACGAAAGGGATCTTGTCGCCGGTGAACGCCTGCTGGACGGACTTCAGGACGCCGGCCAGGTTCACCGGCAGCAGCACCAGGTTGAAGCCGTAGATCCGGAAGATGTCGGAGAAGCGGTGGCCGCAGTCGCGCAGGTCCGATCCCATGCACAGGAAGTAGGGCAGGGCCGCGGCGAAGATGAGAGGGCTCAGGAGCCGGCTGTCGTAGGGGTAGGCGAGGAGGAACACCAGCCCGAAGCTGGCCCAGGCGATCGAGGCCATGTAGTTCACCCGCAGCAGCACTTCACGCAGCTGGATGGGCTGGCGCTGGAAGCGGCGTTCGCCCAACTGCTTCCAGAACTTCGGCAGGATCAGCAGGCCGCCGTTGGCCCAGCGCCGGCGCTGCACCACCAGGGAACCGAAGTCGGGGGGAGTGGCGCTGTAGCTGAGGCGCTCGGGGTAGTTGGCCAGCTGCCACCCGTGCGTTCCGAGGTCGATGCTGGACTCGGTGTCCTCGATGACGGTGCGGTCCTGGATGTAGGTGCGGATCTCGTAGCCGCCGACCGTATTGATCTCTTCGATGTCCAGCAGCGCCCGCTTGCGGATGATGGCGTTGGCGCCGACCCAGAAGGTGGCCCCGTAGCCGGTCATGCCCTGGTGCAGGATGTGCTGGATGTCGGTGGTGGCCCCGGCCACGCGCTCGATGCGGGTCGGGGCGCCGCGGAAGGACGAATACGGGGTTTGGGTGACGGCGATGCGTGCGTTCTCCTCCGACTCGAGGAAGTACACCAGGCGCAGGCAGTAGTCGCGCAGCAGCAGCGAGTCCGCGTCAAGGGTCAGCAGGTACTCGCTGTCCGGGATGTCGAGGACCCGGTCCTCGTCCGCCTCCTCCCCGTCTTCCAGTTCCCGCAGGACCAGGGCGTCGCCACGCTGGTCCAGGAGCCAGCGGTGGCCCATGGAGGAGATGTAGGAGTTCAGGTTCATCGCCTTGTTCGCCTCGGCGGAGAGGCTGGCGTAGCGCTTGCGTTCGAAGTAGGTCAGCTTGGCGTCGAAGATCCTGACCAGGCGAAGGTGCAGCTCCTCCAGCCGGTCCAAATCGGGGCCGGTCTGCTGGGCTTCCGCGGCGGTGAGGGCCAGCAGGGTCAGGCGCAGCTCACGGGAGAGGCCCATGATCACCGAGTCGACGAAGAACTCGTCGACGTGGTCGTTGACCGGCTCGGCCTCGGCCATCGCCTCGAGCCATTCGGCCGAATGCCGGTAGCTGGCGGACAGGTGCGGCAGCAGTCCCTGCGCCGTGGCACCCGTTCCGCGGGCCTGCCGGAAGGCGTTCAGGGCGGCCAGGGCCTGCCGGTGCGGGGCCTGCAGGGCCTTCTCGATGGATGCCGCAAGGTTGCGCGTCGCGTCGAGCTTGGCCGCGACCTCGGGATCGGTCGGGTACGGGTTGTCGTCGATCAGCAGCACGATCCGCAGGTCCGGGAATTCCTGGAGGGCTGCCGACCACAGGGTTCCGCGCACCACCGACGTCTCTTCGGCGTAGCTGGGCACCAGGACGGTGATGCCCTTGTCGTAGTCGCGGAAGTGGCGGTCCAGTTCCCCGCGCGGGGCACGCTTGTGCTCGGCGAAACGGTGCAGCGCCGCCTGCCTGGCGGTGAGGTACATCAGCGCCGAGAAGGTCAGGAACGTGACCACCACCAGGTAAAGGACGGCCTCGAACTGGAAGCGGAATCCGACGCCGGGATTGTTGGCCAGTTGCCGCAGCACCGTGGTGACGACGTAGAGCGCCCACGACACGATGGTGGCGGAAATGGCTACGCGGCCCCAGGCGAGTTTCCGCTTCGACGGGGTCGGGTGGACGATCGAGAGCGGCTCGGAGCGGCGTTCCGAACCCCACTGGCGGCGCCGCGGCGCCGCTTCGAGGCCGGGGTGGAGCGGTGGGGGTGGGCCGTCGACCTGGTCCGGCGATGCGGCAGTGCTGCTTTGAGTCATCGAGTGTGCTCCCCAGCTACACAAAATGTGATGCCTTAGACAATCCGAAGGGCAACGGTTTGACGCATGCCGTCCCATTTTCGTTTGATTGTAACGTACTGCACTATGCTGTGGACCTGCGCAGTGTGCAGGTGACAATCCGTGACGGCGCGGCGGCCCGTGACCGCGGGGTACTGGAAACCGCGGCCGGAGGGCCGTTTGTCCTGCGCGGTGCCGACGCCGCTCGAAGAGGGTTGGGGAAACCATGGCTTCACGTTTTGCGGGACGGCGGCTTTCCGTCGTCCGGCTCTCCATTGTCCTTGCCATTGCCGCCCTCATCGTCGGCGGATCGCTCTCCGCGTGGGGCAGGGTGCAGGACGCCGCCCAGGCCGACCAGAGCCACGCGTGGTTCGGCTCCTACGTGGACGCGACGTCCACCCCCTTCTATCCGATCGGCGACAGCGTCGCCGCCGGGGAACGGGTGGTCCTCGGGTTCGCCGTGGCCGATCCCAAGGACCCCTGCCAGCCCTCGTGGGGCAGCTACTACTCGATGGACGGCGCTGCCGAAACCTTCGACCTGGACCGCCGGGTGGCGCGGGTGCAGGAGTCGGGCGGATCCGTGGTGGTGTCCACGGGCGGGCTGATCAACGACGAACCCGCGGTGGCGTGCGAGGACCCGGCCCGGCTGGTTGCCGCCTATGGGAACCTGCTGGAGCGCTACGATTCGTCCACGCTGGACCTGGACATCGAGGGGGCCGCGCTGGAAAACGCCGCCGCCTCCGAGCGCCGGGTCACCGCGGTGCGCGAGGTGCAGGACCGGTTTGCGGCCGCCGGCAAGCCCCTGCAGGTGTGGCTGACGTTGCCCGTGGCCACCGATGGGCTGACGGCGGCCGGACTGGCCGAGGTGGAACGGTACGTGGCCGGCGGCGTTGAGCTGGCGGGCGTGAACCTGATGACGATGAACTTCGGTGGAACGCGCTCCGCGGACCAGTCGATGGCGGAGGCCTCCATCCAAGGAGCCCGCAGCACCCACCGGCAGCTGAAGAACCTCTACCGTTCCCACGGAACGGAATGGGGGGACCGTTCGCTGTGGCGCAAGATCGGATTGACCCCGATGATCGGCCAGAACGATCTCCTCGGGGAGATCTTCACGCCGCAGGACGCCAGGGACCTCAACGCCTTCGCCCTGGAGGTCGGCGTGGGCCGCGTTTCGATGTGGTCGGCCAACCGGGACTTCGACTGTGGTCCCAACTACCCGGACCTGACGCGGGTCTCCAACAACTGCAGCGGCGTTTCGCAGGCCCCCGGGGAGTTCGCCTCCGAACTGGCGCGCGACATCGCGAAAATGGGCCTGCAGGACGTGGCCGAACCGTCCGGCGGGATCCAGTCAGCCCCGGCGGCCACGGCGATCGTCGACAACCCGGAAACCAGCCCGTACCCGATCTGGAACGAGGAAGCCGCCTACGTGGAAGCGGACCGGATCGTGTGGCGCGGCAACGTCTACGAAGCGAAATGGTGGACGCAGGGCGATGCGCCCGATGCCCCCGTGGCCGCCTCGGAGGCCACCCCCTGGACGCTGGTGGGGCCGGTGCTTCCGGGCGACAAGCCGGAGGAACCCGTGCTCGCCCCGGACGGGCTGTACCCGGAATGGTCAGCGAAGCGGGTCTACACCAAGGGCGACCGCGTGCTGTACGAGGGGCGGGTGCTGGAGGCGAAGTGGTGGAACACCGAGGAGAGTCCGGAAGCGGCGCTCCAGTCGGCCGCGAACACGCCGTGGACACTGTTGACGAATGCCCAGGTCAAGGAGCTGGTGGCTGCATCGACGGAGGCCACGGAGTCCCCCGCCCCCTGACGGGAAAGCGTTCCGGGCCGCAGAACGGCGCGGGGGCGCTTTTCGGGCTAGCCCTCGCCGTCGGCGAGGGCTTCGAGGCGGTCGGCCTCCGCAAATTTCCGGGCGGCCGCGGGATCGTCGAGCCCCTCAAGGACCGCGCCCCACACCCGGTAGGCGGGGACCATGTAGGCGGCCGCGGGATCGCTGACCTCCGCCAGTTCCGTGCCCAGGACCTCATCGGCCTCGGCGAGGTCGTTGACGGCCAGGCCCCACCGGGCCCGGGTGACGGCGAGCGCCACCCGGTCCATTTCCGTGGGCGACATGACCTCATGCGCCAAGACGGCCCGGTCGATGCAGTCGCGGGTCTGCTCGATGGCCACGCCGGCCTGGAGCTGCAGGTCCGCGGAGGCCCTGTTGAAACGCGCCCAGAGTTGGATGTCGTTGGCGGGGGAGAGCAGGGAGGAAGCGCGTGCATGGTAGTCGAGGCCCCGGTCGATTTCACCGACCAGGAAGGCCAGATTGCCGAGGGTCCAGAATCCCTTTCCCGCGGTTTGCCCATCAAACCCCGAGCTCAGCAACAACGCCAGATCCGCCTGCTGGTCCCATGCCTCCTGGATGCGGCCGGACTCCACCAGCGCCGCGATGAGGGACTGGAAGGCCTGGGCACGTGTTTCCGCCTGTTTCGAGGCGGAGTCCAGAAGCTCCAGCGCCTGCCGGGCGCGGTCGGATGCCGGGACGAAGCGTCCTTGGCACCGCAGCGCGATCGACTCCAGCACCAGGGACTTGGCGCGCAGGGCCCCGTCTGCCGCCGAAGCGGTCGAGGTGGTCATCCGCTGCGCCACCTCAAGCATTTCGGGGTAGCTGTCCAGGGCGTGCAGCGCATCGGCCAGCGCCTGGTCGAACTGCCACTCGAGCGCGGCGTTGTTCGCCTCGCGGGCGGTCTCCGCCCCCTGCCGGGCGGCACGGATGACCGCGTCCGGGTCGCCCTCGCGCTGGGCACGCCGAAGGAACGCTTCGATGCCGCGGAGGTCGCCGGGGACGGGGGGCGGGTGCATGGGACCAGTATGTCCTACGGGGGCGCCACGCCATGGGTTGACAACGCGTATTGGTACGAAACTTCCCCTTTGGTCACTTCCTTCACTTGGGCAACAATGGAATACTGCTGGGGGAGGAATGGTCCTTGACCTGCGCGTTTCTCCCATTGGCCAGTAACGCCACAACCCACACCACAAACAAAGGTGAAAAAGTGAAGAAGTTCCTGATGAAGTCCGCGGCAGCCCTTGCGGTTGCCGCTGCCCTCGTTGCCGGCGGTGCCGCTGCAGGCTCCGCCTCCACCGACGACGCCAACGCCGGTGGCAACTGGCCGTACAACGTCACCGTCAACGGTGGCAACTGGCCGTACTAAGCCGTTCGGCGGGTCCCCACTAGTCGTGGGGTCCCCCTAGGCGGGCCAAGCCAGGCCAACGACGGCGGGGCCGCCCCGACGCATGCACGCATGCGTCGGGTGCGGCTCCGCCGTCGTCCTGTTTTGGCCCTGTGGTGGCGAGCGCGTCCTGTCGGACGGCTGCGCCCTATCGAAGGGCTCCAGGGGGCGGGAGGGGCCGGCCTGCGGCACGGCACGTGACGGCGCGCACCCTTCTCCGCGCCCGGGCGGCGCGGCCCGCTGGTAAAATTTTCTGCTCGGGGTGGGGCAACCCGCCGGGGGAAACAGCAGACCGATCCACCACGGAAGGTGCACGACGTGGCTCCAGCGCGCCCTGCCCATGCAAAACCGGCCCAGATGAGCCCTCCCCAAGCCGGCCCTGCCCATCCGGGCCGCGCCGCCAGCGGCAAGCCCGGGTACCGCCCGGACGTCCAGGGACTGCGCGCCCTGGCGGTGCTGATGGTCGTGGTCTACCACGTGTGGCTGGGGCGGGTCTCCGGGGGCGTGGACGTCTTCCTGCTCATCTCGGCGTTCCTGCTCACCGGATCCTTCGTCCGCAAGGTGGAGGCGGGGCGCCCGCTCAGGCTGCCCGCCTACTGGCTGAACCTGTTCCGGCGGCTGCTGCCCGCCGCCGTCGTGGTCCTGCTTGCGGTGCTCGCCGCCACCGCGAACCTGCTGCCGCGCAGCCGCTGGCCGGAGATCTTCGGCCAGTCCTGGGCCAGCCTTTTCTACGTCCAGAACTGGGCGCTCGCCGAGGCGGCGGTCGACTACTACGCCGCGGACCATTCCACCGCCAGTCCGCTCCAGCACTTCTGGTCCCTGTCCATCCAAGGCCAGGTGTTCATCCTCTGGCCGCTGGTGTTCGCCGCCTGCGCCGCGCTGTGGCGCGGAATGTGCGTGCTGGCCCGCCGGCACGGCCTCCGGGCGCCGGGGTTCCGGGCGGTGGCGGCGGCCGCGTTCGGGGCCATCTTCGCGGTTTCGCTGGCCTACTCGATCCAGGTCACCGCCGCGGACCAGGCCTGGGCCTACTTCGACACCCGCGCCCGGCTGTGGGAGTTCGCCCTCGGTTCGCTGCTGGCCCTGGCGCTCCCGTACGCCGCGAAGCTGCCCTCCGCGGTGCGGGTGGGGCTTGGCTGGGCCGGGCTGGCGGCCATGCTCTCCTGCGGAATCGTGCTGCAGGTTCAGCAGTCCTTCCCCGGCTGGGTGGCGCTGTGGCCCACGCTGGCCGGCGCGGCGGTCATCGCCGCCGGCGGGACCGGCAGCCGTTTCGGCGCCGACCGCCTGCTCTCGCTCCGCCCGCTGACCCGGCTCGGGGACATCTCCTACGGCCTGTACCTGTGGCACTGGCCGATCCTGGTCATCTACCTGGCCACGCGGCAGACCGCCGGCCCGGGGCCGGCCGGAGGCGCCGCGGTGATCGCCCTTTCCCTGGCGCTGGCGTGGGCCACCACCAAGGCGGTGGAGACTCCGCTGCGCTCGTGGCGCTGGCCCACGGTACGACGCCGGCGGCTGGGCCTGGTGGTTGCCGTGCTGCTGGCGGTGGTCGCCGCCCCGCTTAGCGGATGGGAGGCGCGCGTCGCCGCCTACGAGCGGATGGCCGGGACGCAGACGGCGCAGGACAACCCCGGTGCCGAGGCGTTGCGCCCCGGCTTCGAATACGGCGGCAGCCCCGCGGCGGCGGTGCTTCCCCTGACCACCGAACTGGACGCCGAATGGGCCGAATTCGACGGCCCGTGCGAGGGGGAGTACGCGCCCGGCGACGCCAGGATCGACCAGTGCTACATGGCGGGAGACCCGGCCACCGCCCGCAAGACGGTGTTCGTGGTGGGCGATTCCCACGCCCAGCATTGGATTCCCGCGCTGCGTCCGGCCGCCGAGCGCAACGGCTGGCTGGTGGTCATGGTGCACCGTCCGGGATGCCGTTTCGGTGCGGAAAGCCCGGAACGCGACGAGGCCTGCAACGGCTTCAATGAGGCCGCCTCCGCCTACGTGCTGGAGCACCGGCCCGACGCCGTGCTCACGCTGGCGTCCCTGACGGCCTCCTTCGGGGCGCCCGAACGCGTCACGCCGGGCTACCTCGAGGGCGTCAGGCCGTGGCTGGAGGCCGGGATCCGCGTTGCCGGGATGCGCGACACGGCGCGCTTCGACTTCATGGTTCCCGAATGCGTGGACCTGAACGGCCCCGAATCCGCCGCCTGCACCGTGGAGCGCGACGCCGCCATCGCCGCCGAGTCCCCGCTGGAGGAGCTGCGGGACAGGCTCAAGGGTGACCGGGCCTATGCCGGGCTGGGCTTCTTCGAAATGACCGACCAGATCTGCGACGACGAGGTCTGCCGGCCGGTGATCGGCAACGTGCTGGTGTACATAGACCAGTCCCACCTGTCCAAGACCTACACGGCCACGACCTCCCCGGTGTTCGAGGAACGCTTCAAGGCGGCGCTGGACTGGTAGTGGACCAGGCCACTTGGCCAAGGTGTTCCCCGGGCGTAGCCTGACCTCACGGCACAGTCCGACTGTGCCGCACCTGGGGGGTGCACCATGGAACTTTCGCGCCGTGAGGTGCTTACCGCCGTGCTGGCCGGATCGGGGCTGGCCGGGGCGGGGCTTGCCGCCGGCCTGGCGGGACCGGCCGCCGCGGCGGCTCCCGCCGCCGTCGTGCGCAACCGCGTCTACACGGTGGCCGCCCGCAACACGGCCACCAGCACCGTCTACCCGAAGGCCGAATTCCGCGGGCTGTGGGCCGCCAGCGTGGTCAACATCGACTGGCCCTCCAGGACCGGGCTGAGCGCCGCGGCGCAGCAGGCCGAGCTGCGCTCGATCCTGGACCTGGCCCGCAAGCGCAACCTCAATGCCGTGCTGCTGCAGGTCCGGCCCACGGCCGACCGGATGTGGAAGTCCACGTTGGCGGAGCCGTGGTCGAAGTACCTCACCGGCACCCAGGGCAAGGACCCCGGCTACGACCCGCTGGCCTACGCCATCGCCGAGGCCCACAAGCGCGGGCTGGCGCTGCACGCGTGGATCAACCCGTTCCGCGTGGCGATGGACACCAGCCTGAATTCGCTGGTGGCCTCCCATCCGGCCCGGACGAACCCCACGTGGAGCTTCGCCTACGGGGGCAAGCGCTACTACAACCCCGGCATTCCCGCCGTGCGCAACTTCATCCGCTCCGTGGTGGTGGACCTGGTCCGGAACTACGGCGTCGACGGCATCCACTTCGACGACTACTTCTATCCCTACCCGATGGCCGGCCAGGCGATTCCCGACGCCGCGGCCTACGCCGCCCACAAGGGCGCCTTCACCTCCGTGGCCAGCTGGCGGCGCAACAACATCGACGTCTTCATCCGGGACACCAAGGCGGCGATCAAGGCCGTGAAGCCGCGGGTCGCGTTCGGGATCAGCCCGTTCGGGATCTGGCGCAACTCCTCCTCCAGCAGCCTCGGTTCCGCAACCAGCGGGCTGGAGTCCTACTCCGCCCTCTATGCGGACAGCAGGAAGTGGGTCAAAGAGGGGTGGGTGGACTACATCACCCCGCAGCTGTACTGGTACCAGGGGTACCCGGTGGCCAACTACAACGTGCTGGTCGACTGGTGGGCCAAGCAGGTGGCCGGAACCGCGGTGAAGCTCTACACCGGCGAGGCCGCCTACAAGGTCGGCGACGCCTCCCCGGCCGCGTGGCTGGACCCTAACGAGCTACGCGACCACCTCACCAAGGCCCGCGGCGTCCCGGCGGTGCGGGGGCACTGCTTCTACAACACCACCGCGTTCCGGGCGAACAAGCTTAACGCGATCGGCATCCTGGCCGCGAGGCACTACGCCCGCCCTGCCCTTCCCGTCCCGTTCCCGCAGCTGAATGCCGGCCGCCCCGCCACGCCCGTGATCAAGTCCGCGGTCCGCGAGGGCACCGGCGTCCGGCTGACCTGGACCTCCGGCACCACCGGCGAAGACCCCACGCTGATCGCGATCTGGCGCTGGGAATCCACCGGCTCCGTGGTGCCCAACATCCAGTCCACCGCCACCTACCTGCGCGCGGTGCCCCGGCGCACCGCCGGCACCCAGAGCTGGCTGGACACCGGGGCCGTGCCGGGGCGCACCTACTGGTACATGATCCAGTCGGTCAGCCAGACCGGCATGGACTCCGCCAACGCCACCTGCATCTTCATCCGCGCCTGAGCGGCGGGGTTGGCCCGGAGCATCACCCAAAGTTCGGCCGCGGCCAACCGTCTTGCGGATATGGCTGGAATGACCGAGCCGTTCCAGCCATTCGCGCAAGATGGTTCACGGCCCGGCCTTGGAGCCCTTGGGACAAGGCGCCTTTCCGCACGGGGCCCGGTAAGCGGGGCCCGGGAAGCGGGGCCCGGGAAGCGGGCAGCGGATTTCCAAGGCCGCCCACGGCCGTGGAAATCCTTGCCCGCGGCGGGCCCTGCGCAGCGCCGGAGGCGAGTGCCGCGCTGTACGGGGTGCGGGCCCCGCGGAGCGCCGGGGCAGCCGCCCGCCGTCGTGCTCCAGCCGCAGGGACGTGGCGTTGGGCACAGTGGGGAACCGGCGGAATGCCGCAAGCCCGGCGCGCGTTCTAGGATGGTACGAAACCCCCTCGTGCGAAAGGCCCCCCGTGACCGAGTTCAACCCGTTCGCCTTTGAAGGACTGACTTACGACGACGTCCTTCTGCTGCCCGGCCCGACGGACGTCATCCCGTCGGAGGCGGACACCACCACGCGGCTGACCAAGCGGATCAACATCAACATCCCGCTGCTTTCCGCCGCCATGGACACCGTCACCGAGGCCCCGATGGCGATCGCGCTGGCCCGCCAGGGCGGCATCGGCATCATCCACCGCAACCTCTCCATCGAGGACCAGGCCAACCACGTGGACCAGGTCAAGCGCAGCGAATCCGGCATGATCACCGACCCGGTGACCATCAGCCCGGACGCCACGCTGAAGGAACTCGACGACCTCTGCGCGCACTACCGGGTCTCCGGCCTGCCGGTGGTCGACGTCGACAAGAAGCTGCTGGGCATCATCACCAACCGCGACACCCGGTTCGTGCCCTATTCGGAGTTCCTGACCACCAAGGTCTTCGAGAAGATGACCCCGATGCCGCTGATCACCGCGAAGGTCGGCGTGTCCCGGGACGAGGTCGTCCACCTGCTGGGCAAGCACCGCATCGAGAAGCTGCCGCTGGTCAACGACGAGGGCGTGCTCCAGGGCCTGATCACCGTCAAGGACTTCGACAAGGCCGAGCAGTACCCGAACGCCAGCAAGGACGACGAGGGCCGGCTGCGCGTGGGCGCGGCCGTGGGCTTCTTCGGCGAGGGCTACGACCGGGCGATGACGCTGGTCGAGGCCGGGGTCGACGTGCTGGTGGTGGACACCGCCAACGGCCACTCCCAGGGCGTGCTGGACATGATCGCCCGCCTGAAGAAGGACCCGAAGGCCGCGCACGTGGACGTCATCGGCGGCCAGGCGGCGACCCGCGAGGGCGCGCAGGCGCTGATCGACGCCGGCGCGGACGCGATCAAGGTCGGCGTCGGCCCGGGCTCCATCTGCACCACCCGCATCGTCGCCGGCGTCGGCGTCCCGCAGGTCACCGCCATCTACGAAGCCGCCAAGGCCGCGATCCCCGCGGGCGTGCCGGTCATTGCCGACGGCGGCCTGCAGCACTCCGGCGACATCGGCAAGGCCCTGGTGGCCGGCGCCGACTCCGTGATGCTCGGCTCCCTGCTGGCCGGCACCGCCGAGTCCCCGGGCGACCTGGTGTTCATGAACGGCAAGCAGTTCAAGGCCTACCGCGGCATGGGCTCCCTGGGCGCCATGGAGACCCGCGGCAAGAACACCTCCTACTCCAAGGACCGCTACTTCCAGTCGGACGTGCCCTCCAACGAGAAGCTGATCCCCGAAGGCATCGAGGGCCAGGTGCCCTACCGCGGCCCGCTCTCCGCGGTCGCCCACCAGCTCGTGGGCGGTCTGCGCCAGACCATGTTCTACGTGGGCGGGCGCACCATCCCGGAGCTGAAGGCCCGCGGCAAGTTCGTCCGCATCACCGCGGCCGGGCTGAAGGAATCCCACCCGCACGACATCATGATGACCGTCGAGGCGCCGAACTACCGTTCGCGCTAGCGTCTTCGACGCCTCCCCGCCCTCGGGCGGGGCCCCTCGGCGTCTAGACTTGCCACCGCACGGAACCCTCCTGCCCGGGACCTCGGTCCCCGGCAGGAGGGTTCCGTCCGTTGCGCACCCCCGGGACCACCCCGGCACGCCCTGCGCACCAGCGAGACCCAAAGGAAAGAGTTTCCATGCCCCAGCCCAAACAGCTCAAGAAGATGGTCCGCGAGCGCATGGCCAAGACGGGGGAGTCCTACACCACGGCGCGCAAGAAGCTCATGAACGCGCCGAAGGCCCAGGAGGCCGAGACGGGCTTCGTCGACGAGGCGGAACTGCCCGAGTACCCGGCGCCGGCGGACGTGGTGCAGTACGACGCCGGGCTGTGGCATCGCGTGCTCACGCAGGCCGGCGTCACTCACCCGGTCACCGGCCAGCCGCTCAGCCAGGCCCTGCTGGCCGGGCTTGCCGGCGGCATCGGCTTTATGGTGTTCACCTTCGAATACGCCGAAACCACCACCGTGACCGTGGTGACGCGGGCCCACCCCGAGCCGTACACGGCCAACCTGCTGGAGCGCTGCGGGGTGCCGGTCACCCAGCGCACCACCAACAGCGCGAAGCAGGCCCAGGACCACCTGGACGCGGGGCTCGACGCCGGCCGCGCCGTCGTGGTGCGCGTCACCCATGCGGCCCTGCCGTGGATCGACGGCGAAGCCGTGGAGGAGAGCGATTCGCTGGACATCGCCGTGGTGGGCGAGCACGGGGACGACTACCTGGTGGACGACGGATCCGGCGCCCTGCAGCTGATCTCCCCGGACCAGCTGGCCGCGGCCCGGCGGGCCAGCAAGAAGGACAAGCACTTCTCCGCCTGGGCTCCGCAGGCGCTGAGCCCGCGCGTGAAGGTGCTGCGGCTGAACGTCCTGGAGGCGATCGGGCAGACCACCGGGAGGCTGCTGGGAACCCGCGAACTGGAGGGGATCCCGGCGCACTTCGCCAAGAACTTCGGGGTTGCCGGGATGCGCACCTGGGCCGAGCGCCTGCGCGACACCACCACCAAGAAGGGCTGGACGGCGATGTTCGCCGACGAGGCGCGGCTGCGCAACGGCATGGCCCAGCTGTCCGGGTTCCTCACCTCCAACCGCTTCTCCGGGGCGGGAGGCTTGCGCGGGCTCTACGCCGACTTCCTGGCGGAGGCCTCGGCGCTGCCGGGCCTGGCCCCGCTGGCGGAATCGGCCGAGGCGTACCGCGCGCTGGCTCCGCGGTGGGACGCGCTCGCCGCCGCGGTGGACCCGGCGGTGACGGTGGAGGAGCGGACCGCGCACTTCGCGCGCCTGGCGGACCTGGCCGAGGACCTGGCCGATGCCGAAGAGGCAGCCGCCCGCGGACTGGCTTCGGCGCTGGCGACGGTCACCGGCTGACGCCCCGGGGTTGGCGGGGTGTGTGCGCCGTCCTAGCATGAGGGCAGGAACCGGCACACCGGCGTGCAGGTGTGCCGCACCGTGGAGCAAACTACTGTGGAGCAACCAGCTGTGGAGGACACCATGGGATCTGTCCAGGCCGTCGTCGACCACTATTCCTCCGGGACGCTGCGCGAGCGCGTCTTCGCCGCCCTGCGCGGCGCGGGCAAGGACCCGGACAACCTCAGCGCCGCGGACCTGGTGCCTCTGGACCAGCTGCACACCGGCGGGGTCGCGGCCACCGAGGAGCTGGTGCACGACGCCGGCATCGGCGCCGGCACCCGGGTGGCCGACTTCGGCTCGGGCCTGTGCGGGCCCGCCCGGATCTTCGCCGGCAAGCACGGGGCCGTGGTCCACGCCGTGGACGTGACCCCCGAATTCGTGGACCTCGCCACCGAGCTGAACGAACGCTGCGGACTCTCCAGCGCGATCACCGTGACCCGGGCCAGCGCCGCCGACAGCGGGCTGGACGCCGGAGCCTTCGACGCCGTCACCCTGATCCACGTGGGCATGAACATCGCCGACAAGGCACGCGTGTTCGCCGAGGTGTCGCGGGTGCTCCACCCGCAGGGGGTCTTCGCGATCTACGACATCATGGCGCGGGACGGGGACACGGCCGAGTACCCGATGCCGTGGGCCTCCTCGGCCGGGGACTCGTTCGTGCGCAGCGTGGCCGAGTACGACGCCGCGCTCGCCGGGGCCGGCTTCGCGGTGGACAGCACGCGCGACCGCAGCGCCGAGGCGCTCGCCTTCCTCGACCAGCCGCCCGCCCGCTCCGCCGAGGGGGAGCCGCTGGGGCCGGAAGTGGTGATGGGCCCCAACATGGGGACCCGCCTGGCCAACCTGCGCCGGGCCATCGAATCGGGGGCGCTGGCACCCACCGTCATCGTCGCCCGGCGCGCGGGCCGGTAGCGCGCGGGGCAGGCCCTTTCGTGTCGACTTCGTCGCCACGCAGGGACCCGGCTGCCCCGCGCTTGCTGGGCAGGCCCTTTCGTGTCGACTTCGTCGCCACGCAGGGACCCGGCTGCCCCGCGCTTGCTGGGCAGGCCCTTTCGTGTCGACTTCGTCGCCACGCAGGGACCCGGCTGCCCCGCGCTTGGCGGAAATGAGCGGGCGGGGCGCGCTGATAAGCTGGGCCGGTGACTTACGAGATTGAAATCGGGCGCGGAAAGCGCGGACTGCGGGCCTACTCCCTGGACGACGTGGCGATCGTCCCCAACCGCCGGACCCGCGACCCCCAGGACGTCTCGGTCAACTGGCAGATCGACGCCTACCAGTTCTCCACCCCGATCGTGGGTGCGCCGATGGACTCCGTGATGAGCCCGGAAACCGCGATCGCGCTGGGCCGGCTCGGCGGCCTGGGCGTGCTGAACCTCGAGGGCCTGTGGACCCGCTACGAGGACCCCCGCCCGGTGCTGGCCGAGATCGTCGCCCTCGAGGCCGAGCTGGAAGCGGCGCACTTCAGCCCCGCGGTGACCAAGCGCCTGCAGAAGCTGTACTCCGCGCCGATCCAGCCGGAACTGATCACCTCCCGCCTGGCCGAGATCCGCGACGCCGGCGTCACGGTGGCCGGCGCGCTCACCCCGCAGCGCACCCAGGAGCACTACAAGACCGTCGTCGCCGCCGGCGTCGACATCTTCGTGATCCGCGGCACCACCGTCTCCGCCGAGCACGTCTCCAAGACCACCGAACCGCTGAACCTCAAGCAGTTCATCTACGAACTCGACGTCCCGGTGATCGTCGGCGGCGCCGCCGGCTACACCCCGGCCCTGCACCTGATGCGCACCGGCGCGGCCGGCGTCCTGGTCGGGTTCGGTGGGGGAGCCACCGGCACCACCCGCCGCCAGCTGGGCATCCACGCTCCGATGGCCACCGCGATCTCCAACGTCGCCGCGGCCCGCCGCGACTACCTGGACGAGTCCGGCGGACGCTACGTGCACGTGATCGCCGACGGCGGCCTGGGCACCAGCGGCGACATCGTCAAGGCGATCGCCATGGGCGCGGACGCCGTGATGCTGGGCACCGCGCTGGCCCGCGCCGACGAGGCCCCCGGGCAGGGCTGGCACTGGGGCGCGGAGGCGCACCACGAGACCTCCCCGCGCGGCGACCGCGCCTACGTGGGAACCGTCGGCCCGATGGAGCAGCTGCTCTTCGGCCCCTCCAGCCACACCAACGGCACCTCCAACCTGGTCGGCGCGCTGCGCCGCTCGATGGCGACCACCGGCTACTCGGACCTCAAGGAGTTCCAGCGGGTGGACGTGGTCGTGTCCCCGTACGAGTCCGTCTGACGCCCATGGCGCGGAACGCGGCGGGTGCCCCAGCAGGCGGCCAGGCCGGTGACCAGCACACCGGCCAACTGGGCCCCGCGTTCCGTGCCGCCTCGCTGGAGGCGATGAAGGGCACCGCCGCGGCGGGCGGACAGGAGCTGGACCTCCTGATCGTCGGCGGTGGCGTCGTCGGCGCCGGGGCCGCGCTCGACGCGGCCACCCGCGGGCTGGACGTGGCGATCGTCGAGGCGCGCGACTGGGCCGCCGGAACCTCCTCGCGCTCCTCCAAACTGATCCACGGCGGACTGCGCTACCTGGAAATGCTCGACTTCGCGCTGGTCCGCGAGGCGCTGCAGGAGCGCGGGCTGCTGATCGAGCGGATCGCCCCGCACCTGGTCCGCCCGGTGCCCTTCCTCTACCCGCTGACCGGCCGCTTCGCCGAACGCGCCTACGTCGGCGCCGGGGTGGCGCTGTACGACGCGCTGTCCCTGGCGTCCGGGCACGGCCGCGGCGTCCCCTTCCACAAGCACCTGTCCCGCCGCGCCACGCTGCGCAGCGCCCCGTCGCTCAAGGACGACGCGTTCGTCGGATCCATCCGCTACTACGACGCGCAGGTCGACGACGCGCGCCTGGTCGTGGACGCGGTGCGCACCTCCGCGAAGTACGGGGCGTGGGCGGCCAACCGGGTCAAGGCCGTGAGCTTCCTCCGCGAGGGCGAACGCGTGGTCGGGGCCAGGGTCCAGGACCAGGAGACCGGCGAGGAGTTCGACGTCCGCGCCCGGCAGGTGCTCAACGCCACCGGCGTGTGGACCGACGAGACCCAGGCGATGGTCACCGACCGCGGGCGGCTGAAGGTCCGCGCCTCCAAGGGCATCCACCTGGTGGTCCCGCGGGACCGGTTCCAGTCCACGGTGGGCCTGATCCTGCGCACCGAGAAGTCGGTGCTGTTCGTCATCCCCTGGGGCCGGCACTGGATCATCGGCACCACGGACACCGAATGGACCCTGGACAAGGCCCACCCGGCGGCCTCCAGCCGGGACATCGACTACCTGCTGGAGCACGTGAACCGGGTGCTCAAAAGGCCCCTGACCCGCGAGGACGTCGAAGGCGTCTACGCCGGCCTGCGGCCCCTGCTGGCCGGGGAGTCCGACTCCACCGCCAAGCTCTCCCGCGAGCACGTCGTGGCCCATCCGGTGCCCGGGCTCGTGGTGGTTGCCGGCGGCAAGTACACCACCTACCGGATCATGGCCCGCGACGCGGTGGACGAGGCGGTGCGGGCGATGGACCGCCAGGTCCCGCCGTCGTGCACCGAGGACATCCCGCTGCTTGGCGCCGAGGGGTACACGGCGGCGTGGAACAGCAGGCACCGGATGGCCCGCGAGGCCGGCGTCCACGTGGCCCGCGTCGAACACCTGCTGGGCCGGTACGGGTCGCTGGCCCGCGACGTGCTGGCGCTCATCGCCGCCGACCCGGAACTGGCCCGGCCGCTGCCCGGCGCCGACGACTACCTGGCCGCCGAGGCGGTCTACGCCACCACCCACGAGGGTGCCCGGCACATCCACGACGTCCTCACCCGGCGCACCCGCATCTCCATCGAGTCCTGGGACCGGGGCGTTTCCGCCGCCCCCGAGGTCGCCCGGCTCATGGCGCCGCTGCTGGGGTGGAGCACCGCGCAGGTCGAGCGCGAGGTCCGCCACTACCTGGCCCGCGTCGAGGCCGAACGGGCCAGCCAGGAACAGCCCGACGACGTCTCCGCGGACCGGACCCGCACGAACGTCGAGGACATCGTTCCGGTCCGAGACTAGCGCGCGGGGCAGGTCGTGAACGGGGAGACTGGTAGTCGTTAGGGCCCGTCGCGGGGGTCACAGGGACCCGGTTCGCCGAACCGAGCCCGTCCGAAGTACCGTTAAAGGGTGTTGAAAACCGCCCTGAAGCCCCAATGGATCCTTGCCCTGCTGGGGGCGCTCCTCGTGGCTTCTGGCTTCGTCCTCCTCAGCCAGTGGCAGTTCAACCGCTCCCAGAGCGCCGCCCCGCCGCCGCCGAGCACCACCGAGACCGCGGTCCCGCTGACCGGCCACATCCGCCCGCACGAGGAGATGATGGGCTTCCAGGCGGACCAGATCGTCACCGCCAGCGGCCGGTTCCTCCCGGGCAAGCAGGTCCTGGTCCGCGACAGGCTCCAGCAGGGCGAAAAGGGGTTCTGGGTCGTTGCGCCCTTCGCCGTGGACGGTGCCCCGGAAGGGGAGACCATCGCCGTCGTGCGCGGCTGGCAGGCCGACGCCTCCGCGCCCCGGGACGCGCCGTCCGGACAGCTGGACCTGACTGGACGGCTGCTGCCCACCGAATCGCCCATCGAGGAACCCGTGTCCGGGGCGCTGGGGGCCGTGTCCGCCGCCCAGCTGATCAACCTCTGGGACGTGCCGGCGTACAGCGGCTTCGTGGTGGCCTTCGGCGTCGCCACCGAGGCCGGAGCCGACGCCGGGGCCGCCACCACGGGCTTGGAGCCCGTCCACGTCGGGCCCCAGCCGCAGGAACAGCAGATCAACTGGCTGAACGTGTTCTACGGCATCGAGTGGTTCGTCTTCGCGGGCTTCGCGGTGTTCCTCTGGTACCGCCTGGTCGCCGACGACTACCGGCGCCAGCAGGAGGACCTCGAGGACGCGGCCGCGGCCCTGCGCAGCACCGAGGCACCGGACGCGCCGGCGCAGGACACCCAGCAGACCATCCCGGAAAAGGAACAGGCATGACCGAGCAGACCGTACCCGCCCAGAAGAAGCGCCGCTTCGCCGGCACCCCCGCCCAGATCCGCAGCGCAGCCAAGGCGTACAAGGTCCTGGCCTATGCGACCGGCGTCATGCTGCTGCTGGTGGTGGTGGAGATGGTCGCGAAGTACGCCTTCGGCACCGAGATCGTCCTGGGCGGCACCACTGCCGACGGCACTCCCAACACGTTCGGCTTCCTGCCCGCCGACTCCTTCGAGGGAGGCTTCAACCTCTCCACCGCGGTGCTGATCGTCCACGGCTGGATGTACGTCGCCTACCTCATCGCCGACTTCCGGCTCTGGAGCCTCATGCGCTGGCCGTTCACCCGGTTCGTCACGATCGCCCTCGGCGGCGTGGTGCCGGCGCTGTCCTTCATCATGGAGGCCAAGGTCCACAAGGAGGTCGAGCGCGAGCTCGCCACCCACCCCGAGGCCGCCAAACGCTACTGAGCCGGCGCCCGCCCCTAGGCCTGAAGGAGCCGCAGTCATGGTCCACGTGCCCGAAGGTCCGTCCAACGGGCACGCTGCGGCGGAGGCGCCCTTTGACCGCATCGTTCTGGTCTTCAACCCGGACCCCGCCAAGAAGCCAGTCCACACCGCCCACGCCCTGCGCGCCGAACTGGCGGAGCGGCTGCCGGACGTCCCGGTGCAGATGCTGCCCACCGCCTTCGCCGGCCATGCCCGTGAAGTGGCCCGCGCAGCCGCGGCCCACGGGCGGCCGCTCCTCGTGTCGGTCAGCGGCGATGGGGGATACAACGAGGTCGTCAACGGCGTGATGGATAGCGGCGGCCGGGCCCCCTGCGCGGTGGTGGCCGCCGGCAATGCAAACGACCACCGGCGCAGCACCAGCACCCAGCCCCTTGTCGAGGCCATCGTCGGCGGCCGGACCTGGCGGATGGACCTGCTGCGCCTGAGCCTCGATTTTCCGGAAGGAGAAGCGCCCGGCGGACGGCGGACCCAATACGCCCACTCCTACATCGGCTTCGGGGTGACCCCGGCCATGGCCATCGGCATCGAAGAGGTCGGCAAGGGCAGGCTGCGCGAACTCATCGCGGTCGCCCGCACGATCCCCCGGCTGCGGCCCGTTGAACTGGTGCGCGCGGACGGGGCGCGTGCCGAATTCGACAGCCTGATCCTGGCGAACATCACCGGGATGGCGAAGTACGGCACCGTCAGCGAATCCGGGCAACCGATGGATGGCAGGTTCGAGGTGATTGCCATGCAGCACGCCAGCCGGTGGCGGCTGGCGCTGATGACCCTGCGTGCCGTAACGGTGGGGCTGGGCCCGCAGGCCAGCGTGAAGAGCTACGCCTTCACCGTCGTCGACCCGGTGCCGTTCCAGATCGACGGCGAAATCCTGCAGATCCCGGCCGGGACCTCGGTGCTCGTCGAAAGCGTCCCGGGCGCCTTGGCGATTCCGGGCTAACCGGCAGGGGCTTGGGTGTCGGGCCCTCGACGTGGAGGATAGGGCGTGCGGGACGGAGAAGGCCCGCACCCGATTGCCCTGACGAAGGAGCCACGACGATGGCACAATCCCCTTACGGGCCCTCCCTGTCACCCGGAGCCCTCTGGTCGGATACGCTTGGCCGCCCGGCCATCCGTGCAGCACAGCTGCTTCTGCTGCTCACTGCCGTGTCCGTCGCCGTCTACGGGCTGGTCCGGCTGAAGCTGATTGCCATCCCGCTGATGATCGCCCTCATTCTCGCCGCTGCCTTCAGCCCCGTTGTGGGCTACCTGCGCCGCCGCGGCCTGCGGCCCGGCCTGGCGACCTGGGTCACCTTCCTGGCCATTGTGCTGGTGCTCGGCGGAATAATCACCGGGCTGGTCTTCGCGGTGCGCAGCGAATGGAACAACCTTGTTGCGGCCGGTACCGCCGGGTGGGAGGAACTGCGGCGCCTGCTGGCTGAGGGGCCACTGCCGATCGAGCAGACGGCCATCGACCAGGCGGCCGCGGCGCTGCGGGACTTCCTCGGCAGCAGCCAGTTCGGCCTGGGGGCGCTCTCCGGGCTGTCCACGGCCGCCGAAGTCATCACCGGCGTGCTGCTCTGCGCCGTGGTGCTCTTCTACTTCCTCAAGGACGGGGACCGGATCTGGGCCTTCTTCCTGCTCGGATTCAGCGGCGACCGGCTGGACAAGCTGCACCGCTCGGGCGACGTGGTCATGGAAGTCCTGGGCAAGTACGTGCGCGGCACCGCGATCATTGCGTTCGTGGAGGCGCTGGCGCTCGGACTGACGCTGCTGGTGCTGCAGGTCCCGCTGGCCCTGCCACTGGCCGTCCTGGTCTTCCTCGGCGGCTTCATACCCATGGTCGGCGCCACCGTCACGGGCATCTTCGCCGCCCTGGTGGCACTGGTCGCCAACGGGCCGGCCGTCGCGCTGATCGTTGCCGCGGTGGTGATCGCGGTGAACCAGTTGGACGGCCACATCCTGCAGCCCATCGTCATGGGCCGGACGCTGCGCCTGCACGGGCTGGTCATCCTGCTGGCGCTTGCCGCCGGCGTCATCCTGGCCGGAATCGCCGGGGCCGTGCTGGCCGTGCCCGTCACCGCCGTCGCGTGGGCCGTGCTCAAGGTATGGCGGGAGCCGCCCGAGCAGGCCGGGACTGCCCTGCCACCCGGGGATGCCGGGGAGGCTGCGGGCGGCCCGGGCCCGACGGCGGCCGGCCCGGCGTCGTAGGGTCCGTCACGTCCGGGCCCGCCAAGGTGCGCCGCGGTCCGGCGGGCGACTAAACTGGAACCCGTGACCAACCAAGCCACCCCCCCAGAGCACCAGCCGGTTCTGGTCGTCGACTACGGGGCCCAGTACGCGCAGCTCATCGCCCGCCGCGTACGCGAAGCCAACGTGTACTCGGAGATCGTCCCGCACACCTTCACCACCGAACAGATCCTGGCCAAGAATCCGGCCGCGATCATCCTCTCCGGAGGCCCCTCCAGCGTGTACGCCGACGGCGCCCCGAGCGTCGGCCCCGAGCTGTTCGAGGCCGGAGTGCCGGTCTTCGGCATCTGCTACGGCTTCCAGGCCATGGCGAACGCACTCGGCGGCACGGTGGCCCGGACGGGCCTGCGCGAGTACGGCGCCACCGATGCCACCGCAACCGTCGGTGCGAAGTCGATCCTGGCGGGCATCCCGGACGAGCAGAACGTCTGGATGAGCCACGGCGACGCCGTCAGTGCGGCCCCCGAAGGGTTCGAGGTCCTGGCCTCCACCGCCGGCGCCCCCGTCGCGGCCTTCGCCAACGAGGCCAAGCGCCTCTTCGGCGTCCAGTGGCACCCGGAGGTGAAGCACTCCAACTTCGGCCAGAAGGTCCTGGAGAACTTCCTCTTCGAGGGCGCGGGCCTGAAGCCCGACTGGACCACCGGCAACATCGTCGAGGAACAGGTCGAGCGGATCCGCGAGCAGGTCGGCACCGGCCGGGCAATCTGCGGCCTCTCCGGCGGCGTGGACTCCGCGGTTGCCGCGGCCTTGGTCCAGCGCGCCATCGGCGACCAGCTCACCTGCGTGTTCGTCAACCACGGCCTGCTGCGCGAGGGCGAGGCCGAGCAGGTGGAGAAGGACTTCGTCGCCGCCACCGGCGCCAAGCTCTACATCGCCGACGAGCAGGAGCGCTTCCTCAGCGCCCTCGATGGCGTCACCGACCCGGAGACCAAGCGCAAGATCATCGGCCGCGAGTTCATCCGCGCGTTCGAGGCCGCCGAGGCCGCGATCATGGCCGAGGCCGCCGAAACCGGCGAACCTGTCCGCTTCCTGGTGCAGGGCACGCTCTACCCCGATGTCGTGGAATCCGGCGGCGGCGAGGGTGCAGCCAACATCAAGAGCCACCACAACGTCGGCGGCCTGCCCGAGGACATGCAGTTCGAGCTGGTCGAGCCGCTGCGCACCCTCTTCAAGGACGAGGTGCGTGCCGTGGGTGCCCAGCTGGGCCTGCCAGCGGAGATCGTCCAGCGCCAGCCGTTCCCGGGCCCGGGCCTGGGCATCCGCATCATCGGCGCCGTGAACGAGGAGCGCCTGGAGCTGCTGCGCAAGGCCGACGCGATCGCCCGCGCCGAGCTCACCGCGGCCGGCCTGGACAACGACGTCTGGCAGATGCCGGTCGTGCTGCTCGCCGACGTCCGCTCCGTGGGCGTCCAGGGCGACGGCCGCACCTACGGCCACCCGATCGTGCTGCGTCCGGTGTCCTCCGAGGACGCGATGACGGCCGACTGGTCGCGGCTTCCGTACGACCTGCTGGCCCGGATCTCCAACCGGATCACCAACGAGGTCGACGGCGTCAACCGCGTGGTCCTCGACGTGACCAGCAAGCCGCCGGGAACGATCGAATGGGAGTAGGCGTTCGGCGCTGCGGCGCGGAACGTCCGTGAAGCGGGGGAGGGGCTTCGGTCCCTCCCCTTTCTCGTGGTTCCCCGCGGGCACGGTCCGGGCGCCTGCGCGTTGCGGTCAGCGACGGTGGGGCCGCTTTCGGCTAGGTTAGGTAGGGTCCGGGGGGAGACGTCGCCCGCGGAACGACAAGTGGGGCGACGGTGGGGCGACAACAGGGAAGGGATGTGTTCACGTGGACGGGACTCGGGAAGGCGGAGCCGCGGAGCTGTCCGCATGGCTGGAGAAGCTCGGTCCCGGTGCCGGGACGGACACGCTCCTGCGGTTCGCCGGATCCTCCTCCAACAGCATCGACCTCACGCACGCCCACCCGTCGGGGCTGGCCCAGTTCCTGGCCGGGCGCCGCACCCGCCTGTCCACCCTGCTGCGCGACCAGGAACAGTACGCCGTGGGCCGTCGCGCCGCACGCTCCCTGCGCGCCAAGGTCGAGGAACTGTCCGAGGACCGCGGGATCGACGTCGGCTACCTCGCCGCCGGCCTGGCCACCTGGCGCGCCACCCAGGACGGCCGCAGCGAACAGTTCAGCGCCCCCGTGATGCTGGGACGCATTTCGCTTTCCCTGCGCGAGGGCCAGGACGACTACGAGATCCAGCTCAGCGGACGGGCCGAGGTCAACCCCGCGCTGGTCCGCTACTTCGACCAGGTGCACGGGGTCGCCATCGACGCCGACGCGCTGCGCTCCTCCGCCTACGCCACGGCGCGCTTCGACCCGCGCCTGGCCATGGACTCGCTGCGCCGCGACGTCGCCGACGTGCGCGGCGCCGTGATCGAACACCGGCTGATGCTCTCCACCTTCGCCGACCTCAACGACCCCGCCGACCCCGCCCGCCTCGATGTGCGCCACCCCGTCATCTCCCGGCTGCTGGACGCCGATGCCGGCCGGCCGGTGGACGTGCCCGAACCCGAAGTCACCGTGCTCAGCAGCGACGAGCGCGACCCCGCCGACGAACTGCTGGTCCTCGACGCCGACGGCACCCAGCAGGAGGTCCTGGACCTCGTCGAGGCGGGGGAGTCCGTGGTGGTCTCCAGCCCCCCGGGGACCGGCCAGACGCAGACCGCGGTGAACGCCGCAGCCATCCTCGCCGGACAGGGCAAGCGGGTGCTCGTGGTGGCCGAGCGGCGGGCGACCGCCGATGGGCTGGTCGAGCGCCTCGCCGACCTCGGGCTGGACAGCATGGCGCTGCGCCTTTCGCCGGAGACCGGCCCCGAGGAGCTGCGCGACCAGCTCACCCGCGCCATCCTGCGCAACGAACGCGCCACCGAACCCCAGCTGTACAAGCTGCATGCCACGCTCACCGGCCACCGCCACGCGCTGCTGGACCACGTGCGCTCGCTGCACAACGTCCGTGCCCGGTGGGCGTGCTCGCCCTACCAGGCCATGCAGGAACTGGCCCGCCTGACCGCGCTCGAGCCCGCCCCGGCCACCACCGTGCGGCTCAAGCGCAGCGTCCTGGACAACATCACCAGCCGCGACGAAACCGGGGCCAAGCTGCGCCGCGCCGCCGAGCTGGGCGGGTTCAGCCGGGCCGCCGCGACCAGCCCCTGGCACGGAGCCCGCCTGCGCAACCGCCGCGAGACCGAAAACGCGCTGGAGATCACCGAGTCCCTGGCGGCCGACCTGCCGCCCCTGCACGAACAAATCCTCAAGGTCGCCGCCCACTCGGAGATCAAGTTGGGCGAAAGCTTCGCCGAGTGGGGCGAACAGCTGGACCTGCTGCTGGCCGTCCGCGGCAGCCTCGACCGGTTCGAGCCCGACATCTTCGACCGCGACGTCGACGACCTGATCAGCGCCACCGCCCCCACCCAGTGGCGGCGCGAACACGGGATCGAGATGAGCTCGATCACCCGTTCCCGGCTGCGCCGCGTGGCCAAGGAATACGTGCGCCCCGGCGTGCACATCGCCGACCTGCACCAGGCGCTGCAGGCCGTGCAGCGCCAGCGCGGGCAATGGGCCCGCTACGCCACCAGCCAGCGGCACCCGCAGGTGCCGACCGGGCTGGCCGAGCTGGGCGCGGCCTACCGCGACGCCGAGGCGCGGCTGGACCGTCTCGTCGAGGTCCTGGCGCGCACGCCGGAGCGGGAAGCGCTGCCCCGGCTTCCGCTGGAGACCATGCTTGTCCGGCTCCGGGAACTGGTCGCCGGGAAGGAGACCCTGGTCTCGCTGCCCGAACGCACCCTGCTCCAGGAGCAGCTGCGCGAGCAGGGCCTGAGCGAACTCATGGACGACCTTTCCGAGCGCGAGGTCGCCGCCGAACTGGTGGGCAACGAGCTGGAACTGGCCTGGTGGCAGTCCGCCCTCGAAGCCATGATCAGCGGCGACGACTACCTCGCCATGTCCGACGGTGCCCGCCTGCGCCGCCTCGAGGCCGAGTACCGCCTGGCCGACAACACCCACATCGCCTCGGGCGCCTCCCGCCTGCGGTGGCTGCTGGCCAAACGCTGGAAGGGCGCCCTGGCCGACCACCGCGCCGCCTCGCGCGAGCTGCGCGCCATGCTCAAGGACGGGGAACCCACGCTGCAGGCGCTCGGCAACCTCGGCACGGGACTGGTCAACTCCCTGGTCCCGGTCTGGATCGGAGCCCCGCTGCTGATTCCGGCCGAGGTTCCGGCGGACATCGACTTCGACGCCGTGATCCTGCTCGACGCCGACGCCCTGTCGCTGCGTTCCGCGCTGGGCTCGATCAGCCGCTCCCGCCAGGTGATCGCGTTCGGCGACTCCATGCTCGGTTCCCCGCGCGGCTTCAACGTCTCCGTCGATCCCACGGCCTCCACCCGCGAACCGGCCCCGCCGGCGAGCACCTTCACCGCGCTGACCGGGGTGCTGCCCCTGCGCCGGCTGGGCACCGTCTACCGCGGAGTCGACGAGGGCCTGACCGAGGCCCTCGGCCGCGCGTACTACGACGGATCGCTGCGCCGCCTGCCCGCGGCGCGGGCCATGAGCGGGGGAACCCCCTCGCTGTCGGTGGAGTATGTCGCCGACGGCACCGCCCTGCCCGAGGGCGGAGAGGGCATCGAAACCACCGTCGCCGAGGTCAACCGTGTCGCCGACCTGGTCTTCGGGCACATCCGCCGCCGCCCCAACCGTTCGCTGGCCGTCATCGCCTCCAACCAGCGCCACGCCGCCCGGATTGCCGAGGCGATCCGCCTGCAGCTGCCCAACTTCCCCTGGGCCGCCGACTTCTTCAAGCGCGCCGACGAGCCGTTCCAGGTGTCCTCGGTCGAACGGGCCCACGGGCTGGTCCGTGACGCCGTGATCTTCACCCTCGGCTACGGCCGCACCCCGCACGGCAAGGCCCTGCACGACTTCGGCCCGCTCTCCGGAGCGCGCGGTGACGAACTGTTCGTCACCGGCGTCACCCGTTCGCGCGACCTGCTGCAACTGGTCACCGGCGTCCTGCCCTCCGACGTCGACCTGGACCGGGTCGGCGGCGGTGCCCGCCGCTTCCTGGAGCTGGCCGGGCGGGTGCTCTCCGGCGACTCCGGGGTGGAAGGGGAAGGCACGCCGCTGAAGGACCCGCTGGTCGCGGACCTGATGAACCGGCTCGCCCGGCGCGGGGCCACCGTTGCCCAGCACTACCGCGGAGTGCTGGACCTGGCGGCCCAGGCCACCGATGTCGATGCCGCCGGCAACCACCCCCCGCTGGCGGTGGTCTCCGACGGAACCGAGGCCTACCGCGGCATGACCGTGCGCGAGCGCAGCCGCCTGCGCCCCCAGCAGCTGGAGGCCATGGGCTGGCGCTACATCCCGCTGTGGACCATCGACGTGTTCAGCGATCCCGGCACCATCGCCAACACGCTGGCCGCCCACCTCGGGTTGCCCGCGGTCGATCCGGACCCCGGCTTCGATCCTGGCAGGGAACAGGCGGACAATGGGGGACAGGACAGCGCCAAGGAGGACGCCATGGCAGGCAACCGCAGCGGAGGCCCCCGCCGGGCCGAATCCGCTCCCACCCACGCTTCCCGCCCGGCCCGGCAGGATGCTGCCCGGGGCACCCCAGACCAGGACACCTCCGCCCAAGCTGCATCCGCCCAGGAGACTGCCGGGCGGGGCACCCCTGCCGCGGGCCATGCCCAAGCCGCGGGGATCGCGCCGAAGGACGCCGCAAGCCCGAACCCGCAGGCCGGCGCTTCCGAGGCCGGGGCTCCCGCAGGGGGCCGATCGGAAACCGGCACGTCGCAACTGGTCGGCGCGGGTGCGACGCTCCCGCAGGGCAGCGGCCGCCGTTCCGCGGGTGGCCCCGTTGACGGGGTCGTCCCGCGAGTGGCCTCCGAGGACGACCCGCGCGCCTGGGGCGAGCGGGAAGGCGACCGCGACCGCTGGCTGCAGGAACAACGCCCGCCGCACTGGAGCTAGTCCGCCCCTTCCAGCCGGCCGTCCCTTCACCCAGCTAGCCCTTCACCCAGCTAGCCCTTCACCCAGCTACGAGCACCAGGAAGATCCGGCCCCGGCTGGCGGCACCGGCCAGCACGGCCGATTCCGCCGCCGATGCGGCGAGCACGACCATCCCGGCCGGACTTTCCCCGCCCAGCCAGCCGCCGTCGGACGCCGCGTCGCCGGTCCACAGCACCGGCAGGGCCGAGGCGATCACCGCGGACTCGACCGGCTGCTCGTAGCCGTTCCCGGTGCTCAACACCACATCGACCAGTTGGCCGGGCGAGAGCAGCGAGACCGTCTCCGCGTCGCTGGGGCGGACCGGGACGGCCACCGTTCCCGGCGGGGCGCCGGTGAGCAGCCCCGGCCCCACCAGAGAGGCCACGGCCACGGGCGACCCGGACCTCAGCGGCACGGCCAGGCGCCCGCCGACGACCTCGCCGGCATCGCCGGCAACGTCCGAAGGCAACGCCGCGGAGGCCAGCACCCGCAGTGCCAGATCGGAGGCGGCGAGCGCGTGCCCGGCGGGGAGGTCCCGCGCCGCGACCACCACCGTGCGGGTGGGAACGTGTTCGGGAGCGAGGGCCGACAGGGCGCAGGCCACGGAAAGCGCGGCCAGGCAGGCGGACAGCGGGCGGCGGTACACCGCCAGCAACTCGCGCCCGGTTCGCCGGTGGGGTGGATCCTGCGCCCCGGCGGGGCGCGGAAGGCGGGAACGGGGCGGCTTCCTCATGCCTCCCAGTACCGCACGCCGGGCATGCGAAAGGCCGCCCACACTCCGGGAATGTGGACGGCCCCTCTCCGCCGCGGCGGGGAGGCAAAGCTGTGGAGGGCTGGCGCTCGGCGCGGGGCCCTCGCCGCCTAGCTGGCGGCGGAGCTGGCCGCGGCCGGGGCGGTCGAGGAGGACGATCCCCGCGAATCGGTGCGGTAGAAGCCCGAGCCCTTGAACACAACGCCCACGCTGTTGAACTTCTTGCGCAGGACGCCGCCGCATTCGGGGCAGACGGTCAGCGAATCCTCGTTGAAGGACTGGACGGTCTCGAACGCGTGGTCGCAGTCCTTGCAGGAGTACACGTACGTTGGCATGGGTTCCCTTTCGGAAGGTTGCTGGTCGGGGGAGCCCGGCGCACCGGGACCTGTGCCGGACCACATGCGGGAACCGCGCGTTTTGAAACCGCGCGTTCGGGCACGTGGTGCTGGCACTCCAACCCCCAGAGTGCCAATTCTACATCAATGGCCCGGGCGTGGGGAAAACCACGTGAACCCGTCCGCGGTCACCACCCCGTCCACCTTCCGGTCCAGCATGTGGTATTCGAACGTTCCGGCCGGCACGAACTCGTGCGCATACACCATCGCCAGCAGCACCGGGCGGCGGTCCAGCCGGTCCAGCGAGGCGATGAAGCGGTCGTAGTAGCCGCCGCCCTGGCCCAGCCGCGCGCCGTCGCGGTCCACCGCCAGCGCGGGGACCAGCACCACGTCGGCGCCGTCCATGACTTCGGCCCCGAACCGCGGCCCCGCCGGTTCGTCGATGGGCGCCACCGCGCACCGCTGCATCGGCACGTCCGGATACCAGTCCGCCCAGGACAGCCGCCGCTCGGGTTCGCAGATGGGCACCAGCACGCGATGCCCGGCCCCGTGCAGCGCGGCCAGCAGCCCCGCCGTCGGCAGTTCCGCGCCGTAGGACACGACGCCGGCCACGGTACCGCCCGCGGCGCGTCCGGCCAGCCACGGCAACAGGTGGCCACCGAGCGCGTCGGCCTGCCCCAGGCGCTCGGCGGGAGAAAGGGCCCGGCGCAACCCGCGGTAGGTGGCGCGGGCGTGCTCCTTGTCCATCTTCTCCAGCGCCGGACTCCGATTCGCCGTTCCGCGGTCCGCCGTCCCGCCGATGCCCGGCTCCGTGCCGCGGCCGGCGGTTTGGTCCTGGTCTTCGCTAAGGTGTTCCACCCCACCATGCTAGGACCCCACCGCAAGGACCCCACCGCAAGGGCCCAAACGCCGGGAGCCAACCGCTGGGACGCCGTGGCGCTAAGCTGTGACCCATGGTGACCGGTGCGGGGATCTGGCCTGTGACGCTTGAGTGCGGGGACCTGCTCCTGCGTCCCCTGCGCTACCGCGACCACGACGAGTGGGAGGACCTTCGCCGCCGCAACGCCGACTGGCTGCGGCCGTGGGAGGCCACCTCGCCGGACCCCCAAGCACCCCCGCCCACCTACCGCGGCATGGTGGCGTCCCTGAAGGCGCAGGCGAGGGCGGGGCAGGCGCTGCCCTGGGTCATTGCGGTCCGTGAACCGAGCCGCCGCCAGCCGGTGATGGCCGGGCAGCTCACGGTGTCCGGCATCGTGTGGGGTGCCGCGCTCGGCGCCTCGCTGGGCTACTGGGTGGACCGGTCCCGGGCGGGCCACGGGTTGGCGCCGACGGCGGTGGCCATGGCCACCGACCACTGCTTCCAAGCCCTGGGCCTGCACCGGATGGAAATCAACATCCGCCCGGAAAACGGACCCAGCCTGCGCGTGGTGGAGAAGCTGGGATTCCGCGACGAGGGCCTGCGCCGCAAATTCCTCCACATCAACGGCGCCTGGGCCGACCACCGCACTTTCGCCCTGACCGCCGAGGAAGCCGCCGGAGGGCTGCTGCCGCGCTGGCTCGCGTCCCGCGGGGAGCCGCTGCGCAACTGAACCTCCGGAACCCCGAAAGGCGCCGAAAACACCTTGTCGGGCAGGAGAATCAGCGGATTTCCCGTGGAGGCCACAGACACACCGGGACAAATGCCGCAGGCGGAATGCATACGCCCTTAAGTTGGTGATTGTGGACGTACAAGTCGAGAGCTCCGTGGTCTTCGTGGCCATGCTCGGACTGCTGCTCGCCTTCATCGTCCCCAGCCTGTTCAATAGGGGAACCAAGCCGTCGCGCAACGAACCGGCCACGGACACCAGCGGCCACCAACGGAGGAACCACATGCCAGCCGAAGCCCCGCGGATCCACGCCCCGGCCGCCCCCGCGCGGATCCGAACCGGGCGCCTGGCCGTCGCGCTTGCCGGGCTGGCCGCCGTCGTCGTTCTGGTGGTGTGCGCACCGCTGGCGCTCTTCGGGACCGTGGGTGCCGGAGTGCCCGGCGTCGCGCTGGTGGTGCTCGCGGCCAGCTTCGCCGGGCTGCGCTCCTTCGCCGTGCGCGACCGGCGCCGCAAGGCGCTGGCCCGGATGGAAGCCGTCTTCGCCGAGGCCATGAGCACCCCGGACCCGCCGGCCCCGGTCCGCCGGACCCAGTCCGAGGTGTTCGACGTGGAGCCCGCGGCCGAGCCCGCGCCGGCACCCACCCTCGAGGAGCTGCGCGCGGAGGCCCGCCGCGTCGCGGCATCCGTGGAGGCTCCCGCCGCCAAGACCTGGGAACCGGTCGGGGTTCCGCTGCCGACCTACATGGGCGCGGCCAAGGCCGAACGCCCAGAGCCGGCCCCGCTGCCGGCGGACGAGGAGAAAAAGCCCTCCGGCGTGACCAGCATCCTTCAGGACACCCGCGCGGCCGCGCAGGCGGCACAGCCGAACGTCGTCAACGTCACCGAACTTTCGGGCGCACGGTCCGACGGCGCGTCACCGGCCACCGGCCGCATCAACCTCGACGCCGTCCTGCAGCGCCGACGCGCCTAGCGATGGTGCGTACGGCCCCCACGGGCCCGGACAGGGTGCGCACCCGCCGGGCGGGCACCCAGTGAGCCGCGCCCACGGATGGTCCGAGACCCTGCAGCTGGCGCTCTTCGCCGCCCACGGCCACGATCTTGTGGCCGCCGCCGTGGGCCTGGACGGGTTCGCCGGACCGGACCGGCCGCTTCAGGTCCAGCTCCAGCACCGCCCGGGTGCCGGGGTCAGCGCGCTCTATGAGCTTCCGCCCTCGATCGGGGCGGAGTTCGTTGGCCTGAGCACCGAACGGCGTGCCGGCAACGGCGGATCGGTGCGCATCGAGATTCCGGCCGAACAGGCCGAGGACCTGCTGGCGGGGGCCCGCCGGCCCACCGAGCCGCTGGTGGTCACGGCCTGGCGGCACCCGCACGATCCGCGGTTGCCCGGCCTGCCGCTGGCATGCGACCCGGACCGCCTGAGCGGCCTGTGGGGACGGGGTGAACGGCTCGAACGGCTGGAAACGGTGGCCTACCGTCCGCTGCGCCGGGCGGTGCTGCGTGCGGTGTTTGCGACCCCCGGCCCGGTGGTGGACCGCCGCAACGTCTACCTCAAGGTGCTGCGCCCGGGCCAGGCCGCCGCCTTGCAGGCGCGCCACCTCCTGCTGCTCGCCGCCGGACTGCCGGTCCCGCCGCCGCTCGGCGACCCGGTCGATGATGTCCTGGCCCTGGCCGAGGCGCCCGGGGAACCGCTGTCCCGCCGCATCCTGCACGACGGCGGCACCTCGCTTGATCCTGCCGTCTTCCTGGCGCTGCTGGACGGCCTGCCGGCCGCGGCGCTGGGGCTGGAGGCCCGTCCCGCGTGGAGCGACCGGCTGGGCCGCTATGCGGACGCTGCGATCTCGGCCCTGCCCGTGGCGGCGGACCGCATCGACAAGCTGCGCGGGCGCATCGAAGCGGTCCTCCAGGCCGCGGACCGGGGCCCGCTGGTTCCCAGCCATGGCGACTTCTACGAGGCCAACCTGCTTATGGACGGGCCACGGGTGTCCGGGCTGCTGGACGTCGATGCGGTGGGTCCGGGCCACCGCGTGGATGACCTGGCCTGCTTCCTGGGCCACCTCGCCGTGCTGCCCGCGGTGGATTCCCGGTACGTCCACGCCGGTGCGGGGCTGGAGCACTTCGGTGCGGCGTTCGGGCGGACCGTGGACCCGCGCGGGCTGTGGGCCCGGTCCGCGGCCGTGGCGGTTTCCCTGGTGGCCGGAGCACGGACTCCGGGGATACCGGGCTGGGAGCCGTCGGCGCTGGCCCGGCTCGCGGCCGCCGAGGAGCTGCTGGGACGGGTCGGCTAACGCCTCGGGGCGCGCCGCATGAGAACCCTCTCATGAGCGTTTCCTTTTGTTCTCATACGGCTGGCGAACACTGGGGGACGTAGACGCCCCCAGGGCCCAACCGGAAGGAAAGATCATGATCAACCGCAAATTCTGGGCAGTGACCGGCGCGCTTGGCGTTGTTGCCGTGAGCGCGGGCGCGGCAGCCGCGGACACGGGCACGGCAGCATCGGGAACCGCGCCGAGCACGGTCGAAAGCACCGTCGAGCGCACCGCGGCAAACACCGCCGGAACGGACACCGCGGCCGCGGTCGGGACCTCAGCCACGGCGGACCCGGGCGCGGTGAACGTTGATGACTTCACTGAGCGCGGCGCCTCGGCCGCCACCCCGGCCACTCCCGCATCCGCCGTGACCGCCGCGTCGCCCGTCACGCCGGCGTCGCCCGTGACCGCCGCGTCGCCGGTGACCCCCGCCTCGCCCGTCACCCCGGGCACGGCCGCCAGCCCGGCGACGCCGGCGAGCCCGGTGTCCGCGGCAACGGCCGCGACGGCGCCCTCCGCCGCCAGCGCGGCCTAGCCGCGCATAGCGTCCGGCCGGAAGCGAATTCGGCCGCGGGCGTTTGGACAAAGGAAAACGCACTCCCCAACCGTTTGGCCAAAGCTTGTCGCTGGGTTTCAACCTTGAACCCAGCAGCAACCTTTGGCCAAACGTGGGTCAGGGGCAGGATGGTTTGTCGAAAAGGTCGCCACGGTTGGCCCGGCCGGCGATCCTTGAGGAGCCGTCCCTGCCGCCTAGGCCTTGGCGGCGAGGCGGTATCCCATCCCGCGCACGGTTTCGATGCGCTCGGCTCCGAGCTTGTTGCGCAGGTAGCGCACGTAGACGTCCACCACGTTCGAGGACGGGTCGAAGTCGTAGCCCCACACCCGGGAGAGCAGCTGCTCGCGGCTGAGCACCTGGCCGGGGTTGCGCAGGAAGGCCTCGGCGAGGGCGAACTCACGCGCCGAGAGGTCCACCTCGCGCCCGTCCACGCTGGCCCGCCGCGCGCGCAGGTCCAGGGACAGCCCCGCGTGCCCCAGCACCGCCAGGTCCGCGCCGTTGGCGTCGGTGCGCAGCCGCCGGCGCACCCGCGCCAGCAGCTCCTCGAAGCGGAACGGCTTGGGCATGTAGTCGTCGGCGCCGCGTTCGAATCCGGCGACCGTGTCGTCGACGCTGGTGCGGGCCGTGAGGATGATGACGGGCACGGTGTTGTGCCCGTCCCGGATCCGCCGGAGCACCTCGAAGCCGTCCAGGTCCGGCAGCCCCAGGTCCAGCACCACCAGCTCGAAGTCCCCGGTCTGCGCCAGCACCAGGCCCTCGCGGCCGCTGCCCGCAATGGTGGGGGAGAACCCCGCGGCGCGCAGGCCCTTGGCGATGAAGGAGCCGATCCGCTCCTCGTCCTCAATGATCAGGATCTGGCTCATGGGCCTCCTCGTTGCCGGTGTGGTCTGTCTCGTCCGGCGCGGGTCCGAACCCGCGCAGCGGAAGGTCGATGAAGAACGTCGAACCGGCGCCGGGCCGCGATTCGACGCCGGCCGTGCCGCCGTGCGCGCCGGCGATCGCCCGCACGATGGTCAGCCCCAGCCCGGAGCCCTCGGCGCGGCGGCCGTTGCTGCCGCGGGCGAAGCGGTCGAAGATGGCAGCCCGGTCCTCGGGTAGGACGCCGATGCCTTCGTCGCGCACCCAGAGGCGCACGGTGCCCGCGTGCAGCCCGCAGCCCAGGGCCACCGTGCTCCCGGCGGCGGAAAACTTCACCGCGTTCTGGCACAGTTGCAGCATGGCCTGTTCGATCCGGCGCGGGTCCAGTTCCGCGGTCCCGTGGGCGCGCCGCTCCACGATCCAGCGCCGGTCGCCCAGGCCGCGGGCCTTGTCCAGCACGTCGTCGATGAGCACGTCCAGTTCCACCGGGACAGGTGCCACGAAGTCGGAGCGGTCAGCCTTGGCAAGCATGACCAGATCGTCCACGAGCAGGCCCATCCGGTCCAGCTCGTCCAGGGCGATGGCGCGGGTCTGTTCGACATCGTGAGGGTCCGTGGCGTCCTGCAGCTCCAGGTGGCCCTGGACGATCGTGATGGGAGTGCGCAGCTCGTGGCCGACGTCGTCCAGCAGCTGCCGCTGGGAGCGCAGCGCGTTGCCCAGCCGGTCCAGCATGTGGTTGAAGGTGGTCGAGAGGTCCGCGAGGTCGTCGTTGCCGCGCACTTCCAGGCGCTGTCCCAGGTCGTGTTCGGAGATCGCTTCGGCCGTCCGCCGCATCTCCCGCAGCGGGGCCAGCAGCCGTGCCACCAGCATCCAGCCCAGCACGGCGGACAGCGCCAGCGCCGCCAGGCCCGCGGCCATAAAGACCAGGTGCGTGCGGCCCAGGGCGCCCAGTTCGGCGCTGAGGTCGAACACCACCACGTAGCGCATGGCGGCCGCGTCGTCGGCCAGCTGCACCGGGACCACGGCCAGGCGGTAGGTGGTGGTGCCGGTGGACAGGGTCCGCAACACGACGCGTTCCGGCACCGCCTCGGACAGCAGCCCGTCGAGCAGCTGCCGGTCCGCTTCGGGGCGCAGGGACACCGATTCGGGAGCCACCCACCGCACGTCCGCGGGGCCCAGGGCCATCATTCCCTCGTTGGCGGCGGGCAGCGTGCGCTGCATGGCGACGTAGACCAGGTCCTCGGCGCGGACGAAGGGCGCACCGGTGGCGGGATCCACCGAGCTGGCGGAGAGCACCCGGAACTCGCTCACCGTCCGGCTGAGCGCGTCGTCGATGCGCGCGGAGGCTTGGCTGCGCAGGATGCCGTAGGACGTGCCGCCGGCCACCAGCAGGGTCAGCAGCGAGAGCAGCAGCATGGATCCGAGGATGCGTCCGGCCACGGAGCTGGCCCCGCGGCCGGGCCCGGCGAGGCGGCCCGGAACCCTGAAGCCCGGCGCCCTCAAGCGTCGGACCATCAGTCGTCGTCCTCCGATTCGCGTTCCGGGCCATCGTCGTCAGCGTGGTCATCGTCATCCGAGTCGTCGGACGCGTCGTCGTCGTCGTCATCGTCGTCGTACGACGACGGCGGGGCGGGCACCACCGGTGCGGACGCGGTCCGCGTCGGTGCCGCGGGGGACCGTGTGGGGGACTGCGTGGCGGGCGCCGGCTCCGTGGACGGGCCTTCGGAGGGGGCGCCGTCCGTGGAGGCCGGGGAGGGATCGGTCGCGGGGGCGCTGCCCGCGGCGTCGTCGTGCAGCACGACGCCGGGACCCAGGTCGACGGGACGCGCGGCCACCAGCGTGCTGGCCACGAGGGCGCCCACGGCCCCGAGCACGGCCAGCACGAGCACCGCGAGCATGATGCGGAGGGGGCGGCGCGTCGGACGTGAGGAGGACATGCGAGACATTAAAGGGCCACCCCATGAGACGAACATGAGAACCCGCCGGAACGGTTCCCGGTCCTAGCTGCGGGGGGCATCGCCCTGCGCGTTCCCGGCGTCGTCCGCGCCTCCGGCCTTGTCCTGCGCGGCAGGACCCCCCTCCTGGGGAGCCCCGACTTCGGGACCCCCTTCCCGGGAGTCCTCGCCCTCGGAATCCGCGCCCTCGGGGTCCGCGTCAGGATCTGCGGCATCCAGCGCCGCGTCGGCAGCGGCGCGGGCCTCCTCGGCCTGCACCCGCAGCCCCATGGCGTCCAGGACCTCGGACAGTCCCCGCTGCGCGGCATGGTGGTGGGCGGGGCTGCCCCGGTGTTCCTCCGCGATCAGCCGGAACACGCGGGACGCCTGGTCCAGTTGCCCCGTTTCGAACAGCACTTGGGCGGCGAACAGTTCGGCGTTGCCGCTGCCGTCCGGATCGTCCGCGTCCCGGTACAGGTCCGCCGCCTCCAGCGCCGCGGACACCGCCTCCCGGCCATGCCCGAGCAGCCACAGGCTGCGCGCGCGGGTGTCGCGGAAATCCGCCGAGTGCCATTCGGCGTTGTGCTCGTCAGCCAGGCGGATGGCCTCGTCCAGCGTGGCGAGCCCGTCCGCGTCGCCGGCCTCGCACTGCGCATGGCCGAACGCATGCAGCGCCTGCGGCAACGCCGCCGGATCGTCCTCCCCGGCACGGCGGGCCCACGCGACCGCCCGCTCGAAGCTTTTCAGCCCTTCGCCGTCGCGGCCTTCGCGGGCCAGCAGGGTGCCGGCAGACATCAGGGCACGGGAGGCCTCGCCGGGCAGGTCCGCGGCGGCGAACAGGGCACTGGCCCGCTCCCAGGCGGCGAGCGCCTCGCCTTCGCGCTCCTGATGGCGCAGGCAGTGCCCCAGCGACATAAGCGTGCGGGCCTGGTCGGCAGGCCGGCCGGCCTGCTCCAGCCAGCCGGCCAGATGTTCCAGGACCTCCTCGGCGAGCAGGTATTCGCCGGCCTCCAGCAGCTGGTTGCCCAGGCCCATGCGCACCGCCCAGACCTCACCGAACTCGCCGAGTTCGGCCTGTTGGACCGCGATGCGCCACGCAAGCACGGCAGCCTCCTGGTCCTCGGCCTGGGAAGCGATGTTGGCCACCAGGGCCGCGGCGGAGACCGCACCGCGCCGCACCCCTGCCGCCGCGTACAGGTCCAGCGCCTCGACGGCACTGCCTTCGGCCTCCAGGGGATTGCCCAGTTCGCTGTGTCCGGTGGCACGCACCATCCACACGGCCGCACGCATGGCCCGGTTCACCGGAAGTCCCAGCAGTTCGTCCGACTTTTCCAGGGCCTCCTGGAAGCGGCCGGCACGGGCGTAGTGGTGGGCCAGGTACAGCAGGGCGCCGGCCAGGCTTTCGGTGCGTCCGCCGGCCCGGTAGTCCTCAGCGCACAGCTCCAGGTCCTCCAGGGCCGTATCGTCGCCGGCCTCCACGCGGCACACCGCCAAAGGGAGGCGGATGTCCGCGAGGACCGCGGCGCTGGCGCCGGCGGCGGAGTGGGTGGCCAGCGCGGCTTCCAGCAGCGGCGCCTCCTCCGGGCGCGGCTCGCGGAAGAGCAGGCTGCCGAGGTCCTCCTCGAGGTCGGCCTGGTGGTTCCGGCCGAGGCGGCGCAGCAGCTCCACGCGCCGGCGCGCGCACTCCAGGGCTTCCTCGTCCCGATCGGCGAGGTGGTGGACGGAGGCGGCAACGCCCCACAGGGACAGCTGCGCCTCGACATCGGCGCCATCGGCGGCGATCCCGGCCTCCGCGGCACGCACCGCGCCGTCGTGGTCTTCGGCGTAGGCGCGGTCGTAGGCAAGCTCCAGCCAGCCGCGCGGGTCGTCGGGGGAGAGGAACGGGCTCGGTTGGGGACGGTTCAGGATGCCGTGCAAACGCTCGGCCAGTGCGGACAACGGGGCGCCTCCTCGAGGATCGCCGGGTGGGTGGCTGGCCTCCAGCCTACGCCCTGGCCCTGCCGCCCACGCCTTCGGGCCCGCGCCGTTGGCCCTAGTCCGCGCCCTCGGGCAGCAGCGGGCCGGACTGGCCCTTGAAGTGCTCGAACACCAGGGTGGTTTCGGTGTGCCCGACGGCGCCGTCCGTGGCCAGGTGGTCCAGCACCCAGTCCCGCAGCGCCGTCGTGGAGGCGACGGCCACGTGGAGCAGGTAGTCGGTGCCCCCGGAAACGTGGAACATCGAAAGGACCTCCGGCAGCTGCGGCACCTCGGCGGTGAAGCGGTCGATCTTGTCCCGGTCGTGCACCCGCAGCTTGACCGCGATCAGCGCCTGCACGCCGCGGCCGACGGCGGAGAGGTTCAGCTCGGCGTGGTAGCCCTCGATGATCCCGCGCTCCACCAGCTGGCGGGTGCGCAGCAGCGCCGTGGAGGGGGCGATGCCGGCACGCTGGGCCAGGGCGGCGTTGCTGATCCTGGCATCGGCCAGCAGTTCCGACAGGATGCGGCGGTCGACGGCGTCGAGGGGGACGGAGGGCTGCTCGGAGGCTGACATAGTCGCTATTCCACCACAGGAACCAGCCGCGGACACGTTGGCGGGCCGGTGCGAGGACGGGCAGGGGACCGGCGTGCGGACGGGCACGCAGGTAGGCTGGACCAATGACCGCAAAACCCGCCCCGCGCCCCGAGTTCGACACCCGGCTGGCGGCCTACTGCGTCGTGGTCCGCGACGGCCACATCCTGCTGGCGCTCTGGGACATGCGCGCCACGGACCCGGCTTTCCGTCCGCGCTGGACGCTGCCCGGCGGCGGCGTGGAACTGGGGGAAACCATCGAGGACGGCGCCGTGCGCGAACTGGCGGAGGAAACCGGCTACGAGGTCCGCCTCCGCGAGCTGCTGGGCGTCGTGTCCGGACACATCCCGGCACACAAGCGCCTGCACGCCACCGGCCGGGCCCTGCAGACCGTTGCGGTGCTCTACGAGGCGGAGGTGGTGGGCGGCGAACTCGCCTTCGAACACGACGGCTCGACGTCGGAAGCCCGGTGGTTCCCGCTCGATGAGTTGGACCGGATCGACCGGGTGGACCGTGTCGACGAGGCGCTGGAGCTCTACCGTGCCCGTGGCGGCGCCCGCCACGGCGCCCGCTGACCCCATCCCGGCACGCCCTTCGCCCGGATACCCTTCGCCAAGACTCAGCCCGTTCGCTCACCCCGGCACATCCCCACAGGAGCAACCCCGTGACCCCGCATTCCCGGACTTCCCACGCCCGGACCGCCCGCCACCCGGCTGCCGCCAGGGTCCCCGCCTTGGCCGGGCCCGCGGTGCTGCTGGCCGCGGTGATGGCCCTGGCCGGCTGCAGCGGCCCCGCCCCGTTCGTCCCGGACTCCCCGGTGGTGAGCAATCCGACCACCGAGAAGCGCCTGCTGGTCACCTCCGCGGACACGGACGAGGGCCGCGCCGTGGCGGAGATCTACGCCGGCGCGCTGAACGCCGCCGGCATCGAGGCCACGGTCACGGACGCGACGGCCGAGGCCGGGCTGGCCCACGCCGTTTCCAGCGGGTTCGCCGACGTGGCCCCCGGCCGCACCGGCGCGCTGCTGCGGGACCTGGATGCCACGTCCACCGCCACCACCGCCGACTCCGTCCTGCAGGCGCTGCGCCAGGCCCTGCCGGAGGACCTGGCCCTGCTCACCCCGGCCGCGGCCGACAGCCACTCGGCCCTAGTGGCGACCGCCGCCACCGCGGAACAGTACGACGCCCGCAACCTCAGCGACCTGGCGCCCTCCTGCGGCAAGCTCACGCTCGGGGCCCCGGCCGGGTTCCGCACCTCCGCGCAGGGCCTGCCCGGCCTGGAAGCCGGCTACGAGTGCGTGCCCGGCACCTTCGTGGCGCTCGCCGACGACGGCGGCGAGGCGGTGCAGGCGCTCATCGCCGGCAGCGTCGACGTGGTGGAACTGCCGGCGACGCGACCGGCCATCGTGGACCAGGGCCTGGTGGCCCTGGAGGATCCGAAGACGGTGTTCGCCGCTCAGCAGGTGGTGCCGGTGGTGAACGCGAAGGTGGTCGGCCAGGACGCGGTGGAGGTGCTGAACCGGGTCTCCGCGGAGCTGGGCAGCGACGACCTCACGGACCTGGACCGCGCGGTCTCCGGCGACGCCCGGCTGACCCCGGCCGAGGCGGCCTCCGACTGGCTCAAGGGCAACGGCTTCGCCTAGCGCGGGGCAGGCCGTGGCCCACGTCTCATTGATCACATTTCCCTACCCACCGCACACCCTGTGAGAAGCTATGAAAATGCCGGAATTCAAGCAATCAACGAAGCTCCATAACGTCCTCTATGACATCAGGGGTCCGCTGCTGGAGCACGCGCAACGCATGGAGGCCGAAGGCCAGCGCATCCTGAAGCTGAATATCGGCAACCCCGCCCCGTTCGGCTTCGAGGCCCCGGACGCGATCCTGGTGGACATGATCCGCAACCTGCCCCAGGCGCAGGGCTACAGCGATTCCCGCGGCATCTTTTCCGCCCGCACCGCCGTCTCGCAGTACTACCAGACGCGCGGCATCCAGACCATCGGCGTCGACGACATCTACCTCGGCAACGGCGTGTCCGAGCTGATCACGCTGAGCCTGAACGCGCTGCTGAACAACGGCGACCAGGTGCTCATCCCCGCCCCGGACTACCCGCTGTGGACCGCCTCGGTCTCGCTGGCCGGCGGTACCCCCGTGCACTACCTCAACGTCGAGGAGGAGGGGTGGCTGCCGGACCTCGAGGACATCGAGGCCAAGATCACCCCGCACACCAAGGGCCTGGTGATCATCAACCCGAACAACCCCACGGGTGCGGTCTACCCCAAGCACATCCTCGAGGGGATGCTGGAGATCGCCCGCAAGCACAACCTGGTGGTCTTCTCCGACGAGATCTACGAGAAGATCCTTTACGACGACGCCGTCCACATCAACACGGCCTCGCTGGCCGACGACGTGCTCATCCTGACCTTCTCCGGCCTGTCCAAGGCCTACCGGGTCTGCGGCTTCCGGGCCGGCTGGCTGGCGATCTCCGGGCCCAAGCACCTGGCCACGGACTACATCGAGGGCATCAACCTGCTCACCAACATGCGCCTGTGCGCCAACGTCCCGGCGCAGCACGCGATCCAGACCGCGCTGGGCGGCTACCAGTCGATCAACGACCTGATCCTGCCCGGGGGCCGGCTCAAGGAACAGCGCGACACCGCCTTCCGCCTGCTCAACGCGATCCCCGGCGTGAGCTGCCAGCAGGCTCGCGGGGCCATGTACCTGTTCCCGAAGCTGGATCCGGAGGTCTACCCGATCCGCGACGATGAGAAGTTCGCCCTGGAACTGCTCAAGCAGCAGAAGATGCTCATCAGCCAGGGCACCGCGTTCAACTGGATCGCCCCGGACCACTTCCGCCTGGTGACCCTGCCGGCGGTGCGGGACATCGAGGACGCGGTCGGACGCATCGCCGAGTTCCTGGAGGACCTGCGGCACTGAGCCGCAACACCGGCCCCGGCACTGACCTGCAACGGCACTGCCCACCAACACTGCCCGGTGGCATAGTGGTCGGCAGGTGTTCGGCGAGGGCAGGGAGGCCTGATGGGCAACGGAAACGGCAATGGCAACGGATCCGGCCCGGAGGCGCGTGCCGTCGTCGTGGGTTCGTCCCGCTTCGAAACCAGCCCCAGCGTGCTGCTGCGCGCCGGGGCCGGTTTCCGGCTGGAGGACGTGGACCCTGACGCGACCCCCGGGTTTTCCGGAACCAAGGAGGAGGGCGCCGCGGCGCTGCTGGCCAGCGACGGCGAACTCGATGCCCTCCAGGAACGGCTCTTCGCCGCGTCCCGCGTGGGGGCGCGCAACAGCGTCCTGCTGATCCTGCAGGCCATGGACACCGCCGGCAAGGGCGGGATCGTGCGCCACGTGATGGGTTCGGCGGACCCGCAGGGGATCCACCACCACGCCTTCAAGGCGCCCACCGATGAGGACCGGGCCCATGACTTCCTCTGGCGCGTGGAGCGCCAGCTGCCCGAGGCCGGCATCATCGGGGTGTTCGACCGTTCCCATTACGAGGACGTGCTGGTCCAGCGGGTCCGCGGGCTGGCCGCGCCGGAGGAGATCGAACGCCGCTACGGGGCGATCCGCCAGTTCGAGGAACTGGTGGCCGGCGGCGGGACACGCATCGTCAAGGTGATGCTGCACATCTCCAAGGACGAGCAGCGCGACCGCCTGCTGGAGCGGCTGGACCGGCCGGACAAGCACTGGAAGTTCGGCCCGGGGGACATCGACGAACGCCGGCGCTGGGACGACTACATGGAGGCCTACCGGATCGCCATCGAACGCACCCGCACCGACGACGCGCCCTGGTACGTGGTTCCGGCCAACAAGAAGTGGTACGCCCGCATCGCCGTCCAGCAGCTGCTCATCGACGTCCTGCACGCCATCGATCCGCAGTGGCCCGCGCCCGCCTTCGACGTTGCGGAGCAGCGCCGCCGGCTTGCGAAGTCCTAGCGGGCCGTATCCATCAGCAGGGCCCCGCCGGCTTATTCCCCGGCGGGCTTGCGGGCGGCGTCCAGCCGCTGCCGGGCGCCTTCCAGCCACGCCTCGCAGCGCGCGGCCAGGGCCTCCCCGCGCTCCCACAGCGCCAGGGACTGCTCCAGGGTCGCGCCGCCGGCCTCCAACTGGGAAACCACGGCCACCAGTTCCTCGCGGGCCTGCTCGTAGCTCAGGTTGGCAATGGCCGGATCGGCGGTGACCTGATTCTGCTGGGGGTTCTGGCTGTTGCCTTGCTCGGCGCTCATGCGGGGGTCCCTTCCTGGGTGGGTTGGTCTGTTTCAAGGACGACGGCGGAGAGGCGCCCGCGCGCGAGGCGCACCGACAGTTCGGTGCCGGCGGGGGCCTCGGCCGGGTCGCGCACCACGGCGCCGTCCGGCCGCTGCACGACGGCGTAGCCGCGGTCCAGCGTCTGCTGCGGGGACAGGGCCCGCACCTGGGCGCGCAGGTGGGCGACCCCGTCGGCCCCGCGGACCAGGGCTCCCCGCACCGCGGTCAGCGACCTGCCGCGCAGTCGTTCCACGTCCTCGGAGAGCCGGGACACCAGCTGCTCAGGGTACGCCAGCACCGGACGGGAGCGCAGCGACTCCAGCCGCTGTCCCTCCCGCTCCACGAAGTGGCGCACGGAGCGGTCCAGCCGGGTGCGCGCCAGCGCCAGCCGTTGGAGCTCCTCGCCGAGATCGGGGACGATCCGCTTCGCGGCGTCGGTGGGGGTGGAGGCGCGCAGGTCGGCGACGTCGTCGAGGATCGGGCGGTCGGCCTCGTGGCCGATCGCCGAGACCACGGGGGTGCTCGTCTCCGCGACGGCACGCACCAGTTCCTCGGAGCTGAAAGGCAGCAGGTCCTCCAGCGCCCCGCCGCCGCGCGCGATCACGATCACGTCGACCTCCGGATCGGCGTCGAGCCCGCGCAGCGCCGCAATGACCTCGGGCACGCAATTGACGCCCTGGACCGCGGTGTTGCGCACGCTGAAACGCACCGCCGGCCAGCGCAGCGTCGCGTTGCGCACGACGTCCTTCTCGGCGTCGGAATCGCGCCCGGTGATCAGGCCAATGCACAGTGGGAGCACCGGCAGCGGCTTCTTGCGTGCCGGATCGAACAACCCCTCCGCCTGCAGCGCCTGGCGCAGCCGTTCCAGCCGGGCCAGCAGGTCGCCCAGGCCCACCGGGCGCAGGTCCGAGGCGTTCATCGACAGTCGCCCGGTCTTGAGGTAGAAGCTGGGACGGACCCGGGCCACCACCCGCGAACCGACCTCCGGGCGGGTGTCGAGGGTGCGCATCACCGAGGCCCAGACGTTCACCGAGAGCGAGTACTCGACGTCGACGTCGCGCATGGTCAGGTAGGCGTGGCCGTTGCGGATGTTGGCCTCGAGTAGCTGGCCCTCGATCCAGGCCTCGGGGGCCCGTTCGACGTGGGCCTTCAGGTTCTCCGAGTACAGGCGCAGCGGCCACGGCGCCTCCGGCGACGTCTGCGCCGCGGTGGGCGGCAGCGCGGTCGCCTGCGGTGCGGTCGCCTGCGGCGCCGCGGCCGGGCCGGCTTCCTCGTCCACGTGTCCATCCTTCCCGCGTGCCGTGCCGGCAGCGTGCCTTGCCATGGCTGTCGCCATTACTGTTCCGCATCCATTCCTACCAGTACTCTGAGACGGATTGGGCAGTTGAACATGTTGGGCAGCCGGACACAGTGGGCAGTGGGACGTCGCCGGGATGCCGAAACACAGGGACGGTGCACATGGGCTACGAATCAACGGGCAGCGGCCAGGCGGCCGCGCCGGCAACCGACTCGGGCGGATGGTGGCGCCACGTGCTCGCGTGGGTGCTGATCGTGGTGGCTGCCCTGGCGGCCTGCGCGTCCGCCTACGCGGCCTACGCCGACCGCGTGGCCACCACCAGCGGCCCCACCACGGAGGTCGCCACCGCGCTGGCAAACGACCCGGCACTGCGCGAGGCGCTGCCCGCCGAGATCTCCAGCCGCCTGCTCGACCGGATTCCGGACCGGCTCCCGGTGCCCGACCGGCTCCAGGACCGGATGCAGGCGAGGCTCCAGGAGACCGTGGGGGACGTGGTCGACGGCATACTCGACGATCCCGGGTTCCAGGCCGCCCTCAACGAGACCGTGGACCAGAGCCGGGCCTCCTACGTGGAACGGGTCAAGGCCGCGGCCGCCGCCGGGTCGCCGGACGAGGTGACCTTCGTCCTCGAAGCCGGGCCGATCGCCAGCCTGGTCCTGGAACGGGTCCACGAGCGGACCACCGCGCTGGGCTTCGGCGGCCTCCTCGACACCTTGGGAACGGACGTCAACCTCCCCATCGACACCGGAGCACCCACCGCCGAGGACCTTCCGGCATCCACCGCCGCAGCTGGGCTCAAGGCCGCCGCCGCCTGGCCCTGGTACGCGCTGTTGGCCGCCGTGGCCGCGGGGGCGGCGCTGTGGCTGGCCGGACCCAGGCTGCGGTGGGCGGTGCTCGCCGTCGGCGGTGCCGTCGCCGCGCTGGTGGGGATCGTCGGCGTCGTCCTCGCGGGCCGGCTGCCCGGTTCCGTTACCACCAGCGGCGCCGTGGCGGCGGCCGTGGCCGACGCCGCGCTGAACGAGGCGTCCGCGCAGCTGTCCGCGGTGTCGTGGTGGATCGTCGCCATCGGGGCCGTTGTGGCCGTCGGCGGGGCAACCACCGCCGTGGTGCTCGCCCGGCGCCATCCCACCGCCTAACGCGCGGGGCAGGCCCTCTCGTGTCGACTTCGTCGCCACGCGGGGGACCCTGCTGCCCCGCGCTTACCGGGGCAAGTCGGGCGAACGCCGCGCGAAAACCGGGGCCGGGCGGGCGAACGGTAGAATTGGTGCATGCCTACGACTTCCGCCGCTCCGGTGTCCGTCCCCATGCCCACCGTGCCGCGCCGTCGCCGCAGCCCGGAGGAAATCGCAGCGGCAGCCCCGGTCCTCGGCGACAAGCGGGTCCTGCTGGCCGCGCCGCGCGGCTACTGCGCAGGCGTCGACCGCGCCGTTATCGCCGTCGAGAAGGCGCTGGAGCACTACGGGGCCCCGGTGTACGTGCGCAAGGAGATCGTGCACAACAAGCACGTCGTGAGCACGCTGGAGGAGCGCGGCGCGGTCTTCGTCGAGGAAACCGACGAGGTTCCCGAGGGCGCCCTGGTGATCTTTTCCGCGCACGGCGTCAGCCCCGCCGTCGTGCAGTCGGCCGAGGACCGCAACCTGCGCACCATCGACGCCACCTGCCCGCTGGTGACCAAGGTGCACCGCGAGGCCGTGCGCTTCGCCAAGGCCGAGAACCACATCCTGCTCATCGGCCACGAGGGCCATGAGGAGGTTGAGGGCACCTACGGCGAGGCGCCGGAGAGCACCACGATCGTGAACAACCCTGCCGAGGCCCGCACCGTGGAGGTCGAGGATCCCGACCGCCTGATCTGGCTCTCCCAGACCACGCTATCGGTCGACGAGACGATGGAGATCGTGAACATCCTGCGTGAGCGGTTCCCGAACCTGCAGGATCCGCCCAGCGACGACATCTGCTACGCCACCTCCAACCGGCAGGCCGCGATCAAGAAAATCGCCCCGCAGGCGGACCTGGTGGTGGTCGTTGGTTCGGCCAACTCCTCCAACTCGGTGCGCCTGGTCGAGGTGGCGCTCGAGTACGGGGCCCAGGCCGCGCACCGCGTCGACTTCGCCAACGAGATCGACGAGGCCTGGTTCGAGGGCGTCGCCAGCGTCGGCGTCACCTCCGGGGCCTCCGTGCCCGAGGTCCTGGTCCAGGACGTGCTGCGGCTGCTCGCCGAGTACGGCTACGGGCAGGTGGACGAGGTCGTCACCGCCGAGGAGGACATCCTCTTCTCGCTGCCCAAGGAGCTGCGCGCCAAGCTCAAGGAGGCCGGCGACGGCACCCGCGGGCTCGGCGGCCGCGGCACCCGCCCGGTCAGCTAACCGGCCGTCCGGCCGGCCTCCGCAGCCGGGGGGCCGGCCGGACGCGGAAGACCGGTAGAATCGTTTCCCGTGGCTCTTACTATCGGAATCGTCGGACTGCCCAACGTCGGCAAGTCAACCATGTTCAACGCCCTGACGCGCGCGCAGGTCCTCGCCGCGAACTACCCGTTCGCGACCATCGAACCCAACGTGGGCGTGGTCCCCCTGCCGGACTCCCGGCTGAAGGTGCTGGCCGAAATCTTCGCCTCCGAGCGCATCCTGCCCGCGACCGTGTCCTTCGTGGACATCGCCGGCATCGTCAAGGGCGCCTCCGAGGGTGAGGGCCTGGGCAACAAGTTCCTCGCCAACATCCGCGAGGCGGACGCGATCTGCCAGGTCACCCGCGCCTTCGCCGACCCGGACGTGATCCACGTCAGCGGCGAGGTGGACCCGGCCTCCGACATCGAGGTGATCGCCACCGAGTTGATCCTCGCGGACCTGCAGACCATCGAGAACCAGATGCCGCGCCTCGAGAAGGAACTGCGCGCCAAGAAGGTCGAGGCGTCCTTCCTGGAAACGGTCAAGGCCGCGCAGGCCGTCCTGGAGTCCGGCACGACGCTGTTCGCCGGTGCCGCCGCGGCCAAGCTCGACCTGGCCGAGCTGGCCCCGCTGCAGCTGATGACCACCAAGCCGTTCATCTACGTGTTCAACATGGACGAGGCCGGGCTGGCCGACGAGGCCCTCAAGGCCAAGCTCTCCGCCCTGGTGGCCCCGGCCGAGGCCATCTTCCTGGACGCCCAGTTCGAGGCCGAGCTGGTGGAGCTGACCGAGGAGGAGGCCGAGGAGATGCTGGCCGACGCCGGCTACGCCGAGTCCGGCCTGGAGAAGCTGGCCCGCGTGGGCTACGACACGCTGGGCCTGCAGTCCTACCTGACTGCCGGACCGAAGGAAACCCGCGCCTGGACGATCCACCAGGGCGACACGGCCCCGCAGGCGGCCGGCGTCATCCACACGGACTTCCAGCGCGGCTTCATCAAGGCCGAGGTCATCGGTTTCCACGACTTGGTCGAGACCGGCTCCGTGGCCGCGGCCCGCGCCGCCGGCAAGGCCCGCATGGAAGGCAAGGACTACGTCATGCGCGATGGCGACGTGGTTGAATTCCGCTTCAATGTCTGACGCTCTGCCTGCTTGCCCGGAGTGCCACGAGGCGTTCAGCTACGAGCAGGGCGCCTTGCTGGTGTGCCCGATGTGCGGCCACGAATGGTCAAAAGACTCGGGTGAGGCCAAGCCTGAGGCCGCTTTGATCAAGGATGCCGTTGGCAATGTGCTCGCCGATGGTGACACGGTCACGATCGTCAAGGACCTTAAGGTCAAGGGCGCCGGTGGCGGTGTGGTGAAGGTCGGCACGAAGGTGCGCGGCATCCGACTCATTGAGGACGGCGTGGGCGATCACGACATTGATGCGACCGTTCCCGGGTTTGGGCGGATGCAACTGAAGTCCAGCGTGGTGAAGAAGGTCCTCTGACCCGCGGCCACTCCCAATGGACAGGGGTTTCGTCGTCGACGAGCCTGTTCACAACTGGATCATCGAAGACCAATCGATGCATTGTCCGCGCTACGAGCCAAAGCGCATTCTGTAGGTTCCAGCTAGGCGGCGCTCCGAGACGGATGCTCGATAGCGCCAGCAAGGGCGCGAAGTCGCCTGGCAGCAGCTCGCGCATCGCCTAGAACGCCTGCGGCCTTTAAATCATCCGCTTGATTGCCGTACCAAAAAGACGCTGTCCCGCCCGCCTACGTCTAGTCATCGCCAGTGTGCACCATGCCCGACTCACCAGGCGGGCAGGAATTCCGAGAGTTCTGCCTCCGCAGGTACCGGGCCGCCGTATTTGTAGCGGCGTCCCTCGGGAGCGGCCAAGTTCCGGTTCAGCGCTGGCCGTTGATGATGTCGTCGGCGTTCTCGAATGCCCATGTGGCGAGCGGAACCAACAACGCGCTCAGCTCGTAGCCGCGGCTGGTCAGGCTGTAGTCCGCTCTCGGCGGGATGGTCGCCTGGGCGTTACTGTTGACCAGCCGGCGTCTGCACGGACTCACGGTCACCGATAGAGTCGGATTGATGACTAGTGAACAGAATGCTTCCGATCTGCCGGGGCTAACCTTGTCCACGCTGGCTCCCGACCACTCTACAGACGGCTTTGTCCGGGTCCGTGGCGCCCAGGAAAACAACCTGCGCAACGTGGATGTTGACGTGCCTCGCGACGCCATCGTGGCGTTTACCGGCGTATCAGGCTCAGGGAAGTCGTCCTTGGCCTTCGGCACCATCTATGCCGAAGCCCAGCGCCGGTACTTCGAATCAGTCGCGCCGTACGCCCGCCGGCTCATCCAGCAGGGGCACAACCCGAAGGTGGAGCAGATCACGGGTCTGCCGCCCGCCGTCGCGCTTCAGCAGCGCCGCGGCACGGCCACGGCTCGTTCCACCGTCGGCACTGTCACCACGCTGTCCAACTCGCTGCGCATGCTTTTCTCGCGTGCCGGCAGCTACCCGGAGGGTTCCGGTCAGCTGGACTCGGACGCCTTCTCCCCGAACACTGCGGCCGGTGCCTGCCCGGAATGTCACGGCTTGGGCCTCGCGCACACCGTCAGCGAAGCCTCCCTGGTCCCTGATCCCTCCCTCAGCATCCGCGACGGCGCCATCGCCGCCTGGCCCGGTGGCTGGCAGGGCAAGAACCTGCGCGACATCCTTACCCACCTCGGCTACGACATCGAAACCCCCTGGCGGAAGTTACCCAAGAAGGACCGCGACTGGATCCTTTTCACCGAAGAGCAGCCCGTGGTGGAAGTGACGCCGCAACGTGACCGCGTCGCCAAGCCGTACAAGGGCCGATTCTGGAGCGCCCGGAGCTATGTGCTGCACACCTTGGCCGACTCCAAAAGCACCACCATGCGCGACCGCGTGCTGCGCTTCATGCAGACCGGACCGTGCCCGCGCTGTGGCGGTAGCGGGCTCAGGGCGGAAGCCTTGGCCGTGACCTTCGCCGGAAAGACCATCGCCGAGCTCAACGTCATGCCGATGACCGAATTGGCCGAAATAATCCGGCCCACCACGGAACTCACAGCAGCCGGTACCGCCTCGCGCAAGCAGTCCTCAGGCGAAGGCAACGAGGTGGCCGTCGCCATTACCCGGGACCTGCTGCTGCGGATCACCGTGCTGTTGGACTTGGGGCTGGGTTACCTTGCCCTGGGCCGCTCCACCCCCACGCTCTCTCCCGGGGAGATGCAGCGCCTCCGGATCGCCACCCAGCTCCGCTCCGGGTTGTTCGGCGTGATCTACGTGCTCGACGAGCCCTCGGCCGGTCTGCACCCCGCCGACGCCGAACCCTTGCTCGCGGTCCTGGACCAACTCAAGTCCTCCGGCAACTCCGTGTTCGTGGTGGAGCACAACATGGACGTGGTACGCCGCGCGGACTGGCTGGTGGATGTGGGTCCGCGCGCCGGTGAAGGAGGAGGCGAGGTGCTCTACAGCGGCCCGGTAGCTGGCCTCGCCAAGGTCCCCAAGTCCGTGACGAGGCCGTTCTTGTTCCCGAACGGTTCCGATGGGACGGCCGATGGCGGTTCGGTCGCCGACGGTGCCCGCAGCAGTGGTGCCCGCCGGGAAGCAGTGGGTTGGCTGGAACTACGGGACATCAGCCGGCATAACCTGCGCAAGCTCGACGCCGACTTTCCGCTGGGGGTGCTGACCGCGGTAACCGGTGTGTCCGGCTCAGGCAAGTCGACCCTGGTCAGCCAAGTTCTCGCCGAGATGGTCGGCGCTCGACTGCGTCCGGACGCCGACGCTACGGGGGATCCGGCGCCGGAGGACCAAGGCTCCGCAGCCGGGAACCCCGCCAGATCGCTGACCTTGGAATCCGTCTCCGGGCTGGATCAGCTGGACCGGCTGGTGAAGGTCGACCAGAAGCCGATCGGCCGCACTCCGCGCTCCAACCTCGCGACCTACACGGGACTCTTCGACGCCGTTCGGAGGGAATTCGCCGCCACGGACGAGGCCCGCGCCCGCGGCTTCGACGCCGGACGGTTTTCCTTCAATGTGGCCGGGGGCCGCTGTGAGACCTGTCAGGGGGAAGGATTCGTAGCCGTGGAACTGCTGTTCTTGCCCGGCAGCTACGGGCCCTGCCCGGAGTGCCACGGCTCGCGGTACAAGCCGGAAACGCTGGAGGTTACTTACCGCGGCCAGAACATCGCCGATGTTTTGGCCATGACGGTGAACACCGCCGCCGAGTTCCTCTCCGACGTCCCCACCGCCGCGCGCAGCCTCCAGACCCTGCGCGAGGTGGGTCTGGGCTACCTGAGGCTGGGCCAGCCCGCCACCGAGCTCTCCGGCGGCGAGGCCCAGCGCATCAAGCTCGCCACCGAACTGCAGCGCGCCCAGCGTGGCCACACGCTCTATCTGCTGGATGAGCCCACCACAGGATTGCACCCCGCCGATGTCCAGCTTCTGATGGCGCAGCTGCACCGGCTCGTTGACGCCGGCAACACCGTGATCGTGGTCGAACACGAGATGGATGTGGTGGCGGGCGCTGACTGGGTGATCGACCTGGGACCCGCCGGGGGCGACGCCGGCGGCCAGATCATCGCCGCCGGAACACCAGCCGTGGTCGCGCGCTCCACAAAGAGCCGGACGGCGCCATACCTGGCAGCCGCACACCTAAGACAACCCTGAAAAGACAGTGAAAATAGCTTCTCGAAAACGGTCCTAGGCTGCTCTACGCCTTGAAAGCGTGCCTGGCACGCACACCTTGGCGCCGCTATGACCAGATACTGTTGGACCGGCTAACACCGTAAATGACCTCTGTAGGTCAGGGACGGGCAGGAGCGTTGCGGAACACAGCAGCGTCGAGGCCAGCTGCAGCGTGTCTCCATATCCACGCGATGAGGCTCGCGGCAATCTGGTCAGGTTAGGCCGACAGGGGCGCGGTTTCAGGTATTCACGGACGAGCAGCGGGAGCGAATCGAGCCGCTGCGGCCCTCGAACCAAGGCCGGAGGTGGTCACCCCTTCGGTGACCACCGCCGGGTGGTCGAGGGCATCGCGTACCGGTACCGGACTGGGATCCCGTGGCGTGATCTGCCGCGGGAGCAGTTGCCGCCGTTCCCGTGGTGACCAGCACGGGCGATGAGGCCGCGCTTGGCGGCGGCCACGACGGTGTCGGATTTCGCCGCCCAGAGCCGGCCATGCAGTTGGCGTGCAGTGCAGCGCACGGTCAGGACCGGATAGGAGAGGTGGCGAACCAGCTTGACGGCACTCGGCAGGCCGAAGGCCACGAGGATCAGGCCGCTGAGCCCCGCGAGGAGGACGAGTGCGAAGACCCACGAGTACGACAATGAGCACCTAGGCGGGTGACCGATTCCGGATTCAGCTTCTACGTCGCGTCGATGCAACAAGCCCTGCAGAAACACGGCTACCAAGAGTCAGGCCCATTGGCGCGGGCAATTTTCGCGTCCCTCGAGGGCCTGGTCCTGCAGCAACTGACAGTGGCCGATGCCGGATCAATACGTGATGCGATCCTGCGAGTAGGACAGATGTTGGAAAGGACGCCCAGTCAGCAGAGCTCCGTCCTGGAGAAATCACATTTGGCTCCTGAACAACCAGTTGGGTAGTACAAGGGCGAGAGCCATATGCCGCGGATAGCGGCGGCGCCTCACTGGCATGTACCCGCTAGGTTTTAGTCGGTGCCGCTGGCGAGAAGTAGGCCTGCCTGCTTGCATGGCGGGCCCGGTCAGGGCAACGTCGTTGACGTCGAAGTCTGGCGCCTCCAAGTGCGGGCGGACCTGCCGACGGCCGAACGACCAGAGGTTAATTTATGACGGAACGCGGTTGAATTTAGATTCAATGTTTAGTTCCTGACCTCCTGAGACCTATTGCGCATGGCCGCTAAGAACACATGTTCTTAGCGGCCATGCGCTTTTGCGGACGCTTGCCCAGTCCAAAATGATGCCGCCAGCATTTTGCTGCATAAAAGGAATGGCTGGCTAAACTCGTGGCCGCAATCAAAGTCGTTCAAAAGACTTAAGGCACCGTTCTTGCCTCGCGTTGGATCCGCTCTGCGGGCGCGCCCGCAGAGGACGGCTCAACGTCACCGGCGAAGCCCGTAGCCGTAATTCCCTTAGAACAGCGGCCAAGGCACCGCCGGCATCTCACCGCTCGGAGCCGGAAACCGCCCTGCCAAGCGCAACCGGGCGCAGCGCGCGGCGAGCAATGCGATTTCGTCGGTGCTGAGCAAGTCCGCCAGGTTTCGGCCCAGCTCACCGTGCAGTCCTTCGCTGACACGCTCTATGCCGTCGCGTTCCTCGGCGGTTAGAGCGTCTCCCAGCCATCCCCACAGCACCGTGCGCAGCTTGTGGTCACGGTGAAAGGTGAGCCCATGGTCCACGCCGTGCCGGTGTCCATCCGTCATGGCAAGAATGTGGTCGCCTTTGCGGTCGGCGTTGTTGACGACGATGTCGAACACCGCCATGCGTCTGAGCGCTGGCGAGTCTTCGTGAACGAGGGCGACCATCCGTCCGTTCTCATCTCGTCCCTCGAGAACGTGTTTCCAGCCCGTCTCCGGCACGTGGTCCGTCGCGACCAGGTTCACAGCGCTTTGGGCGGGTTCTTGCTCCTGCCAGAGCTGCACCATTCCTTCGCCCATCGGCCCATTGCGCAGCCAGGTGTGCGGCACGATGTCCCAGCCGAAGACCTGCGAGACCAGGTAGGCGGCCACTTCCCGGCGAGCCAGGGTGCCGTGGGGAAAATCCCACAGCGGACTTTCGCCTGCTATCGGCTTATAGACGACCGCCACGTCGCCGATGCTGCCCAGAAATGTAGCGTTTGAAGCAGTCATGATGCGGCCGGTGAGCGTCAGCTCGGCGGTCACTAGGTCCGGCGCTGGCATTAGATCTCCGGAAGGGTGCAGATGTGCCCGTCGGCGTCTATGGGGTAACCGCAGAGCGGGCACGTCGGACGCCCGGCGTCCACGATCTCCCGGGTGCGCTTGGCGAATGCGCGGGCGGTGCCGACCGGCATTCGCACCAGCAGCATTTCGGGCTCGTTAGCGCCGTCCTCATCAAGCGATTCGTCGTTGTCATCAGCATCGACATCGGTGATGGGGTGGGCCTCTATTACGATCTGGGCCGTGGTTGGGTCCCAACCTAAGCTCATGGCGCCGGTGCGAAACTGCTCCTGAACGGCCTCGAGCTGGTCATTGTCGACAAGTTCAATGGGAGTACTCGTGGGAACGCTGAAGGGGTTGCCCTCGACGGTGATGAGCTGGTCGAGAATTTCGTCGATCTTCTCCGCGAGCAGAGCCGACTGCTGCTTCTCCAGGGCAATACTCACGATCTCCGTCCCTGCGCGCACCTGCAGGTAGAACGTGCGCGCCCCGGGAAGGCCAATGGTGCCAACGACGACCCGATCAGGCCAGGAAAACTCGTGAACACGTGTAGGCATGTCAGTATTTTAGGCATATGAGGTTCATGGCGCCTTTTGCCCTACACCGCCGCCCACCGGCGCATCGCCGGAGTGGATGCCGTTCGACAGCCATGACAGATCACCCGCGTCGGTGTTGGTCGCGTAGACGCTCGGCCGACTAGCGCCGTAGCGCACGATCGATACGGAGGCGGGGCCCACGTTAATACGCTGGAACAGGTCAAGGTGCATGCCGAGCGCGTCGGCGAGGATTGACTTGATGATGTCACCGTGACTCACCGCCGCCCACACGGCCCCTGGCCCATACTCGGCTTCGAAGGCTGCATCGTGGCGTCGAATCGCTGCCACTGAACGAGCCTGCATCGCGGCCATGGATTCACCGCCGGGAAAGACGACGGCGGACGGTTGCGACTGCACAACCGGCCACAAATCCTCGGTCGCGAGATCACTGAGCGTGCGGCCCTGCCACTGGCCGTAATCGCACTCGGTGAGATCGGGATCGACCGGCGCGTACGGCGTGCCAGCCTGGCGATCGAGGATGAGCCGGGCGGTCTGCTGACAACGCTCAAGAGGGCTCGACACCACCCCGACTAAGGGCACGGCCGCTAGCCGGTCTCCGGTCAGAGCCGCCTGGTCCCGCCCGGTCTGGTCCAGGCTGACGCCGACGGACCGACCGGCCAGCAGTCCGGTGGCATTGGCTGTGGTGCGGCCGTGCCGCACGAGAATGACTGTCGCCATCCACCCAGCCTAACCACCCGCTCGACGGCGGTGTGAACCGTACAGGGTCGCGCGTCGAACAGGCAGATCCCCCCCCACCCAAGTCGACCCCCGCATGGAGGACAGGCGGTCGAGTTTGGTCCGGACCAGGGTGTCCCCGCTTCGGCAGGCGGCCAGCGCTTCCCGGAGTCCCGGCCGTGCCCGGTTGAACTCTTCGGACTGTTGGGCATGACTGTTCGGACCTTTGTGGGCCCGGAGAAAACCAACCGCGTCGGGCTGATCGTCGAAGTCCCGGACACGGACACGTTCCAGCGAATGATGGAGTCCGAAGCCGCGGCCGACGCCATGAAATTCGACGGTCTACGCCCCGACACGATCCTGGTGCTGGTCGAACCCGACCGCAACCGCTGACCATCGGACGTAATGCTGGCCGGTGGTCACTTTTGAATATGCAACTGCGCGGGTAGATCCGGTTCTTGCAGTGCAAAAAAGTTACCCAGCCGTCGTGAACCGGCAGGGCAGTGGTGGGTTTCAGTAGTGGTATAGCTGCTTTGCCTGTAATGCCCGGTTACCGGATGTTTGCTGTGCGGGGCAGTCTGGTTTGGGAGCCTTGACTGAGACGGCTCATTCGAACGGCCGCCGACTGGCTCCGTCCGCCTCCAGGCGCTGGCGTGCGGTGTTCAGTCCCGCTCCCACCGGTACGTGGCCGGTGGCCGCTGCCAGCCCGAAGACCGGCATATCAGCCGGCGCCCAAGGCGTCGGCCAGCAGCCGTCGAAAATCCGGATCTCGTGACGATCGGCCAGCAGGTTCGTTGGCGTAACCCCCTGTTCTGCAACAGGTTGTTTGATTACGGAACGTGGTGGTGGAGTTCCGCTTCAACGTCTGAGAGAGCCAGCGATCGGCGCAAGCAGGCAGGTCATTCGGGCCTTGGGCGCCTGCGGTTGCGCTTGGTCTCGGAGCGCAACCGTTTTCCTTCGAGTCGACGACGCCGCGAGCCACTCGTGGGAAGACTTAAGCGCCGGACGACAGGGGGAGCCACTGCGTCTCGCAGGACTGCGGCGAGGCGTTGCCTCGCCGCAGTCCTGTTACGCCACTGGGAGCGGTGCTCGGAGGCGCTGATGGTAAGCACCGTGCCCGAGATTCTCTCGGAGAGCCGGTCGATGGCGCGTTCGCGCTGGACCTCGCTCAGCGCTGTTGTCGTGCCTAGATCGAGACTGAGCTGCACACGTGAGTCGGCGGTGTTGACGCTCTGGCCACCAGGGCCGGAGGCTCGGGAGAACTGCTCGACCAGCTCTCCCGCCGGTACCCGGAGGCCGCGGGGCGCGCCGGGTCCCGGGGGCACATGCAGGTCATCCACACGATTATTGTCCCGCAACTCCGACGCGGTTGCCGCGATCAGTACCGGTAGGAAGCAGCCAAGGCGGGATGCCAAGCTTCGCACATTACAGCGTGTACGAACCTGAGGTTGCTCGGCTACGGAACGTGGTGGAGTTCCGCTTCAATGTCTAGTGGGAAGAAGTGACATTCGCGTGGCCGGGAGCGTCCATGGTCTACGGGGAATCCAACCTTGCCGATGCACAGCGCGAGCACGTCAAGACCGCTCTCAGTAGTTTTGCGGCAACGCTTGAACGCATGATGGCTGCAGACGGTTTGCAGTTGCATGCGTCGCCACTCTGGCGGCCGTGGAATATCTTCGTCGCTTGGGACCCGGCGCGCATCTGGTGCGCGTTCGCTCCCGCGACTGGCTTGAGCGAGATCCGCTGGACTCGCCAAGAGCGTCCGCTTTCGGGTGAGACCATCGTAAATGGTCTGCGCCAGGAAATCGGATGGGAAGTCAGCGCGCTCGTAGACCTTCCTCTCCCAGAGCAAGGCACGTCCGACAAGCAGTTCGCCGCCACTGCCATGCGGCACATCGGCGAGATCCACAAAACCCTCCGGCGCCAACAGATCGGGAGTAGTGACGACCTGAAACACCTAGAGCCATACTGGGATTCGTTCCTCGCCGACCACCCCGAGCCTGACAAGAACTTCTTTGTCATGATGCGGTTCTCCCCGACGCAACAGCTGCTCGAAGCCCACAACGCGATCAAGGACACGCTTGCTGCCCGGGGGGCTCAAAGCCCTTCGCGCTGACGACCGCAACTACACCGGCGACGTGTGGACAAACATCGAGCTGTACATGATGGGTAGCCGGCGCGGCATCGCCGTATTCGAGGACATCGAAGACCGGAATTTCAATCCGAACGTGTCGCTCGAGTTGGGGTACATGTTGGGGCGCCAGAAGCAGTGCATGATCCTTAAGGAAAAGCGGCTGCCAAACGTTCCCAGCGACGTCGTTCACAGGCTGTATAGCCCCTGGGACGCCTTCGACACGCACGCAACGATGAGTAGCGCAGTGGCCCGCTGGGTCGACGTCGACCTCGGCCTGCGTCAATAGGGGGAGTTCCGATTTAACCTCTCAAGAGTGCCGCGTGACTCCGGAGATGCGCACCTAGCCGTCTCGCTCCCTCCGAATGGCCTTAGGCGCGGCGAGTTCTGAGATTGTGTCCAGCTTGTCGACGCAGTTCAGACAAGAGGGCGCCTCACCGGTTCCCTCCGCAGCCCATCAAGTAACGGGGGATCTGATCCGGCGGCATGGTCCCGTCCGGTCACGATAGGTGCCGGGGGTGGAGGGAGCAAAGAACCATCTTTTTTGAGGACTTGGAGTGCGGGCAACGGGAAGGCTTTACAGGCTCCCTCCGATCCCAATAGGTAACGGGGAAGTGTGGGGAAGTGCAGCCTTGGTTCCTGGGTGCCCAGACAGATGCTGGCGGTCGAGAGCGACCTGGCCGCTCAGATCGTTACAAATCGTCGTAGGCATCGTCTATGGTGCTGTTCGTGGCCGCAAAAATTGTCGACGTCGGGTTTGCCCAGCGCGTGAAGGCGCTGGCATGCACGGCACCGTTGCACGACCTCGACGCGCACAAGGCGCAGGTGCAGACCGCGGATTTCACTGTCTACCAGATGAGCGAGCTGGCGCTGCACGCCATCGATTCGGTCACCCTGGCAATGGACTTCGACACCGGTGCCGACCCGCAGCAGGTCACCGCCGATCTCGCTGAGCAGGCCGCCCAGCAGTCGCCCGACAGGTCAGGGGCTGAGCACCACAAAGTCGCTCGATGGGTGCTGGAGAACCTGATCAACGTCGGTTCCGCCGATCGGGGCTTCCGCGCACTGTACGGGCTGACCACCGGCGACGGGGCGTACCGAACCTACGCGTTCGACTTCAAGCTGCTTGAGGAAGTTCCCGGCACCGACGGGGAGATCTACCTGCGGGCCACCAATGAGGCGGTCAACGTCCTCGTCGGTGCGCTGGAGGTTGATATCGAGTCCGCGCAGATCGCCGCGGACCTCCGTCTGGACACCCTCATCCGCCGCGGCCGGCTCTCCGACGCCCAAGCCGCCGCGCAGTCCGCCCGCTACCGCACCATCCAGTACGGCGAGATGCTCCGACAAAAGCTGGAGGCCACCGGCCGCGACGTGCGCAGTGTGGACTGGCTGACCGAGATGCCGGCGTTCCTCGACGAGGCCGTCGGGCACATCGAGGCCCGGTACAAGGCGGAGAACGCCATCCTGCTCAACATCACCGAGATCCGGGACGCCGCCGACACCGCTGACCGCAAGCGGCAGGCCGCGCAGCTGGTGGAGATCGTCCGCGAGTGCTTGTGCCGCCACGAGCAGCTGCAGGCCGCCGTGCAACTGGCCGGCCGCCGGTTCCGCGCCGAGCAGGACCGGCAGACGTTCATCCCCACCCGGGCCGGCGCCACTCTCGATCTGCACGCCCAGCTGCTGGTGCCCGCACTGGGGATCAGCGTCGTCGCCGCGGACGTGGTGCTCGGCGCATTTTTCGTTCATAGCGTTGGTCCTATCGTGCCGCCGGCGTTGCGGCTGTCGGACCTGTGGTGCGGGCTAATTACCCCGCCGGCCGAGCGGGAGGTCCTCGGGGGCGTGGTCACCGAACCCGAGCTGGACGAGGTCGAACCGGATCCGCCGTTCCCCGGGGAATGCTATGAGCTGCTCGACGAGCTTCTCGACCTCGATCCGGACGCGCCCCGGCGTTTGTCCGGGCTGTTGGAGGAGGCACGGGAGATTCACCCGTGGCTGCCGTCGCTGGTCGTTGTCCGGGTACTGGCGCTGGCCGCTCAGGAGATCCACGCTGCCGTCCGGCATGGCGCGACCAGTGTGCTGATGGCCATCGACGACGGCACGCCGCTGCGCGACCGCGAGTTCGCTGGGTCCGACCTCATCGTCGCCCGCGCCGCGCTGATCCCCGACGCCGAGGAGGGTGCGGCATGAGCAGCGCCATCGAGACGATCATCGACGCCGCCCGGCTCATTGGGTACGGGCTGCGGCCCAAGCTGCTGCCCGCCCGGGACGAGCAGTACCGCATGCTGGTTGCCCGCGCCCGCGCCGACGACGACTTCGCTGCCGTCGTGCACGCCGTCGCCGCCGGCCTGGAGTTGGTCGTGCTGGGGGTCAGCGAGCGCACCGGTATCGTAGTCGCCTCCACCGAGGACAGCGCGTTCGCGATCCGGATGACCGACTACGCCCGCCGGACCAGCAGCGAGGGCAAGGCCGCCGAGCGGGTCGTGCATGCTCTGGCCCACCTGGGCGCGGCCACGCTGGCCTTCCCTCGCCCGGCCGACCTAGCCGACGAGTCCTACATCGGGCGGATCACCGTCGAAGGCGTCGACGCATTCGTCAGGGAGGCCGCAATCCGGCTGGCCGACCGCGTCGGGGACGAGACGCCCGACACCGACACCGCCGAACCGGACATACAGGCCGCCTGGCGGGTCTATGCCCGCCGAGCCCGCACCGGCACCACGGGTGACGGGCGCAAGCTGTCCAGCTCCACGATTGGCATCGTTGGCAAGGCGCTGGCGTTCCTCGCCGACCAGGGGTTGCTAGTCCGTACCTCTGAGGAGCGCGGCGGCACCTACCGCACCACCCCGCGGTACCGGGCGCAGGTCCGGGAGGCTGGCGCGGTCATGTTCGAGGAGTTGCTGTCGCTCGGCATCACCGAGGTCAGTGACGGTGCCGGCACCATCACCGTCGGTTGGGACGCCACCACCGTCCAGTCGCTATAAGGAGCGCCCATGTACGAGCTCAACCGAATGCGGCTGTTCAGTGTCGGGCCGCGCGGCGCCCGATTCAGCGATGTCACCCTGGATTTGTCCGACGCCGGCGCCGTTGTCGGCCAGGGCAACCTGTTCGCCGACCTGCCGCGGCGGCCCAGCCCGTACAGCCTGTTGATGCTGGAGAATGGGGGCGGGAAGAGCGTGCTGCTGCGGCTGCTGTTTAGTGTGGTGCTGCCTGGCCGGCGCAATGCCGTGGGCGGGTCGGCCGCGACGATGGAGAAGTTCGTCCTCGGCGAGGATCCCGCGCACGTAGCCTTGGAGTGGATGCACGTGCGCACCGGTGAGCGGGTGATCACCGGCAAGACGTTGCAGTGGCGCCGCACCCGCGCCGCCGACGGCAGCCGGCTGGCCGAGGCGTGGTGGGCGCTGCGCCCGCACGACGGGGTGGGCCTGGACACCCTGCCATTCGTCCGCGACGGGCGCCACGTCCGCCTCGACGGGTTCCGCGAATTGCTAGTCGAGTTCGACCGCACCGCCCCGGCCACCCAGTTGACCTGGGCCGGGGACCAGGTGGGGGACTGGGCTGGGCACCTGCGGGCGCTGGGCATCGAACCGGACTTGTTCGCCATTCAGCGGCGGATGAACGCCGACGAGGGCGACGCGGCCAGCGCGTTCAAGTTCAAGTCCAGCAAGGACTTCGTCGAATGGCTGCTGCGCACCGTGCTTGACGCGCAGGATGCGGCCACCACCGCGGAGAACTTCGACAGCTACGCCACCACCGTCGGCGATCGGCAGGCGCTGCTGCTCGAGCAGGAGTTTGTCGCCGGCGCCGTGGCCACCCTCACCCCGGCCGCGCAGGCGTTCGGGGTGTTGGGCGAAGCCACCGCCGCCCGGCGCGGCACCGAACGGTCCGCGATCGGGCTGCTGGCCGCGGTGCAGGCCCGCGCCGACGCGGAGAACGCCGCCGTCGACCAGCTGCGCGCCGAGTACACCGGGGCCGCCGCCGCGGCCAGCGCCCGGGTGGCCGACCGGGACCGGGCTCGCGACGTCACCAACGAGATCCGCCGGCAGACCCTGGCCCTGCAGGTTGCCGACGCCGAAGCTGCGCAGGCGGCGGCTGGCCGGGCGAGGGACACCACCGTCGGTGAGCTGGTGGCGTGGGCGACGGTCGATCTGGTCGAGGAGCGCGATAGCACCGCCGCCCGCGCCGCCGAGTACGCCCACCAGCTGGCCGAGGCCGAACACGCCGCCCGCCCCGCACTCGCCGCCCGCGACGAGGCAGCTGCCCGGCTGCTGGCTAAGCTGCAGGCAGAGGTGGCCGCGGCCCGGGCCGCGCTGGATGCGCACGACAAGCAGGCGCAGGCGCATAAGGACCGCGCTGCCGAGATCGACGGGAAGCGGACCACCGCGCTGCTGACCGCCGAACGGCGGCGCGGTGAGGTCCGTGTCGCGCGGCAGGTCCTAGCCGCCGCTCGGGCCGCCATGGACGAGGCGGTCACCGCCGGGCTTCTGACCGCCGAAACCGCCGTGTCGGAGGCGGCCGCTCGGGCCGTCGACGCCGCGGTTACCGCCGCCGAGCGGCTCCGCGTCGCCAGCGAGGAGCTCGCTACCGCCGAGGGCGCCGCCCGCACCCTGGGCCGGGATGTCACCGAGGCCGCCGAGGCCCTGCGCGGCGCCGAGGCCCAGTACCGGGCCGCCGAGACGATCCTGCAGCAGATGCTCGACCGCATCGGGCTCCTCGCCAGCCAGGAGCAGGTGCTACGGATCCTCGGCTTGGAAACCGCCGATGTCCCAACCCTAGACACCAACGCCGAGGCCGTCATCGACGCGCTGCGCGCCGACATCGACGCCGCCGAGGACGCGGTCGCCGCGGTAAAGGACGACCAGCGGGATGACCAGCGGCTGCTCGACGCGCTCGGCGACGGCGGTCTGCTGCCGCCGCGGGCGGAGGTCGATGCGGCAGTCACGGTGCTCCGTGGCGCCGGCGTGGCTGCCCATGCCGGCTGGCGCTACCTCGCCGAGAGTGTGTCGGCGGCCGACCGGGCCGGACTGGTGGAGGCCCATCCGGAGCTGGCCGACGGGGTGGTGCTCGTCGATGCGGCTGCGCTGCCCGCCGCCCGGGAGGCGCTGACCGCGGCCCGGCTGCTGCCAGCCGCGGCGGTCGCGGTCGGCACCGGTGCCGGCCTCCTGCAGCCGGCCACAGCGGCGACCGGCGCTGGGGAGCAGTTCGTCGTCGAGCCCACGCCGGCACTGTTCGACGTGGACGCGGCGGCCGGCCGGCGGGCGCAGCTGCGCCCGGTGATGGCCGATCGCGGCGTCGAGATCGCCAGCCGGGAGGCCGCGCTGGCCGCGCAGCGGGACGTGCTTGCCGAGCTGACCGCTTGGCGGCGGACGTGCCCGCCCGGTCGGCTCGAGGAGCTCACCGCGGCCGTGGAGGAGGCCGCCACCGAGGTCAGCAAGACCGGGGAGCTGGCTCGCACCGCCGCCGCGGCAGCGGCCGCCGCCGAGCAGCGCCGCGCGGAACTGGCCGGCGCGCTGCCAGAGCTGCGCGACGCCGAACGATCCGCTGCCGATCGGGCCGGCGATCTGGGCCGACTCGCCGTAAAGGTCGCCGACGTCGACGACCAGCAGCGCCGACTGCCCGAGTTAGAGGAGGCCACCGCCACCGCCGAGGCCGACGCCACCCGGCTGGCGGAGGACCGCAACCGGGAATTGGAGCTGGCGGAGGAAGCGGCGCGCGCCGCGGAGAACGACCGCGACCGCGCCGAGCGGCACCGCGCCGAACTTGGCACTGTGACCTCCTCCACCGGAGAGGTGGCCGCCGGCGTGCCCGACGAGCCGCTGGCCGAGCTCCGCAGCACATACGAGGCGGCGCTGGCGGTGTACCGGGCCGTCGAGGTCGGCCAGGACCTGCGTATCGATGCGCAGATCGCCGAGGCCGCCGCCACCCGGGCCCGCGCCGCGGTCTCTGCGCACAAGCCGGAGATCATCGCCCGCGCCGAGCAGCTGCTGGCCAGCCCCGAGGGAGCAGACCCCGCCGGGCGGGCGACCGCCGCTGCCCGCGTAGACAGGGAACGTACCCGCCACGCCACCGCCCACGACGAGGCACTTGCGCTGGCGGCCAAGCTCCGCACCCAGCTGGAGGCCGCCACCCCCGGCGAAGCCGACCGCAACGTGTGGACCATCCTGCCCGACGACCGCCGCCCCTGCGACGTCGCCCACGGCCGAGAGCTACTCATCACGGCCCAAGCCGACCAACGGCGCGCGCAGGAGGAGCTGGACCGGGCCGGCGAGGACGCCGCCGACCTCCAGCGCCACCTCGATACGGCCACTGAAGCGGCCCGCGCGTTCGGTGAGGTCGCCACCCCGCTGGAGACCCTATTGGAAGACGTCGCCGAAGATGACCTCCCCACCTCCCAGGCAACGCCGTTCCCAAGGGCTGTCGAAGAGGCCGCCTCCCGGGCCGCCGACGTCCGCCGCGAGCTGCGGACGACTCGCTGGGCGGAGGCTATCTCACGCACGGAGGTCGGTCGGCGGGTCGATGATGTGCAACGGTTTGCCAACAACACCCGATTCGAGGCGATGACCAACACCGCCCGCCGCTCCCTGCTCACCTTGGACCGCGACCACCTGGCCGCCCGCGCTGCAGAGTTCGCCAACTCCCTGGCCCAGCGGCTAGCATCCCTGACCACTGACCTGGAGTCCGCCGCCCGTCACCGTCGGCTGATCGTGGACCGGCTTGCCGCCTTGGTCGACGGCGCCCTCAGGACCCTCCGGACCGCCACCCGGCTGTCGAAGCTGCCCGAGGGGCTGGGGGACTGGACCGGCAAGGAGTTCCTCCGTATCCGATTCAGCGATCCCGACGCCAGCCTGCTCGCGGCCCGAGTCGGCGAGGTTGTCGACACAATGGCCGCGGCCATCGCCGCGCGGGGCAGCGCACCTAAGCGGGACGGGTTCGCGCTGCTTCTGGCCGCGGTCGAAGCCGCAGTCCCGAAGGGGTTCACCGCTGAGGTCCTCAAACCCGACTCGGTGCTGCGCGACGAGCGGGTGTCGATCGAGCAGATGAACGAGGTGTTCTCCGGTGGGCAGGAGCTTACCGCGGCCATCGTGCTGTACTGTACGATGGCCGCGCTGCGCGCCAACGAGCGCGGGCATCTACGCATCCGGCACTCCGGGGTGCTGTTCCTAGACAACCCGATCGGCAAGGCCAGCGCCGAGTACCTGCTGGACCTCCAGCAGGGCGTCGCGACTGCGCTGGGTGTGCAGCTGATATACACCACCGGCATTTTCGACGACCGCGCCCTGTCGGCGTTCCCGCTATGGGTGCGGATGCGCAACGACGCCGACTTGCGCGCTGGGCTCAAGCACATCCGCGTCGCCGAGGTCGTCCGCCGGCACCTGCCGGACCCGTATAGCCCGGAGGAGGCCACCTCTGTGGCTCGTCCCGACGCCCCGGGCGCACCGGGCACCGTCACCGCCGCCCGAGTCTACCGGCGACCGGTGTGACCAGCGCACTCACGCACCTGACGCCTCGCGCCGGCAGGCTCGCCGCGGCGCTGGAGGAGTGGCCGGCGCGCACTGTGCCGCTGGAGCAGCTATGGATGCTGTTCGCTGCCGCTGACCCGACCGGTGCCACCCAGCCGTCCCGGCGCGCGGACCTTGCCGCCACCCTCGACGCGCTGGCTGCAGCCGGCGTGTTGAGGCCGTCGAAGAGCCGCGACACGACCGCCGCCCCCGCGCTGCCGACCAGAGTCACATTGCCTGCCGCCGCACCGACCGAATCAGCCGCCGCCCTGGCTAAGGCTGTGCCGTGGCGTCCTGAGCTGACTTGGGTACCCGCGGCAAGGATAACTGTTGGCCAAGTGAGCTTGCTGCAGGCAGTTAATAGCTGGTTGCGCGACCGCGGCCGTGACGACGACGTCACCCCGCTGCGTGAGCGATCGCTGGAGCTGTTCGGGCACGAAAAGCAGTTGGACCGGATGCTCTCGACATCGCTGTTCGCTCCCGGCAGACTTACCTTGGACCTGCTGCGGACGTTCCGCGCCCGCCCACCGTTGGCCAATCGACGTGTCGGGGAAGGCCCGGTGCTGCTCGTCGTGGAGAATTCCGACACCTTCGACACCCTAGCCCGTGTTCTAACCGCGGATCCTGGCCTCGTCGGATACGTCGCGTGGGGTGCCGGAGCCGCCTTTGAATCCTCCGTGCTCTCCATCGCGGACTTGCCGGGCGTCGGTGCGGTCACCTACTTCGGTGACCTAGACGCTGACGGTCTGCGATTTCCCGCATCTGCCTCGGCACTTGCAGTCACTCAAGGGCTGCCGCCGGTCCGACCAGCTGATGGTCTGTACAGGCTGTTACTGGCGGCCGGAGTGCCGCAGCATGGGCAGCCTTCCGTCGGCCTGGAGCGGGCCGCTGCACTTAGCACTTGGCTCCCACTGGCACTGCAGAAGCCAGCAATAGCACTTCTGTCGGGTGGGGCTCGATTGCCGCAGGAGGCGGTGCGCGCCAAGCTCCTCTTCCAAGATGCGGTATGGCGCCGCGGCTTACTGCCCTGACGGGGACAATCCCTGAGCGCACAGGGTGTGTAGACGTTCGACTGTGCGGACGCAGATGGCCCGGTCGCTGAAACTTCCAGAAACCGGGCCCGCTGGCCTCCCGCCTCAAGGTCGGCGATGCGCCAGTCGTCGACGGTACTGGCCGTCGCGGTTGGTCAGCGCTGTTCGTCATCGTGTCAGGAGTTTCTCCTCTGATTGGGCGCAGGTGCAGCCTCCAGGCCAAGCCATTCCCGGACTTCCTGCTCAGTGTCAGAAGATTTGCTGATCAGACCGTTAAGTTCGCCCATCGCGAGAATCCGATCGAGCAGAATGTGGCGGAGGTCATTCGCGTTGGTCGCTGGCAGAATCCGTCCGGCTTGGTTCGCCGCCTGCAGTACATATGTTGCGTGCGGGCGTACCACCAACTGACCGCGCTTCTCGGCATCAGAACGTGCCTGGCGAGCTAGGGTGTCGATCTCCGACGCGGAGAGGTTGCTCGCGGAGGCATGGCGCAGCTCGAGGGATTGCAACACGTTCGCGACCGCCACAATCACCTGGTCGACCCTCTCGGGGCCAATGAGGGGCAGCGCTTTGTCATAAGTTCGGAGTTCTCGTGTTATCTCTGGTACGACTCCGGTACCCGTGTCCTCCGTCGTCCATCCGTCGGGTATCGGAGTGTTCGGAGGATGAATATACCCGGGGGTTGGCCCAGACAACTTAGCCTCCGGAACCACAGACTCAAGGAAGCGTTTGAATCCTCCGAAGTTTGCCCACACACGGGTGATCTCCGTGCCGAATACGAGCGTTAGTTGCTGGGATAGGACAGCCAGTGCAAGAGGCTTTCTTAGTCTGCGAACCGCAGCCGCAGTCTCACTGATGAGCGCTGCTTCTATCTCCGCGGCTTGATCGCGGTTCGGAACTCTGCCAGTCCCGTCATGCCATGGAGATCCGGAGGAGGCGTCCTCACGCGGAGTGGGTATGACTACTGCGTCGGGCCCACTCGCGACGAAGGCGACCGCTGCTTCGGACGGCTGAGGATCGACTTCGCGCACTGAGCGTTGCGCCTCGACGTCTAGGCCGGTCCGGAGATCCTGGGCGATGTTATCTACGGCAGCCAACAGTTCCGCCATACGAAGTGACATTCCTAGAATCCACTCCGGCACAGTGGAACCCGGCTTGTAAGTGTCCTCGTGAGTCAATTCGCCCCAACCATCTTGGAGCAATGTTCGCGCTTGAACCTCGACCCGAACGCGCCGGTTTCCCTTCATATGCGGGACGGGCACGACAAGATTTACGTGGTAGGCGCGGTATCCCGACGGCTTCGGACTGGTGAAGTAGTCGCGATGCGAATCATGCTCCACTGCCAGTGAATGAGCTGTTGTGGGACTTTCGATCGGCAGTTCGCCGATGATCTCTTGGAAAGTGTTTATATCCGAGAGGTTGTTGCATATGAGTCGAAGGCCCACCAAATCGTCAATCGCTCCGGGCACGTCGTCCAGTGCATCGATTTGGCTTAGATACTTCTCGCGATTTAGCTTGGCGAAAGATCGTTGCGCTGACTTGACTCGACTTGTGGAGATACGAAAGCGTCCGCGGTCTACTGAGTCGATGCGATGGTCAAGCAGCTCCTCGACAAGCCGCAGTGCTGTGGCCAGCGCTGGCTTAAGAAACGCCTTATGTGCGCTCTCGTGCCAGTCCAGGTACTCCTCGTATCGCAGTTCAAACACGTAGCCCCCGATCCGCCGTTGGCGCGCTCTTGGTCGGCGGCCCTGCTATCCAAAAGATAGCGTATCCCGAACAATCGGCAGTGCCTTCTGTAGAGGAACAGGCCCGGCCTCTTCGTGCCATCCCGAGTGATTCAAGTCAGCTCCGATTGGTGGTCGCGATTCTAACTACTTGTATCCCGCCAGGCCGGAGTCGTCTTACTGCTCATGGTTATCGGCGTCGGAACGTGGTGGTGGAGTTCCGCTTCAACGTCTAGCCGCAACCGGCTTGAGCTTTGGCTCGCGTGCGCTGAACTGCGGACGCGTTGGGGCACACCGGCCCCTGTGATCGGTGTGCCCCAACGCTTTATGCTCACGGGTGCAGGCTGTCCTCTTCCGACAGAATCGAACCGGAGAAGTCGGGCGGAGCGCCCCTGCGTCGATAAGAGTGGGAGGCGAAGGGGGGCGACCGTGATTGAGATCCTCAACCGCCTCGTCGACGAGATCGAGCAGCGCCTCGGTGAAGACCTAAACGTCGACGAACTCGCAGCAGCGATGGGAACAACGGGCTATCATGCGCGTCGCATGTTCTCGTCACTGGCCGGCATGCCGGTGTCCGACTACGTGCGGCGGCGGCGCATGACGGTCGCTGCGGCTGACGTGATCGGGGATGAGGATCTGCTCACGATCGCCGTGCGTTACGGATACGGCTCGACCGAGGCCTTCGGGCGAGCTTTCCGTGCCGTGCACGGCGCAAGTCACGGCGACGTCCGCCGTGATGGCGGCCCCCTTCGGAGTCAACCGCTACTCAGGTTCCGCCTGACCGTCGAAGGGAGCAACCCTATGGATGCCCGCATCATCGAGCGACCCACCCTCCATCTGATCGGCCACGCTGTCCGCGTGCCGCTGATCTACGAGGGTGTCAACCCGCACATTCAGCGCCATATCGCTTCTCTGCCCGTCTCCGAACACGAGCGCCTCAAGCAACTCAGCGGCACCGAGCCCGCGGGGCTGCTACAGGTCAGCGCTGGCGTCGACCCCGACTACGCCGAGGGCAGTGAATTGACCTACCTGCACGGCGTGGCGGTTGACGTCGACGCCGAGGTTCCCGACGACCTCGACGTGATCGAGGTCGACGCCGGGGCGTGGGTGGTATTTCGCACCTCCGGTTCGCATCCGACTGCCCTGCAAGAGGCGTACGCGGCGTCCGTGACAGAGTGGTTCCCCTCCAACCCGTGGAGGCTGCGCCCTGGTCCGTCGATCGTCTCAGTGCTCGACCGTGCCCCGGACTTCAGTACGGCGACGTGCGAACTCTGGTTCCCTATCGAGCGCGCCTGAGGGAGAGACGAGCCGGGCTCCGGAGTCTCTGGAGCCCGGCCCGCCACCGTTTCACACGGTGTTCCGCTACGGAACGTGGGTGGAGTTCCGCTTCAACGTCTAGTCCCGCCCCTTGCGGCCAGACCAGATGAATCCCGCGACACAAGAACCCCAGCTGGCCAACGGGCCGGTTGGGGTTCTTTGCCGTCCCGGGCCCGCGTCGGAAAGGCCCATCGCCAACAGGCTTCAGATGCCGTTAGGTGACCTCGCGAACGCTCTATACGGTGGCAGGGGTGAGCAGTGAGTCGAAACGCGGGACGCAGAGCCAGCCGACGCCTCCGTCGGGCGCGATGAGGGCGCCCGTGTGGCAGTTCGATAGGAAGGCACAGTCTGTGATTGGCGGGAACGGGGAGGGCGCGGCAGCGCTCTGCTCGGTGGCCTGCCGCGGAGCGTTGGGACTTATGACGCCGCCCAGGGCCGGTGCCAACCGGTGTAGTCGGAGGTCAGTTCATCTGCAGCTGCCGGACCCCAAGACCCGGGCGTGTAGCTGTGCACCGGTGGCGGCGCATCCAGGAGTGGCTGCATGATCCGCCACGTCTCCTCGATCGCGTCCTGGCGGGTGAACCGCGTATGCTTCCCGACCATCGCCGCCTGGAGCAACACCTCGTACGGAGTCGGCCCCTCGCCCCCTTCATCGGCGAACTCCATGTCGAGACCGATGGCGCCGGGGCCGACCGTGTCCGCACGTAGAGCCTCGACCGTGAGCCTGACGCCGGTCGACGGATCAAGCTTGATGACGATCTGGTTGGGCTCTGGCCGGCGATCGGATCCGAAGTTGAAGCCGAGCCGGGGCGGGTGCTTGAACACCAACCGAAGCTCGGTCTGAGTGACCGGAAGCTTCTTGCCGGTCCGAATGAAGAACGGCACCCCCGACCAGCGCCAATTGTCGATGTCGAGCCGCAACGCGGCGTACGTCTCCGTCGTCGAATCCGCGGCCACGCCGTTGATGCTCCGGTAACCCTCGTACTGGCCGCGGACGTAGTGGATAGGATCGGCCTCGGAGACCGAGCGGAACAAAGCGACCTGCGAGTCCTTGATCGTTTGCGGATCGCCCCCAGACGGTGGCTCCATTGCGGCCGCGGACACGACCTGCATGAGGTGATTGACCACCACGTCGCGCAGCGCACCGACGGGATCGTAGAAGTGGCCACGGTCCTCGACGCCGAAGTCCTCGGCCATCGTGATCTGCACGCATTCGACATAGTTCCGGTTCCAGATCGGCTCAAGCATCGTGTTGGCGAACCGCAGGTAAAGGATCTCCTCCAGGCCCATCTTCCCCAGGTAGTGGTCGATCCGGTACAACTGCGACTCGTCGAGGAACTGGTGCAACTCCTCTGCCAGGGCGCGAGCCGAGGCTCGGTCGCTCCCGAACGGCTTCTCCACCACCACCCGCCCCGTCGCGGTCAGGCCGGCCCGGGCCAGGCCCTTGACGACTGTGCCGAACAGGAAGGGTGGGACTTCGAGGTAGAACACAGGGCTGTCGGCGCCCTTGATCGCCTCGGCGATCCGCCCATAGGTCGCTGCGTCGCCGAAATCGCCCTGCACATAGGACAGCCGGGCCGCGAAACGGCCGAAGACGGCGGCGTCGATCACCTCCCCAGTGCCCTCGATCGACACCCGGGCCCGTTCCACCAACTGGTCAACCGTCCAATCATCGACGGCCACCCCGACGATCGGACACTGCAACAAACCCCGCCGCTCCAGCCGATACAACGATCTGAACGTCATTACCCTGGCCAGGTCGCCGGTGATCCCGAACACCACGAACACATCGGCGGAACCCTGGCCAGCGCTAGCCGGCTGGCCACGCCCAGCCGCGGTTCGGCCATCCATCGTTGCTGTCATGGCATCTCCTCGACGTGATCGACCCTCTACCGGCAAATGAATCTGCTCGTGGCCTCCGTGCCGGAGCTGACGCAGACCGGCTTCTATCAGAGCCAACCACCGCCTCCCGATCCCCGTCATCACCTACTTCGGGTGATGACGCCGTCCGCCCCGGGGGACAGGATCAATGTCTAGAGGCAGCATCGGTAGGTCCGAGAACCCGCTCCAGGAGGCTCCGGCATGACAGACGGCCAGCACTATGACGTTGTCATCATCGGGACGGGAGCCGGGGGCGGGACGCTCGGCCACCGGCTTGCTACGAACGGGGCGAAGGTGCTCTGGCTGGAGCGAGGTCCGTTCCTGCCGCGCGAGCGCGACAACTGGCAGACCGAGGCGGTGTTCGTCCGCGGAAAGTACCTTGCGAAAGAGCTGTGGTACGACCGGCACGGCCGCGAGTTCCAGCCCGAGGTCAACTACTACGTCGGCGGGAACACCAAGTTCTACGGCGCGGCACTGTTCCGCCTCCGTCCGGAGGACTTTGGCGAGCTACGCCATCATGGCGGAATTTCACCGGCCTGGCCGATCTCCTACGACGACCTGGAGCCCTACTACACCCAAGCCGAACATCTCTACCTGGTGCACGGTCAGCACGGCGAGGACCCGAGCGAAGGCCATGCCAGCGCGCAGTACGCCCACCCTCCGGTATCCCACGAACCCCGCATCCAGCAGTTGAACGACGACCTGGAGAAGCTCGGGCTGCACCCCTTCCACCTCCCGATCGGCGTCAACCTCCAGGAGGTCGAACCTGGACGGGCGGCACGGGCAAGTGCGTGCATCCGCTGCGACCGGGTCGATGGCTTCCCATGCCTGCTGAACGCAAAATCGGACTCGCAAGTCATCTGCGTGGATCCGGTGCTCTCCCGGGACAACGTCACGCTGGTCACCGGCGCCCAAGTGCAGCGCCTGGAAACCGACGCCTCAGGACACAGCGTCACCGGGGTCGTCACCACCTTGGACGACGGCACCGAGACCAGATTCACCGGCGACATCGTGGTCGTCGCCTGCGGCGCGGTGAACTCCGCCGCCCTGCTGCTCAGATCTCGCCAAGACCGCCACCCCGACGGGCTGGCCAACAGCTCCGGAGTGGTCGGCCGGCACTACATGCGGCACAACAACATCGCGCTGATGACCGTTTCCCGGGAGCCCAACCCCACGCTGTTCCAGAAGACGCTGGCGATGAACGACTGGTATCTGGGATCCGACGACTGGGACTATCCGCTCGGCGGTATCCAGATGCTCGGCAAGTCCGACGACGAGGAGATCCGCGCGCAGTCGCCGCGATGGGCCGGCAAGATCTCTCCGGACCTGCCCTTCGAGGTGCTGGCGCACCACGCCGTCGACTTCTGGCTCTGCGGCGAAGACCTACCGCAGCCCGACAATCGCGTCACGCTTGACGCGAACGACGCCATCCACCTCAGCATCGATGAGAAGAACAACGTCGAAGGAGTAAAGCGGCTGCGCCACAAACTCGACGGCATGCTCGGCAAGCTGGGCATGCACGAGCATCGTCTGCTGGACCGGAGCCTCTACATGTACAAGAGCATGCCGATCGGCGCCACCGCGCACCAAGCAGGCACCGTCCGTTTCGGCCGAGACCGCGCAACCAGCGCTCTCGACGTGAACTGCAAAGCCCACGACCTGGACAACCTCTACGTCGTCGACACCAGCTTCTTCCCCAGCATCGGCGCCGTGAACCCGTCCCTGACCGCAATCGCCAACGCCCTGCGGGTCGGCGACCACCTCACCGAACGCCTTGGCTAATCCCCGGGTCGCCATGGCAGCTGTCAATCTCGCGGGAAGGGGTGCGGCATGACGCTGTTCGCGGACGTCCTCATCCCCGTGATGGAGGTGAACCCGGTTCCGTGGGCTCGAGCACAGATGGCGTTCACGCTGGCCTTCCACATCATCTTGGTGCCACTCGGCGTGTCCTGGTCGGTGATGGCGCTGATCGCCAACTATCGAGGCATCAGGCGGGCCGACGCTGACGCCATCCGGCTCGCGCAGCGCTGGTCGAAGTACATGGCGGTCACCTTCGCGGTCGGCGCCGTCACCGGAACGGTTCTCTCCTTCGAGTTCGGCCTGCTGTGGCCTCAGTTCATGGGTCACTGGGGCGAGGCGTTCGGCGTGCCTTTCGCGTTCGAGGGTCTCTTCTTCTTTCTCGAGGCCGTTTTCATCTCGATCTACATCTTCGGCTGGCGGCGACTCAAGCCCTGGACCCACTTCTGGACCGGTGTCCCGATCGCCGTCGCCGGCATCTTCGGCAGCGTTTCGGTGGTGGCCGCCAACGCGTGGATGAACTCCCCCGAAGGGGTCACCCTGGACACCGCCGGGAACGTCGTGGCGGTGGACCCGCTCGGGGTGATCTTCAACGGGGCGATGCCGCTGATGGCGGCGCACATGGTGATTGCGGCCTACCTGGTCGGCGGCTTCCTGGTGGCCATGGTCTACGCGACGGCGATGCTGCGCGGGCGGCGGGACCGCTACCACAGGCTCGGCTTTCTCATCGCCTTCACTGTGGCTGCCATCGCCGTCCCGGTGCAGATGGGGGTCGGTGACGGTCTGGCTCGCTGGGTCTATAGCAACCAGCCGGTCAAGTTCGCCGCCATCGAGATGGTGCCGACGACCAGCAGTGACGTGCCCGAGACGCTGCTCGGCCATCTCAACTCAGAAGGACAAGTGGTGGGCGGTGTCCCCATCCCCGGGCTCGCCTCGTGGTTGTCGGACCCCAGCACTGGCCGGGCGACCGTCGTGCAGGGGCTCGACACTGTACCCGCCGATGAGCGGCCGACGAACCGCCAGGTGAACGTCGTCCATCTCGCTTGGGACATCATGGTCGGCGTCGGCACTGCCCTGTTCCTGCTGACGCTGTGGTACTGGGCATCGTGGATCTTCCGACGAGACATGCCTCGCAGCAAGTGGTTCCTGCGCTGTGCCGTCGCCGCCGGACCCCTCGCCGTCCTGGCGATGGAGGCGGGCTGGATCGTGAGCGAGGTCGGACGTCAGCCGTGGATCGTCTACAACAAGATGCGGGTGGAGGACGCCGCGACCACCAACACCGGAGTCTGGATCACCTTCATCGCGGTCACGATCCTCTATATCGGGCTGGGCGTCACCACAATCCTCGTCCTGCGCGGGATGAATCGTCGCTACCGTGAGGCACGACGATTCGAGGAGACAGACTCCCCGTACGGACCGCGCGAGCCGGCGAAAGAGACCTAGGGGTCACCCATGGATACCGCCGCAGCCCTGCTCTTGTTCGCTGCCATCACCATCTACGCGATCTTCGGCGGCGCTGACTTCGGTGCCGGCTTCTGGGACCTGACCGCTGGTGGCGCGCGGCGTGGGGAACGGCCGCGCGAGGTAATCGACCACTCGATCGGGCCCGTGTGGGAAGCGAACCACGTGTGGCTGATCTTCATCTTCGTCGTGCTCTGGACGTGTTTCTCCGAGGCCTACGCGTCGATCACCTTGACCATGTTCGTGCCCCTCACCGTGGCGGCCCTCGGCATCGTCCTGCGCGGTGCCAGCTTCGCCTTCGGGAAGGCGGTGTTTCGGCAGCGAGCCCGCCGCAGCTTCGGCGCCATCTTCGCCGTCTCCTCGGTGCTGGTGCCCTACAGCTTCGGCGCCATCGCGGGAGGCATCGCATCCGGCCAGGTTCCGGCCGGCGGTCGGGCGGGCGATCCGCTGCACAGCTGGGTCAACCCGACGTCGGTCGTCATGGGTCTGCTCGCCGTATCCGTGACGGCCTACGTCGCCGCGGTGCTGCTCACCTGGGATGCCCGTCGCCTCTCCGACGAGGCGATGGTCGGCTACTTCCGCGTCCGCGCCGTGGCGGCTGGGGCCGTGGCTGGAGCCGTCGCGCTCGTCGGTCTCTTCGTCGTACGCAGCGAAGCCAGCTACGTCTTCGGAGGACTCACCTCACGCGCCCTGCCGCTGGTGATCATCTCGGCGGTCGCCGGGCTCGGCGCGCTTTTCCTGCTCCGAGGCCGACCCCACCGCGGAGGGCGGCTGGCTGCGATCGCCGCGGCCGGCGCCCTCGTGCTGGCCTGGGGCGTCGCACAGTGGGACTACCTGCTGCCCGAAACGCTCACGGTCTCGGCGGCCGCTGCGCCGTCGGGCACGATCACGGCCGTGCTGGTCGCGGCCGGTCTCGCCGTGCTGTTGATCGTGCCGGCCTTCATCTTGTTGTACGTGCTCGACCAGCGCGGACTGCTTCCCGAAGAAGGCGTCGACGACGAGCCCGACCGGGGCTCCGGGGCCGACCGTGCCTGACTTCACTGACGAGGTGGCAAGCAAGCGAGCCGTTGACCGGGGTATCGACTGGAGGGTGGGCGAGGGCAGGTCGGATAACAACTGAGCGAGTTCTGGTGCTCGGTGGCGGGCTGGCCGGGGCGGGCTGTGCGCTGGAGCTCGGGGACAACGGGATCGAGGTCACGCTGTTCGACCGCAACGACTACAACCAATTCCAGCCGTTGTTGTACCAGGTAGCCGGCTGCCGGCTGCCCGCCGAGGACATCGCCCGCCCCCACCGGACCATCTTCAAGAACCACGCCACGGTCAGGGTGCTGACCGCCGACGTGCTCGCAAGATCACTCTGGTCGACCAGGGCCGCGCCCTGCTCGGACAGTTCTCCGACAAGGCCCACGGCTATGCGCTGGACAAGCTGACCGCGGCCGGCGTCGACGTCCGGCTTGGCGTCGGCGTCACCGCCGTCCACCCCGACAAGGTGGAGCCGGACGACGACACCGCCATCGCCACCCGAACCGTGGTGTGGGGCGGGGGAGTCGGCCTCAGCGATCGCCCACGCCGCCGGCCCCACACCAGGTCGCGGCGGTCGACTCCACGTTCACCCGGACCTCAGCGTGGCCGACTGCCCCGGTGCGTACGCCGTCGCCGAGGGCGGCAAGCATCGCCACCAGGTAGAGGGCCCGGTCGCCTTCGCCGCCTGGCTCGGTGTACATGCGATGCTGCTCAGCGGCGTGCTGTCTCACTGATCGGTGAGGCAGTACGCCCCAACATGACCGGTTCCGCCTGCTTCGGGAGGTTCGGGGCCGGTTTTCGTATTAGCCGGTGGGAATCAGCTTGTCCATGGAGTCTGAGCGCGCCGCGACCTACCCGGCCTTGATCCACGATTGCAGTCGCCCTAGGGTCCACAGCGGCATCGTGGACCCTCACCCAGCAGGCCTGTTCACAATCTCCGGTGAGATACAACTAGCGGGGAGCAATCGATGGCCGATTTCGAGACCATCACGATGGAGGCGGAGCTCGTCGACGAGGACGCAGCGCGTGACATTGCGAAGGCGGTCAGCGCTCGTCACTCGATCGCTCGCAAGTACGTCATAAGGATCCGCCGCCGGAATCCGGACGCAACCCCCGCTGAGGTGATCCGGATGCTCGAACGCCACTATGGCACTTCGATCACCACTGCTGGTGCCCTCATCACCGCCGGCGCGATCGCGGCCGATATCGGTATCGCGATGATTCCAGGAGTCGGGGCCGCGGCGGCCGGTGTCAAGAGCGCGGGCCAGCAGGCGGCCAAGAAGACCGCCAAGGAAACTGCGAAACTTGCCGCCAAGGAAGCTGCGAAACTTGCCGCGAAAAACGTGGCGCTGGGCACCGCGAAGAACGGTGCACAGCGAGCCGCGGCGCTCCTCCCTGCGGGGGATGAGCAACTGCAGTTCGAGCTCACCGCGATCTTCGGGCTTGCAATAGCCGACATTCACGGAATGGACCTCGACCAGGACCAGGCTCACGCCCTCGTCTACGGCCTCTCGAACGAGCGCGTTAGCCAGCAGCAGATCGCGACGATGGCTGCGGACCTCTCGAACGCGTCTTCCGAAGGTGTCGTCGGCGTCGGCAACAGGATCGCTGCTGGCCGTACGGACTGGTCGCACTGGGCGAGCACGCTCGCCGACACACTCCCTGGAGGAGCAGCGCAGAGTTTGGTTCGGACCATGCAGACGGGTCAGCTGGACACCGTGCGCGAGAACTTGAGTGGCAAGCAGCAGGCAACGATCGAATACGGAGTTGGGGCCTTGGCGGGAGGGGTTACGCGCTTCGTGTTCGGTCGCGACGTCATCGTCGCGGCACGGGCCGCATTCCCCGATGCCCCGGACGAGTTCCCGGCCCATTTGGCCGTCATTCCGAAGGCGAAGCCTGACGCCGATGACGGCGAGGTCGAATCGAACCGGGCTCTCGCTGCTTTGGAGGACGCAGCGAAGGTGACGGGCAGCTGGATCGCTGGCACTGCCGGCGCAGTCGGGGGAGGCGTCGCGACGGGCGCTGTCGCAGTGGGCGCCGGCGTAGCGAGCGCGGCCGGCACGGTGACGCGCTCGTTCCGGAGCGTGGACATCGACGGGGACGGGATCCCGGATGAGCCGCAGGCGCTCACCAAGGTCAAGGGTGTCGGCGGCGCCATCGCCGGTAAGGCGGGTTCGGTGGGCGAGAGTGTCGCAGGATTGTTCAAATCGAAGAAGCGCGGCGAGCCGCACATGGCCGGCGGGCCAAAGACCGGCAACGAGGAAGCCATCGAGGAGTAACACCCGGCGCGGCAGAGGTTGCTCGGCTACGGAACGTGGCGGAGTTCCGTTTCAACGTAGAGCCGCGGACCCTCACCCCAAGGGACCCCACCGGGCCGCGAATGGCCGGGTGGGATCCCTTGTTTTGGTTGGGTCTTGGTTGCGGCGCAGTGGCCGGGTGCGAGCCCTCAGGCGCGCCGTCTGACGATCAGCCCCCAGATGAAGAGGACGACGACGGCGCCGACGATGGCGACGAGCCAGGTCTGGAGCGACCAGATGTCCTCCAGACCGATGCCGAAGATGGCCGATCCGAGCCAGCCGCCCAGCAGTGCCCCGACCACTCCGACGACGAGCGTGCCGAGCAGGCCGCCCGGGCCGGGCAGGATGGCCTTGGCGATGGCTCCGGCGATGAGGCCCAGGACGATCCAAGCGATGATGCTCATTGTTCTTCTCCGTTCCCAGAGGCTGAGTGATGAAGACCCAAGCGGGCGTGCCCTGAGGGTAGACCCCGGCGTCCCCGCGGGGAAGACCGGTGCCGCTGTCCCGGGTGCCGCAATCGCCGCGGGGGAGCGGGCCGGCCGGCGGCATGCGGCGCGCCCGGGACATCCCGGCGGAAGAAGTGCTTCACGCGTGCGCGGCAGCACGTTTTCTTACGCGGGGCCGCGCCGTTGATCCCCCCGGGATCGGCACCGGCACGGGGAAGCGCGGGGTGAATATGACACCGGCCACTCGTGGTTACGAGTCGGTAACATTCGAGTCTGAAGCAAATTTTTTATATCCACCCGATCCCATGGCGATTAGAGTGCATTGCATATACGGCGGGGCCCGTGCCGCGCCGTGGCTGGGCGTGGGGACCGGGCCGTTATCGCACCTAAGAATCAAGGAGGCGGAATGCGTCTGAAGCGTATTTCCAAGGCTGTCGCGCTGGGCGCCGTAGCCGCCCTGGCCCTGAGCGCCTGCTCGGCCAACACAGGCACCACGACGTCGTCGCCCGCCGCCGCGGGCGGCGGAGAGGTCCGCGTCGTGGAGGTGAACGGGTTCAGCTCGTTCAACTCGAGCACCGCCGACGGCAACAGCGACATCAACGCGAAGATCGCGTACGCCACGGGCTCGAACTTCAACTACATCGACAACGGCCTGAACATCGTCAAGAACGAGAAGTTCGGCACCTACGAGGTCCTCTCCGAGAACCCGCTGAAGGTCAAGTACACGATCAACCCGGGCGTCACCTGGTCGGACGGGACCCAGATCGATGCCGACGACATGCTCTTCTGGTGGGCCATCGAATCGGCCTACTTCAACGACGGCTCGGCGCCCGACCCGGAGACCGGCAAGCCCACCGAGGGCAACGCCTACTTCGACTACGCGGGCACCACCGAGGGGCTGGCCCTGACCTCCCTTCCGGAGGTGTCCGAGGACAACCAGTCGATCACCCTGAGCTACTCCAAGCCGTACGCCGACTGGGAGATCGCTTTCGCCTCCCTGACCCCGGCCCACGTCGCGGCGGAGAAGGGCGGCCTGACGCCGGAGGAGCTGACGCAGCTCATCAAGGAGACCCCGAAGGGCGACCCCGAGAACCCGGCCGAGGAGAACGCGAAGCTGCGCGCCGTCGCGGACTTCTGGAACACCGGCTACGAGTCCACCTCGCTGCCCGCGGACAAGGACCTGTACCTGTCCTCCGGCCCGTTCATCGTGTCCGACGTGGTCGCCGACCAGTCCATCACGCTGGTGCGCAACGAGTCCTACAACTGGGGCCCGGAGGCCAAGGTCGACGAGATCGTGGTGCGCACCATCGGCGACTCGGCCGCCCAGGTCGCCGCGCTGAAGAACGGCGAAGTGGACATCATCGCCCCGCAGGCATCCTCCGACACGGTCAAGCAGCTCGAGGCCCTGGGCAGCTCCGTCGTCGTCCAGCGGGGCGAGCAGCTCGCCTACGACCACCTGGACCTCAACCACAGCGGCGTGTTCAAGGACGCCGCCGTGCGCGAGGCCTTCATGAAGACGGTCCCGCGCGACCAGATCGTCGCCTCGGTCATCGGCGACCTGGACCCGGAGGCCAAGCCGCTGGATTCCCAGCTGTTCGTCCCGGCGAACGAGGGCTACGCGGCATCGGCCGCAAACAACGGCTCGGCCAACTACGCCAAGGCGGACATCGACGGGGCCAAGGAGCTGCTCGACGGCGACACCCCGACCGTTCGGATCATGTACAACAAGGACAACCCGAACCGGGTCGACGCCTACTCGCTGATCGCGGAGTCCGCCAGCCAGGCCGGCTTCAAGGTCGTCGACGGCGGCCTGGGCGCCACCGAGTGGAGCGCCGCCCTGGGCAGCGGAAACTACGACGCCTCCATCTTCGGCTGGACCTCCCCGGGCGTGGGCGTCAACGGCGTGCCGCAGCTGTTCGGCTCGGACTCCGCCTCCAACTTCAGCGGCTTCAACAGCCCCGAGGCCGACGCCCTGATGGACGAGCTGATCGTCACCACCGACCGGGCCAAGCAGACCGAACTGCAGACCAAGATCGACAAGCTCATCTTCGACGACTACTACGGCCTGCCGCTGTTCCAGTCGGTCGGAGTCGAGGCGCACTCCGCCAAGATCGGCGGGGTGGAATACATGCCGAACCAGACCGGCGTGTGGTGGAACTTCTGGGACTGGACCGTCAACAGCTAGTCCGTTGCGAACCCAGGCCCCAAACCGCCTGAGTGGGCGCCGGGACCGGAACATCGGTTCCGGCGCCCCTTGGTTTCGGGCCGCCGCGACCAGGCGCCGGGGAACCCCCGGACCGTTCAATCAAAGGTTTTATCTATGGTGACCTACATCGTTCGGCGCCTTGTCACCGCCGTGCTCATCCTCTTCGGCGCATCGTTCATCGTTTACCAGCTCACCGCCATGGCGGGGGACCCCTTGTCGGACCTGCGGGACAGCAACGCCCCGAACAAGGAGGAGCTGATCCGGCAGCGGACGGACCTGCTGGACCTCAACACGGCCGCCCCGGTCCGCTACTTCAAGTGGCTTGGCGGCGCGGTGCAATGCCTGGTCCCGCTGGCCAACAGTTGCGACCTCGGCTCCACCCTGCATGGCGAGCCGGTCACCGAGGCGCTGGGCCGGGCGATGGGCCAGACGATCCTGCTGGTCACCGGAGCCACCGTGCTGGCGATCGTGGTGGGCATCACCCTGGGCATCGTCACCGGCCTGCGCCAGTACAGCTCGCTGGACTACTCGGTCACCTTCATGGCCTTCCTGTTCTTCTCCCTGCCGATCTTCTGGGTGGCGGTCCTGCTCAAGGAGTTCGGCGCCATCCAGTTCAACGACTTCCTCGTCGACCCGGTGTTCAGCCCCTGGTCGATCGCGCTGACGTCCCTGCTCATGGGAGTGGTCGCCGTCCTTTTCATGAGCGGGACCCTTAAGCGCCGCAGCGTCGGCTTTGTCCTCGGCGCCGGGGCGACGGCGGCCCTGATGCTGGTGCTCTCCGCCACCAAATGGTTCGCCACGCCCGGCCTCGGACCGGTCCTGCTGGTGGTCTTCGGCACCGCCACCGCGTTCCTGGCCACCCAGCTGACCGCCGGGGTGCGCAACCGCAAGGCCCTCTACTCGGCGCTGATCATGGTGCCGCTGGGCCTGGTCTCCTACTACGTGCTCAACCCGGTCTTCGGCGGTTTCGGCACGTGGCAGATCGTCGCCGGCGCCGTGGTGGCCGTCCTGGTCGGCTGCGCCGTCGGCTGGCTCATGGGCGGCTACGACCGCGGCCAATCCATGCGGGCCGCCGGCCTGACCGCGTTCTTCATGGCAGGCCTCGTCGTGCTGGACCGGTTCATGATCGAGTGGCCCAACTACGTCTCCAACTCCCGGATCCGCGGGCGTCCGATCGCCACCATCGGCTCGGCCACCCCGAACCTGGAGGGCAACTGGTGGATCCAGAACATCGACACGTTCACCCACCTGCTCCTGCCCACCGTGGCGCTGCTGCTGGTCTCCCTGGCCAGCTACTCCCGCTACTCGCGCGCGTCCATGCTGGAGATCATGCAGCAGGACTACATCCGCACCGCCCGGGCCAAGGGACTGCCCGAACGCACCGTGGTCATGCGCCACGCGTTCCGCAACGCCCTGATCCCGCTGGCGACGCTGGTCGCCTTCGACATCGGCGCCCTGCTCGGCGGGGCCGTCATCACCGAAAAGGTGTTCTCCTTCACCGGCATGGGCGCCCTGTTCGTGGACTCCCTGATCCCGATCCCGGACCCGAACCCGGTGATGGGCGTCTTCCTGGTCACCGGCATCGTGGCCATGGTCTTCAACCTGGTCGCCGACCTGGCCTACTCCGTCCTCGACCCGCGCGTGAGGGTGAAAGCATGAGCACCAACAACACTCCCGAAACCAAGGGCCTGTCCCAGGGCGCGATCGTCCGCAAGCGGTTCTTCGGCAACACCCCGGCCGTGATCTCGCTGGCCGTGTTCGCGCTCATCGTGATCCTGGCCTTCAGCTCGATCGGCTTCGCCGGGATCCCGGGCTGGTGGAAGTACAACCACACCGAGTTCAGCCCCACCGTCAACGACGGGGCGCCGACCTTCCAGAGCCTGTTCAACTGGGGCGAGCACCCGTTCGGGCAGGACCGCATCGGACGCGACTACTTCGCGATGACCATGCGCGGCACCCAGCAGTCCATCATGATCATGTTCGTGATCGGCCTGGTGGCCGGCGCCATCGGCGTCGTCGTCGGGGCCGTCTCCGGGTACTTCCGCGGATGGGTCGAGTCCGCGCTGATGCGCCTGGTCGACGTCATCATCATCATTCCGGTGCTTATCCTGGCCGCTGTCCTTGGCCGCATCGCCGGCTCCTCGGTGGCCGGCAACCTCGCCACGATCGCCCTGGGCGCATTCATCGGCCTGGCCATCTGGACGGGCCTGGCCCGCCTGGTGCGTGGGGAGTTCCTCAGCCTGCGCGAACGCGAATTCGTCGACGCGGCCCGGATCGCCGGGGCTTCGAACACCCGCATCATCTTCAAGCACATCCTGCCCAACGCGGTGGGCGTGATCATCGTGAACGTCACCCTGATGATGTCCTCGGCGATCCTGCTCGAAACCGCGCTGTCCTACCTGGGCCTGGGCGTGAAGGCGCCGGACGTCTCGCTGGGTTCGCTGATCTCGGACAACCAGGCGGCGTTCACCACCCGCCCGTGGCTGTTCTGGTTCCCGGGCCTGTTCATCGTGGCGATCTGCCTGTGCATCAACTTCATCGGCGACGGCCTGCGCGATGCGTTCGACCCCCGCCAGAAGAAGTTCAACGCCAAGCGCGCCAAGGACCGCGGCACCCGCGGACCGTCGGGGACGGCCGGAGCTCCCGTGCCGGCGGCCGCACCCGACACCGCGTTGCGGCCGGCCGCGGACCGGGACGGCGACCCCGTCCCGCCCGCCGCGGTCCCGGGCCAGGCGCGTTGAATACAGCCCACTGAATGCAGCGCGCTGATCCGGCACCGGCACGGCCGGAGCCGGTCAGAGCAGGTAGGACGGCAGCAGCAGGCTCAGCGCCAGCAGCAGGAAGAAGGCGAGCAGATGGGCACCATGCCATTGGCGGCGTACGACGGCGGCTTCCGCCGCGCCGCCGTCGAGCAGGCCCTGCTCGGCGAGCGCCTGGAGGCGCCGGCGGACCTGGCCCGCGACCGTTCCCGAATCGGTGCCGGCCACATCGCCCGGGCGGACGCTGACGTAGCGGCGGCCGCCGGCGTCGCGCCGTTCGTCGCGGGCGGTGCGGCGCGCCTCCCGGAGCGCGGCGCTGGAGCCCGGAGCCGGCGCGGCCCAGGCGCCGTAGCGGCGTTTGGGCGTCACCACGGTGAGGGCGTACTTGGTGTCCACGTCCACGATCGCCGCCCACGGGATGGACACGGTGGAGGCCGGATTGACCAGGCGCACGCCGTTGCCGCCGACGGTGACGGACGGGAACCAGAACAGCCACCAGGCCAGGTACGCCAGAAGCAGCAGCGGAACCGCCGCCGGCCAGCCCCCGGGACCGGCGCCCAGGACCACCGTCGCGGCGCCGGCCAAGGCTCCGCCGCCGAGCAGCGCGGCCAGGACGCGGGGCCCCCGGGGACGGAATACGAAGTCTTCGGAGCTGCTGTTCGGCGCTGGCATGACCCCATCGTTCCAGCTTTGCCGCTTGGCCTCGCAATCCGAGCGCAGCGCACGCCCGCAACCCCACCCGCAATCCCACAGGCCACCCCCGACGCACCACCGCAGGGCCGGAACAGCTTCCGGAAGGAAACGAGGACAAGATGAGCGAACACGCCACCGCAAACCACGCCGCGGGCACCCCCGTGCTCGAGGTCCGGGACCTCTACGTCGACTTCGGGGTGGACAAGGCATGGGTCCCGGCCGCCGTCGGGCTCAACTACCAGGTGCGGGCCGGCGAGGTGCTGGCGATCGTCGGGGAGTCGGGATCCGGCAAGTCCGCCAGCTCCATGGCGCTGCTGGGACTGCTGCCCTCCAACTCGCGCGTGCGCGGCCAGGTCCTGCTCGACGGCAAGCCCCTGCTGGGCCTGGGCCCGGCCAAGCTGCGCCAGGTGCGCGGCAACGACGTCGCCGTCATCTTCCAGGAGCCCATGACCGCCCTGAACCCCGTGTACACGGTGGGGGACCAGATCGTGGAGACGCTGCGCCTGCACAACCCCATGTCCCCGGCGGACGCGCAGCGGCGCGCGTTGGAGATGCTGGAACTGGTGGAGATGCCGGACCCGGTCAAGGCGTTCCGTTCCTACCCGCATCAGCTCTCCGGCGGCCAGCGCCAGCGCGCCATGATCGCCCAGTCGCTCTCCTGCGACCCGAAGCTGCTGATCGCCGACGAGCCCACGACGGCCCTGGACGTCACGGTCCAGGCGGAGATCCTTGACCTGATGCGCAACCTGCGCGACAAGCTGAACTCCGCGATCGTGCTCATCACGCACGACATGGGAGTGGTCGCCGACCTGGCCGACCGGATCGCGGTGATGCGCCAGGGCCGGATCGTCGAGACCGGCACGTCGCGGGAGATCTTCAACCGCCCGCAGCACCCATACACCCAGCAGCTGCTGGCCTCGGTGCCGCGGCTGGGCCAGGGCACCGAGGGGGAGACGGAGGTCGACGTCACCGCGGCCGTCGCCCAGGCCGTGCACATCGACCTGGAGACCGCCGGCGAGGAGGAACTGCGCGAACGCGAGCAGGAGGTCCTGGCCGGGCTGGAGGCGGCGGGGGAGCAGGCCGCGGAGGAACCGGCGCGGCCCGCGGTCCTGGAGCTGTCCAACGTGGCCATCGAGTACCCCAAGCAGGGACGCGTCCCGGCGTTCCGGGCCGTCGAGGGCGCCAACCTGGTGGTCCGCCAGGGACAGGTGGTGGGACTGGTGGGGGAATCCGGCTCCGGCAAGACCACCATCGGGCGGGCCGCGGTGGGCCTGCTGCCGGTCGCGGAGGGATCGCTGAAGGTCACCGGCACCGAGCTCGCCGGGCTGGGCCAGACCTCCAAGCAGCTGCAGGCCATCCGCCGCCAGGTCGGCATGGTCTTCCAGGACCCGTCCAGCTCGCTGAACCCGCGCCTGCCCATCGGCGAATCGATCGGCGAACCGATGCTGCTCGCGGGCGTCGCCAAGGGCGCCGCGCTGCAGAAGCGCATCGAGGTGCTGCTGGACCAGGTGGAGCTGCCGCTGGCCTACCGCAACCGCTACCCCCACGAGCTCTCCGGCGGGCAGAAGCAGCGCGTGGGCATCGCCCGGGCCCTGTCCCTGGAACCGAAGCTCATGGTGGCCGACGAGCCGACCTCCGCCCTGGACGTCTCGGTCCAGGCCAAGGTCCTGGAGCTTTTCCAGGGGCTGCAGCGGGAGATGGGCTTCGCCTGCCTCTTCGTCACCCACGACCTCGCCGTGGTCGACGTCCTGGCCGACCGCATCGTGGTCATGCGGCACGGGCGGATCGTGGAGCAGGGCACGCGCGACGAGGTCCTGCGCAACCCGCAGGACCCCTACACCCAGCGGCTGATGGCGGCGGTCCCGCTGCCGGATCCGGATGCGCAGGCCGAACGCCGCGAACTGCGGGCCAAGCTCGCCGCCGGATCGGGCGCCTCCTAGGGCACCTCGCGGGACGGGTGTGCATGCCCGTGCGACGAATACGGCTGACGCGTCGTTATGCACGCGACGCGCGGGCATGCAACGACCCCGCCGTCCCGGCTACGGCGCCTCGGGAATCCTGCCGGCCAGGACGGTGCCGGGGCCGCCGACGCCCAGGGCCGCCAGCCGCTGCCCGAACAGGTCCGCGGCGATCCGGTGGCCCGCCGCGTCCAGGTGCGTGCCGTCGGCCAGCCGGTTCGCCAGCCCGGCGGTGGTCAGCCAGTCGCCGGCGCTGACGAAGTCCACGCCCGCCTCCGCGGCGGCGCGCCCCACCGCGGCGTCGACCGCGTTGCGGCGGCCGCCGCCGTCGTCCAGGGCCCGGGCCAGCGTGCCCACGGCAACGATCCGGCTGTCCGGGTAGGTGCGCCGCAGCTCACCCACAAGGTCCAGGAACCCGGTCCGGATCCGCTCATCGGTCGCCCCGGCGAGTGCGTCGTTGCCGCCGCCCTCCACCAGCACCAGCCCGACGTTCCCGTGGGGGAGCAGCCACTGGCCCGAGCGCAGCGCGTCGACGTAGTTCAGGAACCTTCCGTTGGAGGCCGTGAAGCCGGTCCCGCCGCGGCCGCGGAAGACCACCTGGTAGCCGGCCGCCTGCAGGGCCAGCCGCGGCCACGTCATGGCGCCCGGGACGCCCGCGGCGCCGTCGGCCTGCGAGTCCCCGACCACCACGGCCAGCCGGGCCGGGTCCGGGTAGAGGAGTTCCTCGCGTCCGGTGGCCGGGTTGCGCACGGTGCCGATGCTGCCTTGCGTGGACCAGCCGGCGTGCTCGTTGGGGGCCACCACGGGCCCTCCGCGCGCCGTCCCTCCCGGCACGATTCCGGCCGGCGCGGCCGCCGCCCGCGGGGTTCCGCCGGGGACGTGCCAGCCTCCGTGCGCCGAGACGGCCAGGAAGGCGCCGGCCAGCACGACGGCGGCGGCCGCCGCGAGCGCGCCCGCGGCCTTGCGCCGCGCGCGGCAGCGGCGCCGGGCACGGGAGGCCCCGCGCCCGTTCCCCCGGTCAAGACCGTGTCCCATGGTTCCCCCTGGCCCTGGAAGGACCCGGCGGCCAAAGGCCGCCGGAACTCCAACCTTGCCGTTTCGGGGCCGCGACGCGCCAGAAGTTTGGGGCATTTTTTCGCGGGGGTTAGAATGGATGATTGGGTCGACTGTGGCCCCGACCCCAACAACCGAACGAAGTGAGTCCCGAACGCATGTCTGATATCAGCACGGCTGCCAACACCGCCGTCCGCGAAGACCTTCGCAACGTCGCCATTGTCGCGCACGTCGACCACGGCAAGACCACCCTCGTGGACGCCATGCTGGGCCAGACCGGCGCCTTCTCCTCCCACGGGGAGACCGAGGAGCGGGTCATGGACTCCGGCGAGCTGGAGCGCGAGAAGGGCATCACCATTCTCGCCAAGAACACCACGGTCGCCTACTCCGGTCCCTCCGCCAACGGCAAGTCCGTCACCATCAACGTCATCGACACCCCCGGCCACGCCGACTTCGGCGGCGAGGTCGAGCGCGGCCTGTCCATGGTCGACGGCGTCGTGCTGCTGGTCGACTCCTCCGAGGGCCCGCTGCCGCAGACCCGCTTCGTGCTGCGCAAGGCGCTGGCCGCGAAGCTGCCGGTGATCCTGGTGGTCAACAAGACCGACCGTCCCGACGCCCGCATCGATGGCGTTGTCTCCGACTCGATGGACCTCCTCCTGGGCCTGGCCTCCGACCTGGCCGACGAGGTTCCGGACCTGGACCTGGACTCCGTCCTGAACGTGCCGGTCGTCTTCGCCTCCGGCAAGGCCGGCCGCGCCTCCCTGACCCAGCCCGCCGACGGCTCCCTGCCGGACAGCGAGGACCTGGAGCCGCTGTTCGCCGCCATCATGGAGCACGTCCCGGCCCCGGTCTACACCCCGGACGAAGTCCTGCAGGCGCACGTGACCAACCTGGACGCCTCCCCGTTCCTGGGCCGCCTGGCCCTGCTGCGCATCTTCAACGGCACCCTGCGCAAGGGCCAGCAGGTCGCCTGGGCCCGCCAGGACGGCGAGCTGAAGACCGTGAAGATCACCGAGCTGCTGGCCACCAAGGGCCTGGCCCGCGTGCCCGCCGAAGAGGCCGGACCGGGCGAGATCGTCGCCGTCGCCGGCATCGAGGACATCATGATCGGTGAGACCCTCACCGACCTGGAGAACCCGAAGCCGCTGCCGCTGATCACCGTCGACCCGCCGGCGATCTCCATGACCATCGGCATCAACACCTCCCCGCTGGCCGGCAAGGTCAAGGGCGCGAAGGTGACCGCCCGCCAGGTCAAGGACCGCCTCGACAAGGAACTCATCGGCAACGTGTCGCTGAACATCCTCCCGACCGAGCGCCCGGACGCCTGGGAGGTCCAGGGCCGCGGCGAGCTGGCGCTGGCCATCCTCGTCGAGCAGATGCGCCGCGAAGGCTTCGAGCTCACCGTCGGCAAGCCGCAGGTGGTCACCAAGACCGTCGACGGCAAGATCCACGAGCCGATCGAAGAGATGACCATCGACGTCCCCGAGGAGTACCTCGGCGCCGTCACCCAGCTCATGGCCGCCCGCAAGGGCCGCATGACCAACATGGCCAACCACGGCACCGGCTGGGTCCGCATGGAGTTCACCGTTCCGGCCCGCGGCCTGATCGGCTTCCGCACCAAGTTCCTCACCGAAACCCGCGGCGCCGGCATCGCGTCCTCCTACTCCGGCGGCTACGAGCCGTGGTTCGGCCCGATCGAGTACCGCACCAACGGCTCGATGGTCGCCGACCGCGCCGGCGTGGTCACCCCGTTCGCGATGATCAACCTGCAGGAACGCGGCAGCTTCTTCGTGCAGCCGACCTCCGAGGTGTACGAGGGCATGATCGTGGGCGAGAACTCGCGCGCCGACGACATGGACGTGAACATCACGAAGGAAAAGAAGCTCACCAACATGCGTGCGGCGTCCTCCGACAGCTTCGAGAACCTCACCCCGCCGCGCACCCTCACGCTCGAGGAGTCCCTGGAGTTCGCCCGCGAGGACGAGTGCGTCGAGGTCACCCCGGAGGCCATCCGCATCCGCAAGGTGATCCTGGACGTCAACGAGCGTCTGAAGGCTAACCGGGCCCGTGCCCGCGCCTGACAAACCCCGCAGCAAGGCCCTGGCGGCCGGCACCGGCATCGTCTCCGCCCTGGTGGCGGGGCTGCTGGCGGCGGTCGTCGGGACCTTGGTGCACGGCCACGTCCTTTACGTCGGCGACAACCCGTTCCCTTGGGGCGCCTTGCTGGCCCTGGGGTTCGCCGGAGCGATGATGGTCCTTGCCGGACTCTTCGCGGAGAAGCTGTGGGCCACGGCCCTCGCCGGCGTCGTGGCCTACGGGCTGGTGGCGCTGACCAGCGCCGGCACCCGCAACCACCTGATCGTCGCGTGGTCCAACCACGCGACGCTGCCCGGCCCCGCGCTGGCGGGTGCGGTCTGGACCTACGGGTTGGTGGCGGCCACGCTGGTGGCCCTGGTGATCACCGCATGGGCCCTGCCCAAGCGCACCGCCAAGTAGCCCGGCCGTAGCCGTGGCCCGCCGAAGCCCGGCCTCCCTCGGGAGGCCGGGCTTCGCTGTGTCTATCGGGCTTCGCTGCGTCTACGAGGCGCTGCGTCTACTCGGCCGTGCGGTCCAGGTGGTGGGCGATGAACAGGGACGTCGCCGCGCCCTCCGGGTCCGGCGGGCGCAGGGCGTACTCCGAGACCACGGCGCGGAGGCGTTCGAGCATTTCGCGCCGGTCGGCCTCGTTGAGCCTGAGGCCGGCGCGCACCACCTGGATCTCGTCGGGAGCCAGCCCGTCGATCTCCTGCAGGAACGTTTCCACCAGCACCGGGGCCGCATCGGGGACCCGCGTGCCCCAGGACATCCGGGTGCTGCGGTAGGGCACCTCCTTCGCGCCGCGATTGCCCCGGCGGGCCTCCTCCGCCTCCAGGAACCCCGTGGAGAGCAGCGTGCGCACATGGTGGAGCGACGTCGCGGGGTTCAGCCCCAGCAGGTCGGCGATCTCCTTGTTGGTCCGCGCGCGGTGCAGGCACAGCCGCAGGATCCGCAGCCTCACGGGCGAACTCAGTGCCCGCGCCCGTGCTTGCAGCTCTTCGTCCGTTGCCATATCTTCAGGATAAGTAATTTGCGCCACTCATTGAAATAATCAAATCGGACCACAGGGGATCCATGCCCGCCACTGCGCGCCAGCCTTCCCGCGTCCCCAAGAGCGAAGCAAATGCAGGCAACGGTCACGCGGGGGCGTCGGGGACGCCGTCCGGCCTCGGTCGCGACCGGAACTTCGGCCTGTTCTGGGCCGGGCAGACGCTGAGCCAGCTCGGGGCGCAGACCGGGGCCGTCGTCCTGCCGGTGGTTGCCGTGTCGCTGCTGTCGGCGGGCGACCTCGAAGTGGGCGTGCTCAAGGCCGCCCAGTCGCTGGCTTTCCTGGTGGTGGGGCTGCCGGCGGGGGCCTGGGTGGACCATTGGCTCAAGCGCAGGGTGATGATCCGGGCGGACCTGGTCCGCTTCGCCGTCACGCTCGCGATTCCCCTGCTGTGGTACCTGGGGATCCTGCAGATGTGGCACCTGTGGGCCTGCGCCGTGCTGCTCGGGATCGCCACGGTGTTCTTCGACGTGGCCTACCAGTCCGCCATCCCGCTGCTGGTCCAGTCGAGGTCGATCGCGGACGCCAACGCCCGGCTCGAGGCCACCGGCCAGGCTTCCCGGTTGGTCGGCCCGGCTTTGGGCGGATGGCTGATGCACCTGGTGCTGGCGCCGGCGCTGTTCCTCGGCCAGGCAGCCGGCTACCTGGCCTCCGCGGCCTGCCTGTGGGGGGTCCGGGACCGCGAAGAGCCCAAGGAGCCCCGCGAACGCGGCAGGCTCTGGCCGGAGATCCGCGAGGGCCTGGCGTACGTGCTGCGCCACCGCCTGATCAAACACATCGCGGCGGCAACCGCGATCATGAATTTCTTCAGCACGATCGTCTTCACCCTGATGCCGGTCCTGGTGCTGCGCACGCTCGGGCTGGATCCGGCCCACCTGGGCATGGTGTACTCCGCCGGTGCCGTCGGCGGCCTGCTCTCCGCCGCGGCCACCCCCTACCTGGCCCGCCTGCTGGGGGAGGGGACCGCGCTGCCGATCTCCACGGCGCTGACCGGCATCGCGATGGCGGGCTTCCCCCTGGCGACGCTGGCGCCGGGACCGCTGTCGGCCTTCGCGGTCCTGGCCGGGGCGATGTTCGTGCTGACCATCGGCGTGCTGGTCTACAACATCATCCAGGTCAGCATGCGCCAGCGGATCTGCCCGCCCGGACTGCTCGGCCGGGCGAACGCCTCGATCCGCTTCCTGGTGTGGGGCGTCATCCCCCCGGCGGCCCTGCTGGCCGGAGTGCTGGGGGAGCGGCTGGGCACCGTGCCGGCCCTGTGGATCGGGGTTGCCGGCAGTGTCGGGGCCGCGCTGCCGCTAATCTTCTCGCCGCTGGCGCGAATGCGCGTGCTTCCGGACGGGCCGGAGGAGGACCTGCCCGCCGAGGCCGGAACGGCCTGAGCCCCGCGGGCTGTTTCATTCGGCCCGCTTCATCCGGTCCGATACGTTCGGCCGGCTTCATCTGGCGTCATTTGTCCGGCGTCACACATCCCTTACTTCTTCATCTGGCGTCATCCAAGCCACCGTTCGTCATTCCGCGTCCGGGCGGCGGGGCCCGCGCCGGGCAGGGGGCGGGGGAACGCGCTTGGCGTGCGTGACGGAGGACAGAGCGATCAGCACGATCCCGCTGCGGGTGCGGACAGCCACCGCCGCTTCCCGGATCCCGGCCCCGTCCCTGGCCGCAGAGCTTTCCCCGGACACCGTGCCTTCCCCAGTCACAGTGCCTTCCTGCAGGCCCGCGAATTCGCCCAACGCGTCCGTCAGCGCGGGGCCGCCGGGTGCGGAGGAGTCCTTCCCGAGGCGGTAGCGCACCACGATCCGGTCGCCGGGCAGCAGTGATGCGAAGAAGTCGTCGGCCATCGATCCAGTTTAGGCGGCGAGGGTCCCGCACCGAGCGAAGCGAGGTGTGGGAGTCGCCTGGACGCTATGAGCCGAGGGCCCCGATCCGAGCGCTAGCGGGGATTGGGAGGCTCATGGACGCTAGGCAGCGAGGGGGGAGCCGCTTCGGCGCCAGCTGCGGACACCGGCCCGCCTGGGACCCCTCTCGGCCCTGCTGGCCGTGCCCGGTGACGCATTGCGGGCCGGCGGCGTAACGCAGGGGCGGTGACACGGCCGGGGCCGCGGGGGACTAAACTATTGACCGGGCTGCCCGGCGAAACCGCCCGAGGCGGCGGCAGAGAACACCACCATAAGGGGAGGACCCGGGTACCGTGACGTACATCATCGCCCAGCCGTGCGTAGACGTTAAGGACAAGGCCTGCATCGAGGAATGCCCGGTCGACTGCATTTACGAGGGCGACCGTTCGCTGTACATCCACCCTGACGAGTGCGTGGACTGCGGCGCCTGCGAGCCGGTCTGCCCCGTCGAGGCCATCTACTACGAGGACGACGTTCCCGACGAGTGGGCCGACTACTACAAGGCCAACGTCGAGTTCTTCGACGAGATCGGTTCCCCCGGCGGCGCCGCGAAGCTGGGCAACACCGGCAAGGACCACCCGTTCGTCGCCGCCTTGGCCCCGCAGAACCAGGGCTAGGCCCCGGGCGCGACGATGCTGACCCTTCCCGATTACCCCTGGAACTCGCTGGCGCCCTACCGGCGCACCGCGGAGGCCCACCCCCGAGGCGTCGTGGACCTGTCCATCGGCACTCCGGTGGACCCGACCCCCGAGGTCATCCGCGCCGCCCTGCGGGAGGCCGCCGACGCCCCGGGCTACCCCACCACCCACGGCACCCGCGCCCTGCGCGAGGCGATCGCCGCCTGGTACGCCCGCCGGCGCAACACACCCGGCCTGGACCCCGAGCACATCATGCCCACCATCGGGTCCAAGGAACTGGTGGCGTGGCTGCCGCTGCTGCTCGGGCTCGGCCCGGGCGACGTCGTCGTGCGCCCCGTGGTCGCCTACCCGACCTACGACATCGGGGCCCGGCTGGCCGGCGCCGAAGCGGTTCCCGCCGACCGGCTCTCCGACCTGCCCGCGGAGGTGCGGGCGCGGGTCAAGTTGGTGTGGACCAACTCCCCGGGCAACCCGACCGGTACCGTCCGGGGCGTCGACGAACTGGCCGAACTGGTCCGCGACGCCCGATCGCTCGGCGCCGTGGTCGCCTCCGACGAGTGCTACGCCGAACTGGGCTGGGGCCCGTGGGAGGACGGGGTGCCGGGCATCCTGGATCCGCGCGTGAGCGGAGGCGACTTCACTTCCCTGCTGTCGGTCTACTCGCTGTCCAAGCAGTCGAACGTGGCCGGCTACCGGGCGGCCTTCGTGGCCGGCGCGCCGGACCTGATGCCGAACCTGCTGAACAACCGCAAGCACGCGGGCATGATCGTTCCGCGGCCGGTACAGGAAGCCATGCGCGTGGCGCTGGGCGACGACGCCCACGTGGCAGCGCAGAAGGACCTCTACCGGGGCCGGCGCGCGCGCCTGCTCCCGGCGCTGGAGGGCTTCGGGCTGACGGTTCCCGATTCGGCGGCCGGGCTCTACCTGTGGGCCACCGCCGGCGAGGACACCTGGACCACCGTGGGACGCTTCGCGGACCTCGGCATCGTGGTGGGCCCGGGGAGCTTCTACGGCGCGGCCGGGGAGGGCTACGTGCGCGTGGCGCTCACGGCCAGCGACGAGCGGATCGACGCCGCCGTGGAGCGGCTGGCGGCCGTTTCGCCAGTCGGAACGAAACCGTCCAGTTAGTGAACACCCCGATTAGGGAACCGCTGCCCGAGGGCGGTAGCGTGTCAGTGAATTACAGCACCCAGGTATTACCTGTACTCCGACAAGGAGAGCCATGACGGACCACAAATCTGCCCAGCTAAGCTATGCGGGCCACCACCTTGATATGCCGATCATCCCGGCGGTGGAGGGCAACGACGGTTTCAACGTCTCCAAGTTGCTGAAGACCACCGGAGCGGTGACCTACGACCCCGGCTTCATGAACACCGCGGCCACCAAGTCCGCGATCACCTACATCGACGGCGACCAGGGCATCCTGCGCTACCGCGGCTACCCGATCGAGCAGCTCGCGGAGCACTCCAGCTTCCTTGAGGTCTCCTACCTGCTCATCTACGGCAACCTGCCGAGCGCCACCGAGCTCGAGGAATTCGACCAGAAGATCCGCCGCCACACGCTGCTGCACGAGGAGCTCAAGGGCTTCTTCGGCGGCTTCCCGCGCGACGCCCACCCGATGCCGGTGCTTTCCTCCGCCGTCTCGGCGCTGTCCACCTGGTACCAGGACTCGCTTGACCCGTTCAACGAGGAACAGGTGGAACTCTCCACCATCCGCCTGCTGGCCAAGCTGCCGGTCATCGCCGCCTACGCGCACAAGAAGTCCATCGGGCAGCCCCTGCTCTACCCGGACAACTCCATGAGCCTCGTGGAGAACTTCATGCGCCTGAACTTCGGCAACCCGGCCGAACCCTACGAGGTCGATCCCGAGGTCGTCAAGGCCCTGGACCTGCTGCTGGTCCTGCACGCCGACCACGAGCAGAACTGCTCCACCTCCACCGTCCGCCTGGTCGGCTCCTCCAACGCGAACCTCTTCGCGTCGGTCTCCGCCGGCATCAACGCCCTGTTCGGCCCCGCCCACGGCGGCGCCAACGAGGCGGTGCTGAAGATGCTGCGCCAGATCCAGGCCGACGGCATGAAGCCGGAAGTCTTCATGGACAAGGTGAAGAACAAGGAGGACGGCGTCCGCCTGATGGGCTTCGGCCACCGCGTGTACAAGAACTACGATCCGCGCGCCAAGATCATCAAGCAGACCGCCCACGAGATCCTGGGCAAGCTCGGCGGCAACGACGAACTCCTCGACATCGCCATGCGCCTGGAGGAGAAGGCCCTCGCCGACGACTACTTCATCCAGCGCAAGCTGTACCCGAACGTGGACTTCTACACCGGCCTGATCTACAAGGCCATGGGCTTCCCGGAGAAGATGTTCACCGTGCTGTTCGCGATCGGCCGCCTGCCCGGGTGGATCGCCCAGTGGCGCGAGATGATCCAGGACCCGGAGATGAAGATCGGCCGTCCGCGCCAGCTGTACGTGGGCGAGGCCGAGCGCAACTACCCGCTGTAGGGCCCGCGCGCACCCACGCCACGCCAAAGGACCGCTTCCCCGCCGGGAGGCGGTCCTTTGGTGTTGGCCGGCACCAACGGCCGTGAACGGGGCTACCCTTGGGGTGGGAGCCCTTTCGAGAAAGGCCTGCTCTATGTCCCACAGCGAAGACTGCGGCTGGCAGGTGTCCGCGGGCATGCATGGACAGATGCTGCTGGCCCTGTACCTGCGTGACCTGGCCCGAATCGATCCGGTGGGGAACCCGGTGTTGTGCCCCCTCGACCCGCCCGTCAAACCGGTCGCAGCGGCCGAGATCGACCCCCACGCCGCCGCCGAACTGCGCCAGGAGTGGCAGCGCTGGTGGCACCGCCTGCTGCGCGGCAACGGGCACCCCAACGACGCCGCGGCCGCCGAGGCCGTGAACGCCGCGGGACCGGCCTCCGCGGCGGGACCGGCCACGGCAGGACCGGGCGCGTCGGGAGCGGGCACGGCGGGGCTGGACACGGCCGGATTTGGTGCTGCGGAGGAACTGGCGGGCGTCCTGGACGCGCCCGTCTTCGGGGGGTTCAACGATTCCCCCACGCTTCAGCGCCTGCTGCGGGCGCACTACGGGGCCGCGTTCGACTGGACGCAGGAACGCCTGGAGGAATACCGCAGGACCGGCGCGGCGCCCGCCGCGGGCGGGCGGGACCTGGTGGAACGCATGATCCAGGACCGCGAGCTTGAGGTGGACCGGACGGCCCACCCGTTCAGGCTCACCCTGCTGGAGTTGCCGCTGGCCGAACCGCGGGCCTGGTTCGTCGAGCCCGCCACCGTGATCCTGAGCCAGGACCTGCCCCGCGACGAGGGGCTTTTCCGTTCCTACCTGCAACCGGTGGTCGACCTGCTGGTCTGAACAGGGAAACCTATTCCGCGGCGGCGACGGTGATGACCACGGCGCCGTCGGTGGTAGCGGCCGTGACCCAGCCCTTTTCGGTGCGGTTCCACACCAGCCCGGCGTTGCCGACCGCCGTCGTCTGGTGCTGGTCGGCCGTGGCGACCGCCCACTGGGCGACGGCCCAGCCGCGCTTGCCGGCGGCCCGGACCGTCACGCTGCGCCCGTCCACGGAGGTGTCGAGGTCGCCGAACGCGGCCTCGAGGGACGCCACCAGGGCGTCCGGGTTTCCGGCCGCGTCGGCGCGGCGCAGCACGCAGTTCAGGGCCGCGGGGGAGTTGCCGGTCAGGGCCGAGGCGTAGGCCCTGCCCTCCGGCTCGTGGTCGGCGTAGGCCAGCGGGTAGGCGCTGCGCTGGACCTTCTGGGCGGCCTCGGTGACGTCCATGTCGCGGTAGTCGAACGTCTCCAGTTCCGCATAGAAGCGGTTCGCCGCGTAGATCGGGTCCATGACCTGGGCCTCGGTGCCCCAGCCCTGGGAGGGGCGCTGCTGGAACAGCCCCCGCGAATCGGGACCGGCGGTGTCCCCGTAGTCGATGTTGCGCAGCTTCGATTCCTGCACGGCGGTGGCGATGCCGATGGTCGCCGCCCGCGCGGGCATGCCGCGGCCGACGGACACGGCGGCGATCAGTGCCGCGTTGGCGGCCTGCTCCGGGTCCAGGCGGTGCTCGTCGGTTCCGACGACGGCGGTGCAGTGCTCGCGCACGAGCGTTTCCTCGCGCTCCAGGAAGACCGCCGCGGCGGTCAGCCCTCCACCGACGACGCCCACGCACAGCCCGAGCGCCACGAGGGTACGCACGAGCCGTTGCCGGCGCGTGCGGGTGCGCTTGCCTCCGGGGCCGTTGCCGGACCCGGAGGCAAGCGCGAAGACGGTTTCCCGTGCGTCAGTTGGCATGCAGAGCGGAGTTCAGTTCCACGGTCTGGCCCAGCCGGGGCAGGGCCTCTACGGCGCCGGTGAGGGAGTTGCGGCGGAAGAGCAGGTTCGGGACCCCGGAGAGTTCCAGCGCCTTGACGGTGCGCTCGCCCAGCACCACCCGGGTGCCGGCCGTGACGTAGAGCCCGGCCTCGACGACGCAGTCGTCGCCGACGGAGATGCCGATGCCGGAGTTGGCGCCCAGCAGGACCCGCTCGCCAACGACGATCCGCTCCTTGCCGCCGCCGGACAGGGTGCCCATGATGGAGGCGCCCCCGCCGACGTCGGAGCCGTCGCCGACCACCACGGAGGCGGAGATGCGGCCTTCGACCATGGAGGTGCCCAGGGTTCCGGCGTTGAAGTTCACGAAGCCCTCGTGCATAACGGTGGTGCCGGGCGCCAGGTGCGCACCGAGGCGGACACGACCGGCCTCGGCGATGCGCACGCCGGCAGGCATCACGTAGTCGACCATGCGCGGGAACTTGTCCACGCCGTACACGGTCACGGCGCCGCGCTTGCGCAGCTTCAGGCGGGTGGCCTCGAAGCCGTCGACGGCGCACGGTCCGAAGTTGGTCCACACGACGTTGGCCAGCAGCCCGAAGATGCCGTCCAGGTTCTGCGAGTTGGGGGCTACCAGGCGGTGGGAGAGCAGGTGCAGGCGCAGCCACGCATCGGCGGAGTCGGCCGGGGCGACGTCGAGGTCGATCTCCAGGGAGACCACGGACTGGGTGGTGCCGCGGTCGGCGTCGTCCGCGGCCACCGCCTTCAGCTCGCCGGCGAGCTGCTCGGCCCCGGCCAGCGGGCCGAGGGCCGGCGCCGGGAACCAGACGTCAAGGACGGTGCCGTCGGCGGCAAGGGTGGCCAGGCCATGGCCGGAAGCCAGGCGCACGGAGTTTTGGGCAGGGCTGTGCTGGGCATCTGCGGTAGTCATGCATCCCATGTTAGCCGGGCGAACGGGGTGAGCGCCTTCCCGCCTCCCACGTCTCGCTTCGCTCGACGCGGGACCCTCGGCGGTTAGCGCCTTCCCGCCTCCCACGTCTCGCTTCGCTCGATGCGGGACCCTCGGCGGTTAGCGCCTTCCCGCCTCCCACGTCTCGCTTCGCTCGATGCGGGACCCTCGGCGGTTAGGCTGGGTGGGTGACTTCCGCCCTGCCCGCGCCCTCCGCCCCTGCCCCGCTCGACCTGACCGGAGACGTCGCCGCGCTCACCGCGGCGCTGATCGACGTCGACTCCGTTTCCGGCAACGAGCTGGCCCTTGCCGACTTGGTGGAGGGCGCCCTGCGCGCCCTGCCGCATCTGAGCGTGCACCGCGACGGCGACTCGATCATCGCCCGCACCGAGCTGGGCCGCTCCGAGCGCGTGATCCTGGCCGGCCACCTGGACACCGTTCCGCTGCCGACCACCCCCGGCTCGCGCGGCACCGTGCCCTCGGAGTGGGACGGGGAGATCCTCTACGGCCGCGGGGCCACCGACATGAAGGGCGGGGTCGCCGTGCAGCTGGCGCTGGCCGCCGCGCTCACCGCACCCAACCGCGACCTGACCTTCGTCTTCTACGACCACGAGGAGGTCGAGGGTTCCAAGTCGGGGCTGGGCCGGCTGGTCCGCAACAGCCCCGAACTGCTCGGCGGCGACTTCGCGATTCTGCTCGAACCCACGGACGGCACCGTCGAGGGCGGCTGCAACGGCACCAGCCGCTTCCGCGTCACCACCCGCGGGCTGGCCGCCCACTCGGCCCGCGCCTGGATGGGGGAGAACGCCATCCACGCCGCCGCCCCCGTGTTGGCCCGCCTGGCCGCGCACGAGCCCGCGACCGTGGCCGTCGACGGGCTCGAGTATCGCGAGTCGCTCAATGCCGTGCGCATCAACGGCGGCATCGCCGGCAACGTCATCCCGGACACCTGCGAGGTGGAGATCAACTACCGCTTCGCCCCGGACAAGTCCGTCGCCGATGCGGAGGCCTACGTGCGCGCGCTGATGGACGGCTTCGAGATCGTGCGCACCGACGGAGCCCCCGGTGCCCGGCCGGGGCTGAACCACCCCGCCGCGGCCGCCTTCGTGGCGGCGGTCGGCGCCGCTCCGAAGCCCAAGTACGGCTGGACCGACGTGGCCCGCTTCTCCGAACTGGGCATTCCCGCGGTGAACTTCGGCCCGGGGGATGCGTTGCTGGCCCACACCGACAACGAGCACGTCCCGGCGCAGGCGGTCCGCGACTGCCTGGACGCGCTGCGCCGCTGGCTGGCCGCCTAGGCGCCTCCGGGCACGGAGGCGCCCGGCTAGCGGCGCTGGCCGGCGTCCGCGTCGGTGTCCGGCAGCCCGGGCAGGCCCGCGGGCAGCCCGACGACGGCCGGCTCCCCGGGCTTGGAGCGGCGCGGGCCGCGGCTGCCGAGCCGGCGCGCCACCCATTCGGCCACCTTGGTCAGCGTGTAATTGATGGTGATGAATATGGCCGCGGCCAGCAGCAGCGCCTGCAGCGTGTTCGCGTTGGCCGCGCCGAAGGTGCGCGAGTAGAACAGCAACTCGGTGTAGCCGATGATGTAGCCCAGCGCCGAATCCTTCAGGATGACCACGAACTGGCCGATCAGTGCCGGCAGCATGGCCACCAGGGCCTGCGGGACCTCGATCAGGCGTAGCGACTGGCCGCGGGTCAGGCCGATGGCGATGCCGGCCTCGCGCTGGCCCTTGGGCAGGTTGTGGACGCCGGCGCGGACCAGTTCCGCAACCACCGATCCGTTGTAGAGGGTCAGGGCAACGACCACCGCCCAGAACGGGGACTCGCTGCCGGGCACGATTCCGGAGCGCGCGAAGAAGATGTTGAAGAAGACCATCATCAGCAGCACTGGCACGGCGCGGAAGAACTCGACGACCACCGCCGCGATCCAGTTCCAGGCCTTGTGCTCGGAGAGCCGGCCGAGGCCGAAGACCAGGCCGAAGGCAATGGAGAGGACGATCGACACCGCGGCCGCCTGCAGCGTGCTGGCCAATCCGGGCAGGAAGAAGTTCAGCCACGCGTTGGAGGTGAACAGCGAGGCCCACTTCTGCGGGCTCATCTGGCCCTTCGCGGCCAGGCCGGAAATCACCAGGTAAAGCAGCAGGGCGATCACGGCGACGCCGACCACGTTGACGAGCAGGATCGTGCGGCGGCCCTTGGGGCCCGGGGAATCGAACAGTACGGATGCGCTCATCGGGCCACCGCCAGTTTCTTGGAGAGCCAGGTGGTCAGCAGGCCGACCGGGATGACGATGATCACGAAGCCCATCGCAAAGGTGAGGAAGATCGGGATGATGATGTCGGCGCGGAACTCCAGGGCCGTCTTCATCACCGAGGAGGCCTCGATGGCCACCGAGCCGACGCTGGCGACCGTGGTGTTCTTGATCAGCGCGATCAGCACGTTGCCCAGCGGCACGATCGCCCCGCGAAATGCCTGCGGGAGGATCACCAGCCGGGCCGCTGGCAGGAACCCGAGGCCGATGGCTCGGGCCGCCTCCGCCTGGCCGATCGGGACCGTGTTGACGCCGGAGCGGATCGCCTCGCAGACGAACGCGGCATGGTAGATCGCCAGGCCCATGATGGCCATCCGGAAGAAGTTCTGGTTGAAGTCGGAACTGAGGGTGAAGCCGAGCTGGTTGAACAGCGCCAGCACGCCGAACAGGATGATGATGGTCAGCGGGGTGTTGCGGAAGATGTTCACGTAGGCTGCGCCGAAGGCCTCGAAGCTGGGCACCGGGGAGATGCGCATCAGGGCGAGCACCGTGCCGAGGATCAGCGAGATCAGCGCTGACCAGAAGGCCAACTGGATGGTGATCCAGAATGCCGCGGCAATGTTGTATTGGGAAAAGAGGGACAGGTAGTCGTCCATGGTCTGCCTCGATTGTCGGGGGCCGTGGGCACCCTGGTCGGTGGAGGCCGCGGGACCCGCCTGGCGGAGGGCCCCGCGGCGCCGTCGCGGAGGGCTGTGGACGCCGCTAGGCGCAGGGATCCTGTGCCGGCGGGTTCAGGTCGCTGGGCGTGTAGCCGGTTCCCTCGGTGTTGGTGGCCAAGGCCTTCTCCCATTCGCCGGAGGAGATCATCTTGCCGATGGCGGTGTTGATGGCCGCGCACCGGTCGGAGTCCTTGTTCAGGCCCACGCCGTAGCGCTCCTCGGAGAACGGCGCCCCCACGACCTTGAACTTGCCCTGGTAGGCCGGCTGCGCGGCCAGGCCGGCAAGGATGATGTCGTCGGTGGTGACCGCGTCGATGGTGCCGCCCTCCATGGCGGTCACGCACTCCGCGTACCCGGGAAGCTCCTGCAGGTTCACGGAGGTGGCGTAGGTGTCCTTCACCTTCTGGGCGGAGGTGGAGCCGGTGACCGAGCAGAGGGTCTTCCCGTTGAGGTCCTCCGGGCCGGTGATATCGCTGTCCACGGGCACCAGCAGGTCCTGTCCGGCGATGAAGTACGGTCCGGCGAACGCCACGGACTGCTTGCGCGCGTCGGTGATCGAGTAGGTCGCGAAGATCATGTCCACCTGGTTGTTCTGCAGGGCCGTCTCGCGGTTTGCCGAGGGGGTGGAGACCCACTCGATCTTGTCCTCCGGGAAGCCGAGCTCGTTGGCCACGTACTTGGCCACGTCGACGTCGAAGCCCGTGTAGGTGTCGCCGCTCTTGAACCCCAGTCCGGGCTGGTCGAACTTGATGCCGATCTTGATCTTGTCGTCCGACGAATCGCCGGATCCTCCGCCGCAGGCGGTGAGCGCGAGGGCGGCAACGGCCGCCATGCCGGCGAGTGCGATGCGTGGATGACGCATGTGTTCTCCTTCGGTTGTGGCCTCACCGGTCGGTGGGGCCGCGGTGCTAGTGCGTGATCAGCTTGCTGAGGAAGTCCTTGGCACGGTCGCTCTGCGGGTTGGTGAAGAACGCCTCCGGGGTGGCCTGCTCGACGATCTGGCCCGCGTCCATGAAGACGACGCGGTTCGCGGCCTTGCGGGCGAAGCCCATCTCGTGGGTGATGACGATCATCGTCATGCCCTCCTTGGCCAGCGAGATCATGGTGTCCAGGACCTCGTTGATCATCTCCGGGTCCAGGGCGGAGGTGGGTTCGTCGAAGAGCATCACCTTCGGGTTCATCGCCAGCGCCCGAGCGATGGCGACGCGCTGCTGCTGCCCGCCGGACAGCTGGGAGGGCATCTTGTCCCGCTGGTTGGCCACTCCGACGCGCTCAAGCAGCACCATGGCCAGCTTCTGCGCCTCGCCCTTGGGGATGCCCTTGACCTTGATGGGGCCGAGCGTGACGTTGTCGAGGATCGACTTGTGGGCAAAGAGGTTGAACGACTGGAAAACCATGCCGACGTCGGCGCGGAGCTTGGCGAGCTCCTTGCCCTCCGAGGGCAGCTTCTTACCGTCAACGAAGATCTCGCCGGAGTCGATGGTTTCGAGCCGGTTGATCGCCCGGCAGAGGGTGGACTTGCCCGAGCCGGAGGGGCCCAGGACCACCACCACCTCGCCCTTGGAAACCTCGAGGTCGATGTCCTTGAGGACATGCAGGGAACCGTAGTGCTTGTTGACGTTCGCCAACCGGACGATCGGCGACCCGTCCGCGGCCCTGCCGCCGGTCTGGGGTTCTGTGCTCATATCCCGACCCTTAACCATCATCGGCGCTTTCACAAGGGGTTCCCGGGCGACAACACAAATCTTGATGCGATGGAAACCCGGTTGCGGGGACACCGAGGAGGACTAGGCTGTGTGCATGCTACGCCACGATGACACCGAACCTTTCGAAGAGCCCGCCCCGACCCGAGGCCGGCGCAAAGGGTCGGTGATCCTGCGCCGCAGCCGGGCAACGACGCCGCAGGCTGACAGTTACCTGCTGGACACCAAGGAGTTCAAGGACTTCACCCACACCGACCCCTGGCGGGTGCTGCGCATCCAGGCGGAGTTCGTGGAGGGGTTCGGGACCCTGGCCGACCTGGGGCCCGCGGTGAGTGTGTTCGGCTCGGCCCGCGCCGCCCGCGACTCGCCGCGCTACCGGCAGGCGCAGGAAATCGGCAAGCGGCTGGTCGAGGCCGGCTTCGCCGTCATCACCGGAGGTGGTCCGGGCGCGATGGAGGCCGCCAACAAGGGCGCCTTCAAGGCCGGCGGAACCTCCGTGGGACTGGGCATCGAACTGCCCTTCGAGACCGGCATGAACGAGTGGGTCGACGTCGGCATCAACTTCCGGTACTTCTTCGCCCGCAAGACGATGTTCGTGAAGTACTCGCAGGGCTTCATCGTCCTGCCCGGCGGGTTCGGCACCCTGGACGAGCTCTTCGAGGCCCTCACCCTGGTCCAGACGCAGAAGGTCACCAGCTTCCCGATCATCCTGGTCGGCACCGACTACTGGGGTCCTTTGATGGAATGGATCCGCACCACCCTGGTCGGGGAAGGAACCATCTCGGCCTCGGACGTCGACCTGATCCGGATCACCGACGATCCGGCCGAAGCGGTGCGCATCACCGCGGAGGGCTCCGCCCACCACCACAACCCGTAGGAGGCGGCGTGGAGATCGTTCTGCTTTTCGTCGCGGTCCTTGCGCTCGGGGGAACCGTTTTCGCTCTCTCCGGGAGGCGGCGCACCTCCGGGGCGCCCCGGGAAGCCGACCGCGGCCTGCTGGTGGGGCTGGTGGAACCGGTTCCCTCGCTGCCGCCGGTCCTGCTGCCGGCCCGCCCCACGGCGTCGGACATCGGCAAGGTGCGCTTCGCGGTCGGGCTGCGCGGGTACCGCGCGGACCAGGTCGATGAGGTGCTGGGGGTGCTGGGCGGGGAGATCGAACGCCTCCGCGCTGAATTGGCGACGCGCGGACAGGGCGTGTGATTAGCGGCACGCGGGCAACTCCGGGATAATGTGAAGTGCAAGCTGAACGCATTCCCACTTGCGGGGATGCCGCTCGAGATCGATCAGCGGGGCCCGCTCCGCTTCATTGAGGGAAGGGACACTGCGCCAATGGCTGCGATGAAACCGCGTACCGGGGATGGCCCCATGGAGGTCACCAAGGAAGGCCGTAGCCTGATCATGCGCGTACCGATTGACGGTGGCGGCCGCCTGGTGGTCGAACTGAATGCGGACGAGGCCGCGCAGCTGCGCGAATGCCTGGTGGGCGTCACGGAGTAGATGCGCCAAGTTGTTGCGAAAGGCCCGGGGGCGGCAAGCCCCCGGGCCTTTCGCGTCAGCGGACCTTGGTGGCCAGCAGCAGCCCGGTGCCGGTGGGGACCGTGGCGGTGACGAAGTCGTCGCGGTCGCGCAGCATCCGCACCACCATTCGGGCCGCCACGGTGCTGGGACGGCGGATGGCCGGCTGCGGGACCCGGTCCTGGTCCAGGGCGTCGTGGACCAGCAGCGTGCCGCCGCGGCGCAGCAGCCGGGCCCCCTGCTCCACGTAGCCCACCAGGTTGGCCTTGTCGGCGTCGATGAACACCAGGTCGTAGGCCGCGTCGGTCAGCCGGGGCAGCACGTCCTGGGCGCGCCCGGTGATGGTGCGGGTGCGGTTGGCCGGAATGCCGGCTTCCAGATAGGCCTCGCGTGCCGCATGCAGGTGATCCACGTCGATGTCGATGGTGGTCAGGACGGAACGGGGCCCCAGCCCGCGAAGCAGGCTGACTCCGGAGACGCCCACCCCGGAGCCGACCTCGACGGCGGTGCGCGCCTGTGAGGACGCGGCCAGGACCGTGAGCAGGGCAGCCGTGCCGGCACCGACCGGCAGCACCCCGAGCTCGTGCCCGCGTTCGCGCGCGCGCAGCAGGACATCGTCCTCCTCGGGCAAGGCCTCGGTGTAGGACCAGCTGCTCTGCTTGTCGGCGCTCATGGCGGGGCGGATTCCTTCGGGATCGAGAGGGGAGTGGACGGGCCCGGGGCCCGTTCCCATCCTAGTGGCCGCGGGGAAGCGGAACTGGGGAACCACCGAGGAGCTGTCCAGCTTGCTCACAGACTGGTCGGCCAAGATTGAAGACGTGAACGCACAACCCAGCACTTCAGTTCCCGCCGAACCGGTCGACGCCGTGCCAGGCTGGGATGAAATCGTGGAACGGCATTCGCCCAAGGTCTACCGCCTGGCCTACCGGCTCACCGGCAACCGGCAGGACGCGGAGGACCTCACGCAGGAAACGTTCGTCCGGGTCTTCAGGTCGCTGCACAACTTCACGCCCGGCACCATCGACGGCTGGATCCACCGGATCACCACCAACCTGTTCCTCGACCAGGCGCGGCGGCGCACCCGTATCCGCTTCGATGCATTCGCCGAGGACGCGGAGGCCCGCGTGCCGGGCACCGACCCCGGCCCGGAACGCAGCTTCGAGTTCAACAACCTGGACGTGGACGTCCAGCGCGCCGTGGAGGAACTGCCGCCGGACTTCCGCGCCGCCGTCGTGCTGTGTGACCTGGAGGGCCTGTCCTACGAGGAGGTCTCCGCCGTGTTGGGCGTGAAGCTGGGCACCGTCCGGTCGCGTATCCACCGCGGCCGCTCGTTGCTGCGCGAGAAGCTCGCCCACCGCAACCCCGCACGCCGCCCGGTGTCCCTGCCTAAGGCGGGGCGGGCCCTTCCGCAGGCCCATTAGCGCATGCACCGCTATCAGCGCTGGATCGACGCGTACCTGGACGGTGAACTTCCCGAGGCACGCAGAAGCGTCTTCGAGGAGCACCTCGGGCGCTGCCGGAGCTGCGGTGCGCTCGTCCAGGACGGGCGCCGGCTGATGCGCCGGCTGGATGCCCATTCGGCCTCCCGGAGTTCGGCACCCGCCCCGGGAGCCGAGCTGCTCAACCGCTTGGTGCGGACCTCGGAGTTCGGCTTCGCTGCGGCCGGCGAACCGCCGCAGCCACCGCCCGGGCCCGAGCGCTGGCGCTCCCTGTTGCCGGCGCTGGCCTGTGCGCTGGTGATTGGCCTGCTCACCGCGATCCTCGCCGTGGCCTGGGTCCTGGGCGAGCCGGACAGCGGGCGCACGGCCTCGGCGTCCTCCGTGGTCGGATCCTGGACCGAGACGGGCATCCCGCTCAAGGAGGAGGACCTGGACCGGCTGCGCGACGCCGGCTGGAACTGCCCGCAATTCGCCGCCTTCGGCCTGGCGCTGACCGGCGCCCGCGGCGCCGTGGTGGAGGGCGTGCCGGAGCTGACGCTGGAACTGGCCGGGCCTGGAGGCACGGCCGTCGTGACGGAACGGCGCCGGGATCCCGCCACGGCCGGGGCTGCGTCCTCCGGGAGCAAGAGCCTGGCGCTGAACGCCGCCAGCGAGGTCTCCACCGTGGAAACCGGCGCGGACGGGCGTTCGGTCCTGAGCATGGAATCCGCCGAGTACGAGCTCGTCTCCACGCTGGACAAGGACAGCACCCGTGCCCTGCTGCGCCGGATCGTCGTGACCGAGCACGCGCGGCTTGATGCCCGGGGGCTCGAGGAACAGCCCGCGCTGGAACGCATCGGCCGGGGGCTGGCGAAACTCACCGTCGTGGACATCGAACAGTGAAGCCGGCGGCAGGGAAACCCGCGGCAAGCGCTCCCAGGGTGCCTCCCCGAAACAGTGCGCAACGCAGCGACGATCGGGATCGCCGAATGCCGGGCGCACGCAGCGAACAGGTAGTCTCATAACGTGTTTGGAATTAACGGTGGCGAGTTTCTGGTGCTCGCCGTGCTCGCGGTCCTGATCCTGGGCCCCGACAAGCTGCCGGCGTATGCCCAGCAGCTTGCGCGGCTGGTGAAGGAAGTGCGCCGCATGGCCGCCGGCGCCAAGGAGCAGCTGCGCGAGGAGGTCGGCGACGAGATCGCGGACATCGATTGGCGCAAGCTTGACCCGCGGCAGTACGACCCGCGCAAGATCATCAAGGACGCGCTGCTCGAAGACTTCGACGACGCCATCTCCGCCGCGAAGGAAAGCCCCCAGCCTGCCGCGGCGCAGCGGTCCGTCGCCACCCGGCAGGCCGAGCGCCAGCTGGAGCCCGGCGAAGCGGCACCCTTCGATTCCGAAGCCACCTGACACGCCGGCACGCCCTGGCCTGCGAACGCCGCCGCTCCCCTGGGACGCCCAGGGAAGCGGCGGCGTTTTCCGTCCCGGCCAATGGCATGCATGCCCGTGCGTCGGGTGCAGGCCGACGCGTCGCCATGCACCCGACGCACGAGCCTGCGGATCGGGCGGCAGGGTCTTGGGTTTTCCCTTCTATGGGGCGGAACCCGGACGGGTGGGGGTGATGCCCAGCGGCAGGCCGGCCAGGCCGCGCGGCCGGATGGCCAGCGTGCGGGCTATAGCGCGCAGTTCGGCCGCGGCCGCCGAGTCCGGGGCGGATACGACGATCGGCACGCCGTTGTCCCCGCCCTCCCGCAACCGCGGTTCCAGCGGGATGCGCCCCAGCAGCGGCACGGAGGCGCCCAGGATCTCCGAGAGCCGGGCGGCCAGGCTCTCGCCGCCCCCGGAGCCGAAGGGCTCCATCCGGGTGCCGTCGGGCAGTTCGAGCCAGGACATGTTCTCCACGACGCCGAGGACGTCCTGTCCCGTCTGCGTCGCCACCGAACCGGCCCGCACCGCCACCTCGGCGGCGGCCGACTGCGGAGTGGTGACCACCAGCAGGCTCGATCCGGGCAGCAGTTGGGACATGGAGATCGCCACGTCGCCGGTGCCCGGGGGCAGATCCAGCAGCAGCACGTCCAGGTCCCCGAAGTGCACGTCCGTCAGGAACTGCTCCAGGGCCCGGTGCAGCATCGGCCCGCGCCAAATGACCGGCTGGTTGTCCTTGACGAACATGCCGATCGAGATCACCTTCACCCCGTAGGCCACCGGCGGCAGGATCATCTCGTCCACCCGCGTGGGGGCCTGCGTGATGCCCATCAGGCCGGGGACGGAGAAGCCCAGCACGTCGGCGTCGATGATGCCCACGCGCAACCCGTCAGCGGCCATGGCGCAGGCCAGGTTCACCGTCAGGCTGGACTTTCCGACCCCACCCTTGCCGCTGGCCACGCCGATCACGCGGGTCAGCGAACCGGGCGCGCCGAACGGGACGGTGCGCGTGCGCAGGCCCTCCTTCAGCTGTGCCCGCTGTTCCGGGGTCATCACGCCCACGTCCACCCGGACCGCCTCGACGCCTTCCACCGTCCCGGCCGCTGCCGTGACGTCCTCGACGATCGTGTTGCGCAGCGGGCAGCCGGCCACGGTCAGCAGCACGCGCACGGTGGCGGTGCCGTCCGCGGCAACGGCGACGGCGTCGACCATGCCCAGTTCGGTGATCGGACGGCGCAGCTCCGGGTCCTGCACGGCGCCCAGCGCTGCGTGAACCCGTCCCGCAAGGTCCGGTGCGGCGGGGTCCACGGCGGTGGGCTCAGGCATCGGGTTCCATTCGGGCATCGGGTTCGGTTCCGGCGTCGGGCTTTACCCGCACGCCGGGCTGGGTCTTGGCATCCGGTTGCGCTTTGGCATTGGGCTCCGCCTTGTGCTTTCCCGGGGCGGCTGCCCGCTTCCCGGACCCGCTGGGCTTCCGGCCGGCGTAGTCCGCCTTCCGGGACACCTTGGCGAGCTGGGTGGTTGCCTCGGAGACCTTTTCGCGCTTGCGCGGGGATCGGCCGCGCAGGCGGATCTCCTCGCCCTCGTTCGCCTCCAGCAGTTCCTCCAGCGCCGAACGCAACTCGCTGCGCACGTAGTCGCGGGTGGCGACGTCGCGCAGGGCGATGCGCAGCGCCGCCAGCTCGCGGGTCAGGTACTCGGTGTCGTGCAGGTTCCGCTCCGCCCGGCTCCGGTCCTCGGTCAGGGAGACGCGGTCGCGGTCATCCTGGCGGTTCTGCGCCAGCAGCAGCAGGGGAGCGGCGTAGGAGGCCTGCAGGGAGAGCATCAGCGTCAGCACGGTGAACCCCAGCGCCGCCCTGTCGAAGCGGAACGGTTCGGGACCCCACGTGTTCCAGACCAGCCAGAGCGCGCAGAAGACCGTCATCCAGAGCAGGAACGCGGGGGTTCCCATGAAGCGGGCGAAGTTCTCGGTGGCTTTGCCGAAGGCGTCCGGGTTCGGGCTCAACCGCGGCCAGAAGCGGGTCTTCGCGCTCAGCGGCGTGTCCAGCCCCGACGCGGAGGAGGAAGTGCTGTGCCGCGTGGTCTTGTCAGCCATGTGCACGGCCTCCCGTCAGCTTGTCGTCGTCGTCATGCGTGCGCCAGTCCTCCGGCAGGAGGTGGTCCAGGACGTCGTCCACCGTCACCGCTCCCACCAGCCGGCCGGCGGGGTTGACCACCGGCAGCGAGGTCAGGTTGTACGTGGCCAGCCGCCGGGACACCTCGCTGATGTCGGCGAGGTCGGAGACCGGCTCCAGATCCGAGTCCAGGATCGAGCCCAGGGCCTCGGGCGGGGCGCAGCGCAGCAGGGCCTGGATGTGCACCACGCCCAGGTAGCGCCCGGTGGGGGTCTCCAGCGGCGGACGGCAAACGAACACGGTCGAGGCCAGCGCCGGGCTGAGCTCCTCGCGCCGCACCGAGGCCAGGGCCTCCGCGACGGTCGCCTCCGGAGGCAGGATCACCGGCACCGGGGTCATCATCGACCCGGCCGTGTTCTCCTCGTACTCGAGCAGGCGCCGCACGTCGTTGGCCTCGTCCGGCTCCATCAGCTCCAGCAGGGCCTCCTGCTGCTCGTGGCTGAGTTCGGCGAGCAGGTCGGCGGCGTCGTCCGGGTCCATCTCCTCGAGGACGTCCGCGGCGCGCTCCATGTCCAGCGAGGACAGGATCTGCACCTGCTCGTCGTCGGGAAGCTCGGGCAGCACGTCGGCGAGGCGGTCGTCCTGCAGTTCGGTGGCGACCTCCACGCGTCGCTTGTCGCTCATCTCATGCAGGGCCTCGGCGAAGTCGGCGGGTTTGAGCTCCTCGTTGGCGGCCACGAACTGGGTGGCGGCCTGCGGCTCCTGCGTGAACCCGCGGGTGACCTCGTCCCAGCGCACCAGCACGCGTTCGCCGCGGGCCAGCCGGCGCAGGGCGCGGAACCCGCCGGGTTCGCCGCGGCGCACGAAGTATTCGGCGACCGTCCAATCGCCGTTGCGCTGGCGCTCCAGGCCGATGTCCTCCACGACCCCGTTGCCGCTGCCGTCCTTGAAGGCCACGCGGCGGTCGAACAGTTCGGCCGCGGCCAGCGACTCCGCACCGCGCTGCTGGAAGCGGCGCAGGTTGACCAGCCCGGAGCAGATGATCTGGCTGGATTCCATGGCCTGGATGCGCGTCATGGGCACGAACACGCGCTTTCGGCCGGGGACCTCGACCACGATGCCGACGCACTGCGCCGGTCTGGAAGGACCCCGGTCGAAGACCACGACGTCGCGCAGCCGGCCCAGCCGGTCACCCAAGGGGTCGAAAACGTCGAGGCCGAGCAGGCGCGCAATGAAAACCTTGTTCGAAGAGCTGCTCACCCCCCTAGGCTACTGCCTGCCCGGGGGACCGGCACCGCGGTTCCCGTCCGCGCATCCCGTGCCGTGCGCCGGCCCGGAGCCGCGGCTCCACCCGCGGCTCCACCCGCGGCTCCACCCGCGGCTCCACCCGTGGCACCGACCGGGGCGGCAAACAGGTTCACCCGGAGCGATAAGAAGGAGCCGATCCGGCTCCCGCAAGGCACAATGGAACCATGTCCTCCCTATTCGGTCCTCCGTCGAACTCCGCATCGTCCAACGGGCTGCCCAACGGGCTGCCGCGTGGGGAACTGCTGGGACGTTACGAGTCCTACCTGGATGCGCAGAAGGTGGTCGACTACCTCGCGGACAACGACTTCCCGGTCGCCAGCGTCACAATCGTTGGCAACGACCTCAAGACGGTGGAACACGTGACCGCCAAGCTCAGCTACCCGAAGGTCGCCATCGCCGGTGCCGCCCAGGGTGCGATGTTCGGCCTTTTCGTTGGACTGATCCTGAGCATCTTCGGGTCCTCGGCCTCCAACCCCATGCAACTGGTCTCCGCGGTGGGCCTGGGCATGGCCATCTGGATGATCTTTGGAGTGGTCAGCTACTCCTTCCGCAAGGGCAAGCGCGACTTTGCCTCCTCCAGCCAGGTGCTGGCCACCAGCTACGACGTCGTGGTCGCGTTCGAACACGCCGCGGCCGCGCGGGCCATGGCCTCCAAGCTGCCGATGAGCCATGTCGATGCCCACCGCAGCGCCCCGGCCTGGGCGCCGCCGCAGGCGACCGGCCCGCTGCAGGTCCCCGGTCCTCCCGCCGGAGCGGAGCAGGCCCCGCCGGCGCCGAGCACCAGCGGCTACCACGACCTTCCCGACGGGCGCCCGCAGTTCGGCGTCCGCATCGACACGCAGAACCCCGCGCCCGCGCCCGCGGCGGCCGGGGAGCCGGAAGCCTCGCCGGCCGCCGGGACACCCGCGCCACCGGCGGATGGCGGCCAGCCCGACGCCGAGACCGGGTCCGGCCCGTCCGCCCCGGAAGCGGGCGAACCGGCCACTCCGTCCCCGGAACCCCACACGGACAAAAAGGCCTAGCGGGAAGGCCCAGCCAAGAAGGCCTCAGAAGAAGGCCCGGCCTCCCGCCGTCGCCGTCCCGGCCGCCAACGCCGAAGCGCCCGTCCCCACAGGGGACGGGCGCTTCGGCGTTGGCAGGGGGTGAGGCCTACTCGCCTTCGGCGGCGTAGATCCCGCGCATCCAGGACTCGACTTCCTCCGGGCTGCGCGGCAGCGCGGCGCTGAGGCTTTCGCAGCCGTGCGCGGTGATCAGGACGTCGTCCTCGATGCGCACGCCGATGCCCCGGTATTCCTCGGGCACGGAGAGGTCCTCGGCCTTGAAGTACAGGCCGGGCTCGATCGTGAAGACCATGCCCTCCTCCAGCACGCCGTCCAGGTACAGGTCGCGCTTGGCCTGGGCGCAGTCGTGCACGTCCAGGCCCAGGTGGTGGCTGGTGCCGTGCGGCATCCAGCGGCGGTGGTGCTGGCCTTCCTCGGACAGGGCCTCCTCGAGGGACACCGGCAGCAGGCCCCACTCGTCCAGGCGCCGGGCCAGGACCTCGACGGCGGCCTTGTGCAGGTCGCGGAACCTGTTGCCCGGCTTGGCGACGGCGAAGGCCGCGTCCGCCGCGTCCAGGACCGCCTGGTAGATCTTGCGCTGGATGTCGCTGAACTGGCCGCTGATCGGCAGGGTGCGCGTGACGTCCGCGGTGTAGAGGGAATCGGCCTCCACGCCGGCGTCGAGCAGCAGCAGGTCGCCCGGCACCACGGCGCCGGTGTTGCGGATCCAGTGCAGCACGGTGGCGTTGTTGCCGGCGGCGGCGATGGTGTCGTAGCCGAGGTCGTTGCCCTCCTCGCGGGCCCGGGCAAAGAACGCGCCCTCGACCACGCGCTCGCCGCGGTCGTGCGCGATGGCGCGGGGGAGGACCTTGACCACCTCGTGGAAGCCGTTGACGGTCGCGGCCACGGACAGGCGCATCTGCTCGATCTCCCACGCGTCCTTGACCAGGCGCAGCTCGGAGAGGGCCTCGGCCAGCTCGCCGTCCAGGCCGTCGGAGATTTCCAGGTCCACGCCGGTGTTGATGCGGGAGGTATCCACCAGGGCATCGCAGTTCAGGTCGACGTCGCGCACCAGGCGGATGCGCAGGCCGCCGAACTCCACGGCGCCGGCGTCCTTGGTGATCGCGACCTCGAGCGCGTTCAGGTCGGAGGTGCGGATTCCGAGGCGGGCGTCCAGCTCGGCCAGGGTGGGGCGGGCGCCGATCCAGAACTCTCCGTTGCGGGCGTTGGCGTAGAACTCCTCGGAGTCGCGCCCGGCCAGCGGGTGGAAGTAGAGGGTGGCCTCGTGGTTGCCGCCGTCGTCGCCGGCTCCCGGGTCGGTCGGTTCCAGGACCAGCACGGCCTCGGGCTCGTGGTCCAGCCCCAGGCCCGTCAGGTGCGCGAACGCCGAATGTGGGCGGAAGCGGTAGTCGGTGTCGTTGGAGCGGACCTTCAGCGGTCCGGCCGGGACCACCAGGCGCTCGCCGGCGAACCGCTCCGAAAGCGCACGACGGCGCCGCGCCGCGTAGGGCGCGACCGCATCCGGCTCGGGGGCCTGCTCGGGAGCCGGTGCCCACTGGGACGCCATGAAGTCCTTGAAGGCCTTGGAGGTCGGCTTTTGGGATCGGTTGTTGACGCGGTCCTCGAGGGGTTGCTCGCTGCCGGGGGTTTCAGTGTGTTCGCTCATCACCCCTCCATTCTCGCAGAGGCGGCCGGAGGGTCGATGGGCTCCCACAGGTGCTCCCCACGGCACGAGGTGCGCAGCGGGGCCCGGGAAGCGGGCAGCGGATTTCCCAGGCCGCCCGCGGCCGCCGGAAATCTTTGCCCGCGTCGGGCCGCGCGGAGCGCCGGGTCGGCCCACGACCGAACCAGGGCCACTAAGCTTAGGCAATGCGGATCGACCTCCACACCCACTCGCATGTCTCGGACGGTACCGAGCCCCCGGCCGACGTCGTCGCCGCGGCCAAGGCCGCCGGGCTCGACGTCCTGGCGCTGACCGACCACGACCAGACCGCCGGATGGGCCGAGGCGGCCGAGGCTGCCGTTGCGCTCGGGGTCGGGCTGGTTCCCGGCATCGAGATTTCCTGCAAGACCGACGAGGGCATCAGCGTGCACCTGCTCGGCTACCTGCACGACCCCACGCACCCGGGCCTGCTGGAGGAGATCAACAAGGCCCGCGACGCCCGCGTGCACCGGGCCCGCAGGATGGTCTCGCTGCTCTCCGAGGACTACCCGGTGGACTGGGAGCTGGTCAGCCGGCATGCCGTGCCCGGCGCGACGATCGGCCGGCCCCACATCGCCGACGCCCTGGTCACCGCCGGCGTGGTGTCCACCCGCTCCGAGGCGTTCGCGCACGTGCTCACCGCCCGCTCGCGCTACTACGTGGGCCACTACGCGGTGGATCCGGTCACCGCCATCAAGCTGGTCCGCGACGCCGGCGGGGTGCCCGTGTTCGCGCACCCGGTGGCGTCCGAACGCGGCCGCGTGGTGGGGCCGGAGACGTTCGAGGCCATGATCGGGGCCGGCCTGCTGGGAGTGGAGATCGACCACCGCGACAACCCCCCGGCAGGCCGGGACTACCTGCGCCGGCTGGCCGCCGACCACGGGCTGATCGTCACCGGCTCCAGCGACTACCACGGCACCGGCAAGCCCAACCGGCTGGGGGAGAACACCACCTCACCCCAGATGCTGGCCCGGATCCTGGAGGCGGGCACCGGCTCGGCCCCGGTGAACATGCCCCCGCTGTAGCGGGCCGTCGCGGTGGGGCCCGGCAGGGACGCCGGCCGGTTCAGCGTTCCACCCCCATCGCGGTAAGCACGCCCCGGAGCGTCAGCAGCGCATAGTGGGCGCGGGACTTCACCGTGCCCACCGGGATCCGGAGGCGTTCGGCCGCCTCCGCGAGCGTTTCCCGCCGGTAGTGCAGGGCCACGACCACCTCCCGGTGTTCGGCACTCAGGCGCAGCAGCGCCTCCTCCATGAGCAGCCGGCCCAGCAGTTCCTCGATGGGGTCTGCCGCGTCCGGCAGCAGGTCCGCCTCGCCGTCCGTGGGCGCCAGCGGGGGCCGGACCGCCGATCGGCGGTACGCGTCCACCATGACGTTGCGCGCGGTGCGGTACAGGTAGCCGCGCAGGCTGCCGGTGATCCGCGGTGCCGCCCGCCACACGCGCAGCACCGTTTCCTGGACGATGTCCTCGGCGCAGGAGGGATCATCGGGCGCTGACCGGAGGACAAAGCGGCGCAGCGCATCGCCGTGCTCCCGGTAGATCCGCTCCACCAGGTCCCCGCCGGAGGCCCCGACCTCCCCGGCGTCCTCTCCCGATGTCCAGTTCAGCGCAGTCCAGTTCACCGCAGTCCCGTTCAAACGTATCCAAGCCGCGTTGAACCAACCTTGGCCCCTGTGCGTCTTGGAAAACAGGGGTGCGCGGTCCCGAACATCCGGTTCGGTGCGCCGGCCCATCCGCAGGGAAAGGATCGATCCCATGAATCGTCTCCACAACAGACCTTCGGCGGCGCTGGCGCTGCTCGCGCTGGTGGCCTCCGCGGCACTGGCGGGTTGCGGACCGGAGGAACCCGAGAGCACCGCGACCGCCACCACCACCGCGACCGCCACGGCCACCGAGACCTCCACGGAGACGTCCACGGTGAGCCCGCCGGCGAGCGAGTCCGTGGACCTGAAGACCGCCGATTCCTCGCTCGGCGAGATCGTGGTGGACGGCAAGGGCATGACGCTGTACTACTACACGAAGGACGTGAAGGACTCGGGGAAGAGCGCCTGCACGGGCGACTGCCTGGAGGCGTGGCCGATCGCCGTGGCCGCCGGAAACCAGCCGGCGGTCGATCCGTCCGTGACGGGAACCGTGGGCACCATCGACAGCCCGGACGGGCAGAAGCAGCTGACCCTCAACGGCATGCCGCTGTACTACTACGTGAAGGACAAGGCGCCCGGAGACGTGCTGGGCCAGGACGTCAATGAGGTGTGGTACGTCGTGGCGCCCGACGGCGAGATGATCGAGCACGCCTCCGAAAGCAAGTAGCGGCCAGCCACTGGCAACGCTTCCGGCGGCTGCCCCGCCTTGCACCTCCCTGGCCCTCCCGCGACGGGAGGGCCAGGGAGGGGCGCGGCCCGGCTGTCAGGCCCTGGAACCCCGGCGCAGCCGCGCCGGGTAGACCTTCGCGCCCGGCAGCCGGTCGGCCATGACCTTGACCGCCTGCGGGTTGGAGTCCACGCACACGTAGCGCCGGCCCAAGGAGGCCGCGACCGCGCCGGTGGTCCCGGAACCGGCGAAGAAGTCCAGCACCCAGTCTCCGGGCCGGCTGCTGGCGGCCACGATGCGGCGCAGGACGCCCTCGGGCTTCTGCGTCGGGTAGCCGGTCTTCTCCTTGCCGGTGGGGGAGACGATGGTGTGCCACCACACATCCGTGGGCAGCTTCCCGCGGGCGGCCTTCTCCGGGGTGACCATGCCCGGGGCCATGTAGGGCTCGCGGTCCACGGCCGCGGCGTCGAAGTGGTAGCGCTCCGGGTCCTTGACGTACACCAGGATGTTGTCGTGCTTGGTGGGCCAGCGGCTCTTGGACCGGGCCCCGTAGTCGTAGGCCCAGACGATCTCGTTCAGGAAGCACTCCCGCCCGAAGATCGCGTCCATGAGCACCTTGGCGTAGTGCACCTCGCGATAGTCCAGGTGCACGTACAGGGTGCCGTCCTCGGCCAGCAGTCGCCAGGCCTCGCGCAGCCGCGGCTCAAGGAAGGACCAGTAGTCCTCGAACGCGTCGTCGTAGCTGTGCAGCTGCCCCAGCAGCGTCTGGTAGGTGCGCCCGTTGAAGCCGACGCGGTCCCCCTCGCCGGGCACCGCGCGCACCATCTTCGCGTTCTGGCGCTTCTGTGTGCGTCCGGTGTTGAACGGCGGGTCCACGTAGATCAGCGTGAAGGTGCCATCGGGCAGCTTGGGCAGGTAGTCCGCGTTGTCCGCCTGCACCACCAGGTCGGGGCCGTCGGGGGACCAGGCGGGCGGGCGGGAACGGCCGAAGCCGCGGAGCCCCCGGTGGGGGACCTCCGCGGCTCCGGCTTCGACGGAAACGCTCGCGGCCAAGTGGGCTACTCGCCCTCGGGGCGGGACACGACCTCGCCGTTGCGGCGGCGGGTCCGCGAACGGCGGCGGCGCAGGGCCTCGGCGCCGCCCTCGGCGGCCGGGGTCTGCGCGGGTGCCGCGTTCGCCGCGGCGGCGTCCTGCTGCGCCGCACCGTCGCCGGCCGGAGCCGCGGAGGTGCCGGCGTCGTTCCCGGCGCCCTCGGCGCGGGAGCCGCGGCGGCGGCCCTTGCCCTCGGCGTGGACCGGACGGTCGGAACGGCCGCGGCCGTGGGCGTGGTGCTTGCCCTCGGCCTCGCCGCGCCCGCGGGAACCGGCGCGCCCGGAAGTCTTCTTGCCGGTTTCGCCGAGGTCCTCAAGCACCTCTCCGGAAAGGCCTTCGAGGGTGCGCTTGTGGCGCGGCAGGCGGCCCTTGGTTCCGGCCGGGATGTCCAGGTCGGTGTACAGGTGCGGGGAGGAGGAGTAGGTCTCCACCGGCTCGGCCTGGTCCAGGCCCAGGGCCTTGTTGATCAGGCCCCAGCGCGGGACGTCTTCCCAGTCCACGAAGGTGATCGCGGTGCCCTTGTTGCCGGCGCGGCCGGTGCGGCCCACGCGGTGCAGGTAGGTCTTTTCGTCCTCCGGGCACTGCAGGTTGATCACGTGGGTGACGTCGTCGACGTCGATGCCGCGGGCGGCGACGTCGGTGGCGACCAGCACGTCGACCTTGCCGTTGCGGAAGGCGCGCAGCGCCTGCTCGCGGGCGCCCTGGCCGAGGTCGCCGTGGATGGATCCGGCCGCGAAGCCGCGGTCCACCAGTTCGTCGCTCAGCTTCGCGGCCGAGCGCTTGGTCTTGGTGAAGATGATCGTCCTGCCGCGGCCCTCGGCCTGCAGGATGCGGGCGACGACCTCGTCCTTGTCCAGCTGGTGGGCGCGGTAGATGACCTGGCGGATGTCCTTCTTGGTGATCGAGTCGTCGTCCGGGTCGGCGGCGCGGATGTGCGTGGGCTGGGACATGTAGCGGCGGGCCATGGCCACGACGGCGCCGGGCATGGTGGCGGAGAACAGCATGGTCTGGCGGACGGCCGGGGTGGCGGCCAGCAGGGTCTCCACGTCCGGCAGGAAGCCCAGGTCCAGCATCTCGTCGGCCTCGTCCAGGACCACGATCCGCACGTTCTTCAGGCTCAGGTGCTTCTGCTTGTAGAGGTCGATCAGGCGCCCGGGGGTGCCGACGACCACCTCGACGCCAGCCTGCAGCTGCTCGATCTGCGGCTCGTAGGCGCGGCCGCCGTAGATGGTGGCGATGCGCGCGTTGCGCTGCTTGGACGCGGTCTCCAGGTCCTGGGCGACCTGGACGGCCAGCTCGCGGGTCGGGGCGACGATCAGTGCCTGCGGGGCTCCCGGAACGGGAAGCTGGTCGTAGCCCTCGTCGCCGGGGCCCACCACGCGCTGCAGCGCGGGCAGGCCGAATCCGAGGGTCTTGCCGGTGCCGGTCTTGGCCTGGCCGATGATGTCATGGCCGCTGAGGGCGATCGGCAGCGTCATCGCCTGAATCGGGAACGGGTGGGTGATGCCGGCGGAGGCCAGCGAGTCGACGATGTCCTGGCGGACGCCGAAGTCGGCAAACGTCTTCTCCGGGATCTCGTGCGGGGCTTCGTTGGTAGTCAGCGACTCTTCGACGTCGATCTCTTCGGTGCCGGAGTCGGCAATCAGATGGTGTTCAGCGTTCAAGGCATTCTCAATTTCATTTAGGGTGCCGCGGCCGGGCGTGCTCAACGTGCACCGCACGGAGGGCGGGACGGAGACCACCGCGGGAGCGGCGCATCCAGCGGAGCCGATCGCGGGCTGCCGGCGCGGAAGAAGCTGACCGCGCCATGGGGCAGGTTTGCTGGTGAAACGCTGCCGAAGAACTCGTGACGTAGAGCGACCGGGCATCCATGTATACCCAATCAGTGTATCTTGCGGGCCCACACCCTCCGTCGCGGCACGCTCCGGGACGCCCTCCATGGCGCCGGGGAGGCACCCGAACGCCCTAGCCGTTGTTCCCACGCACGGTGCGGAAGAGGACCTTCCGGGTGGCCGGATCCGCCTCGGCGAGCTGGACCGTGACCTGCTCCCCGGCCGCCACCCGGGCGCCTTCGGGCCCGGTGTCCTCGAACCGGGCGGAGACCGGCGGATCGGCGATCTGCAGCGTGCCGTACGGCCCGCCGCCGTTGCCGGCCGCTTTTCCGTTCCCGCCGTTGCCGTCCTGCCCGCCGCGTTCGGGTCCGGCCGCGGCCGGCGGCTCGATCACGACGGCGGAGAACAGCCCGCCGACCCTGCCGGCCAGCAGTGCCGCCTCCACCGTGTCGATCGCCGCCCGCTCCGCCCGCGAAGCCAGCTGGCCGGAGCGCTGCATCAGCTCCGGCAGCAGCGGCAGCGCCTGCCGCACCCCCTGCGGAACCGGCTCGCCGCGCAAGAGGTGGTCGCACACCACCAGCACAAAACGGTCCACCAGCCGCCGCAGCGGCGCCGTGGCATGTGCGTACGGGGCGGCGATCGCGGCCTGCACGTGCTCCGCCGGCACCTTGCCGTCGAACGCCGTGTAGCCGGCGCCGCGGAACAGTGCAGCGGCATGGTGCATCAGGGCCAGCTGGCGCGGGTCGGCCAGGTCCAGCGAGCGCAGGAAGTCCCCGTAGTGGATGCCCGGCTCCCACTCCCGGCCCAGGGCCAGGGCCCTGCGGCGGAAATAGGCCACCCCGGTCCCTTCGGGTTCGGGCAGCGTGCGCAGGATGCCCATCCGGCCCGCCACCATGATCCGGGCCGCCTCCATCCCGGTCAGCAGCGAAATCTGCGCGTTCCAGTCCTCCACCGGAAGCGGGGCCCGCGCCACCAGTCGGTACCCGCCGTCGTCGTCCGCCTCGATCTCCTGCTCCGGGATGCGCAGGTGCGCGCCGCCGCGCGCGTGCTCCAGCGCCACCCGCTTCAGCCCGACCTCCTTCAGCAGGGCCAGGGATTCGTCCGCGGTGCCGGCGTCGAGCGCCTTCTGCGCCTGGGCATAGGTCAGCCGCGCGCGGCTGACGACGGCGGCGCGCACCAGCGCCGTCGAAACCACCCGCGCCTCGGGATCCAGCCGGAACGTCCACACGTAGGCGCCGCGGCGCCGGTGGGGGAGCAGGCTGCCGGCGTCCTCGCTGATCACCTCCGGGTGCAGGGGGATGCGCCGGTGCGGAAGGTAGACGGTCTGCCCCCGCAGCCGGGCCTCCCGGTCCACCGCCCCGCCGTCGGCCACGAAGGCGGGCACGTCGGCGATGGCGTAGTGCACGATGTAGCCCTCCCCGTCCCGGGACAGGTGCACGGCCTGGTCCAGGTCCGTGGACCCGGGCGGATCGATGGTCACGAACGGGATGCCGGTGCGGTCATCGGCGGGGCGGCGGTGCGCGGCCACCGCCGCCAGGGCCTCCGCCAGCACATCCTCCGGGAACCCGCGGGGCAGCCCGAACTCCTCCTCCAGGGCGGCCAACGCCGCGGCCAGGCCGGTCCGCCGGGCTCCGGCGGTCAGATCGATGTGCTGATACACCACGAGGCCAGCCTACCCATCCGCGCCCGGAGTAGGCTGGATGCATGACCGACCAGTCCTCGCCCGTGATCGACGAACGCACCCGCGAGTACTACGAGACGGCCTTCTACGGCCTCATGGCCTACCGCGAGCTGACTGCGTTCGAGCGGCTGTCCTCCGACGCCCGGTTCTCTCCGACGCTGGCCGACCGGGAGGCCCTGGCCCGGCTGGCGGTCACCGAGTTCGGGCACTACGAGGCGGTCCGCGAGCGCCTGCTGGCGCGCGGGGCCGACCCGGAGGCGGCGATGGAACCGTTCGTCGCCTCCATCGACGCGCTGCACGCGCGCACCCGCCCCGCCGACTGGCACGAGTCGCTGATGAAGGCCTACGTGATCGACGCCGTCTCCGGGGACTTCTACCGTGCCATCGCCCACGCCCTGGATGCGGAGGCCCGGCTGCTGGTCGCCGAGGTCCAGTCCATGGAGGAACAGACCGGCTGGATCCGCGGACGGCTGCGCGCCGCGCTCGCCGACGACCCCCGGCTGGCCTCCCGGCTGGCCTTGTGGGGGCGGCGGCTGCTGGGCGAGGCGCTCACGCAGGCCCGGCTGATCGGGGACGAGCACGACTTCTGGGGCAACCTGCTCCAGCACGGCAGCGAGGAGGAGCGCCGGAAAGCCATCTCCGAGCTCTTCGCCAAGCTGGTCGAAAACCACTCGCGGCGCATGAGCGCCTTGGGGCTCACCGCCTAGATTCACCGGACAGGCTAGGCGGGGCCGGCGCCGCACGGACGAAGGGAACTCCCATGAACGACGCGGCACCTCGGGACAACACGCAGGAACCGGACGCGCAGGCGCCGGACGGCCTCGCGGAGGCCCTGGCCGGGCTTCCGGACTGGCGGCTGCGCACCGACCGGCTGGTGGCCTCCTACCGCTTCCGCGGCGCACCGCCCGCGGTGGCGTTCATCGGAACGGTCGGCGCGCTGGCGGAGGAGCAGGGCCACCACCCCGACCTCGACTGGCGCTACAACACCGTCCATCTGGCCACCACCACGCACGACGCCGGGGGCCGGGTCACCGAAAAGGACCTCGCCCTGGCGCGTGCGGTCTCCGCGGCCGCGCACGACGCCGGCGCGAAGGTCGTCACGGAGGACCGGCCGGGTCCGTAGCCGGGCAGGCCACGGCGCCCGCCTGCGGGGCCGCTCCGGCGTCGTGCCTTGCGGGCCTACGAAAGGACGGGGCACGCAAAGGGGCCACGGCCGCCCTGGCGGGCGGGCCGTGGCCCCCTGCGGTTCGTTGACCGGGATCAGGAGTGGGCGAAGCCCACGCGGCGCTGTTCCTCGGCGCCGATCTCCACGTAGCCGATCACGCCGGCGGGCACGATCACGACGCGGCCCTTGGCATCGGTCAGGCGCAGTTCGGCTCCGCCGGTGGTGAGGGCCTTGCTCACGGCCGCGGCGACCTCCTCGGCGGTCTGCCCGGATTCGACGACGACTTCGCGGGCGACATTCTGGATTCCGATGCGCACGTCCATTGGCGCTCCTTTTCGTGGCGGCGCCGGCGGACGGCGCGGGTGGTTGTCCGGTACCGAATCTACGTCAGTTTTCCTTGGGGAAGCGACCGATTCCGCGCCAAGCTAAACGGGCCACGAGTTCACTGGCTTCCTCAAGGGGCACGTCATCGCCCAGTTCCAGCCAGTAGCGCGCGGAAACCTGCGCCATCCCGGCCAGCGCGCGGCCCAGCAGCGTCGCCTGCGCATGCGGCACGGAGGTCTCCGCGACAATCACGTCCGCGATCGCCGAGGCGAAGCGGGCGTTGAAGGTCTCCAGCCGGGCGCTGACGTCCGGGTCGTTCATCAGGTCCGATTCGAAGATCATCCGGTGCCCCTGGCTGTCCTGGGAGACGAACCGGTAGTAGGCCCGGATGGTGTCGTCGACGCGCTGCCGGTTGTCCTGGGTGCCGGCGATGGCCTGGGCGAGCAGTTCCGTCAGGGCCTCGAGGTGGGAGTCGAGCAGGGCCAGGTAGAGTTCCCGCTTGCCCGGAAAGTGTTGGTAGAGCACCGGCTTGCTGACCTCGGCGACCTCGGCGATCTCGTCCATCGCCGCGCCGTGGTAGCCGTGGGCGACGAAGACCTGCTGCGCAGCGCGCAGCAGCTGCTGGCGGCGCTCCTCGCGGGGCATGCGCGGCGTGCGGGCCGCGCGCTGGGGGGTGGTGCTCACTTCTGCCTTTCGGACCGGGCGGTGCCAGGGCGCTCCGACCGCCCTCAGTCTACTGCGCGGTAACGTCTCCGGGGAGTCTTCGCGGAACTAGAGTGTTGGGCATGGAAATCGTGAACTTCGCGGGCAGGGACGGGGTGCGCAGTGCGGCCCCCGCCCCTCTGGTGGCGCCCGGGCCGGAACTGACGGCGGAGGAACTGAACCGCTATTCGCGGCACCTGATCATCCCCGAGGTCGGAATGGAGGGCCAGCGCCGCCTGAAGAACGCGCGCGTGCTGGTGGTCGGGGCCGGCGGGCTGGGATCGCCGGTGCTGCTCTACCTGGCGGCCGCCGGCGTGGGCACGCTGGGCATCGTCGACGACGACGCCGTCGACGCCTCCAACCTGCAGCGCCAAGTGGTCCACGGGACCGCCGACGTCGGGCGCCCCAAGACGGCGTCGGCCGCGGAGACCGTGCGCGGGATCAACCCGCTGGTGCGGGTGGTGGAGCACCGCGAGCGGCTCGATGCCTCCAACGCGCTGGACATCATGGCCGGGTACGACCTGGTCCTCGACGGCACCGACAGTTTCGCCACCCGCTATCTGGTCAGCGACGCCACGGCCATCCTGGGCAAGCCCTGCGTCTGGGGATCCATCCTGCGCTTCGACGGGCAGGTCACCGTGTTCTGGGCCGGGAACGGGCCGACGTACCGGGACCTGCACCCGGAGCCGCCGCTGCCCGGAACCGTCCCGTCCTGCGCCGAGGGCGGGGTGTTCGGGGCCCTGTGCGGGCAGATCGGCTCCGCCATGGCCGCCGAGGCCATCAAGCTGCTCACCGGGATCGGCGAGCCGTTGCTGGGGCGGGTGCTGGTGCTGGACGCGCTGGCCATGCGGTGGCGCGAGGTGAGGCTGCGCCCGGACCCGGAGGCCGTCCGCCCGGCCGAACTGCTGCCCGACTACGCGGACTTCTGCGGTCTGCCGGCCGAGCGGGAACTGCCGGTTCTGGACGCCGCCGAGCTGGCACGGCTGCTGGTCGCCCGGGCCGCGGGGGAGACCGAGTTCCTGCTGGTGGACGTCCGCGAGGCGGGAGAGGCGGCCATCGTGGCCATTGACGGCGCTGTCCTGGTCCCGCGCGGCGAACTGCTCTCCGGAGAAACCGAGTTGCCGCGCGAAGTGCCCGTGGTGCTGCACTGCAAATCGGGTGCACGCTCCGCCGAGGTGCTCGGCCACCTGCTGGACCGCGGGTACGACGCCCGCCACCTCGCCGGCGGCATCCTCGAGTGGATCAGCCGGATCGAGCCCGGCAAGCCCGTCTACTGACGTTCCCCGCCTTGACCACGCCCGTTTGAGGCGGGCCTGCCTCGGCTGACCGCCTGAGTTGAGCCGCCCGAGTCGGGCCCGCGCGGCGAGCCCTTCCGCGGAAAAGTGACGCGTAAGTGCGGGTGCCTTGGCGAATCCTGACGCGTTTGTGCGGGTTCCCGCGCGAATCGTGTGGTCCCGGTCCGCGTTTCCGGCGGGTCCCTGTTGTTTGCCGGTCCTGCCCCAGCCGGCCCTGCCCCTCGGCCGACCCCAGGAATTTTGCTCGCTTGGAGGCAGTGCTGCAGCGAATTGTGCGCAGGGTGCCCTGAACCGGGCCGCCGCAAGGGACTGCGCTTCGCGGAGCGCAGCCTCAGGGGTCGAGGAACAGGGCTCCGGCGGCGGCAAAATCTCCGGAACACTGCCTCGGAGGTAGCAAAATCCCGGAAACACCCACCGCAAGCGAGCAAAATTCCGGCGGGGACCCGCACTTACGCGTCAGGATTCGCCAGGGCACCCGCACTTACGCGTCACTTTCGTGGAATGCGCGTCACTTTTCGCGAAGAGGCGGGTGCAGGAGAGCTAGCCGTTGGTGCCGGTGGCCCGGCACTGGCCGGCGCCGGGCGCCTGCCCGAAGTCCACGGGCGGGTGGGCCAAGGCGGCCGGCGGGGCGGCCTTGACGGAGGGCGCCGGCTGCCCGGCCGCGGCGGGCGAAATCCCGTAGAGGGTCTCCAGGGCGGCCTCGTATTCGTCGACCCGCCCCTCGGCGGCGAGCTCGCGGCCGCGCACGGTCGGGACGTGCAGTAGCTGGCGCATCATCCGGCGCAGCGCGAACTCCACTTCCTCTGCCGCGGCGGTGCAGCCGTGCTGGGCGCGGACCTTTTCCACCTCGGCCTCGAGCACGGACTGCGTGTGCTTGCGCAGGGCGACGATCGCCGCATCCGCGGAACGCTCGCGCTGCTCCGCCTCGAACTCGTCGGCCGCGGTGCGCACGATCCGGCGGGCCTCGCGCAGCGCCTCGGCCTGCTCCGTCGGGGCGGCCATGCGGACCGACTCGAGGGTGATCAGGTCCACCCCGTCAAGGTCCTCGAAGGCCGGGTCGAAGTCGTGGGTCAGGGCCAGGTCGATGGCCACCAGCGGCCGCTCCGCCCGGTCCAGCGCGGCGATGTCCGCGGCCAGGATGCGCCGGTCCCCGCCCGAGCAGCCCACCAGCACGTCGGCGGAGGCCAGGGCCGCGGTGAGCGTTTCATCGTCGAGTGCGGTGCCGCCGCGGGTCGCGACAAACGCCTCGGCCCGCCCGGAGGCGGAGTAGACGGAGAGGTCCACGACGCCGCGTTCCTTCAGCAGTGCCATCGTGGCGCCGGCGTAGGCGCCGGTGCCGAAGACGACGACGGACTTGTCCGCCCACCCGGCATCGGGGGAGAGGTCCGCAGCCAGGTCCAGGGCGACGGACACGATCGACAGGCCGCGGCCGCCCAGGGCGGTGCGGGTGCCGACCTCCTTGGCGGTGCGGGAGGCGATCTGGAACAGGCGCACCAGCGGCCCGGAGGCGGTGCCCTTCTGCTGGGCCTCGATCAGGGCCCGGCGGACCTGCCCGGCGATCTCGCGTTCGCCGATGACCGCGGAGTCCAGCCCGGCGCCCACGGAGAAGAGGTGGTCGACGGCGTCCGCGCCGGTCTTGGTGGCCAGGGCCGTGGAGACCTGGTGCTCGGTGAGTCCGGACGCGCGGCTGATCTGGGCGATCACGGCGGAGCGGGCGGCCTCGACGTCGTCCTCGCGCGGGGCCTCGCAGTAGACCTCGTAGCGGTTGCAGGTGGCCAGCACCACCGCACCGGAAACCGGGGTGGTGCCGTCGAGCACGGCGGAAGCGACCCCGGACGATCCGGCGCTCAGCAGCGCAACGGTCTCGAGGTCAATATCCGAATGGGAGGCGACAAGCGATACGAAAACCACAATGGTCCCATGGTAGCCCCCCTTCGGGGCGCCCGGACCCACCCGCGCGGCCCGTAGGGGGTGTCCTCCGCCACTTCGTGGGCCCGGATCGGTCCCGGATTACAGTTCCGGGGCGCAACTTGGCAGAATCGGAGGCATGACGTTGAGCGCAAGCCACCCGCTGATGGATGGCCGTACTGCCGGATCCCCGCTGATCACTGCCTACCGGGGAGGTGCCCCGAGCCGCCGCCCGGTGTGGTTCATGCGCCAGGCCGGCCGGTCGCTGCCCGAGTACCGCAAGGTGCGCGAGGGAATCGGCATGCTCGAATCGTGCCTCAAGCCCGAACTGGCCGCGGAAATCACCCTGCAGCCGGTCCGCCGCCACGACGTGGACGCCGGCATCTTCTTCTCCGACATCGTGATCCCGCTGCGCCTGGCCGGAGTCGACGTCGACATCGTTCCCGGCGTCGGCCCGGTGCTGGGATCCCCGGTGCGCAGCGCCAGCGACGTGCGCAAGCTGCCCCGCCTCGAGGACTCCGCGCTGGACCCGATCCGCGAGGCCGTCGCCCTGACCGTTGCCGAACTCGGCTCCACTCCGCTGATCGGCTTCGCCGGCGCCCCCTTCACGCTGGCCGCCTACATGGTGGAGGGCAAGCCCTCCCGCGACCACCTGGGCCCGCGCACCATGATGCATGCCGATCCGGAGGCCTGGCAGGCCCTTGCGGCGTGGGCCGCCGATGCGTCCGGCGCGTTCCTGCGCGCCCAGCTCGAGGCCGGCGCCAGCGCCGGGCAGCTCTTCGATTCCTGGGCCGGCAGCCTGGGCCTGGCCGACTACGAACGCCACGTCGCCGCCGCCTCCGCCCGGGCCCTGGACCATGTCCGCGACCTGGGCGCCCCGCTGGTGCACTTCGGCACCGGCACCTCCGAACTGTTGGCCGCCATGCGCAGCGTCGGCGTGGACGTCGTGGGCGTGGACTACCGCCTTCCCCTGGACGAGGCCAGCCGCCGCCTCGGCGGGACCACCCCGCTGCAGGGGAACATCGACCCGGCACTGCTCAACGCGCCGTGGGAGGTGCTCGAAGGACACGTCCGGGAGGTCCTCGCCGCCGGCGCCGCCGCCCCGGGCCACGTGGTCAACCTTGGCCACGGGGTGCCCCCGGAAACCGACCCCGCGGTCCTGACCCGCGTGGTCGACCTCATCCACTCGATCGCCCCGGGAGAGTCTCCGCTCGCCTAGGGCCCAAGGGTCCCGCCCGGCACCCGCGACGAAAGGACTTCCGATGCCACACCGGAACTCACTCCAGCAAGGGCTCCACCACGGCCTGGAGCGGCTGCGTCCCGGCCACGCGCACCACCCCGACGCCGCGCCCCCGGGTCCGCGGGCCGTCGTGGTCGGCGGCGGCATCTCCGGCCTGGTCGCTGCCCGCGAACTTGCGCTCAGCGGGCACAGCGTCGAGGTCTTCGAGTCCTCCGCCGCCTGGGGCGGCTGCGTCCGCGGCCACGAGGTCGCCGGCCTGGCCCTGGACGCCGGCGCGGAATCGTTCGCGACCCGCTCCACCGCCGTCGCGGACCTGGCCACCGAACTCGGCCTGGGCGAGCTGATCGTCGCCCCCCGGCCCGGCGGCGCCTGGCTGCACTTCGAACGCCACGGCCAGCCGGTGGCCCAGCCGCTGCCGGCCACCGGAATCCTCGGCATCCCGGGGGATCCCTGGGCCGAGGACGTGAAGTCCGCGATCGGCACCTCCGGCTGCCTGCGCGCCGCCGCCGACCTGGCCCTGCCGGTGCCCAAGCGCCTGGCCGAAGGCACGCTCAGCCTGGGCTCCCTGGTCCGGTCCCGGATGGGCTCGGCCGTCCTGGACACCCTGGTCACCCCGGTCGTTGCCGGCGTGCACTCGGCCGACCCCGACACCCTGGACGTGGACACCGTGGCGCCCGGGCTGCGCGCGGCTGTCGTCGAGCACGGCTCGCTGGCCCGCGCCGTGGCCGCGCTGCGTGCCGCCGCCCCGGCGGGCTCCGCCGTGGGCGGCATCGCCGGCGGCATGAACCGGCTCACCACGGCGCTGGTGGAGGACCTGCGCGCCCGCGGCGCCGTCCTGCACACCGGCACCAAGGTGGTGCGGGTGGGGCACGACGCCGGCACGGAACAGCCGTGGTCCGTCACCGTCGCGGACGCGGACGGCCAGCGCACGGTGGGAGCCGCACGCGTGGTCGTCGCCACCGAGGGCCCGGCCGCCGTCGACCTGCTCTCCCCGCTGCTGCCCGTCCTCGCCGAACACCGGCCCGCCGCCGGGGCCGGGGTGTCCCTGGTGACCCTGGTGGTGGACAAGCCCGAACTCGATGCGGCCCCGCGCGGCACCGGCCTGCTGGTGGCGCCCGGCACCGCCGGCATCGGCGCGAAGGCGCTCACCCATGCCAGCGCCAAGTGGCAGTGGCTCGCGGACGAGGCCGGCCCCGGCACCCACGTGCTGCGCCTGTCCTACGGCCGGCTCTCCGCGGAGGCCGCCCGGCTTGCCGACGCCGACGACGCCACCCTGCGCCACCAGGCCGTCGCCGACGCGTCCGCGCTGCTGGGCACCGCGCTGGAGGAAAAGGACGTGCTGGGCTGGGACGTGGTCCGCTTCGACGGCGCCCTGCCCTTTGCCACCACCGGGCACCGCGACCGCGTCGCCGCCTTCCGCACCGCCATCGAGGCGCTGCCCGGGCTCGACGTCGTTGGCGGCTGGCTCTCCGGGACCGGGCTGGCGGCGGTCGTCGCCGACACCCGCTCCCGGCTGGCCGTCAGCGCCACCTGAAACAATCCAGACCAGATCCGATCCACCCGCAGAAAAAGAGGCACACATCCCATGAGCCAGCCCACCCCGTACCAGCCGGAGCACAACAGCCCGGTGATGGCCGAGCGCGCCAACGCCGAGGGCGCGACGATGTACTACACGCTGTGGTCGGTCTTCAAGCGCGACTCCGACCTGGACCGCTCCGAGGGCGTGGCCGCGTTCGACGCGCTCGTGGCCGAACTGGCCGCCGAAGGCGTTGAGCTGCGCGGCACCTACGACGTCTCCGCCATGCGCGCCGATGCCGACGTGATGGTGTGGCTGCACGGCGCGACGTTCGAAGGCCTCCAGGAGGCCCTGCGCAAGGTTCGCCGCACCTACCTGTTCGCCGAGACCAGCCTGGTCTGGTCCTCGTTCGGCGTGCACCGCGAGGCCGAGTTCGCCAAGGACCACTCGCCGGCGTTCGCCCGCGGCGTCGAGCCGAAGGAATGGCTCTGCGTCTACCCGTTCGTCCGCTCGCTGGACTGGTACCTGCTGGACCCGAAGGAACGCGGCAAGATGCTGCGCGACCACGGCATCCTCGGCCGCGATTTCCCGAACGTGCTCGCCAACACGGTGGCGGCGTTCGCTCTTGGCGACTACGAGTGGATGATCGCCCTGGAGGCCCCGGACGTGATCGACCTTGTCGACATGATGCGCCACCTGCGCTACACCGAGGCCCGCCAGCACGTGCGCGAGGAGATTCCGTTCTTCACCGGCCGCCGGATCTCCACCGCCGAGGTCGCCGAGGTCCTGCGCTGATGCAGGCCCCCCAGCACGTGTTCGACCCGCGGGAAGGGTACGACGCCGCCGGACGGATGGCCCCGAAGCCCTATGACGCCCTCCTGCTGGCGTCCTTCGGCGGGCCGGAGGGCCAGGACGACGTCATCCCGTTCCTGCGCAACGTCACCGCCGGCCGCGGCATCCCGGACGAGCGCCTTGAGGCGGTCGCCACCCACTACCGCGCCAACGGCGGCATCAGCCCCATCAACGCGCAGAACCGCGCGCTGAAGGCCGCGCTCGAGGCCGAGCTCGCCGCGCGCGGGCTCGAGCTGCCGGTCTACTGGGGCAACCGCAACTGGGCGCCCTACATCCAGCCGACGCTGCGGCAGATCCACGCCGACGGCCACCGCCGGGTCCTGATGTTCTCCACCAGCGCCTACGCCGGATACTCCAGCTGCCGCCAGTACCGCGAGGACCTCGGCGTGGGACTGCGGGAGACCGGGCTGGAAGGCCAGCTGGAGGTGGACAAGGTCCGCCAGTACTTCGACCACCCCGGCTTCGTGGAACCGTTCGTGGAGGGCCTCGCGGCCGGCCTGGCCGACGTGCGCGCCCAGCTGGCCGCCGCCGGTGAGCCCGAGGGCCCGATCCGGATCGTGTTCACCACGCACTCGATCCCGACCTCCGACGCGGAGGCCGCCGGCCCGCGCGAACTCGCGGCCGAACTGGACACCGACGTCTACTCGGCCCAGCACCTCTCCGTCGCCCGCGCCATCCTGGCCCGCGTCCCGGAGGCCGAGGGAGTGGAGTGGTCGCTGGTGTTCCAGTCCCGTTCCGGCGCCCCGCACGTGCCGTGGCTGGAGCCGGACATCAACGACGCGCTCACCGGGTACGCCGCGGCCGGAACCCGCGGCGCCGTCGTGGTGCCGATCGGCTTCGTCTCCGACCACATGGAGGTGGTCTGGGACCTGGACACCGAGGCGAAGCAGACCTGCGCCGACCTGGGGCTGGCCTTCCACCGCGTCCCCACCGCCGGCACGCACGCGAAGTTCGTGCGCGGCATCGTGGACATGGTCTGCGAACGCCTGGCCGGCCCGGACGGCTCCGCGCTGCTTGAGGGCCGCGCCACCGAGGCGGAGCTGGGCCCCTGGTTCGACGTCTGCCGGGCCAACTGCTGCGTCAAGGTGATGCGGGACGGGACCGTGCGGCCGACCGTCGCCGCCGTCGACTCGGAAGTGGGGGTGCCGCAGGCATGAGCACGGAAAACCTGACCGCCGAAAACGCGACGACGGGCACCGAGACCGGCTTCGTCGTCGGCACCCGCGGCAGCGCGCTGGCGGTCACGCAGACCACCACGGTCGCCGAGGCGCTGGCCGCCGAATCCGGGCTGCCCTACGAGCTGGTCCGCGTCAAGACCGAGGGCGACGTCAAATCCGGGCCGCTGTCCCAGTTGGGAGGCACCGGAGTGTTCGCCGCGGCGCTGCGCGTCGCCCTTCTGGAGGGCGAATGCGACGTGGCCATCCACTCGCTCAAGGACCTGCCCTCCAAGCAGCCCCCGGGCCTGGTCATCGCGGCAACGCCGCGCCGGGTGGACGTGCGCGACGCGCTCTGCGCGCGCGACGGGCTGACCCTGGACACGCTGCCAGCCGGCGCGACGGTCGGCACCGGGTCCCCGCGCCGGGCCGCGCAGCTGCGCGCCGCCCGCCCGGACCTGGAGGTCGTGGACATCCGCGGCAACGTGGGCACCCGCCTCGGCCGGGTCAAGGGCCAGGCGCCCGCGGCGGACGACGGCGGCGTGGGCCGCGGCTCCCAGGGCGACCTGGACGCCGTCGTGCTGGCCTCCGCCGGACTGCTCCGGCTGGGCCTGCAGGACCACATCACCGAGTACCTGGACCCCGCCGTCATGCTGCCAGCGCCCGGGCAGGGCTCGCTGGCGGTGGAATGCCGCCCGGAGACCGCCGCGGCCGGCAAGCTCGCCGACGCGCTGGCCGCCCTCGACGACAACGGCACCCGGCTGGCCGTCACCGCCGAGCGGGCCCTGCTGGCCCGGCTCGAGGCCGGCTGCAGTGCGCCCATCGGCGCACTGGCCCGGGTGGAGGGGGAGACCCTGGTGCTTGAGGCCGCGGTCTGCAGCACCGACGGCACCGAGGTGCTGCGCCGCTCCGCCACCGGCCAGGACCTCACCGTGTCCGGGGCCGAGCTGGTGGGCCGCTCGCTGGCCGAGCTGCTGCTCGGCGAAGGCGCCGCGGCCCTGGCGGACCTGCACACGGATGCCCCGGTCGATCCGGAAGGGCACTGACCCCGTGCCCGGAAGCAGGCCACGCAATGCGTCCAAGGGTGCGCCGGAGGGGCCAGTGCCCGCCGGCGCACCCGGCCGTGCTCCCGGAGCCTCCGCCGGGGCGCTCTCCGGGCTGACCGCGGCCGTGCTGCGCAGCCCCGACCGGGCCGGCACCACCGTGGCCGAGCTCGCGGCGCGGGGAGCCCGCGCCGTGGTGTGCCCGCTGATCGACTTCGAACTGCCTGCCGACACCGCGGCCCTGGACGATTCTCTGCGCCGGTTCCTGGCCGGCGGCCATCGGTGGATCGTCCTCACCAGCGTCACCACGGTGCGGGTGCTGCAGCAGCGCTGCCGGGCCCTGGGCCTGGAGCTGGCGGTGCCCGCCGGAACCCGCCTGGCCGTCGTCGGAGACGCCACTGCCCGCGCCGCCGCGGACGCCGGATGGCACGTCGACTTCCTCCCGGCCTCCGACCATTCCGCCGAAGGCCTCGTCGCCGGCTGGCCCGAGGCGTCCCCCTCCGCGGAGCCGCCAACCTCATCGCAACGGCGGGAGCGGACGGTCTACCTCCCGCAGGCGGACCTGGCCGCGCCCACGCTGGAGGAGGGCCTTCGCTCCCGCGGCTGGGACACCGAGGCGGTGGTCGCCTACCGGACGGTGGACGCCCCCGCCGACCCCGCCCGCCGCGTGGCCGGCGGCGCCGAACCCGAGGCCGGATCCGCCGCCGAACCCGCCGTCGAACCCGCTGCGGAACGGGGTGGCCGGCGCGGCGCCGAGATCCTGGCGCCGGCGGAGCTGGCGGCGCGGCTGGAGGCCGGCCGCATCGACGCGGTCCTGCTGTCCTCGCCGAGCATCGCGCGCCGGTTCGCCGCGCTCGCGCCCGCTCCGCCGGCCTCCGTGGCGCTGGTGGCGATCGGCCGCAGTACCGCCGCCGAACTCCAGCGGCTGGGCCTGGCGCCGGCCGCGACCGCGTCCCTGCCCACCCCGGCAGGGCTTGCCGAGGCCTGGGCCACCGCGCTGGCGGCCCCCGCCGCACCACCCCCGCCGGCCCCATCCACATGACCGACCCCGCCCGCAGAACCGACCACGAAGGAACCGACGTGAGCTTCCCCCAGCACCGGCCCCGCCGCCTGCGCACCACTCCCGCCATGCGGCGCCTCGCCGCGGAGACCCTGATCGCCCCCCAGCAACTGATCCTGCCGGCGTTCATCCGCGAGGGCCTTGCCGAACCGAACCCGATCCAGTCGATGCCCGGCGTGGTGCAGCACACCACGGACACGCTCAAGCGTGCCGCCGCCGAGGCCGCCGGGCTGGGCCTGGGCGGCATCATGCTCTTCGGCATCCCCGAGGAGCGCGATGCCACCGGCAGCGCCGGCGTGGATCCCGACGGCGTGCTCAACCGGGCCATCCGCGACGTGCGCGCCGAGGTGGGCGACGCGCTGGTGGTCATGAGCGACGTCTGCCTCGACGAGTTCACCGACCACGGCCACTGCGGCGTCCTGGACGAGGCCGGACGCGTGGACAACGACGCCACGCTGGAAATCTACGCGGAGATGGCCGTGGCGCAGGCGGAGGCCGGCGCGCACATGCTCGGCCCCTCCGGCATGATGGACGGCCAGGTCGCCGTGATCCGCCAGGCCCTCGACCTCGCCGGCCACCAGGATGTGTCGGTGCTGGCTTACGCCGCGAAGTACGCCTCCGCGTTCTACGGGCCGTTCCGCGAGGCCGTGGACTCCCAGCTGCAGGGGGACCGCCGCACCTACCAGATGGATGCCGCCAACCGCCGCGAGGCGATCCTCGAGGTGGAACTGGACCTGGCCGAGGGCGCCGACATGGTCATGGTCAAGCCGGCCATGAGCTACCTGGACATCGTCGCCGACATCGCCGCGATGTCCCCGGTCCCGGTGTCCGCCTACCAGATCTCCGGCGAATACGCGATGATCGAGGCCGCCGCCGCGCACGGCTGGATCGACCGCCGGGCCGCCATCACCGAATCCGTCCTGGGCATCCGCCGCGCCGGTGCCGACACCGTGCTGACGTACTGGGCCGCCGAACTGGCCGGCTGGCTGAAAGAAGGAAAGTAGACCATGACCTCCTCCAACGAACTCTTCGAGCGCGCCCGGAAGCTGATGCCCGGCGGCGTGAACTCGCCGGTGCGCGCCTTCGGTTCCGTGGGCGGCACCCCCCGCTTCATGGTGGACGCCCACGGCGCCTACCTGACCGACGCCGACGGGGTCCGCTACGTGGACCTGGTCTGCTCCTGGGGCCCGGCACTGCTGGGCCACTCCCACCCGGACGTGCTCGCGGCGGTGCACGCCGCCGTCGACCACGGGCTCTCCTTCGGGGCCTCCACCCCGGACGAGACCCGGCTGGCCGAACTGGTCATGGAGCGCGTGCCCGGCGTCGAACGCATCCGCATGGTCTCCACCGGCACCGAGGCCACCATGACCGCGGTGCGCCTGGCCCGCGGCTTCACCGGCCGGGACCTGATCGTGAAGTTCTCCGGCTGCTACCACGGCCACCTGGACTCGCTGCTGGCCTCCGCAGGCTCCGGGCTGGCGACCATGGCGATGCCCGGATCCGCCGGCGTCACCGCGGCCACCACCGCCGAGACCCTGGTGCTGCCCTACAACGACACCGCCGCCGTGAAGGCCGCGTTCGCCAAGTACGGCGACCGCATCGCCGCCGTGATCACCGAGGCCGCGCCGGCCAACATGGGCGTGGTCACCCCGGACGAGGGCTTCAACGCGTTCCTCTCCCGCACCACCGCCGAGCACGGCGCCCTGCTCATCCTCGACGAGGTCCTCACCGGCTTCCGCACCGGCTGGGCCGGCTACTGGGGCCTGACCGGGGCGAACGAGGGCTGGACCCCGGACCTGTTCACCTTCGGCAAGGTCATCGGCGGAGGCCTGCCCGCCGCCGCGCTGGGCGGGCGCGCCGAGGTCATGGACTACCTGGCGCCGATCGGCCCGGTCTACCAGGCCGGCACGCTCTCCGGGAACCCGGTGGCCATGGCCGCCGGCGTCGCCACGCTGACCCTGGCCACCCCGGAGGTCTACGCCTTCATCGACCGGCGCTCCCTGGAACTGTCCGCCGCGCTTTCCGCCGCGCTGGACGCCGAGGGCGTGGACCACTCCATCCAGCGTGCCGGGAACCTGTTCTCGGTCGCCTTCGGCACCTCGGCGACCGGTGTGCACAACTACGCCCAGGCGCAGGCGCAGGAGGCGTTCCGCTACCGCCCGTTCTTCCACAGCATGCTCGATTCCGGCGTCTACCTGCCGCCGAGCGTGTTCGAGGCCTGGTTCCTCTCCGCCGCCCACGATGACGAGGCCATGGCGAAGATCCACGCCGCCCTGCCGGCGGCCGCCCGTGCCGCCGCTGCCGCGCAGCCGGAGTAGCCGGCCCGCACGCGGTACGACGACGGCCCGCACCTTCCCGGGGGAAGGTGCGGGCCGTCGTCGTACAGGGGCCCCGCTAAGGGCAGGGCCTGCCCCGCGTGCTAGAAGGCGGGGGTGACGTCGCCGTTCGGCCAGGTCTCGGTGATGTAGTCGCGGACCTGGTCCGTGTGCAGCAGCTCATCGAGCTTGGCGATGGCGGGGGTCTCCTCGCCGGCGCGCCAGGCCAGGAAGTTGGCGTACGGGTTGTTCTCCACGGATTCGACGGCCAGCGCGTCCTCGGTGCTCAGGCCGGCCTGCAGGATGAAGTTGCCGTTGACCAGCGCGACGTCGACCTTCGGGTCGGCGACCAGGGTGATCAGGATCTCCGGCTGGTTCTCCTCGAACTTCAGCCCCTTGGGGTTCTGCGCGTCGGTGAGCGTCAGCACGGCGGAGTCGTCCTCGATGCCGGTGAGCAGCCCCGCCGACTCCAGCACCCGCAGCGCACGGATCTGGTTGGACGGGTCGTTGGTGATCGCCACGGTGGCGCCGTCCGGGATCTCCGACGCTTCCTTGTACTTGTCCGAGAACGCGGCGTAGGGCTCGATGTGGACGCCCGCGCCGTGCTCGAAGTTGTAGCCCTTGGTCTTGATCTGGTCCTCGAGCCACGGCAGGTGCTGGTAGTAGTTGGCGTCGATGCTGCCCTCGCTGAGGGCGACATTCGGGGTCTGGTAGTCGTCGAACTCGGTGACCTCGATGTCGATGCCGGCCTCCTTGGCCAGGTTGGCGTCGATGAACTCGAGGATCTTGGCGTGCGGCACCGGCACGGCGCCGACCTTGACCACCGTGGGGTTCGCCGGATCCAGCGTGGCTTCCGCGCTGGGGGTGGTGGAGGTTCCACCACCGCAAGCCGTCAGCGCGAACAGGGCGGCGAGGCCGGTGGCCACAAGGGTGAGCTGCTTACGCATGGAATGCGTCCTATTCTTCCGGCCGGACGCCATGGATGGGTCCGGAGGGTTTCCGCGGCTAGCGGCTACTGGCCGCGGGACCGCCGCCTCTGGGCGGCGGGAATCGAGGGGGCAGGGCCTCAGCGGTGGTCGACCCTGCGGGAAAGGCGGTCGCCGGCGAGCTGGATCAGCTGGACCAGCACCACCATGATCACGATGGTGGCCAGCATGACGGTGGTGTCGAAACGCTGGTAGCCGTAATTGTAGGCGAGACGGCCCAGGCCGCCGCCGCCGATCAGGCCGGCCATCGCGGAGAATCCCACCAGCGTGACCAGCGTGGTGGTCAGGGCGGCGACCAGGCCCGGCATCGCCTCGGCCAGCAGCACCTTGCGGACCACCTGCAGGCGGGTCGAACCCATCACGAGGGCGGCGTCGATCTTGCCGGAACTGACCTCGCGCAGGGAGGTCTCCACGAGGCGGGCGAAAAATGGCACCGTGCCGACGGTCAGGGACACCGAGGCCGCGACCGGGCCGATCGAGGTGCCCACCAGCATCCGGGTGATCGGGATGAGGGACACCATCAGGATGGCGTAGGGGATCGACCGCGTGATGTTCACGATGATGCTGCCCAGCACGGCGTTGATCCACCGTACCGGCGTCAGCCCGCCCGGGGCGGTGGTGTGCAGGATGACGCCCAGCGGCAGGCCGATCAGCACCACGAACACTCCGGAGATCGCCACCATCTGCAGCGTTTCGTAGAAAGCGGTCGGCAGGGCCTTGGTGATGCCCGGGTTGGAGAAGAAGTCGTTGATCACGTCCATCGCCTAGGCCTCCTTCGTGGTCACGGCAATGCCGTTGGCGGTCAGGTGGGCGATGATGGCGGCGAGGTCGGCGCTGGCCGGCAGCTGGATGCGCAGGTGGGCGAACTGGGCGTCGCCGAGGTGCTCCACGGATCCGGCCAGGACGTTGACGTCCGTGTCGAAGCGCCGGGCGATGCCGGAGATGACCGGCTCCGCGGCCGTGTCCCCGGAATAGAGCAGGTCCAGGACGGGGCCCCCGGGCAGCGTCTCCGGAGCCTCCCCGGGCAGCGGCAGCAGGGCCATGGAGAGCCGTCCGCCGGGGGTGGCGACGACGTCGGAGAGCTTGCCGCTTTCGACGATCCGCCCGGATTCGAGCAGCGACACCGAGTCGCAGGCCCGCTTCACGACGTGCATCTCGTGGGTGATGATCAGCACCGTCAGCCCGAGGCGGTCGCGCAGCGCCTTGATCAGGTCGAGGATCTCTTCCGTGGTTGCCGGATCCAGTGCGCTGGTGGGCTCGTCGCACAGCAGCACGTCGGGGTCGGTGGCCAGGGCGCGGGCGATGCCCACGCGCTGGCGCTGCCCGCCGGAAAGCTGGGAGGGGTAGGCGTCGGCGAAGCGGTCCAGGCCCACGAGCTTGAGCAGGTCGGCGACCTTCTTGGCGGTTTCCCGCTTCGGGGTTCCCACCAGTTCCAGGGGGAACGCCACGTTCTGCGCGGTGGTGCGCGAGTCCAGCAGGTTGGCGTGCTGGAACACCATGCCGATGCGCCGGCGGGCCCCGCGCAGTTCGGCGTCGGAGACGCTGGAGAGCTCCTTGTCCCCGATCGAGACGCTGCCGGAGGTCGGCCGGTCCAGCAGCGTCAGGCAGCGCACCAGGGTGGATTTGCCGGCGCCGGAGTGGCCGATGATCCCGTGGACCGAGCCTTTCGGGACGCTGAGCGTCACGCCGTCGAGCGCGACGACGTCGCGGTCTCCTTGGCGATAGACCTTGCGCAGGTCGGTCACTGTGATCAAAAGGAACCCCTGAGGATGGGAGAGAAAGTTACCCCATATTGAAGCATCGCCGAATAATCGTGCGCCAATCGCCGTCATGCGCCCTTCGGGGCCGACATTCCCGGAGGTTCCACCCGTTTGGCCGAACGATGCCCCGTCCAAGGGGCCTTGCGGCGAACGATGCGGCGATGCCCGGCGGCCCCGTCAGGGCGAACATGACGCGGCGTAAGTCGTGAAACTTGTCACATCACCTTTTGGGCGCCGACGGGTCCGCCACCGCACGGGCCCGCTACCTGACCGGCCAGGTTCCTTCCACGACCGCGGCCGGGTCCGTGCGGCGCAGCCACTCCTGCAGGCTGGCCGCCTGCTCGGCGGCCCACTGGACCTGCGCCCCGTGCAGCTGCAGCGGTTCGACCTGGAGTTCCTGGGGATACTTCGCCGCCAGCGCGTCGGCCACCCCGATCGTGGCTGCCGCATCGGCCAGCGAGGTGTGCGCATTCCGCAGCGGGATCCCGTAGAACTCGCACATGGCGGCCAGCGTGCGCTTGCCCCGGCGGTAGCGGTCCACCCGCTTGTCCAGGACGTACGGATCGATCACCGGGGCCGGCTCCAGCGCGGCGATGCCGTAGCGCTCGCATTCGCGGGCCAGCACGGTGAAGTCGTAGGAGGAGTTGAACGCCATGACGGGGACCGTCTGGAACAGGTCGCGCAGGTGCCCGGTGATCTCGGCGACGGCGGTGGCGGCATCCATGCCCTCGGCGACGGCGCGTTCGGTGCTGACCCCGTGGATCGCGGCGGCCTCCTCCGGGATCGGCACGCCCGGGTTCACCAGCCACTCGCGGTGGTGCACGATCTCCTGGCGGCCGTTGACCATCACGATGGACGCGGTCACGATCCGGGCCGTTTGCGGGTCCCGTCCGGTTGTCTCGAGGTCGAAGGCCGCGCGGGGGAGTTCATGCCAGTTGCTCATGGGGCTTAACGCTACCGGGCTCCGCCGTCAGTTTGGGCCGCCGTCACTTTGGGCCGCCGTCTCCGCCCCGGGGCCCGGACACCGGATACCGTTCCGGCGGCTCCCCGTTCGCGGCCTGCCCCACACGCTTCGCGCGCGGGGACCCCTGGCCGCTCTCTTACCTCGCTGCGCTCGGCGCGGGCCCCTCGCCGCCTACCGTTCCGGCGGCTCCCGCACCTCGCTTCGCTCGGCGCGGGCCCCTCGCCGCCTACCGTTCCGGCGGCTCCCGCACCTCGCTTCGCTCGGCGCGGGCCCCTCGCCGCCTACACTGGGCTTCCATGCCCCACGCCCACGCCTACGCCTACGCCGACACCGTCCACGCCCTGGCCGCGCTGGTCCCGCCCGGGCGCGTGCTCAGCTACGGGGACGTCGCCGAACTGCTCACGTCACCCGAGCGGCCCGGTGCGGGCGGTCCGCGCCAGGTCGGCGCCGCCATGGCCGCCGCGCCCACGGACCTGCCGTGGTGGCGGATCCTGCGCGCCGACGGGACCCTGCCGGACGACCTGGCCGAGCGTGCGGCACCGCACTGGGACGCCGAGGGCACGCCGCGGCGCGGAGCGCGCATCGACATGGCCGCGGCCCGCTGGCAGCCGGACGACGCCGGATTCGCCGCCATCGACCGCCTTGCCGAAGCGCTGGCCGCCCCTGCTCCGGCCCCGCGGGCGCGGCGTTCGTGACCCGGTTGCCGGCGGCGCCGCGACCGGCCCAGGGCGGGCGTGGACCCAAGTTGTCGGAGGGTGCTGGTTGGATGGACCCCATGGACCATCCGCAGGCACTGCCGTTGACGCCGCAGCAGGAGCGCATCGTCGGGCTCGGGCCCGGGCACGGCCCGGTGCTGGTGCTGGGCGCGCCCGGGACGGGGAAGACGACGACGGCGCTCGCTGCCGTCGTGCGCCGGCTGGACAGCGGCCTGGACCCGCAGGGGCTGCTGGCCATCGCGCCCTCGCGCGCCTCCGCGACCCGGCTGCGCGATGCGCTGTCCGCGGGCACCGAGACCACGTTCTCCGAACCGGCAGTGCGCACCTGGTCCGCCTACGCCTTCGACCTGATCCGCCGGGCCCGCGTCGCCGGGCACCTGCCCTACGTGCAGCGCCCGCCGCGCCTGCTGTCCGGCCCCGAGCAGGACACCCTCATCGGGCAGCTGCTTGCCGGCCACGCCGCCGGCTTCACGCCCGGGCCCGCCTGGCCGGAGTCGCTCGGCGAGGCGGTGGACACTCGCGGCTTCCGCAAGGAGGTCCGTGAGCTTTTCGACCGCCTGTCCGAGCACGGCCTTGAGGCCGGAGACCTGGCGGACCTCGGCGAGTCCACCGGGATCGCGGAATGGTCGGCCGCCGCCGAGCTATACCAGGAGTACCGCGACCTGCTGGACCTGGGCAGCTCCGAAGCCTTCGACCCCGCCGGGCTGATCACTGCCGCCGCCGACCTGCTGGCCGGCATCCCCGAACTCTTGGAGGGTGAACGGGACCGGCTGCAGCTGGTGGTCGTCGACGACCTGCAGGAAGCCACCCCCTCGCAGCATCGGCTGCTGGAACTGCTCGGCGCCGGCCGGGACCTGCTCGCCTTCGCCTCCCCGGACAGCGTGGTGCAGGGCTTCCGCGGCGCCCGGCCCGACCTCCTGGCCGCCTTCGAGACCCGTTTCGGCAGCGACGAGCGTCCCGCCCGGCACCTGCAGCTCACGCACTCGCTGCGCATGCCGGCGGCGCTTTCCGAGGCCTGGCAGCGGATCGCCCGGCGCATCCCCGTGGCTGCCGGCGCCGGCGGGCGCACCTTCGAGCGCGAGCCGCGGGAGGTGCCCTGGAACGTGCCGGGGGAGCACCCGCCGGCCGACGCTGCCCAAGGCCCTGAGGCCGGGACCGTGGAAGCCCATCTCGTGGACTCCCCGATCCACGAGATGCGCCTGCTCGCCCAGCGCATCCTGGAAGAGCACCTCATGGAGAGACGGCCCTTGGCCTCCATCGCCGTGATCGTGCGCAACGGCGGCCAGGTCCGCGCTGTCTCGCGCTACCTCACCGGCCAAGGGATCGCCGTGACCGTCCCGCCGGCGGAGACCCCGCTGCGCGAGGAACCGGCCGTCCGGCCGCTGCTGGACCTGATGGTGCTGGCGCTCGCGCCCGACACCGCGGCGGACACCGCCGGCGTCGAACTGCTGCTCTCCTCGCGGTACGGCACCTCCACCGCCCTGGACGTGCGCCGGCTGCGCCAGGCACTGCGCCGCGAGGAACGCGTCGCCGGCGGCACCCGCGGCTCCAACGAACTGCTCGCAGCGCTCTTCGAGGAGTCCGCAGCCCTGGAGGGGCTCGGCCGCGAAGCCGCCGGGGCCCGCCGCCTGGTCCGCATGTTCGAGGCGTTGCGCGCCGAACTGGCCGACCTCGGGGCCAATGCCGAAACCGCGCTGTGGGCCCTGTGGGAGGCCTCCGGCATGGAGAAGGCCTGGACGCAGGCCGCGCACGAGGGCGGAAGCGCCGGGGTGCGTGCCGACGCGGACCTGGACGCCGTGATGGCGCTCTTCCAGGCGGCCGAACGCTTCGTGGACCAACTGCCCGGCTCCACCGTCCTGCAGTTCGTCGAGCACGTCCTTGGCCAGGAACTGCCCATGGACACCCTGGCGAACCGCGGCGAAAGCGTCGATGCCGTCGAGGTCATGACCCCCGCCGCCGCGGCAGGGCGCGAATGGGGCCTGGTGCTGCTCCCCGGGCTCCAGGAGGGCATCTGGCCGAACACCCGGCTGCGCGGCGAACTCCTCGGCTCGGGCGCGCTGGCCGACGTCGTCGAACACGGCCCGCACATCCTGCTCCAGCGCGACCCCGCCTCGCGGCTGCGCGCCACCCGGGCCGATGAGCTGCGCACCTTCGCCACGGCGCTCTCCCGCGCCCGGGACGGCGTGGTGTGCGTGGCCGTCTCCTCCGAGGACCACCAGCCCTCCCAGTTCCTGGACCTCGCGGTGCCGTGGACCGAACCCGACCGTCCGCGCCCGGTGACTCCGGTCGCCCGCCCCCGCACCCTCGCAGCCCTCGTCGCGCGGCTGCGCCAGGCCGCCGAGGCCGAGGACGATGCGGCGGTGCGCACCGACGCGGCCACGGTGCTGGCCCGCCTCGCCGCCAGCCCGCGACCGGTGCGCGGCGCCGCCCCGGAACACTGGTGGGGCCTGCTGCCGTCCACCACCGACGCCCCCGTCACCCCGGAGGGCCAGCCGGTGCGGGTGTCCCCGTCCAAGGTCGAAGCGGTCCTGGAATCCCCGCTGAACTGGTTTGTCCAGGCTGCCGGCGGCGAGGCGGCCACCGACTTCGCGCGCAGCCTGGGCACCCTGGTCCACGGGATCGCCGAGGACCTGCCGGATGCCAGCGGCAGCGAGTACGCGGCCGAACTTGAACGGCGCTGGCCGGACCTGGACATGCCCGTGAACTGGGAAAGCGCCCGGGACAAGGAACGCGCCGATTCCATGCTGCGCAAGCTGGCCCAATACGCGCTGCTCATGCGTGGCCAGGGCCGCACCCTGGCCGGACGCGAGGTCGCGTTCGACGTCGAGGTGGCCGGCGGGACGCGCTCGGCCCGCCTGCGCGGGGTAATGGACCGCGTCGAGATCGACGCGGACGGCCGCGCCTACGTCGTGGACCTGAAGACGGGCAAGTCGCAGCCGGCCGGCAAGGACGTCGAGAAGCACGCCCAGCTGGGCAGCTACCAGGCCGCCGTGCTCGCCGGTGCGCTGGAGGGCAAGCTGGAGGTGCTGGTCCCGCAGCAGCCGGCCGGGGCCGCCCTGGTCCAGCTCGGCACCGGCACCAAGAGCCCCCGCGAACAGGCGCAGCCGCCGGTCGAGGGTGAGGACTGGGCCACCCCGATGGTCCTGGCCGCCGCCGAACTGATGGGCGCGGCCGACTTCCTGGCCCGCCACGACCCCTCCAAGGGGGGCCGCGGCGGGTCCGCCTGCCGGCTGCCCTCCGTCTGCCCGCTGTGCAGCGAAGGAAAGCAGGTCACCGAACCGTGACGGAGGAGACCATGACCGAGAAGACGATGACGGAGACGGCAGGGGAGGACACCGGCGGGGATCCGGCGGCACCGCGTTTCACCCCGGAGGAACTGGCCGACCTGCTCGGCCAGCACCAGCCGACCGCCGAACAGTCGGCCATCATCTCGTCACCGCTGGCTCCCATGCTCGTGGTCGCCGGCGCGGGCTCCGGCAAGACCGCCACCATGGCCGACCGCGTGGTGTGGCTCGTCGCCAACGGGCTGGTCCGCTCCGAACAGATCCTCGGGGTGACCTTCACCCGCAAGGCCGCCGGCGAACTGGCCCAGCGCATCCGCCAGCAGCTGGCCAAGCTGGCACGCAGCGGGCTGCTGCCCGAGGCCGAGGACGACGCGTCCCTCGAACCCACGGTTTCCACCTACCACTCCTATGCCAACACCCTGGTCCAGGACCACGGGCTGCGCATCGGCGTCGAAAGTGACACCGTCCTGCTCGGCGGGGCCCAGGCCTGGCAGCTCGCGGCAACTGTGGTGGACGCCTACGACGGGGACCACGCGCACCTGAGCGCTTCCAAGGCCACGCTCATCGACGCCGTCGTGAATTTCGCGGGCGAATGCGCCGAGCACCTCGTTGACCCGGGGCACGCGCGTGCCTGGCTGGACGAGCTGGTCGGGACGCTGTCCGCCCTTCCGTACCGCGAGGACAAGCCGGCGGCCCCCGCGCAGAAGGCGCTGGAGCTGCTGGACAGGCTGCGCACCCGTTCGACCGTCGCCGGCCTGGCCGAGGGCTACGCCGGGGAGAAGCGCCGCCGCGGCGTGCTCGACTACGGCGACCTGGTGGCGCTGGCGGCCCGCATCGCCCGGACCGTCCCCGCCGCCGGGGCGGCCGAGCGCTCCCGCTTCAAGGTGGTCCTGCTCGACGAGTTCCAGGACACCTCGCACGCCCAGATGGTGCTCTTCTCCTGCCTGTACGGCGGGGGCCACGCGGTGACCGCGGTGGGTGACCCCAACCAGTCGATCTACGGTTTCCGGGGCGCGTCCGCGGGCCAGCTTTTCCGCTTCCCGCAGGAATTCCCCTCCGCCGGACCCGGGGGCCGGTCCCCGGCGGAGGTCGCCTTCCTGACCACGGCCTGGCGGAATTCCATCAACGTCCTCGAGGCCGCCAACGCGGTCTCCGCACCGCTGAACAGGGCCCATCTGGACAGGGCCCCCGGCACCGGCACCAATGCCGGGTCGGGACGGCTGCAGGTGCCCCCGCTGGTGGCTAGCCCCTTCGCCGGTCCTGGCCGCGTGGAACTGGTCCGGGCCGCCACCAGCGCCGACGAGGCCACGGGCCTGGCTCGCCGGCTGGGTGCCGAACGCCACGCCTTCCGCACCGCCCACGGGCACCTGCCCACGATGGCCGTGCTGTGCCGCACGCGCGGCCAGCTGGGCGGCATTGCCGAGGCGCTCACCGGCCAGGGGATCCCCTACGAGATCGTGGGCCTGGGCGGGCTGCTGGGCATGCCCGAGGTCACCGACCTGGTGGCGACCCTGCGCGTGCTGGTGGATCCGGGCCGCTCCGATGCCCTGCTGCGCCTGGTTTCCGGCGCCCGCTGGCGGCTGGGCCCGGCCGATCTCATGGCCTTTTCCGACTGGTCGCGTTTCCTGGCCCGGCGCCGCGACCACGCGGTCAACCACCGCCGTCCGGTGGACCTGGACTCCCCGGAACATCCCGACGACGCCGTCCAGGCGGAGGCCCGGGCCGAACTGCACGACGCCGCCAGCCTGGTCGAGGCCCTCGACACCCTCCCCAAGCCCGGCTGGACGAGCACCGACGGACGCTCGCTGACCCCGGCGGCGCTTGAGCGCCTGATCCGGCTGCAGCGCGAGATCCGCCACCTGCGCTCCTTCGTCGACGACGACCTGACGGTCCTGTTGGGGGAGGTCGAGCGGGCCATGCACCTGGACATCGAGGTCGCGGCCCGGCCCGGCACGGACATCCACGCCGCGCGCCGGCACCTCGACGCCTTTGCCGATGTCGCCGCCGGATTTGCCGAATCGGGGCTGCGCACCGACCTGGCCGGGTTCCTGGCCTGGCTCGACGCCGCCGCCGAGAAGGAGGGCGGCCTGGAGATCGTGCAGGCGGAGGCGTCCACGGAGGCCGTGCAGCTGCTCACCATCCATGCCTCCAAGGGGCTGGAGTGGGACGTCGTCGCCGTCACCGGGCTCAACGACACGGTCTTCCCCTCCGCGCGCGATTCGCGCTGGACCAGCGGCGACAGCTCGCTGCCCTGGCCGCTGCGCGGGGACCGCCACGACCTGCCCCAGTGGGACACCGAGCAGCCCAGCCTGTCGGAGGCCGTCAAGGCGGAGGAACGGTTCCGCTCCGACGTGCTCGCCCACGGCGAGGAGGAGGAACGGCGGCTTGCCTACGTGGCCCTGACGCGGGCCAAGGACCTGCTGGTGTGCTCATCGACCGTCTGGACCGGGACCCGGTCCAAGCCCACCGCCCCGTCGGTGTTCCTCGAGGACCTGCGCCCGCTGGCCGAGGAACCGACGCCGGCCGCAGCCGTCGTGCACTGGGTGGAGGACGCGGACGCGCCCGAGGCCAACCCGTTCCGGGAGGAACCGGTCGAAGCGACCTGGCCCTACGACCCGCTCGAGGGTCCGGTGCGCCTGCGCAACGGCCGCCCCGAGCCGCGTCCGGCGGGCCGGCGCGAGCGCCTGGCGGCAGCGGCCGCCGCCGTCGAGGACAGGATCCGGCAGCGCCTGGCCCACGCCCTAGACGTGGCAGGGCAGCCGCCCGCGCCGTCCGGGGCCGAAACCGCACAGGGCCAAGGCTGGGACCACGAGGCCGGGCTGCTGCTGGCGCGCCACCTCGGAGAGGGGCAGGGGCGCGAACGCACCGCGCTCCCGCCGCATGTGCGCGCCTCGCTGTTCGTGGACCTGGCCACCGACGCCGAGGCGGTGCTGCGCCAGCTGCGCCGTCCGGTGCCGCGCCGCCCAGGCACCGCTGCCCGCCGCGGCACCGCGTTCCATGCGTGGGTGGAGGAGCACTACGGAAGCACCGGCATGCTGGACCTGGGGGAGTTCCCGGGCGCGGCCGATGCCTTCGTCGACGAGCTCTACGGCCTGGAGGAGATGAAGGAGCGTTTCCTCGCCTCCGAATGGGCCGAGCGCCAGCCGGCGTTCATCGAGGTGCCCGTGGAGACCCGGGTAGGACCGGTCACCGTCCGCGGACGCATCGACGCCGTCTTCCGGGACGACGACGGCGCCTGGGACCTGGTCGACTGGAAGACCGGACGGGTGCCCTCCGGCCGCGAGCTGGCCGTGAAGTCCCTGCAGCTGGCGGTGTACCGGCTGGCCTGGTCGCGGCTGCGCGGGGTTCCGCTGGACCAGGTCAAGGCCGCGTTCTACTACGTCGGCCAAGGCCGCACCGTGCGCCCGCACGACCTCGCCGAGGAAGCCGAACTCGAGCGCCTGGTCGCCGCCTCGCTCGGGGATCCCTCCTCGCCTGGGAACTAAGCGCTTGGGGACCAAGCGCCCGGGGACCAAGCGCTCGTAGGCCGGGCCGGGACGGTGTCCTGGGTTTGCTTGGCCGGCTAGGCCCGGCCGCGCGGATTGATCTGGATGACCGGCAGGGCCGACGTTTCCTCCTCGGAGCCGCCGGCGCCCTGCAGGTCGCCGGCGGAGTCCTTCCCGGAGCCTCGGCCGGAGTCCTGCCTCGAGTCCTGCCCAGAGTCGTCGCCCGATTCGTGGGCGGATTCCTGCCCGGAATCCTCATCGGATCCATCGGATCCATCGGCGCCGGACGCGACGGGCGCGGCGGACCGCTTCGGTCCCGCCGGCCGAAGCTCGATGACCCGGCCCGTGGGCTCGGAGGAGCGCCCCGGTGCGGGGCCCTCCTTCTCGACGATCACGGCGTCCTCGGTATCTTCGTCCTCGCTGTCTTCGTCCTCGGCGCTGCCGTTCCCGGGGTCGCCTCCGGCGCTGTCCGTTTCCGCCGCGTCGTCGCCGTCGGAGGCATCGTCGTCCCCTGCCGGGGCGTCGGCGCCGCCGGGCGCATCCGCCGCTGCGGCGGCGGTGCCGTCCCGGCCCTCGGCGTCCGCGGTCTCCGTGCCTGCGGCCCCCGCGCCCGAGGTCCCCGTGGCGGGGGTGCCGGCACTGTCCGCGGCCGGAACCCCTTCGCCGTCCTGCGCGTCGTCCGTGTCGTCGAAAAAGCCGGCGCCGTCCTCGGGCCGGGGCGGGCGCGGCGGCTCGACGATGCTGATCGGCTGTCCGCCGAACTCGGCGATGTCCTCGTCGAGTTCGCGCAGCATCTGCGCCGCTTCGTCGGTCCGCTCCTCGTCGGAGGTCAGCAGCCCCTTTACCAGCCACTGGGCGAGCGCGAATTCGGCCGCCAGCGCGGCACGGCGCATGATGTGCGGGTCCGCCTGTTCGCCGCGGACCCCCACGTAGGCCTCCAGCACCGCGTCCGCGAAGGACTGTTCGTGCGCGGCGGCCAGCCAGGCGAAGTCGTCGGCGGGGTCGCCGATGCGCAGGTCCGTCCAGCCGGTGACGGCGGTGATCCGGCCGTCCTCCAGCAGCATGTGGTCCTCGTGCAGGTCCCCGTGCACCACGGTGGGGTTGAACCGCCACAGCGCGGCGTCCTCCAGCGCGTGCTCCCAGCGGCGCAGCAGCCGGGCCGGGATGCGCCCGGTGGTGGCCGCCTGGTCCAGCTCGTTGAGCTTGCGCTGGCGGAACTCGTTGGCGGTGTAGCTGGGCAGGTCGGCGCGGTCCACCACGGACGGGGGCAGGCCGTGGATCGCTGCCATCACCTTGCCCAGGTCCTCGGCGGTGCGCCCGCCCAACGCCACCAGCGACTCGAGGTCGTACAGGGAGCCGGGCACGTGGTTGTAGACGAAGGTGCGCAGGGGTCCCTGGCGGACGGTCCCGGCCACGGAGGGCAGCAGGAACGGCAGGCCGGCGCGGATGCCGGGGGAGAAGGACCGCAGCGCGGCCAGCTCGGTCTCCAGGCGCATGCTCGCTTCCTCGTGGCGCGGCGAGCGGACGCGCCAGCGGTTGCGCCGGTCGTCGACGATCAGCGCGGAGTCGAAGTCGTCGGCGTCGTCGGCCATGCCGGCCACGCCCGTCGGCGACAGACCCGGCACCGCAGCGGTCGCGATCGCGGCGAGTTCCATGGGAGAGCGTTTCACTGGTCCACCGTAAGCCGCCCGCGCCCGCGCACCGCGGCGTGTCGGCGGCGAGTCGCCGATCGGACCGGCCGCCACGGGCCGGACGCCGCCGCCGTCGCGCCCCACACGGAGGCCGCCGACCGCCGCAGGCGCCGTCCACAGGCGCGCGGTCCGGTGTGCGCGCAGGCGGGCCGGGTCGGTACGGTGGAGGCATGACTTTGCCTCCGTCCGCTCCCGCGTCCCTGCCCGCGCTGGGCGTCCTGCCGCTGTCGCAGGGAAACGTCGACCGCGGCTGCGAGCGCCGCACCGATCCGGAATGGCTGCCGGGACTGATGGCGGACGCCGCGACCCGGGTGGTGGCGCTGGTCAAGGGCAACGCGCCGGTGGCCGACGGCGCCCTGGTGCTGCACAGTCCCGCCGGACTGCCCCAGCCGCAGACCTTGGTCTACCTCGGGGCCGCGGAGGGGCAGGAATTCGTGGCCGCCGCCTGGGACGAGGTCCCGGACGCCCTAGCGGGGGAGGGCGATTGGCTGGGCCTGCGCGATGTCGCCGCCGGGCTGCCGGCCCGGGACGCGGCGTTGTTCGTGGAGGCGGTGGCGATCGTCAACTGGCACGCCACCCACACGCACTGTCCGCGCTGCGGTGCCCCGACCGTGCCGGTCCAGAGCGGCTGGGTGCGCTCCTGCACCGCCGACGGGAGCCTGCACTTCCCGCGCACCGACCCGGCGATCATCGTGGCCGTCACCGACGACGCCGACCGGCTGCTGTTGGGGGCCAATGCCCAGTGGGGCGGGAAGCGCTACTCCACCCTGGCCGGCTTCGTCGAGCCGGGCGAGTCTCTGGAGGCCGCGGTGGTGCGCGAGGTGGCGGAGGAATCCGGCATCGCCGTGACCGGGGCGCAGTACGCCGGTTCGCAGCCCTGGCCGTTCCCGTGCTCGCTGATGCTGGGCTTCACCGCCCGCGCCAGCGGCACCGAGGCGGTGCCCGATGGAGAGGAGATCGTGGACCTGCGCTGGTTCACCCGCGCGGAGCTGGCCGCCGACGTCGAGGAGGGCCGGCTCTCCGTGCCCGCCGGCCTGTCGATCGCCAGCGCCCTGATCGAGCAGTGGTACGGCGGGCCGCTGCCCGAACCGCGCGTGCTGGGGAACTAGCCGCATGGCAGCGATCGAGGACCTGATCCTCGCCGGGCTCGACGACGAGCAGCGCGAGGTCGCCACCACCCTGCGCGGGCCCCTGTGCGTGCTGGCCGGCGCCGGCACCGGCAAGACCCGGGCCATCACCCACCGCATCGCCTATGGCGTGCACACCGGCGTCTACGTTCCCCAGCAGGTGCTCGCCGTCACCTTCACGGCCCGCGCGGCGGGGGAGATGCGCACCCGGCTGCGCGAGCTCGGGGCCGGCGGCGTGCAGGCCCGCACCTTCCACGCCGCCGCCCTGCGCCAGCTGCAGTACTTCTGGCCCCAGGCGATCGGCGGGCAGCTGCCCGGCATCGTCGACCACAAGGCCCAGCTGCTGGCCGAGGCCGCGCGCAGGCTGCGCATCAACGCCGACCGGGCCACCCTGCGCGACCTGGCCGCCGAGGTCGAATGGGCGAAGGTCTCCATGCACACTCCCGAGGGGTACGTGCAGGCGGCCGCGGACCGCACCCCACCGGCGGGCCTGGACCTGACCACCGTCTCGCGCCTCTTCCAGTCCTACGAGGACGTGAAGACCGACCGCCAACTGATCGACTTCGAGGACGTGCTGCTGCTGACCGTCGCGATCCTCGACGAGGACCAGCGCGTGGCCGCGCAGATCCACAGCCAGTACCGCACCTTCGTGGTCGACGAGTACCAGGACGTCTCCCCGCTGCAGCAGCGGCTGCTGGACCTGTGGCTGGGCGGGCGCGACGAGCTGTGCGTGGTCGGCGACTCCAGCCAGACCATCTACTCCTTCACCGGCGCCACCCCCGCCCACCTGCTCGGCTTCACCCGCCGCTACCCCGAGGCCAAGGTGGTCAGGCTGGTGCGCGACTACCGCTCCACCCCGCAGGTGGTGCACCTGGCCAACCGGCTGCTGGCCGCGCGCCGCCCCGAACCCGGCGTCCCCGGGCAGGGCGTCGAATGGCCGCCGCCGCTGGAACTGGTGGCCCAGCGCGACTCCGGCCCGGACCCGGAGTTCACCGAGTGCGCCGACGACGTCGCCGAGGCCGCCCACGTCGCCTCCCGCATCCGGGCCCTGATCGACGGCGGGCGCGCCCCGGCGTCGATCGCCGTGCTCTACCGCACCAACGGCCAGTCGGAGGCCTACGAGCAGGCCCTGGCCTCCGCCGGGATCGGCTACCAGCTGCGCGGCGGCGAGCGCTTCTTCCAGCGCCGCGAGGTCCGTGAGGCCATCCTGCAGCTGCGCGCCGCCTCCCGCGCCCCCACCGATGACCCCGTGCCCCAGCAGTGCGGGGACATCCTGGCCTCGCTGGGCTACACCCCGGAGGCGCCCGCCGCCAGCGGGGCCGTGCGCGAGCGCTGGGAATCCCTCGCCGCCCTGGTGGCGCTCGCCGGGGACTTGGCAGCCTCCCGCGCCGAGCGGGAGGAGGGATTCGCGCTCGCCGACTTCGTGGCCGAACTGGACGAGCGCGCCGCCACCCAGCACGCGCCCACCGTGCAGGGCGTCACGCTGGCGTCGCTGCACGCCGCCAAGGGCCTGGAGTGGGACGCGGTGTTCCTGGTGGGGCTGAGCGAGGGGCTGATGCCGATCTCCTTTGCCGAGGACCAGGCCGGGTACGACGAGGAGCGCCGCCTGCTGTACGTGGGCATCACGCGTGCCCGCGTCCACCTGTCGCTGAGCTGGTCCCTGTCCCGCACCCCGGGCGGGCGGGCCCACCGGCGTCCCTCGCGCTTCCTTGACGGGTTGCGGCCTGCCTCGGCCGGCCGGACCGGCCAGTCCGCCGCCGGCACCCGCCGCCGCCGTCCCGCCGGTCCGCCGCTGTGCCGGGTCTGCGGGACCCTGCTGGCCACCGCTGCCGAGCGGAAGCTGGGCCGCTGCGCGAACTGTCCGCCGGACTACGACGAGGCGGTATTCGAGGAGTTGCGGGCCTGGCGCCTGAAAGTGTCCCAGGACGCGGCCGTCCCGGCCTTCGTGGTGTTCACCGATGCGACCCTGATGGCGATGGCGGAGGCCAAGCCCGCGGACGTATCCGGCCTGGCGAAGGTGCCCGGCGTTGGACGCAGCAAGCTGGAGCGCTACGGGCAGGACGTGCTGGACATCCTCAACCAGGGCGGCCCGGCGGCCTAACCCGCCGCTCCGCCCCGCAAAGCGCGGGGCAGCCGGGTTCCCTTCGTGGCGACGGAGTCGACACGAGAGGGCCTGCACCGCGCGCTAGGACGTGGAGGGCTGGAGCAGGGCGGAGGCCTGCGGTCCGCCCCGCACGAGCCCTGCGTAGAGGTCGATGTGCTCGGCCACCATCCGATGGGCGCTGAAGTCCGTGGTGGTTGCCGTCCGGCAGGCCGCGCGGTCGAGCGTGGATGCCTGGGCGAGGGCCTCGGCGAGGTCGCGCAGCCCGGTGCGCAGGAACCCGGTGGCGCCCTCGCGCACGATCTCCGGCGCGGACCCGCGGGGCGTGCCGACAACGGGGGTGCCCGTGGCCATGGACTCGATCATGACCATGCCGAAGGGCTCGGACCACTGGATGGGGTTCAGGAGCGCGACGGCCCCGCCCAGAAGGTGGTACTTCTGCGTGGTGTTGAGCTCTCCGACGTACTCGATGTCCTTGTTCAGCAGGGGCTTGATGACCGTGCGGTAGTACTCGTGCTCGTCGCTGCTGTACATCTTGGCGGCGATCCGCAGCGGAATTCCGGCCATGTTGGCCACCTGGATGGCCTGCAGGACGCCCTTGCTCGGGTGCATTCGGCCCAGAAAGCAGGCGTACCCCCCGTCGCCCGCGCCGACCGGGATGGGGGCCGCCTCGATGCCGTGGTGGATGACGCGCTGCACGGCGAACCCCCTCGCCGTGGTGGCCTGGTGGCGGGAAATGCCGATGAGGGCCGTGTCCCGGACCATTGCCCGGTAGATCGAGCAGGTCTCTGCGGTAAAGGGCCCATGCGCCGTGACGGCAATGGGCATCTGCGGCGGGCGGTGGCGGTAGAGGGGACCGGCCAGGGTGTGGTCGTGGATGAGGTCCATCCCCTCCAGCGCCGCGTAGGCAGCGATGGTGTGGCTCAGTTCGTCGAGGTTGCGCCCGATTTCCTGGGGTTCGCTGACGGCGAGTCCCTCGACGCGGGGGACCGGACAGGTGCTGTCCGCCGAGGCGGCCAGGACGACGTCGTGGCCGGCCTCGACGAGCCCGCGGGCGAGGAGATCCACCACCGCCTCGATGCCTCCATAGGCCGTGGGGGGGACGGGAAGCCAGGGAGGGGCGATTATTCCGATGCGCATGTTGTACTCCTGCTGTGTTGCGGCCTACCTCGTTCGGGGAAGGACATCTATCAGGTCGGCCAGCGGCCTGCGCGCGGTCTGGCGCAGTTCCATCTCCGGCGGCATCCCCTCCACGGCCGCCTGGTTCCGGGTGGCCCGCAGTGAGATCCGCGAGGCCCCCAAGGGAAGATTGTCCACCCGCACTTCTCCCCATTCGGCGGGTAGCACCGGCGCCAGGAAGAGTTCGTCGGTGGGCAGGAACGGGTCCAGGCGCAGCATGACCCGCATCAGGTGGACCGGGGTCGCTGCGGCCCACGCCTGCGGGGAACACGAGGTCGGATAGGGGACCGGGGCCGCTTGAAGCTTGCGGTCCAGGCCGCAGAAGAGTTCCGGCAGCCTGCCGCCGAAGGCATCCGCGGCTTCCAGCAGTGCCACGGCGAGACGCTGGGATTCCTCGACGAACCCGAAGCGCATCAGCCCGGCGGCGATCAGCGCATTATCGTGCGGCCAGATTGACCCGTTGTGGTAGCTGGCCGGGTCGTAGGCTCCCATGCGGGTGGACAGGGTACGGACGCCCCAGCCGGAGAACATGTCATCGGCCATCAGACGCTCCGCCACCAGCGGGGCCTTGTCCTCGTCGACGATGCCGCTCCACAGGGCGTGCCCCATGTTGGAGGCGCAGGAGTCAACCGGGACCTTGTCGCCGTCCAGGGCCAGGGCGAAGTATCCCTTCTTGGGCAGCCAGAAGCGGTCGTTGAACTCCTCCTTGAGCCGCTGCGCTCGGGAGGCCCACAGCCGGGCCGTTTCCGAGTCCCCGGCCCGGATGGCCATCAGGGCCCTGCTGATGTAGGCGGCGTAGACGTACCCCTGCACCTCACAAAGGGCGATAGGGGCGGTCGCGAGCGTGCCGTCGGCGAAGGTGATGCCGTCCCAGGAATCCTTCCACCCCTGATTGATCAGCCCCTCCGGGTTGGCCCGCTCGTATTCGACGAAGCCGTCGCCGTCGGCGTCGCCGTAGTCGGTGATCCAGGCCATGGCCCGATCCACGGCGGGCAGGAGGTGCTCCAGGATGTCGGCTTCGAATCCCCATCGGGTGAGTTCGCCGGCCAGGATCACGAACAGCGGCGTGGCGTCGACGGTCCCGTAGTAGGCCTTGCCGCCGCCCAGGGCCAACAGGGTGCTGGCCCCGAGCCGGACCTCATGCAGGATCTTCCCCGGCTGCTCTTCGCTGCGGGGATCCACCTTCGTGCCCTGCAGTTCGGCCAGGGTTTGGATGGTGCCGTGGGCCAGCGACGGATCCAGCGGCATGGACATGAAGGAAGAGAGGATCGCGTCGCGGCCGAAAAGCGCCATGAACCAAGGGGAACCGGCGGCGACCGCCACCCGTTCGGGGCGGTCTGGGTCGAAGATCCGCAGGGAACCGAGGTCGGTGCGGCTGGTTTCCATGATCCTGGCCAGGGACGGGTGGCTGTAGGTTGCCCGCGGGATCCGTTCCCGCCAGGCGCGTTCCCTGAACTCGGGCAGGCTCAGGGCGCCATACCTGGTGGCGTGCACATCCTCGTCCGGCCCCACTCCGTCGAGGCAGGGGGTGACGGCCACCTCCGTGCTCCACTCGCCCTGGGCCGGAAGGTCGATCTGATAGGCCAGGTAGTGGCCGCTGACCACCGCATGGGGATCGGTGACCGCGACGGTCCGGGTCTGGCCCCCATGGATGGATTCAAAGAGGATCCCGTTGGTTGTCTCGCGCACCTCGATGCCATGGACCGGTTTCGTGCGGCCCTCCTTCACATCGAACAGGTCCGCAAAGTCCGCCTCGGGGGCCAGGTGGATCTGGCATTGCACCGGAAGGCCTGAATGGTTGGTGACGATGATGCGTTCGCGCAGGCCGCCGTTGAGGTGGCGGTGCCGCTCGACGAGCAGATGGCTGTCCTCCTCGCCCTCGGCGCGGGCCATCCTGCCGACGAAGGTGGCGCGGTAGGTTTCCGCGGCCATTCCGCTCAGGGGCTCGATGGGGCGGCCGTGGATCCGCAGGTGCCAGCCCGAGATGAAGCGGGTGTCGCGGAAAAACAGGCCATGGGGCCGCCGGGCATCCATGTCGCCGTTGGCCGACGAGATGCAAAAGGACGTACCGGCCAGAAGCGTCACCGCGCCGGGGCCGGCATTTCGGGCTCCGATCTCTGCGGACCAAACTGCCATTGCCACACCGTTTCTTCCCTCAGGAACCCTTGGATTCCATGCGGACAAGTCCAAAATGCGCGGCGCGAGCCGCTCCCTGGTACCGCCGAGGCCGTGGGACGGGCAAAAGTCCCGGCAGCATGGTGCGGCATGCCGGGCGGCCTTCGGGCCGGTGCGGTACAAACGCAGTTCATTTATGCAGTGCTGGTGTTGCTGGCGGCCCGCCGGCGGAAGGCGGCATGGATTTGACGCTGGGAGCTTGGGGCCGAGTGACTGGATTCTACCAACGGGACGCTGGGAGAGATATGGGGTTCGGGCCCCGTCTTCGGGGCCTGGATTTTGGAGCCGGGGATTTCCCGAACCCGTGCCGCAGCCCGGGGCGGGTCCGGCTCAGGCGGCCAGCGCCCGGCACAGACAGTCCGGCCGCGGGGCGATCGCCTCCCGCACGACCCCGCCGGTGGCCAGATCCAGGTGCAGGATCCCGTCCACCGCTGCCGGGACGTTGATCCCGTCCAGCAGCATCAGGACCTGGACCGCCGCCAGGCCGGCAACCGTGGCGGCCAGCGCCGTTTCCGGTTCGGACGGCGGCTGGGGGGAGGGGTCGGTTGGGTCCGGCGCGTCCGGCGCGCAATCCAGGCACGCGGTCGACCCCGGCAGCACCAGGGGGCCCACGGACGCACCGGCGTCGCCGAACAGCACACGCAGGTGGGGAGCCTGCGCGGAGGCGAAGCCGGCTTGGATCTCGGCCGGCACCCGCTCGCGGGCAAACACCACCGCCACGTCGGTTTCCGGCTCCGGGGACGCCGGGCGCCGGGTCCACTCCCGCACCCGGAGCTCCTGAACTCGGAGGTGGGGTGCCAGCCGGCGCAGGTGGATGGCGCAGGCCCCGGCCCGGGACCGGCCCAGGTCGGGAACCTTCAGCAGCCCGGTGGAGAGGTCGCCGAGACCCACCGGTTCCGGATCGCACAGCTGCAGGGATCCGATCCCGGCCGAAGCGAGTAGGCGGGCCAGTTCCTGGCCGGCACGGTCCAGGCCGTGGATCCGCACGGTGGCCCGGGCACGCCGGACCACCAGCGGTCCGGCGTGCCGCCCGTAGGCCGCGGACCATTGCCTGATGTCGGGGGCGAGCACGCCGGAGCGGGAACCCGGGATGCGATACGTGGCCTGGTCCACGAGCACGGGGCGCAGCAGGTCCAGGATCGCGGCCGTCCGGCACGGATCCAGGCCTTCGCCGGCGGAGGCGCCCCCGCCCGACGCCGGGGCCGCGCCGGAATGCGCGGCCGAACCCGCGGACTCAACCGGGCCGGCCGTGGGTCCGGCCGCAGGGCCGGCCAGGGAGAGCACAAAATCCACCTCCGCCGGGCAGAGCCCTTCGATCCACAATCCGCCGGCACCGCTGCCGATCCGTACCCTGCCGTCGGCTAGGCTGATGACCCGGTAGCCGGGATTGATCCGCATGATGGCCTCCTTCGGTGGGCCGGCCGGATGCCGGCGTGACAGCCATCCTGACACTGCCGCGGGGCCCGCAGGCCGTTATCCACAGGGTTTTGCGGGCAAGTCGGAATCGGGCTCTCCGAACACGGGCACGCCTTACGCGTGGCCCGACGGCTGACCGGCCCGTCCGGCGGATCCGGCCCGCGCCGCCCCACCCTGATCCGCCGTCCCACACCGACCCGACGTCCCACACCGACCAGAAAGGAGCGCGCCGTGCCGGCACACCCCAAGGAGCACGAATTCACGTCCGAGGACGGGGTGCGCGTGCGGGTCCTGCGGTCGGCGCGGCGCACCCGCACCGTCTCGGCCAGCTGGCGGGACGGCGCCGCCGTCGTCTCCGTTCCGGCGCGGCTGAGCACCGCCCAGGAGCAGGAGTGGGTCAGGACCATGGTCCGGAAGCTGCGCGACGGCCGGTCCCCGGACGGGCGCCGGCAGGGCGGCCGCAAGGTAGCCTCCGACGCCGACCTGTACCGGCGGGCCCAGCGGCTGGACGCGGGGCACCTCGGGGGCCGCGCCCTGCCCGCCTCGGTCTGCTGGGTCTCCAACCAAAACAGCCGCTGGGGGTCGGCCACCCCCGCCGACGGCACCATCCGCCTCTCCGACCGACTGCGCGGGATGCCCGAATGGGTCCAGGACTACGTCCTGGTCCACGAACTGGCGCACCTGCTGGCCACCGACGGCCACGGGCCCGAGTTCAGGGCGCTGGAGGCCCGCTACCCGCGCACCGCGGAGGCGAAGGCGTACCTGGAGGGGGTGTCCTTCGCGTTGCACCGCCTCGGCCCGGGACAGGCTCCCGGCGGGTGTGCCGACGACCCGGACGACGGCGCCGGGACCGCCTGAACCCGTCCCAACGCACCGGGCCCGGCACCCGCGGAGGTCGCGGATGCCGGGCCCGGTGCCGCGGGTCCTGCGCGTTGGCTAGGCCTTGCCCTCCGGGGCCTCGCCGGTGCCGTCGTCGGTGTCCGTGCCGTCACCCGCGTCGCCGGGCTCCTGGCCGGAGGGTGCGTCGGTTGAGGACTCGCCGGCGGAGGACTCGAACCCGCCGGCCAGCAGCTTGCCCAGCGCCGCATTGAGCTCGTCGTCGGTGGCCTCGGCCAGCGCCCGGCGGGCACCGAACCCCGCCGGGTCGTCCAGGTCCTCGGCGGTGGGCATCAGGTCGGGGTGGTCCCAGACGGCGTCGCGGCCCTCGATGTCGCGTTCCTGAAGCATGAGTGCCCAGAAGGCGGACGCCTCGCGCAGGCGGCGCGGGCGCAGTTCCAGGCCCACGAGCGAGGCGAAGGCCTGCTCGGCCGGTCCGCCGGTGGCGCGGCGGCGGCGGATGGTCTCGCGCAGCGCGGCGGCCGAGGGAAGGTTGTGCGCCGCCGCGGCCACGACCTCGTCGACCCACCCCTCGATCAGGGCCAGCGCGGTCTCCAGCTTGGCAAGTGCGGCCTCCTGCGCGGGGGTGCGCTGCGGGGCGAACAACCCCTCGGTGATCGCGCCCTGGAAGGACTCGGGGTTCATGGGATCGATGTCCCGGACGGCCTCCTCGATGCGGGAGACGTCGATGTGGATCCCGCGCGCGTACTCCTCGACCAGGCCCACCACGTGCGAGCGCAGCCACGGCACGCGCAGGAACAGCCGGGTGTGGGCGGCCTCGCGCAGGGCGGCGAAGAGCAGCACCTCCTGCTCCGGCACGTCCAGTCCCGCCCCGAAGGCGGTGACGTTGGCCGGCACGAGCGCGGGAGTGGGTCCGGCCAGGGGCAGGCCGATGTCGGTCGAGCCGAGCACGTCCTTGGCCAGGCCGCCGACGGCGGTGCCCAGTTGCATGCCGAACATCGCCCCGCCGAGGTTCTGGAACATGCCCTCGGCGCCGCCGAGCATCGAGCGCATCTGTTCCGGCATCTGGTCACGCAGGACGGAGGTGATCGCCTGCCCCACCCTCACGGCGACCGGTTCGGTCAGCGTCTTCCAGAGCGGCAGGGTCTTCTCGACCCAGTCGGCGCGGCTGAGCGCCGCGCAGGTTGCGCCGTCGGAGGTGAACGCGGTGGACTGGTCCAGCCACAGGTCGGCCAGCCGGCCGGCGTCGGCCACGGCACCGGAGCGGGCCGGGGTGACGGAGGGGTCGTCGCCGGCGGCGGCCTGGCGTGCCGCATCGCGGGCGAGCTTCCAGTTGACCGGTTCGCCGCTGCCGGAAGCCATCGCGCCCATCATGGCCTGTGCCTGGCGGAAGATGGCGGCGAGCGCTTCGGGGTCGTTGGGCAGGCCCATCGCGGCACCAAAGCCCTCCGGGAGGTTCTTGGGGTCGAACCCGGCCGGGGTGGCACCGCCGAAGAGGCCGGAGAGCATCTCGGCGAAGGGATCCTTCTTCCCGGAGTCGTCCGGCTCCTCGGAACCGTTGGGACGATTGCTTGGGGGATTGTCAGCCATGCCTCCACGTTACCCCGGCAGCCGGTGAGGGGACCGTGTGCGGACTTCCAGTTCGCTGAAGGCAAAGCGCGGGTCCGCGCCGGGGCGGAAACGCCGCAGGAAAGCCTTGTAGCCTAGATTCGTCCGCCGGATCGCCCACCTACCTCCCCGCGGCCGGCAGAAGGGAAACCCCCCAAGGTGTCAGAGCCCCAGCAGTCCAGTCCGCAGCCGTCCGCCGACGAGCCGCCTGCCGCACCCGCCGAGCAGGCCACCCCCGCCGAACAGGCCGCCCGCGGCCGCACCAACCGCACCCTCGTCGGGGCGACGGCCGTCGCCGTCGTGCTGGGGTTCGTGGCGCTGGCGTTGCCGGCACCCTTCGTCGTGGAGTCTCCGGGTCCGGCCATCAACACCATCGGCAGCGTCGATGGGACCCCCGTGATCCGCGTGGAGGGGCGCGAAACCTTCCCGACCAGCGGGAACCTGGACCTGACCACCGTGTACGTCAGCGGCGGGCCGGAACGCGAGGTGTCCACGTTCGAGGTGCTGCAGGGCTGGCTCGACCCCTCCCGCGACGTGCTGCCGGAGGAGGCGGTGTACCAGCGCGGGGTCAGCGACGAACAGGTCAGCGAGCAGAACACCCAGGAAATGGCGGACTCCCAGTCCGTCGCGGTGGCCGCCGCGCTCGGCAACCTGGGCATCGGCTACGGGCAGAAGCTCTCCGTTGCCGGCCTCGCCGCCACGACCAACGAGGGAGTGCTCGGCGTGGGGGACGTGCTCACCAGCATCAACGGGACGCCGATCACCGACCTGTCCATGCTGCGCGACGCGCTGCAGGCGGCGGGGGACGCGCCGGTGGCCCTGGGGATCGAACGCGGCGGCGAGCAAAGCACGGTCGAAGCCACGACGACGGCGGGCGAGGGCGGGCAGCGCCAGCTCGGCGTGTACCTGCAGACCACCTTCGACTTCCCCTTCGAGGTCAATTTCGACCTGGAAAACGTGGGCGGGCCCAGCGCCGGCATGATGTTCGCGCTCGGGGTGGTGGACACGCTGACCCCGGGCGAACTCACCGGCGGCAGGCATTTCGCCGGCACGGGCACCATCGATGCCGACGGCAATGTCGGGGCGATCGGCGGCATTGCCCAGAAGATGGCCGGTGCCCGCTCGCTCGGGGCCGAATACTTCCTTGCCCCCGCCGCCAACTGCGCCGCCGTCGCCGGACGCATCCCCGACGGGCTCACCGTGCTGAAGGTGGCGACGCTGGAGGACGCGCGAGCCGCGGTGGAGGGCGTCGTGGCCGGGAAGGATGCCACCGCACTGCCCACCTGCCCCTGATTCCCGCTTATGCTTCCTAGTCACGATCGCCTTACGATCCACACTCACAGCCCACTTTTTCGCTGCCGCGCCCACGGTCAAGGCAGAATGGTCACAAGCCGTGCCTTGGCCGGACGGCAAAACCCGTTTACGACGATGAGGTAAGAGTGAGTTTCGGATCTGACAGTCCCTTCGGGGGGCGCCCGCAAGCCCCCGGCGGCGAGAACGGGCCCCAATCCCCGCGCCGACCGTCCCCGCTGCTGCCCACGGTCGTGGCGATCGGTATCCTCGTGGCGGCCTTCGTGGTCTTCGCGAACGTCTACGCGGACATCCTCTGGTACGACCAGTTGGGCTTCACCTCGGTGTTCTGGATGGAGAACCTGACCAAGGCAGGATTGTTCGTCGCGGCCTTCCTGCTGATGGCCGGCGCCGTCTGGATCAGCCTGCGCGTGGCCTTCCGGACCCGTCCGGTCTACGCCCCGGACACGCAGGTGCGGGACAGCCTGCACCGGTACCAGTCGCAGCTTGAACCGATCCGGAGGCTGCTCATGGTCGGCATCCCGGTGGTCCTGGGCGCGTTCGCCGCCGCGGCGGTGACCTCCCAGTGGAAGGAAGCACTGCTCTTCTTCAACCAGGTTCCGGTCGGCGAAACCGACCCCGTCTTCGGCAGGGACCTGAGCTTCTACCTGAACACCCTCCCGTTCCTGGGACTGGTGGTCGGGTACCTGGTGTCCGTCGTGCTGATTGCCGGCATCGCCGGCCTGCTCACCCACTATCTCTATGGCGGCATCCGCATCGAGGAGCGCGGCGGCGTCTTCATCAGCAAGGCCGCGCGCATCCACATTTCCGTCGCCGTGGCCCTGTTCCTGCTGCTGCAGGCCGCCAACTACTGGCTTGACCGCTTCGGCACGCTGAACAACCAGGACGGCCGCGTCGCCGGCGCGCTCTACACCGACGTCAACGCCGTCATCCCCACCAAGACGATCCTGGCCGTCGCCGCGATCCTCGTGGCGATCCTCTTCATCATCGGCGCCATCCTCGGCCGGTGGAAGCTGCCGCTGGTCGGCAGCGCCATGCTCGTGGTGACCGCGCTGGTCGCCGGCGGCATCTACCCGTTCATCGTCCAGCAGTACCAGGTCCGTCCGTCCGAGAAGTCGATGGAACGGGACTACATCGGCCACAACATCGACATGACGCGGGCCGCCTACGGCCTCTCCGACATCGAGGTGACGCCCTACAACGCCACCGTCGACGCGCAGAAGAACGCGCTGGCCCAGGACAGCGCCACCACCACGAACATCCGCCTGCTGGACCCGAACCTCGTCTCCGACGCGTTCGCCCAGCTGGAGCAGTTCCGCACCTACTACAAGTTCACCGACACGCTGAATGTCGACCGCTACGACATCGACGGCAAGACGGAGGACACGGTCATCGCCGTCCGCGAGGTCAACGTGGACACCACCGAAAGCTGGGTCAACCAGCACATCACCTACACCCACGGCTACGGCGTCGTTGCCGCCTACGGCGCGAAGGTGGCCTCCGGCGGCCGCCCAGACTTCATGCTCAAGGGCATACCGACCGCGGGCGTGCTCGGCAGCGACAGCACCTACGAGCCGCGCATCTACTTCGGCGAGTACTCGCCCGAATACTCGATCGTGGGCGGGCCCGAGGGCTGGGAACCGCGCGAGCTGGACCGCCCGCAGAGCGGCACCGAAGGCCAGGACACCCGCAACACCTTCAGCGGCAACGGCGGGCCCAGCGTGGGCAACCAGTTCAACCGCCTGGTCTACGCGATGAAGTTCGGCTCCACCGACCTGCTGCTCTCCGACGCGATCAACTCCGATTCGCAGATCCTCTACGACCGCACCCCCAAGGAGCGTATCGAGAAGGTCGCCCCGTACCTGAGGGTCGACTCCAACGCCTACCCGGCGATCGTGGACGGCCGCGTGAAGTGGATCGTCGATGCCTACACCACCAGCGACAACTACCCGTACTCCACCGCCGAACAGCTGGAGTCGGCGGTGACCGACTCGCTCACCGGCGGCACCCGCACCAGCGCCCTCACCGGCCAGGTCAACTACATCCGCAACTCCGTCAAGGCCACCGTGGACGCCTACGACGGCTCCGTCACGCTGTACGCGTGGGAGCCTGACGAGCCGCTGCTGCAGGCCTGGCAGAAGGTTTTCCCGAACACCATCAAGCCGTACTCGGAAATGTCCGCCGACCTGATGGACCACGTCCGCTACCCGGAAGACCTCTTCAAGGTCCAGCGCGAGCTGCTCGGCCAGTACCACGTCACCGACCCGGACAGCTTCTACGACTCCAACGACGCCTGGGCGGTCCCCAACGACCCCACCCAGTCCAACTCCGCGGTCAAGCAGCCGCCGTACTACCTGTCCCTGAAGATGCCCACCCAGGATGCGGAGACCTTCTCCCTGACCTCGACGTTCATCCCGCAGACGGCCACCGGCGGACAGCAGCGCAACGTGCTCTTCGGCTTCCTCTCGGCCGAGGCCGACGCCGGCACCGGCAAGAACGGGGAGAAGGCCGACGGCTACGGCACCCTGCGCCTGCTCGAGCTGCCGCGCTCCACCGTGGTCCCCGGACCGGGCCAGGCGCAGCAGAACTTCGACTCCAACACGGAGGTCTCCACCCAGCTGAACCTGCTGCGCCAGGGCGCCTCGACGGTCAAGAACGGCAACCTGCTCTCGCTGCCCGTCGGCGGCGGCATCCTGTACGTGCAGCCCGTGTACGTCCAGTCCACCGGGCAGACCGCCTACCCGACGCTGCGCAAGGTGCTGGTGTCCTTCGGCGACGAGGTCGGCTTCGCGGACACCCTCTCCGACGCCCTGGACCAGCTCTTCAAGGGCTCCTCCGGAGCTGTCACCAGCGAGGACCCCAATGTGAAGCCCGGCACCGACGGCGGCACGGTGGTCCCCGAAACCGCGCAGCAGCGGCTCTCGCAGGCCCTGGACGCGGCCAACGAGGCCATCCAGGCTGGCCAGGCAGCCCTCGCCGCGGGCAACTTCGCGGAGTACGGCGAACAGCAGCAGAAGCTGCAGAAGGCCGTCGAGGACGCGTTGGCCGCCGAGGAGGAGATCGCCGCGGCGACCGGAAAATAGGTCCCGAAGCGCCGATTTCACGTTTCCGCCCAAGGTGTGAGAGGATTGATCTCACGCCGCGGGGTGGAGCAGTTCGGTAGCTCGCCGGGCTCATAACCCGGAGGTCAGAGGTTCAAATCCTCTCCCCGCAACGAGAAGAAGGCCCCCGTCCTGGGAAACCAGGACGGGGGCCTTCCGCTTTCCCGGATGATTCCATGGCCCCAGGGAGAGCGGCGGTGCGAGCCTGGGGAAGGCTTCCCATTCCGGTTCCGCTCCGTCGAAATTCCCTTCCGCGCCGACACCGGTTGTGCCACCATGGCGATGTCGGTCACCGGCCATGGGGCCGGGCCTGCAGCGGCTGGAGGCGGCTGTGGTTACCAATGGTCCATCGCCAAGCGAGATTCGGGTACGGGCAGGCAGCAGTTGGCGCCGGCTCCACAGCCGGTCGGTTCCGCCCGAGGTCCTCGAGGTGTTCGGGCGCCGGAGGCCCGAGGTGCTGGCTGTCCTGAAGTTCAACCCCCAGGGGCAGGAGCAGGGGCCGCGCAGCGCCGAGGCCATGGACGTTGCGGTGGAGGTTCCCCGGCGGTTCGAGGTGCTGGCGCTCCTGTGCAGGCCGGGGCAGCCGCCGCTGAGGTGGGATCCCGTGCCCGAAGATGGTCCCGCAGGTGTCCTGCGGTTCCGCCTCGGCCTGGAACCGCAGGATGCCGGCTCCCTGCTGGTGGTGCTCATCCTGAAGAGGCTTCTGTTGGCCGCGGCACCGTCCGCGGACGACGAGGGGGACAAAAGCGCCGAACCGCCGCCTACGCGGGGACTGCCCCGGCCGGACGCCGATGTGCCCAGGATCGACGCCCACGTGGATGCCTCGATGCCCTCCGCCATACAGGTGGGCGAACCCGTCCGCATTCTGGTACGGCTGTCCCTGGACGAGCTGACGGCGCTCCCAGGCCAGGCCCGGGACGCAGGGCGCATCGCAGTGGATCCGGCCCGCCCAGTGGAGGTCAAGCTTCGCCGCCTCAACCTGCGCGTGCTGCCCGGCACGCCGGATCGGCTCGAGCTGTTCCTGCCGCTGCCGGGCGCCACGGCCGAGAACGAATTCCGCGTCATGGGGGTCGGCCCCGGGCCCGCCCTGGCGGAGCTGGTATTCACGCAGGGAACGGTGGTGCCCTTGGCCCAGCTCCGGCTGGAGGTCCAGGTCACCGTGGAGGCCACGCCGCCGGCGCCGCCGGAGCGCCAGGAAGCGGCCGTCGTCCCGCCGGACCCGCGTCTGGCGACCGTCCCGGTGCTGAGCGTGGACGAAGACTTCAACGATGGGCAGTGGACGCTCGAATACGACCTGGACCTGCACGACGACATCCGCGAACGCTTCACCATGACTCCCTCGATACCGAAGGCCGAGTTGCTGGACCGGCTCTACGCCGAAATCGACGGGCTCTGGGACCAGACCCGCGGGCTGGATCCGGCACAGCGGGCCGCAGCCTTCGAGGACCGCCTCGCGGACCTGGGCCGTGAGCTGGCTGTCCAGGTGGCTCCACCCGAACTCCTTTCACGGCTGGACTCCGCCTGGGACCGGCTGGAGGGCTTGGCGGTGCTGAGCTCCGAGGTGCAACTGCCGTGGGAAATCCTGCAGCTGGCGCCCGCGGGCAGGCCGGCGCGCTTCCTCGGCGAGACGGGCTTGGGCCGGTGGGCCTTCAACGTGGCGCACCCCGGCCGGCTGCACGCCCGGCCGGGCCGCATCCGTTACCTTTGCCCCGCCTACCCTGCCGCCCTGGCATTGCCGCAGGCTGGCGCCGAGGCCGACTTCCTGGCCACCGAGCTGCAGGCAACCGCCCTCGAACCGGGCGATGCCGGCTCGATCGCCGCGCTGCTTCGCGGCGGAAGCTTCGACCTGCTCCACTTCGGCGGGCATGGGGAGTATGCCGCTGGCGGCCAGCGGCTGCTTCTCTCACCCCAAGGCGGATACCCTGCCACGGCCCTTGCCGCCGACTTTCCCCGGCGGGCGGCGGTACCCGGCGCGGAACCGGGTCCCCTCGTCGTGCTCAATGCCTGTCGCCTCGCGAGCGTCCCGCGCACCGGGGCAGAGGCCTTCGCCCCGGCGTTTTTGGCAGGGGGTGCTGCTGCGTTCGTCGGTTGCCTGTGGAGCGTGGGGGACCGTCCTGCCAGGGGGTTCGCCGAGGCGTTCTACTCAGCGCTGCGGAAGGGAGAGCCGGTCTCGGCGGCAGTCCGGGCCGGGCGCCTTGCCGCCCGGGCAGCCGGTGACGCCTCCTGGCTTGCCTACACCGCCTACGCCCACCCGCTCGCCACCGTGGATTTCGGCTCGTAGCACACCTGCCACCCGTCCCGAAAGGAACCTCTCATGAGCACCACCTCCGGTCCCCTGCCAGCCGCGGCGGCCGCCCGCGGCTCGGGGCTTTCTCCCGCCCAGCTCGCCGCCCTCCGTCCCCATATCGTCAACCTCCGCGACGGCAAACTGGCCACGGGGCCTGGCGGCGAAGGCGAGCTCTACACCACGCTGCAGGACCTGGACGATCTCTTCACGCGCCACCTGCCAGCCTTCACCGGCCGCGGTGGCACCGTTCCGCTGGTGCTCTTCGCCCACGGCGGCCTGGTCACCGAGGCCAACGGCCTCCGCGCCGCGCACCGGCAGATCCCGTGGTGGAAGGCGAACGGCGTCTATCCCGTCTACTTCGCCTGGGAAACGGGACTGGTGCCAGCGCTCGGGGATGCGTTGGCCGGCTGGCTCAGCGGCAGCCGCGGGCTTGGCGACGTCAAGGACCGGGTCGTGGAAGTGGCTGCCCGGTTCGGGCAGGGCCGGCGCATCTGGGAAGACATGAAGCTGGATGCCGAGGCCGCCGTGGCGGACGGCGGGGGAGCGCTCGCCTTCGCGGACCGTCTGGGTACCTACCTCAACCAGCGGCCCGGTTCGGTATCCGTGCACGCCGTGGGGCACAGCGCCGGAGCGATCTTCCACTCGCATTTCCTGCCAGCCGCCCGCTTCTCAGGGGTGGACCGCGTCGAGTCGCTCAGCCTTCTGGCCCCGGCGGTACGCACCGACCTGTTCAAGGAAAAGCTGCTGCCCGAGGTGGGCCGCAGCATCGGGCGCGTCGACCTCTTCACCATGACCGAGGAGAGCGAGAAGGCCGACAACTGCGCCCGCATCTACGGCAAGTCGCTGCTGTACCTGGTGCGGGCTTCCTTCGAACCCGAGGAAAAGGCGCCGATCCTGGGTCTGCAGGAATGCATCGAGGCGGACGACACCCTGCGGACCTTCTTCCGGCCCGCAGGCACCGGTTTGCCGGCGGAGGTGGTCTGGGCTCCGGTGGAGGCGGGTCCGCGGAACAGCAGCAAGGCCACGAGCCATGGCGACTTCGACGACGACCGTGCCACCATGTCCAGTGTCCTGCGCCGGATCGTCGGCCGGGACGACGTCGAGGAGCTGCCCGGCCAACGCTCCCGCGCCACCACGTGGCAGGCGGCGGCACCTGCCGCCCCGGAGCCTGCCTGGCCCCGGGATGCAACGCGCAAGGCCCTCTGCATCGGTATCGACGAGTACCCCGACCCCAGGGACCAGTTGGCTGGCTGCGTGGCCGACGCCGGGTCCTGGGCCACCGAACTGGAACGCGCCGGGTTCGCCGTGCACACCGTCGTCAACGCGGCGGCCACCCGGGAGAACATCCTGCTGCGGATGCTGGAAATGGTCTCCGGGAGCGTTTCCGGCGACGTGCTGGTCATCCAGTACGCGGGCCACGGCACGACGGCTCCGGACCTGGACGGCGACGAGGCGGCCTCCGGGCAGGTCGGCAACACCGAGGACGAGGCCCTGTGCCCGGTGGATTTCCGCTCCGGAGAGCTCATCATCGACGACGATCTGGGCCTCGTCTGGGACGTGCTGCCCGAAGGGGTGGCGCTCACGCTGTTCTTCGACTCCTGCCACTCCGGATCGGCCCAGCGCGTCGTACAAAGCCTCGAGGAGGAGGCCCGTGCTGCAGCCGAGGACGCGGCGAAGGGAGTGAAGCGGCGGTACGCCGTGCTCGCCGCGGAGGACCGCCGCCAGTTCCGGCGGTGCCGCGGGTACGACGACGGGTCCGCCGCCGGAGCCCGAAGGGCCGCCGCGTCCACCCAGGCACGGGCCCGGGGGCCACAGCGAGAGGTCCTCTTCAGCGCGTGCCGTCCGGACGAATTCGCCTTCGAAGTCGCCGGGCACGGCGTCTTCACCACCAGAGCCGCCCCGCTGCTGGGCGCAGCGCTCGGCCGCCTGACCAACGAGCAGTTCCACGCCCAGGTGGCGGACGGATTCGATGCCCGGCAGCATCCCGAGCTGCATGGTCCCGTCTCCGGCCGTGGACGGATCCTGCTGGCCGTCGCGAGCGACGGAGCTGTTTCCGTACCCGCAGCCGGCGGGATGGTCCCCGTGTCGCCTCCGCCTTCCGCCGACGTTTCCATGCCCGTCCCGGCACGCACCTCGGAGGCCCGGGCGGCGAAGGTGGCCGCCTTGCTGCGGGCCATCGCGGACGTGATCGAGGACTGACGGATCCGGGGGATGCGACGGCTTTCGTAGACACCCCCGAAGCCTCCTTGATGCCACGTGTCCGCGGGCGCGTGACCTAACGGGCGCGGGGAACGCGCCTAGCCCAGGATGGCCTTGGTCCAGCGGGCCGCCAGTTCGGCGATGACCGGGCCCTCGGGCGCCGCCTCCCACCCGGCGGGCACCGCCTCGGAGCCCAGCGCGGCGGCGACGACGGCGCCGGCCAGGCCTGCGGCGCCCGCGGGGGCGGCCGCCCCGGCCGCCGCGAAGGCCTCCGCCGGTTTCAGGGAGGGGTCGGCCAGGGCAGCGGAGGCGGCCGCGGCGGAGCCGCGGACGGCGGCCCACGCGGTCCCTTCGGAAGGTTCACCGGCGAGGTCCTCCGTCGCCGTGACGTCCTCCAGCGCAACCAGGGCCGCCTCGCGTCCGTCCAGCGCGGCGCGGACCAGGCGGGCCGCCGCGGCGGCCCCGGCCCAGGCGGCGGGGGAGCCGTGGGTGAGCGCCGCCGCGTCCACGGCCAGCTTCGTGGTGGTTTCGGTGGTCACGAGCGGCAGCAGCGCCATCCCGGCGGCTCGGGCCAGCACACCGGTGCCGTCGGCGTCCCCGGCCGGCGGATGGGAGGTGGTGCCCATGGCGGGCGCCGACAGTCCGGCGAGGTTGGCGGGGTCGCCCGGCTCCGTGCCGGCTGCCAGGGCGGGGCCGAACGCCTCGTCGATCCACCGCGGCATCGGTTCGGGGGCGCCCTCCGGGAAGGTGCCGGTCACTGCGCAGTGCCAGCGCAGGCCGGCGAGCCACATGCAGGCCGCCTCGTCGGCGGCAATGCCGTCGTTGGCCCATTCGAGGGCCTCGAGCAGGCCGTCGAGGAGGAACAGTTGGAGGGAGGCCTCGGCGCCGGGGCGGGTTCCGGTCCGCTGTGCGGTTGCCGTGGCGGCCAACACCGCCAGGACGCGGTCGGGGAACTCTGGGGTCGGGGATGCGGGAGTTTCGGTCACCGGAGAAGTCTATGAGCCGAGGGCCCCGATCCGAGCGCCAGCGAGGATTGGGAGGCTCATGGACGCTAGGCGGCGAGGGACCCGCGCCGAGCGAAGCGAGGTGTGGGAGCCGCCTGGACGTTAGGCGCCGCGGACGCTTGGTGTCGGACCACCCCGGTAGGGTGGGCCCCATGCGATTGCTGCACACCTCCGACTGGCATTTGGGCCGTTCCTTCCACGGCGCGGGGCTGCTCGACGCGCAGCGCGCGTTCGCCGATGCCCTGGTGGCAACCGTCGTGGAGCAGTCAGTGGACGTGGTGCTCGTGGCCGGCGACGTGTACGACCGCGCGTTGCCCGGCGTGGACGTGGTCACCCTGTTCGACGAGACCCTGGTGCGGCTGCGGGAGGCCGGGGCCCAGGTGGTGGTGACCAGCGGCAACCACGACTCCGCGACGCGGCTGGGATTTGGCGGGCGGCTCTTCGCCGCCGCCGGGCTGCACCTGCGCACCCGCGTGGAGGACCTGGACACGCCGGCGCTGTTCAGGGGAAGCGGCTTCGACGTCGCCGTCTACGGGCTGCCCTACCTGGAGCCGCGCATGGTGGCGGCCCGGCTCGGCGTCGAGGAGCCCCGGCACCCGGCGGTGGTCGCCGCCGCCCTGGACCGCGTCCGCGCGGACCTGGGCAGGCGCCGCGCCGCCGCGGACCGGCCGGTGCACTCGCTGGTCATGGCGCACGTCTTCGCCGCCGGGGGCACCCCCGCCGAGAGCGAGCGCGAACTGAGCATGGGTGGGCTGGACGTCGTTCCGGTGCCCTATTTCGAAGACTTCGACTACGCGGCGCTGGGGCACCTGCACGGCCGGCAGCGGCTCGCCGAGTCCGTCCGATACTGCGGGTCCCCGCTGCCGTACTCCTTTGCGGAAGCCAGCCAGTCCAAGGGCGGGCTGCTGGTGGACTTCGACGCCTCCGGGCTGTGCTCGGTCCGGCCGGTCGAATGGCCGTGCCCGCAGCCGCTGGCGGTGCTGCGCGGGGAGTTGGAGGAACTCTTGGCGGATCCGGCGCTGGCCTGGGCCGAATCCGCCTGGTGCCAGACCACGCTCACCGATGCCGACCGTCCGGCCCGGGCCATGGAACGGCTGCGCGAACGGTTCCCGGAGACCCTGGTGCTGCACTTCGACCCGCAGGGACGCGAGGAGCGCCCGGAGCGCAGCTACGGCGAACGGCTCGCCCAGGCGCGAAACCCGCTGGAGGTCTGCTGCGGATTCGTCGAGCACGTGCGCCAGCGCGGGACCGACGACGCCGAGTCCCGGCTCCTGACCGAGGTCCTGGCCGACGCGGCGTCCGAGGCGGTCTCCCGATGAGGTTCCACCGTCTGGAGATCGAGGCCTTTGGGCCCTTCGCCGAGCGCCAGAGCGTCGACTTCGATGAACTATCCGCCGCCGGGCTCTTCCTGCTCAACGGGGAAACCGGCGCCGGCAAGACCAGCGTCCTGGACGCGATCTGCTTCGCCCTCTACGGAGGCCTGCCCGGGGCCCGCGCGGGCTCCACCCGGCTGCGCAGCGACCATGCGGCCGCCAGTGCCACCCCGGAGGTCGTCTGCGAGTTCAGCACCGGGGGGCGCCGCTTCGAGGTCACCCGCTCGCCGGCCTGGGACCGCCCGAAGGCGCGGGGCGCCGGCACCACCAAGCAACAGGCCCAGAGCCGGCTGCGGGAGCTGGTGCGCGGGGACTGGGTGGAGAAGTCCACCCGCAACGACGAGGTCTCCACGGAGCTCACCGAGATCCTCGGCATGGGCAAGGACCAGTTCACGAAGGTCGCCATGTTGCCGCAGGGCGAGTTCGCCGCCTTCCTGCGCTCCAAGGACACGGACCGCGAGGCGTTGCTCCAGCGGCTCTTCGACACCACCACCTACGCCGCCGTCGAACGGCTGCTGGCCGCCCAGCTGGCCGAGGTCCGCGCCGCGGCGGAGCAGGCCGAGCGCACGCTCGATGCCGCCGTCGGGCAGTTGCGCGAGGACGCCGACGCCACCCTCGGGGACGGGCCCGCACCCGAGGCATCCGCGCCGGAGGAATCCGTTCCGGACGGGCCGGCCCTCCCCCCTGCGCTGGCGCTCGTAGCGACGGTGGGGGACCGGCTGGCCCGGCGCACGGACGAGGCCGGGGAAGCGGTCCGCGGGGCCGAGGCCCTGGAGCGGGCCGCGCGGGCGGACCTGGAGGCCATCGGCCGGCGCGCCGAGGACCACCGGCAGCTCGCGGACCTCGAGGAGCGCCGGAGCCGCCACGCCGCCGGAACGGAAGCGGTCGCCGCGCTGCGGGCCGCGCTGGCCACGCACGGCCGCGCCGCCGGCGTCGTGCCGCTGGCCGAGGCGCTGGCCCGGGCCGAGGACGCCGTCGACGAGGCAGCCTTCGTGCTGGGGCGCGCCGCGGACCGCGTCGGGGCCGAGGATTTGGCACGCGCGCACCTTGAGGCGTCGTCCCAGGAGACATCGACCCCGCGCGGGCAGGTCCCCGACGCCGGGGCGGCGGTTGCCGGGCAGCCCGAAGGCTTGGACGAACCCGGGGCGCTGGAGCTGGCGGCCGCAGGCGCGGCCCAAGCCGCCACCGAGGAGGCCGCGGTGCTTGCCGCGGCCCTGCCCGACGAGGACTCCCTTCGGGAACTGGACACCCGGATTGCGGGTGAACGCGGCGAGCTGGCCGCCGGACAGGACGCCGTTGAGGCGGCCCTCGCGGCCCGCGACGGCGCCCAGGCCGGCCTGCCCGGGCTCAAGGTCGAGGTGGACCGCCTGGTGCTGGCCGGTGCCTCCCGCGGGGCGCTGGAGGCGGCCCGCCACGCCGCCGCCGGGGTCCTGGCCGCCGTTCGCGAACGGGCCGCGGCCCAGGCGGCGGCCGCCCGCGCCGAGGAAACCCTGCTGGCCAGCCGCAAGGAAACGCTGGACCGGCGCGAGGAGCTGATTGCGGTGGGCCGGCTGGAACTGGCCCAGGCCGCCGCGGGGCTGGCCGCCAAACTCACGGACGGGGAACCGTGCGCGGTGTGCGGATCGGCCGAGCACCCCGCCCCGGCCGTGCTGCCCGCAGGCGAAGCCGTGGGGCAGGAGGACCACGACCGGGCCCGGCAACGCCTGGAGGCCGCCGAGGCCCGCGAGGCCCGCGACCGCGCTTCCCTCGATGCGGCGCAGGCGGAACTGGCGCGGGTGCTGGCCCGCGCCGGAAGCCTGCCGGAGGCCGACGCCGAGGCGGCGCTGGCCGAGGCGGCGGAGGCCGCCGCCGCGGCCGCCGCCGCCGCCGACGGAGTGGAGGCTTCCCGTTCGGCGCTTGCAGCCGCCGAACGGGAAGCCCAGGCCGCCGCCGAACGGCTGGCGGCCGGCCAGGCCCGCAGGGCTGCCGCGCAGGCAACGCTGGAGCAGCTGGAGGCCCGCCGTCGCGAACTGGACGGCAAGCTCGCCGGACTGCGCGCCGGCCACGCCAGCCTGCGCGAGAGGCATGCGGCGGTGGCCGATGCCGCGGAGGCACTCGCCGGGCTGGAAACGGCAGCGCGCCGGCTCCGGGAGGCACGGGCCGCCGTGGCCGTCGCCCGGGCCCGTTGCGCGGAGGCGCTGGCCGAGGCCGGTTTCGGCTCGGCGGAGGACCAGCGTGCCGCGCTGCTGCCGGCGGCCGCGCTGGCCGAGGCCACCGCACGGGTGCAGGACCATGACGACGAGGACGTCCGCCTCGCGGCACTGGAGGAGGCCGAGGCGGTGGTCCGTGCCCGCGCGGACCTGGCGCGGGGGGTGGCCGCCCCGACCGGCGCCGCCCTGGAGGAGGCCGCCGAGCGTGCCGTCGAGGCCGCGGCCGGGCGGGACGCCGCGCTGCGGTCGGCGGCGGTGCTGGATGCCTTCGCCGGGCGCTGCACCGCGGCTTCCCGCCGTATCGCCGACCTGGTCGAGGCCCAGGGGCCGGCGCTGGAACGCTACGCCACCGTGCGCTCCGTGGCCGAGCTGGTGCGCGGAGCCGGGGAGAACCAGTACAAGATGACCCTGTCCACCTACGTCCTGGCGGCCCGGCTCGAGGCGGTCGCCGCCGCGGCCACCGAACGGCTGCTGGTGATGACCAGCGACCGCTACGCCCTGGTCCACGACGACTCCAAGAAGGGCAACAACAAGTCGGGGCTGGGCCTGCATGTCGTGGACGCCTGGACCGGGCAGCGGCGCGACACCTCCACGCTCTCCGGCGGCGAATCCTTCATGGCCTCGCTGGCGCTCGCGCTGGGGTTGGCCGACGTCGTGCAGCAGGAATCGGGCGGCGTCGACATGGAAACGCTTTTCGTCGACGAGGGCTTCGGCTCCCTGGACGAGCGGACGCTGGAGCAGGTCATGGACGCGCTCGACGGCCTCCGCCGCGGAGGCCGGGTGGTGGGGTTGGTCAGCCATGTCGCGGACATGAAGCAGCGCATTCCCGTCCAGTTGCGGGTGAGCAAGGGGCGGGAGGGTTCGCGGCTGGGCCTGGCGCTCGACGCCGGCGGCATCGTCTGACCGGGAGGCGGGGCCTGTTTCCGAACGCCCGGTGATGTGAACCACAGCGAATTGCGGCTATGATGATCCAAGTCACATTAACTGACCGAATGGTCGTTAAGAAGGAATGCGCAGACCTGCGCCTGACAACGGAGATCCCATGGCCTCTACCATCCCTTCGACGGGAGCGAACCGCGCGGAAGAGCGCAAGGTCCTCGCCGGCACGATGGTCGGCACCACCATCGAGTGGTACGACTTCTTCATCTACGCGCAGGCCGCGGGCCTGGTGCTGGCCCCCCTGTTCCTGGCCCCCGTGGCCGCGGAAAACCCCGGACTGGCCCAGGTGCTGTCCTTCGCCACCATCGGCATCTCCTTCCTGTTCCGTCCGCTCGGCGCGATCGTCGCCGGAAACCTCGGGGACCGGTTCGGGCGCAAGAAGGTCCTGGTTGCAACGCTGATTCTGATGGGCGCGGCCACCTCGCTGATCGGCGTGCTGCCCACCTACGCCCAGATCGGGATCCTGGCTCCGGTCCTGCTGATCCTGCTGCGTGTGCTGCAGGGCTTCTCCGCCGGCGGCGAGTGGGGCGGCGCGGCGCTGATGTCCGTCGAGCACGCCCCGACCAACAAGCGCGGCTACTTCGGCGCCTTCCCGCAGATCGGCGTCCCCTGCGGCATGATCCTGGCGACCTTTACCATCTGGCTGCTGGTCACGGTGCTGGGCAACGAGGCCTTCCTCGCCTGGGGCTGGCGCCTCCCGTTCCTCTTCTCGATCGTGCTTATCATCGTTGGCCACCTCATCCGCAAGGCGGTGGAGGAGTCCCCGGTCTTCAAGCAGATGCAGAAGGAGCATGGGGAGTCCGACGCCCCGCTGCGGCAGCTGTTCCGCACCAACACCAAGCAGGTCATCCTGACCGCGCTGATCTTCCTGGCCAACAACGCCGCCGGCTACCTGCTCATCGCCTTCTTCGCGACCTACGCCTCGCGTCCGGTCGACAAGCTGGGGCTGGGCATGGACCGCGGAACGGTGCTGCTGGCCACCACGCTGGCGTCCTTCGGCTGGCTCGCGTTCACGCTGTACGGAGGCCGGCTCTCTGACCGGATCGGCCGCGTGCGCACCTTCCAGATCGGCTACGTCGTGTTGGCGCTGTGGGCCATACCGATGTGGTTCCTGATCGACTCCAAGAGCATTGTCCTGTACTTCGTGGCGCTGTTCGTGCTCACCGTCGGCCTCGGCCTGTCCTACGGCCCGCAGGCGGCCCTCTACGCCGAGATGTTCCCCGCTCGGGTGCGCTTCTCCGGCGTCTCGATCGGCTACGCCCTCGGCGCCATCGTCGGCGGCGCCTTCGCCCCGATGATCGCCGAGCTGCTCATGAACGAGTTCAAGGTCTCGTGGAGCATCGGCGTGTACATCGCGGTGGCCGCGCTGATCTCGCTGATCGCCGTCTCCTTCGTGAAGGAGCCCAAGGGCGTGGACCTGCACGCGGCGGAGGGGCCGACGACGACGACGCGCGCCGAGGCGCACTAACCGCCTAGCGGGCACGCGACGGCGGCCGGCGGACTCCCACGGGAGGCCGCCGGCCGCTTCGTTGTGCCGCCGGCCGCGGCTAGGCGCCGAGGAAGTCGATCGCCGCCTGCTTGAAATCGCGCGAGGTCAGGGTGCTGGCGTGGTCACGTCCGGCGATCCGCTGCTCCGAGGCCTCGTTGCCGCGCGCCGACAGCAGCGCGGAGAGCTTGGGCATGGTCTCCGCCAGCGTGTCCAGTTCCCCGGCGATCAGGAGCACCGGCATGGAGGGCGTGGCGTGGGCGGGGTCGAACGGTTCGGTCTTGATGGCCTCGACCATGCTCAGCAGCGCGAAGAGGTCGTTGTGGGGGACCAGTTGGGCCATTCGCAGCAGGTCCGCCGTCGAGGGGTCCTCGATCGGGGCCCCGTCGGCCAGGAAGCGCTGTGCAGCGGCCAGGTCGAAGTCCGCCAGCGGATCGATGCTGGCCGGCCCGCCCAGGACCAGGCGGTGCACCAGCTGCGGCTGCGTGCCGCCGAATTCCCAGCCCAGGCGCGCCCCCAGCGAGTAGCCCACGACGTCCACGCCGGAGGCGGGGTCGCCGTCCCGCAGCGGCCGCACATGGCAGTCCTGCAGGGTCTGCAGCAGGTCCGCGCGGATCCGGCTGGGCGTGTACGCATCCAGTTCCTCCGGCGCGGGGCTGGTCCCGTGCCCGGGCAGGTCGACGGCGATCACCCGGCGGCCGGCGTCGGTCAGCGCGCGGATCCAGCCGGTGTTCCCCCAGTTCAGGGCGGTGGAGGAGGCGAAGCCGTGCAGCAGCAGCACCGGGCGCAGGCCCGCGTCCTCCGCCGGCTCGTGCACCGCCACCGCCAGCGCGTTGGGGGATCCTTCGACCAGATGCTCGCGATGCGTACCCATGGGGATACCGTATGCCGAAGTCAGGGGCGGCTCAACGGACCCGCCGGTGTCACGAATTGCCGAAGGACGCGGCCGGGGCGTACCCTGAGTTAAGGTCAATTTGACAATAACTAGTGCCGGCGAGAACCAGGTTCGGCAAGAGCCGAGGTCGGCCGGTGCCGGCGAGCGGAAGGGTGGTGGGCATATGGAGTACGCGAACGTCGCCGAACGCCGTGAACAGCCCCCGGGCCTGGCCGTCTCAACGGTGATCTTTGCGCTGCGCGAGGACGAGCGCGTGGGGCGCAAGACGCTCTGGCTGCCGCTGGTGCGCCGGACCCGCGAACCGTTCAAGGACCGGTGGGCGCTGCCCGGCGGACCCCTGGGCGCCCGCCAGTCCCTGCAGGACGCCGCCGCGGCCAACCTGCGCACCACCACGGGACTGGTGCCGCAGTACCTCGAACAGCTGTACGCGTTCGGCGGGCTGGACCGTTCGCCCTCCCGCCGGGTCGTTTCCATCGTCTACTGGGCGTTGGTGCGCGGCGCCGAACCGGCCGCCGGAGACCCCGGCCCCGCCGACCGGCCGCATTCCGCCGATGCGGTGCACTCTGCTGATGGGCGGCACTCTGCCGACAGGCTTCGGGAGGACCCCAACGTGGCCTGGTACCGCGCCGAGGACCCCGGGGTCCTGGCGGAGCTGGCCTTCGACCACCGTCAGATCGTCGAGTACGCGCTCTGGCGGCTGCGCAACAAGGTCGAGTACGGCTCGATCGCCCACCGGCTGCTGGGCGAGCGCTTCACGCTGGCCCAGGTCCGGGAGGTCTACGAGGCCGTCCTGGGCCGTGCCCTGGACCCGGCCAACTTTCGCCGCCAGCTTCGCGGCACCCCGGACATCGAGGCCACCGACGAATTCCTCCAGGGCGGCAAGCACCGCCCCCCGCGGCTGTACCGGTACACCGGGGACACCAACCCGGCCGCCACCGGCCCGCCCGCGCCACCGCCCACAGCCGAGGCGGCAGCACCCCAGCAAGCACCCCATCCAGACCCCCATGAGACGGACACACCATGAGCAGCGTCAACACCACCATCCAGCGCCTGGTCCTTTCCCGGACCCCGGAATCCACCTGCGGCACGGACCTGGCCAAGGCCCCGTGGGCCTTCGACGCCGGAGCGCCCGCCTACGGCCCCGGGGCGTCCCGCTTCGACGAGACCCCGGCCAGCACCCCGCGCCAGGGCGAGATCCCGGCCGAGTACCGCGAGGCCTCCGACGAGGAACTCTTCGCCCGGATCCTGGCCGCCAAGGAAACCCTGGGCGAGCGCGTGGTGGTCCTGGGGCACTTCTACCAGCGCGACGAAGTGGTGCGGTTCGCCGACTTCGTGGGCGACTCCTTCCAGCTGGCCAACGCGGCGCTGACCCGCCAGGAGGCCGAGTACATCGTCTTCTGCGGCGTGCACTTCATGGCCGAAACCGCCGACGTGCTCTCCCGCGACGAGCAGGCCGTGATCCTGCCCAACCTCGCCGCCGGCTGCTCCATGGCCGACATGGCCGACGAGTCCTCGGTGGAGGAGTGCTGGGAACAGCTCGAGGAGCTCTACGGCACCGAGCCGGACGAGCAGGGGCGCGTCCCGGTCATCCCGGTCACCTACATGAACTGCTCCGCCGCGCTGAAGGCCTTCGTCGGCCGCCACGGCGGCATCGTCTGCACCTCCTCCAACGCGGCCACCGTGCTGGAGTGGGCCTTCCAGCGCGGCCAGCGCGTGCTCTTCTTCCCGGACCAGCACCTGGGCCGGAACACCGCCAAGGCCATGGGCGTCCCGCTGGAGCAGATGCCGATGTGGACCCCGCGCAAGGCCCTGGGCGGCAACACCCGCGACACTCTCGAGGACGCCCGGGTGATCCTGTGGCACGGCTTCTGCTCCGTGCACAAGCGCTTCACCGTCGCCCAGATCGACAAGGCCCGCGCCGAGCACCCCGGGGTCCGGGTGATCGTGCACCCCGAGTGCCCGATGCAGGTCGTGGACGCCGCCGACGCGGCCGGCTCCACCGACTTCATCCAGAAGGCCATCGCCGCCGCCACCGAACCGACCACGTTCGCCATCGGCACCGAGATCAACATGGTCAACCGCCTCGCCGCCCAGTATCCGCAGCACACCATCTTCTGCCTGGACCCGGTGATCTGCCCCTGCTCGACGATGTACCGCATCCACCCGGGCTACCTCGCCTGGGTCCTGGAGGAGCTGGTCGCCGGGCGCATCGTCAACCGCATCACCGTCGACGACGACGTCGCCGCCGACGCGCGCACCGCCCTCGAGCGGATGCTGGCGGCCCGGCCGTGACCACGCGCCCGTCGCTGGCGATCGTCGGCTCCGGCGTGGCCGGGCTCTACGCCGCAGTGGCCGCGGCCGAACGCGGCCACGCGGTGGTCCTGCTGACCAAGGACCGGCTGCAGGACTCCAACTCCTGGTACGCCCAGGGCGGCCTCGCCGCGGTCGGCCCGGCCGGGATCGCCGCCGGCGACTCGGTGGAGCAGCACGTGGCGGACACCCTGCGTGCCGGGGCCCGGCTGAACGACGCCGGCGCCGTCCGCCTGCTCTGCGCCGCCGCCTGGCCGCAGGTTGAGCACCTGGCCGCGCTGGGCTCCCGGTTCGACACCGACGCCACCGGGACGCGCTACCTGCTGGGCCTGGAGGCCGCGCACGCGCACCCGCGCATCCTGCACGCCGGCGGCGACGCCACCGGCCGCGCCCTCTCCCGCGCCCTGATCGCCGCCTGCCGCCGGCTCGAGGCACAGGGGCGGCTGGAGATCCGCGAGGGCGCGTTCGTCACCGCGCTGCTGCACGACGCCGGCCGGGTCGCCGGCGTGCGGCTGCTGGGTTCCGAACGAGGCGCCGAACGGGAAGCCGTAGTCCGCGAGCGCGAACTCGTTGCCGTCGGGGCCGGCGTCTCAGGGTCCGGGCCGGGGGAGCGGGACCCCTTCGGCGCGGACGCGCCGTCCGAACTGCGCGGCATCACCGAGCTGCACTGCGCCACTGAACTGCGCGTTGACGCCGTGCTCCTGGCCACCGGCGGCATCGGCGGACTGTACCCGCAGACCACCAACCCGGCCGGCGCCACCGGCGACGGTGCGGCCCTGGCCTGGGAGGCCGGCGCCGTGCTGGCCGACGCCGAGTTCGTCCAGTTCCACCCCACGCTGGTCCCGCAGGGCCCGTTCATGGTGTCCGAGGCCGTGCGCGGGGAGGGCGCGGTGCTGCTGGACGGCACCGGACGCCGCTTCATGCCGGACCTGCATCCGGACGCGGAGCTGGCACCGCGCGACGTCGTCGCCCGCGCCATCCACCGCACCCGTGCGGCCACCGGCGCCGTCCACCTGGACGCCACCGGCGTCGATCGCGCCCGTGGGACCGGATTCCTGGCCCGCCGCTTCCCCGGGATCACCGCCCGGCTCGCCGAACTCGGCTTCGACCTCGCCGCCGGCCCCGTGCCGGTCGCCGAGGCCCAGCACTACTGGATGGGCGGCGTGCTGACCGACGACGCCGGCCGCACCACCGTGCCCGGACTGCTCGCCGCCGGGGAGACCGCCTGCACCGGCGTCCACGGGGCCAACCGGCTGGCCTCCAACTCGCTGCTGGAGGCCCTGGTCTACGCCTGGCGCGCCGTCGCCGCCCTGGATCCCGCCGCGGCGGATCCTGCGGGAGATGAGTTCACCTCGGCCGGCCTAGAGGGCACCGCCGCAACGGCGGCCCTGGAGGCAGTGGACACGCTGGATACCGTTCCCGCCGCCGGGCACGCCGCCCCGGTGGATGCCCCACCCGTGAATCTGGCCGGCCTGCACGCGGTCACCGGGCCCGCCCTGGGCGTCGAACGCGACGCCGCGGGGCTGCGCGACGCCGCCGGCCGCCTGGCACGGCTGCAGGCCCAACACCACGATGCCGGACGCCCCGAGGACGCAGGACGGCCCGCCGTCGAACTTTCCAACCTGCTGGTCCTGGGCCGCGTGGTCGCCGCGGCCGCCGCCCTGCGGGAGAATTCCCTCGGCGCGCACTACCGCACCGACCACCCGCAGCCGCCCGCAACCGCCGCCCGCCACGGTTTCGTGCGCCGCGGAACCACCGCCGCGGCAACGATCCGCTCCCGAACCACCCAGACAGGACCCGCCACCGCATGAGCACCGCCCTCAAGCCCGCCCCGTACCCCGTGCCCACCCGCGTGCTGGAGCCCATCGTGGCCGCCGCGCTCGCCGAGGACGCCCCCACCGGCGACCTGACCGGGGCCGTGCTGATCCCGGCCGAGGCGACCGCCACCGCCGACGTCGTGGCCCGCGAACCCGGGATCTGCGCCGGGCTGGACGCGTTCCGAGCCGCCATGGAACTGACCGACCCGAGCCTGGCCGTCGAGGCCCGGATGGCCGACGGCGAGGCCTTCGCCGCCGGCGACGTGCTGGCCACCGCCCGCGGCAACGCGCGCGGCCTGCTCGCCGGCGAGCGCGTGGGCCTGAACCTGCTCCAGCGCCTCAGCGGCATCGCCACCGCCACCCGGGCGTACGCCGACGCGGCCGCCGGGACCCGGGCCCGCATCGCGGACACCCGCAAGACCACCCCCGGCCTGCGTGTGCTGGAACGCTACGCCGTGCGCTGCGGCGGCGGGTTCAACCACCGCGACTCGCTCTCCGACGCGGTCATGGCCAAGGACAACCACCTGGCCCTGCTGGGCGAGGGCGAGCAGCTGACCCGGGCGCTGCGCGAGGCCCGTGCCCGGCTGGGCCACACGGTGCACTTCGAGGTGGAGATCGACCGGCTGGACCAGCTGGAAGCCGTCGTCTCCGCCGGAGTGGACACCGTCCTGCTGGACAACTTCTCGCTGGAGGACCTGGCCGAGGGCGTGCGCCGGGTCGGCGGGCGCTGCCTGGTGGAGGCCTCCGGCAACGTGCGCGTGGACACCGTGGCCGCCATCGCCGCTACCGGCGTGGACGTGATCTCCTCCGGCGCGCTCACCCACAGCGTGCGCGCCCTGGACCTGGGGCTGGACTTCCGGCTGGACGCGGCGCCGGCCGCGGACGGTGCGTGGTGATCTACCTCGACGCCGCGGCCACCACCGCGGTCCGGCCGGAGATCCTGGACACCGTGTGGCCGCTGATGACCACCGAGTTCGGCAACCCCTCCAGCCGGCACACCATCGGCGAAAGCGCGGCGCGCGCCCTGGACTACGCGCGCACCCTGGCCGCCTCCGTGCTTGGGGTGCGCGCCGGGGACATCGTCTTCACCTCCGGCGGCACCGAATCCAACAACCTGGCCCTGAAGGGGCTGGCCCTGGCCAACCCGCGCGGGCGGCACCTGGTGACCACTGCCGTCGAGCACTCCTCGGTGCGCGAATCGGTCGACTACCTGGTCCGCCACCACGGCTTCGCCGTGGACGTGGTCCCGGTGGACCGCGAGGGCCGGGTGGATCCCGCGCGCATCGCCGCGGCGCTGCGTCCGGACACCACGCTGGTCTCCGTGATGGCCGTGAACAACGAGGTCGGCACCATCCAGCCGGTCGCCGAGGCGGCCGCGGCCGCCCGGGCGGTGGGTGCGCTGGTGCACACCGACGCCGTGCAGGCGGCCGGATGGGTGGACCTGGCCCCGCTGGCGGCGGCCACCGACGCGCTCAGCGTCTCCGGGCACAAGCTGGGCGGGCTGAAGGGGGCCGGGCTGCTCTACCTGCGCGGCCGGCTCGAGGCCGAACCCGTGCTGCACGGCGGCGGGCAGGAACGCGGTCGCCGCTCCGGGACGGAGAACGTGGCCGGGGCCGTGTCCACGGCCACTGCGCTGAAGCTGGCCGCGGAGGCTTCCGCCGGCGGCGCGGCCGAGGGGTACGGCCGCTTCCTGGCCGACTACGTGCTCAAGGGCCTGGACGGTGCGGCCCTGCTCACCGGGCACCCCACCGAAAGGGTCCCGGGCATCGTGTCCTTCTGCTTCCCGGGCACCGCCGGGGAGGCCGTGCTGCTGGAACTGGAGCGCCGCGGCGTGGTCTGCTCCTCAGGATCCGCCTGCCACGCCGGGTCCTCGGACCCCTCGCCGGTGCTGCTGGCGATGGGGTACGACGCCGACACCGCCCTGACCGCGGTCCGGCTCAGCTTCAGCCGCGGGGTCAAGGAGGCGGAGATCGCGCAGGCGGCCCGCGCGACGGTGGCGGCCGTGAAGGCGGTCGCCGGGCTCTAGCCGCTTGCGGCAGGCAGTACGCTGGAAGGCATGCCGGTCCGGGCCGTTCCGTTCCGGCACGCCTCCCTTCGACCCGCAGGACACCCCCACCCATGAACAGGACCGTTACGTCGCGCCTTGTCGCGCGCACCCAGCCCGGCACCCGGCTGGTCTACGCCGTCGCCGCCGTGCGCGACCCCGGCTACGACTCCTTCGCCGAGGAACTGACCGTCACCATCGACGGCGTCGCAGTCTCCATCACCGAGGTCGCCGACCACCACGGCGGCCGCTTCCACGTGCTGGAGACTCCCGACGCGGCCGAGGTCGTCGTCGAGTACCGGGCCGAGGTCCGCGGCCAGGCCGACGCGTCCGCGGCCGACCCGGCCGACCTGATCCGCTACGTGCGTCCCTCCCGCTACTGCGAGTCCGACAAGCTGCTGCCGACCTCCTACGCCGAGTTCGGCGCGCTGCAGGGCGTTGAACTGCTGCACGCGGTGCGCGACTGGGTGGCGGCCGAACTGGCCTACGTGCCCGGTTCCTCCCGTCCCATCGACGGCGCCGTGGACACGCTGCTGGCCCGCCGGGGGGTGTGCCGCGACTACGCCCACCTGGTCGCGTCCCTGCTGCGCGGCAAGAACGTGCCGGCCCGCCTGGTGGCCTGCTACGCCCCCGGGCTGGACCCTATGGACTTCCACGCGGTCGTGGAGGCCTACGTGGACGGCGCGTGGCACGTGGTGGACGCCACCGGCCTGGCTCCGCGGCAGGGTCTGCTGCGCATCTCCACGGGCGCGGACGCCTCGGACACCGCGTTCCTTTCCACCGTGGGAGGCTCGCTGCGCCTGGCCGAACTCAAGGTGGACGCGACCTGGGACGTTGCGGCGGAGGATGCCGCCGATCCCGGAGCCGGGGTCCCGGTCTTCCTGCGCTGAGTTGCCGCGCGACGGCTTCCCAAGCGACATGCCGCCGGCCTAGCGGGAAGCGGGAGCCGCGGTGATGTTCGCCGTCGGACTGTAGACGTGGGCCGCTGCCTCCAAGGGCTTCTCGGGCACCCCGTCCCGGTACATCACGGTGCTGCGCTTGAAAACCTCGGCGTAGATCGAGGACCGGAGGGACGTGACCCCGTCCAGCCGGCGGACGTCGTCGAGCAGTCTGCGCAGTTCGTCCAGGGTGGCGACGGCCACCTGCGCCATCACCTGGTCGCCGGAGGCGGCCGCCCACCGGGTCACCGGCAGGGCCGCGAGATACTTTCCCGGCCCGTCCGCCGCCGTGCCGGAGCGGATCAGGCTGATGAGGGCCTCCACGGGGAACCCGAGCGAGGCGGGGTCCACCACGGCCCTGATGAACAGGACACCGGAGCTGGTCATCGCTTCCAGCCTGCGGCTGACGGTTGCCTTGGAAACGGACAGTTCGGAGGCCAACTCGTCCACCGTGGCCCGTCCGTTGCGGTGGAGCAGTTCGGCGAGCGACCTGTTGGTGTCATCCAGCGAGGCCAGGGCCTGGCCGCTGCGGATTCCCGCCAACTGGCCGTCCTCGTCGCGGTGGAGGGTCCCGTACTGCTCCTTGGTCAGGATCTCCGGCGTCCAGCCGCTGGGGGTCCGGAAGTATTCAAGGATCGGGGCCAGGGTGAAGGACACCACGCCCTCCACCTCCGCCAGGCGGCGATAGAGGAACCCGCCCAGCTCATCGGGAGCAAGGAACAGCTCCGCCACGGCCTCGTTCGTGCCGGACAGCGCGCTCACCCAGGACGACTCGCCCTGCTCCGCCAGCCACGAGCACACCGTGCGCAGCTCGCGCGGGGCGGCCGTCACGCGTAGCAGGAAGGCGGACCGCGAACTGACCGTCGCCGGGTTGATGAAGGAATTGGTGCGCACCACGCCGGATTCCAGCAGCTTGTTGCCGCGGCGCGCCACGGTGCGTTCCTGCTGCCCCAGCACCTCGGCGATCAGGCGCCACGGGGCGCGGCCGTTGCGTACCAGCGCGGCCACGATCTGCCGGTCCAGGGCATCGAGCTGCTCCACGTCCCGCTCCTTTCACTGCGGCCGGAAAGGTGCGACGGCGGCAGCCGGCCCCGGCGGAACGGAGCGGGGCGGCAGCCGTGCCGCCGCCCCGCCCATCTCAGTTCCGGCCCAGATAGGCTAGCACTCCGGAGAGCGCGGCACCCGTTCCTCCGACGACGGCGGCGCGTGCGTCCGGCGCGAAGTGCGGCGAGTGGTTGCCGGCCGGTGCCGCCCCGTCCTCGAAGAGCTCCGGATCGAAGGCGCCAAAGGCCCAGAACACGCCCGGAACGCCGATGGCGTCGCTGAGCCACCCCGCATCCTCGGAACCCATGCCCAGCGGCGCGTCGATCAGCGCATCGGTGCCGAAGTCCGCCGCGAACGCGTCGATCACCCGGTCGGCGGACGCGGGATCGTTGTAGCAGCGGGGGAAGCTGTTCAGCTCGACGATGGTCGGCTCCGGCGCCGCCGAGGCGGCGGCCTCTGCGGAAACGATCCGCCGGATCGCCGCGAGGACCTTCGTGCGGGTGTCCTCATCGGGGGTCCGGACGTTGACCGAGAACTCGGCGGAATCCGGAATGATGTTTTCCTTCAGGCCCGCGTGGAAGGTCCCCACGGTGACGACGGCCGGCGTCGACGGGGGCAGTTCCCTGGAGACGATGGTCTGCAGGCGCAGCACCATGGCGGAGGCCGCGACGATCGGGTCGATGGACTTTTCCGGCTGGGACCCGTGCGCCTGCTCGCCGTGGACGGTGATCTTCCACGAGTCCGCCAGGCTGGCCATGTGACCGCCCCGGATCAGCAGCTTTCCGTGGCTCATCGGCATAACGTGCTGGGCCAGCACCACCTCGGGCTTCGGAGCCCGGTCCCACAGGCCGTCGTCGACCATCGCCCTGGCGCCGTAGGCCGTCTCCTCGCCGGGCTGGAAGATGAGCACCAGCGTCCCGCCCCACAGCTCGCTGCGTTCCTTCAGCAGCGACGCCAGGGCCAGGGCGGCCGCGATGTGGGTGTCGTGGCCGCAGCCGTGCATCACCGGCGCGGTGCTTCCGTCCGGCAGGGTGCCGGTGGCCTCGCTGGCGTAGTCCAGGCCCGTCCGCTCGGCGATCGGCAGGCCATCGGTGTCGGCGCGGAAGCCGATGACCGGGCCGTCGCCGTTCCTTAGGATGCCGACAACGCCGGTTCCCCCGCAGCGGAAGGAATCAATGCCCAGTCCGGCGAGGTGGCTTTCGATGTACTCCGCGGTCCGGTGTTCCTGGGCCGAGAGTTCGGGGTGCGCATGCAGGTGCTTGTAGACGCCGACGTAGTCCTCCACGAACGCTTCGGGAACTTCGACGGCGGGTGTCAGGCGTACGCCTGTGGTGGTGGTCATTGCTGCCTTTCCTTTCGGTGGCTGGGTTGGTCAGTGGCTGGGTTCGGAAATCCGGGTGGACCGGCCGGCTTCGCCGGTGCCCGCCTCGGGGGACTGGGGCGTCCGGGCCCGGGCAAACCAGGAGGCCGCGATGGTGAGGATGACGGCCAGCGCGGTGGCGAAGTACGTGAGCCCCGGAGCCAGCGGCACCACCACGAACACGATGACGGCGGCAACGGCGATCGCCACGAGGGTGGTGCGGCGGCTCTTCATGGCCATGACGCTCTGCAGCAGCACGGCGCCGAAAATCGCCGGCAGGATGTAGGCCCGGGCCGTGGCAATGAGCGGGGCGGGGAGCATTCCCACGAGCCAGGTCCCCAGCACGCCCACGAAGAGGATGAGCGTGGTGATGTGGACCAGCACCGCGCCGATGATGGCGCTGCCGGCGATGAGTTCCGCCCGGCGGGTGCCCGGCTTTTCGCCCAGGTTGGCCTGGGCCACGATGGCCGCCGGCAGCAGCTTGTTGGCGATGTTGCCGATCAGGAACGCCTGGTACATCGCGGAACGTCCCAGGATGGGGAAGTAGGACACCGGCTCGATCACGGCGATGATGCCGAAGGTGGCCAGGACCGCACCGACGGCGGTGGCCAGCTCCAGGGGCGTCACCCCCACTCCCGTGCCGAAAGCGGCATACAGGGCGGCAGCCAGGGAAATCAGCAGCCCAAGGGCCAGGGTGATGGGTCCCCACAGGGACGTGGTGCGGTCGAAGGCCGCAAAGCGGGCGGAACTTCCAGCGGAGGTCGAGGTGGACATCGGAATGGCTCCTGTCGGGGGTTTCAGGCTGCTGAGGTCATGAAGAAGGCGGCAGAGAGTGCCACGATGATGGCCACGCCCAGCCCCCACTCGCGCAGCCAGGGAAGCCGCAGCCTGTGGGCCAGCAGGAGGCAGACGCCCATCGCCGCCGCCGAGGCGAGCATGGTGCCGAGGTGGACGGGAGACTTGAGCACTTCCTGGAAGGCAAGGGTGAAAAACGCGCCCAGCAGCGCCGCCGTCGGGACGATGGCCATCACGGCCGGGTTGACCTTGCGGAGCTTGGCGTCGCCCTTGCTGAGGATGGGCGTCAGGACCAGCGCGGACAGCATCCAGACCAGGCCGCCGATCGTCATGGCGGCGAAGGCCAGGGCGAAGATCTTCTGGGTGTAGGTGGGCCCGCCCAATTGGGCACCCTGCGTTCCCGCCGAAATCCCGGCCGCGGCAACGTCGAAGGCGGCCGATCCAACCAGCCCGATGCGCGTCAGTACCGCGGGCGTTCCGAAAAGCGGGAGCAGGGAGATGGCGATGAGCGCAACGGCGAGGGACGGCCCAATGGCCGCCACGGCGCCGGAGCGGACCGAACTCCTGACCTGTCCCGGCGTGAGGTCAGCGGCCGGTGCCGCCTTCCGGATGGCCTTGAAGTAGATGGCCGACTGGAGGATGACGACGGCAAAAACGCCCGCCGCGGATGCCCAAAGGACAGGGTGGTGGATCAAAGGGGTGATGTCTGTGGAACCGGGATCGACAAGTGCGACAACCACGTTTACTCCTCTGGCTCGGGAGGGAAGTCCCAAGGGATCATGTCCAAAAGTTTGGATATGTGGATGGATCGTGCCTGTTAGTTTCATTCATAACGGGCTATGTGTCCATAAGTACATATACCTATGATTTCCGGCAGATCACGGATGTGGCGCGGCAGGGTAAATTCTCGGGCCGCGGCCGGCGCCGGGTGTACTCGGCCAGGAGATGGATTGCTCCGTCGGGACCGGCGGCCGGCACCCCTGTATTGCCCGGAGAATCTCCGTAGCATGGTGAGCGGGCGCGGGACGTCCGCGGCCGCAGGACGTGGAGGAGCAGCGATGAAAGCGGCGCGCTATTACGGACAACGGGACATCCGCATCGACGACCTGCCCGAGCCGCAGGTCGGCCCTGGGACCGTGGGCATCGAGGTGGCATGGTGCGGGATCTGCGGAACGGACCTGCACGAGTACCTGGAGGGGCCCATCTTCTGCCCCACCCACGACACGCCCCACCCGATCTCCGGGGAAACCTCGCCCATCACGCTGGGCCACGAGTTCTCCGGGGTGGTCTACGCCGTGGGGGAGGGCGTGGCGGACATCGCGGTCGGCCAGCACGTCGTCGTCGAGCCCTACATCATCCGCGACGAGGTCGACACGGGCCCGCACAGCACCGACTACCACCTGTCCAGGGACATGAACTTCATCGGCCTGGCCGGCCGCGGCGGCGGGCTGGGGGAGAAGATCGCGGTGCAGCGCCGGTGGGTGCACCCCATCGCCGACTCGGTGCCGCTGGACCAGGCGGCCCTGATCGAGCCGCTCTCGGTCGGCTACCACGCGGTCCAGCGGTCCGGGGCGAAGGCCGGGGACGTCGCGGTGGTGGGCGGCGCGGGCCCGATCGGGCTGCTGACCTCCGCGGTCCTGAAGGCGCTCGGGGTCACCGTGGTGATCTCGGAGGTCAGCGACCTGCGGCGGCGCAAGGCCACGGAGTCCGGCGTCGCGGACCATGCGCTGGACCCGCGCACGGCCGACGTCGCCGCGGAGGTCCGGCGCCTGACCGGAGGCAGGGGGGCGGACGTGGCCTTCGAGTGCACCAGCGTCCAGGTGGTGCTGGACACCCTCATGGACGCCCTCCGCCCCACGGGGGTGCTGGTGGTGGTCTCGATCTGGGGAAAGCGCGCGGAGTTCGACATGCACAAGCTGGTCATGAAGGAGATCGACCTGCGCGGCACCATCGCCTACGTCAACTCCCACCCGGCGACGATCGAGCTGGTGGAGTCCGGGAAGATCGACCTCGAGCCGTTCATCACCGGCAGGATCGGGCTGGACGGGCTGGTGGATGAGGGATTCGACACCCTGATCAACCACAACGACTCGGCGGTGAAGATCCTCGTGTCCCCTTCCGGAAAGGGTCTCTGACCGGCACAAGGGAGGCCCGCCACGGTGTGGTCCCTGGGGGACTCCACCGTGGCGGGTCTTCCTGCTGCCCTGTTTCCGCTTGCCCGGCCTCCATGCCGGCGCGGCAGCGCGCGCCTAGGCCTTGACGGCGAGCACCGGCGCCTCCACCTGCAGCAGGATCCGCTGAGCGGTGCTGCCAAGGATCAGCTTTCCGACCGGGGTCCGGCGCCGCAGCCCGATGACGACCAGGCCGGCCTGGTGTTCCCGCGCGGCCTCGAGGACCTCGTCGGCCGCGTCGTGCCCGCGGAGGGGCTGCAGCAGGAGGTGTTCGACGCCGTCGGCCTCGAGCCGCCGCACCAGGCCGCCGGCGTCGTCCTGCTGGACGAACCTCCGGTCGACCAGGGCGTCCCCGCGGGAGGAGTTGACGACGACCAGCAGCGTCCCGCTGGAGCGGGCCTCCTCGATGGCCCGCTCCAAGGCCGCCTCGCCCTCGGGCGTGGGGATGTAGCCAACGACGATGCTCATGCCTTCTCCCCGGGTTCGTTGCGGTGGGCCGCCAGTGACGGAATGCCGCGGTGTTCGGAACCGGCTGCCACGGAGCCGTCCTGGGTTTCCTGGTCCGCGGGGGTTTCCTGATCCGTGGGGGCCTGCGGGCCCGTGGGTGCCGCCGGCACCGTGGCGCGCGGGCGGAGCCGGCGCACCAGGGCGGCGGCGAGCGGGAAGAGCAGCACCAGGACCACGATGCCGTAGATGCCCACCGCCAGCGGTTCGCCCCAGAGTCCGGAGACCTCCCCGCCGCTGAGCTGCATCGCCTGGCGCAACTGCTCCTCGGCGCGGGGGCCCAGGATCAGCCCGATGATCAGGGGCAGGACCGGCAGCCCGTAGCGGCGCATGGCGAATCCGAGCAGCCCCAGCACCAGCAGGATGACCAGGTCGAACGCCTGCAGGTTCACCGCGTAGGCGCCCAGCGTCGCGAAGAACAGGATGCCCGCGTAGAGGTAGGGTCGCGGCAGCTGCAGCAGCTTCGCCCACATTGGAGCCAGCGGCAGGTTCACCAGCAGCAGCAGCGTGTTGCCGATGAACAGGCTCGCGATGAGCGCCCACACCAGCTCGGGCTCCCGCTCGAAGAGCAGCGGCCCGGGCTGGATGCCGAACTGGATGAAGGCGGCCAGCATCACGGCGGCGGTCGCGTTGGTCGGCAGGCCCAGGGCCAGCATCGGCGTCAGCGTTCCGGCGGCGGAGGCGTTGTTCGCGGCCTCGGGGCCCGCAACGCCCTCGATCGCCCCGTGTCCGAACTCCTCCGGGTGCTTGGAGAGCTTCTTCTCCGTGATGTAGGACAGCACCGTCGGGATCTCCGCGCCACCCGCGGGCAGCGCGCCGAAGGGGAAGCCGTAGGCGCTTCCGCGCAGCCAGGGCTTCCACGAGCGCTTCCAGTCCTCCTTGCCCATCCAGGGCCGGCCCACGGGGATGGTGCTCAGGGGGCTGCGGCGCAGGTGGGCCGCGATCCAGAGGGCCTCGCCGACGGCGAAGATCGCCACCGCGACCACAACGATGTCCAGCCCATCGGTCAGCAGCGGCTGCCCGAAGATGAGCCGCTGCTGACCGGACACCGGGTCCGTGCCGACGAGCCCGATCGCCAGTCCGAGGCCCAGGGACGCGAATCCGCGGATCTTCGACGAGCCCAGGACCGCGGTCACGGCGACCAAGGCCAGCACCATGATGGCCAGGTAGGTCGGCGCTCCCAGGCTGACCGCGAACTTCACGACCACCGGGGCGAGCACCACCAGCAGCGCGGTGCCGATCGTGCCGGCGATGAACGATCCGATCGCGGCGGTGGCCAGCGCCTGCGCGGCGCGCCCGGCCTTGGCCATCTTGTGGCCCTCGATGGCCGTGACCACGGTGGCCGATTCGCCCGGGGTGTTGAGCAGGATCGACGTGGTCGATCCGCCGTACATCCCGCCGTAGTAGATGCCCGCGAACATGATGAACGCGCTGGTCGGCTCCAGGTTGTACGTCACGGGCAGCAGCAGGGCCACGGCCATGGCCGGCCCGATGCCCGGCAGGACGCCGACGGCGGTTCCCAGCAGCACGCCGGCCAGGGCGAAGAGCAGGTTCATCGGGGTCGCCGCCGCGGCGAAGCCCTGCATCAGGAGGTCGAGCGTTTCCATCAGAGCACCCCTTCCAGGAGTCCGGCCGGCAGCTTGATGCCGAGCCCGCTGTAGAAGCCGTAGAACGTTGCCAGGGACAGCGCGACGGAGATCAGGGCGTCACGGACGTACCGGCGGCTGCCCAGCGCCCACACGCTGGCGAAGAACATGAGGGCCCCCGAAATCACCCACCCCGCGACGTCGATCAGCACGATGTTCAGTGCGAACGCCCCCACCAGCGGGAGCACGGTGCGCCAGTCGCTGGGGTGCGTGAGGTCGACGTCCTCGCCTTCCTCCGCTTCGCCGCGGCCGCCCCTGAGAACGTCCACCGCCAGGAGGACCGCGCACACCAGCAGCAGGGCCGCGGCGATGTACGGCATGGTCTTGGGTCCGACGGCGTCCGCCTGCGAGTACGTCACGTGGAGCCGGGACGCATCCCACAGGACCACCGCCCCGACCGCCGCCAGCAGGGCGGCGATCCCGAGCTCGGAGCGGCCCTTGAGCCGCGCGGCCAGCGAGGTCATCCCAGTCCCAGCTCGCTCAGGACGTCCGCCACGCGCTGGTCCTGGTCCTTCAGGAACGTCTCGAACTCCTCGCCCGTGGCGAAGGCGTCGGTCCAGCCGTTCTTCTTGAGCTCCGCCTTCCAGGCCTCGGTGGCGTGCGTCTTCTCCAGCACGGCGGTCCACTGCTCGCGCTGCTCGGCGGAGATCTCCGGCGGGGCGACGATGCCGCGCCAGTTGGTGAAGACCAGATCGATGCCGGACTCGGTCAGCGTGGGCGCGTCGACGCCCTCGAGGCGTTCCTCGCCGCTGGTGGCCAGGACCCTGATGGCGCCGGACTCGATCTGGTCCAGGTACTCCCCGGCCCCGGAGGCCGCGAAGCCCAGCTTGTTGCCCAGGATCGCCGGGAGCAGGTCTCCGCCGCCGTCGTAGGAGACGAAGTTGACGTCCTTCGGGTCCAGGCCCACGGCCTGCGCCAGCTGCATCGGCAGCAGGTGGTCCGGGCCGCCGGGGGACGAGCCACCGCCGACGGCCACCTTGGACGGGTCCGCCTTCCAGGCCCGCACCAGGTCGTCGATCGTCTGGTACGGGGAATCCTTGGAGACCATGATGGCGCCCGGCTCCTCGATCAGCTTCGCCAGCGGCGTGGTGTCCGTGAGCTTGGACGGCGAATCGTTGGTGTAGCTGGCGCCCACGACGCCGAGCCCCATGAGCATCGCCAGTTCGCCGTTGCCCTTTTCGTTGACGATGCGCGCCAGGCCGACGGTGCCCCCGGCCCCGGCCAGGTTGAACACCTCCATGTTCGAGGCGATGTCGCCCTCTTCCATGACCTTCGCGGCCACGCGGGCGGTGGTGTCGTAGCCGCCGCCGGGGGTGTTGGGCACCAGGATCCGGAGACCGTCGACGGGACCGTCCGCGCTTGAGCTGGCGGCGCCGCTGCCTGATCCGGTGACGCCGCACCCCGTGGCGGTCAGCAGTAGCGCCGTTGCTACAGCGGCCAGGCGCAAGGTGTTCTTTCCACGCATGATGTACTTCCTTCGGAACAAGTGGCTGAGTGCACTCCACCCTAGGAGTGGGTGTGACGGCGGCCACACTTGCGTTCTCAAAGAAACTTGTGTTCATTGTGTTCACTTTTCGGAGCCCCGTTGGGTAGGCGGCGCCTATATTGAACCAGTAGTTAAGGACCCGCGGACGCGCGGGGATGCCAGCCGGGAGGACACCGCATGCCGCAGCAGAGGCCGCCTGGCCGGCGCATGCGCTCCCGCGGCACGACCCTCGCGGGGCAGTACCTGGTGCTCCAGCTCGCGATCGTCGTCGCCGTGCTGATCGGCGTCGTCGCGTTGTCCCTGGCCCAGGCCGCCGAGTCGTTCGAGCGCGTCGAGGGACGCCGCGCCCTCTCGGCCGCCGAATCCCTGGCGGCCAACCCGGCCGTCCGGTCCCTGCTTCCCACCGCCGAGCCGCGCCTGGGGGCGGCGCTGCCGGCCGTGGCGGAGTCGGTGCGCAGCGTATCCGGCTTCAGCTACGTTGCCCTGGCCAAGTGGGACGGAACCATCCTCACGTCCCCGGACCCGTCGCAGATCGGCGAGAAGCTGCCGCTGGGGGAAAGCCAGGTCCAGGCGGGGCGGTCGTGGACGGGACCCCTGGACATGGGTGGCCAGCCGTACCTGGCCGCCCACGTGCCCGTGTTCAACGACTCCGGCGCCATGGTCGGCATTGCCGCGGCCGCGCGCGCCTATCCCTCGGTCCCGGAACGGCTCGTCGAGGCGGCCCCGAACCTCCTGACGTACCTCGGGATCTCCCTGGCCCTGGGGACCGCCGGCTCCCTGCTGCTGGCCCGGCGGGTCAAGCGCCAAACTTTGGGCATGGAACCCGATGAGATCGCGGGACTGGTCAAGCACCGCGAGGCCATCGTGCAGGGAGTCAAGGAAGGCGTCCTCGCCCTGGACCCCGGCCAGCGGGTCACGCTGGCGAACGAGACCGCGCGCCGGCTGCTCTCGCTTCCGCCCGACTGCGTGGGCCGCCAGCTCAGGGACCTTCCCCTGGCCGCGGAGCTCCAGGAGGTGCTCACCTCCGAGCAGGAACAGCCGGACCGCCTGGTCCTGGTCGCCGAACGGGTCGTTGCCCTCAACCGCATGCCCCTGCGCTCGCACGGCCGGCTGATCGGTTCCGTCACCACGCTCCGGGACCGGACCGAGCTGTCCACGCTGGAGCGGGAGCTGGGCATGACGCGGGCGGCAACGGACATGCTGCGCGCCCAGACGCACGAGTTCGCGAACCAGCTCCACACGATCTCCGGCCTGATCCAGATCGGGGAGCACGAGGAGGTCGTGAAGTTCGTTGACGGCGTGCACCTGAGCCGCACCCGCCTCCACGACGAGGTCACCTCGCGCATCGAGGATCCGGCTGTCGCGGCGCTGCTCATTGCCAAGGCCAGCATCGCGGCCGAGCGCGGGCTGCGGCTTCACCTGGATGGGACGTCCCTGCTGGGCCGGCTGCCCGAGGACCTTTCGCGGGACCTGACGACCGTCGTCGGCAACCTGGTGGACAACGCCATGGACGCCGTGATCGGCACGCCCTCGCCCGGCGTCGACGTCACGATCCGCGACACTCCGCGTGCCATCGAGGTCAGGGTCAAGGACAACGGGCCCGGCGTCCCGCCCGAGAACATCGGCGACATCTTTCGCCAGGGTTACACGACGAAGCAGCCGGGCATGGACGGCGACCGGGGGTTCGGACTCGCGCTCACGCGCCTGGTGTGCATCAGGCGCGGCGGGGACATCGGCATCAGGAACGACGGCGGGGCGGTCTTCGAGGCGTTCCTCGCCAAGGACGGGGCGGACACGTGATCAAGGTTCTGGTCATCGACGACGACTTCATGGTCGCCAAGGTGCACGCCGGATTCGTGCGGCAGGTGCCGGGCTTCAGCGTCGTCGGCGCCGCGCACACCGGGGCGAGCGCCCTCGAAGCCATCCGGACGCACCGCCCCCATCTGGCCCTGCTGGACATCCACCTTCCGGACATCAACGGGCTCGACCTCCTCCAGCAGTTGCGCGAGGTCGACCCGGAGCTGGACGTCCTGGTGATCAGTGCCGCCCGCGAAGCGGACACCGTCCGCCGGGCCCTGCGCGGCGGCATCGTCCACTACCTCATGAAGCCGTTCTCCGCGGCGGACCTGCGCGACCGCCTGGAGCACTACCGGCAGGCGTACCAGCCGCTGAGCGGATCCAGCAATCCGGCCGAACAGTCGGACATCGACCGCATCTTCGGCGTTGCCAGCAGCCAGCAGCCGCTGCCCAAGGGCTGCAGCATGGAGACCCTGCAGCGCGTGGTGGACCTGCTGCGCTCAAGCCCCAGCGACCTCTCGGCCACGGAGGCCGCCGCCGGGCTGGGAACGTCCCGGGTCAGCGCCCGGCGGTACCTGGAGTACCTGAACGAGGTCGGCAGGGTCGAGATCCGGCTGCGCTACGGCGCCGGCCGGCCCGAACGCGGCTACGCCTGGCTCCCCGCGTAGGGGCATGCCATTAAATGGCCCGTGACATGGGAGAAAACTGACCGGAAGTCCGGATTTGTTGACACGGTGGCCGGAACGGCGGCCGCCCCGCGGACGACGGCGGGAAGCGCCCTAGGGCACCCGGAAGCATTACGCCAGCTGACAAGTCCCTTTCGACAGGATGTAGAAACACCTTGTACGGTTGGGACACCCGAACCCGACCCGAAAGGACAACCCCATGCCCTACGGACACTCCAGCGGTACTGTCACCGAAATCCCGGTCGAAAACATCACCCCCGGGATGGTTGGCACCTGGCACGACGGCGAAGCCCGCGTCGTCTACGACGTCACGCAGACGTCCGAGCGCGCCGAGGACTACCTGGTCAGCTACCGCTCCGTGGCCCCGAGCCCGGACGGAAACCACAACACCGACACCATTGAGGTACCGGTCACCTCCTCTTTGCCGATCATCGTCTCCTCCATCGCCGAGCCGGTTTCCATCGACTCCTGATCCGCGGCAACCGGCAGGGGGAATGGGGATCCCCGGGTCCGGAGGCACGAACGACGGCGGCACCCAAGGAAGGGTGCCGCCGTCGTCCGTTTTCGGCCGCTTGCCCGGCGTCCGGGGGCCCGGCTGCCGAACATTATTCGGCCGCGCACCGGCACAAACGCGTCAGGATTCCGCGTCGGACCCGCACAAACGCGTCACTTTTCGCCGGGCGCTGGATTTTCGGGCGAGCTAGTCGAGGGCCGCGGAAATCTTTCCCGTCAGCTCCTTCAGCTGCGCCATTTCCCCGCTGTCCAGCGCCGGGGCGAGCAGCTCGTGGATGTGGCGCACGTGTTCGCGGCCGATCCTGCGCTGCAGGTCCCGCCCGGCGTCGGTGAGCGAGACCAGCACCGCGCGCTGGTCGCTCGGGTCGGTGCGGCGCTCCACCAGGCCCTTGGCCTCGAGCCGCTCGGCCATCCGGCTCAGGCTGGGCTGGCTGATGAGCAGGTGCTCGTTGAGGTCGCTGAGCCGGCTGCTGCCGGAGGGGCAGCGGCCCAGGTTGAACAGCACGTCGTACTCGCGCATGTTCAGTTCCTTGAACTCGGCCAGCTTCTGCAGCCGGCGCATCATGCCCACCTGGCAGCGGAAGAGCGCCTCCCACGCCTCGGCGGCCTCGCGCACCGTGGGCGTGTCAGGCATGGGAGGCCTCCGCGGCCTTGGCCTCGCGGGCGGCGACCCGGTTCGCGTGCGTGGGCCCCTCGGGGACGTCGGCCGGCTTGCGCTTGGCGAACTCGGCGCGCAGCTCCGGCAGCACGTACTCGCCGAAGAGGTCCAGCTGGTTCAGGACCGTCTTCAGCGGCAGGCCGGCGTGGTCGACCAGGAACAGCTGGCGCTGGTAGTCGCCGAAGAACTCCTGGAAGGAAAGAGTCTTCTCCAGCACCTCCTGCGGGGACCCGACGCTCAGCGGGGTCTGGGCGGTGAAGTCCTCCAGCGAGGGGCCGTGCCCGTAGACCGGGGCGTTGTTGAAGTACGGGCGGAATTCCCGAACGGCGTCCTGGGAGTTCTTTGCCATGTAGAACTGTCCGCCCAGGCCCACGATCGCCTGGTCGGCGCGGCCGTGGCCATAGTGCTCGTAGCGCTCGCGGTAGAGGCTGATCAGCTGCTGGTAGTGCTCCTTGGGCCAGAAGATGTTGTTCGCGAAGAACCCGTCGCCGTAGTAGGCGGCGATCTCCGCGACCTGCGGGGTGCGGATGGAACCGTGCCACACGAACGGGGCGACGTCGTCCAGTGGGCGCGGGGTGGAGGTGAAGTTCTGCAGCGGCGTGCGGTGCTTGCCCGTCCAGGACACGACGTCCTCGTCCCACAGCCGGCGCAGCAGGTGGTAGTTCTCCACCGTCAGTTCCACCGAGTCCTGCATGTTCTTGCCGAACCACGGGTACACCGGTGCGGTGTTGCCGCGCCCGAGGACCAGGTCCACGCGCCCGCCGGAGAGGTGCTGCAGCATCGCGAAGTCCTCGGCGATCTTCACCGGGTCGTTGGTGGTGATCAGGGTGGTCGCCGTGGAGAGGATGATCCGCTCCGTCTGCGCCGCGATGTAGGCCAGCGTGGTGGTGGGGGAGGAGGAGAAGAACGGGCGGTTGTGGTGCTCGCCGAGGGCGTACACGTCCATCCCGATCTCTTCGACCTTCTTGGCGATCTCCACCGAGGCGCGGATGCGCTCCTGCTCGGACGGCGTCTTGCCGGTGGTGGGGTCGGTGGTGATGTCGCTGACGCTGAAAACGCCGATCTGCATGGTGTGCTCCTTCGCTTGGCCTGTATCCATGATGCCAGAAAATCTATGCAATTGCATGTAAAAGCGCGCGAAGGCCCCACATCATTCCCGCCCGGGGGTGTGGGATGCGTCTCGTCGCCTGGACCGTAGGGCCCTGCACCGGACGTGCTGGCGTGCGGGCACACGCTGTCTGGGAAGTGTGCGTCTTGGAGGACTCATGGGGTGCGCAACTCCGGCGGCGTTGGTGGGCGGCGGGCTAGCGCCGGCCGGGGATCAGGACGGAAAGCGTGCCGCTCCGCGGCGGCCCGTCCATGATCCGCCCGCGGTCGATCGCCTCGTTGCCGAGCCAAAGTGTCCACCGTTTCCCATGCTTGTCTTGGGGATCGGTCTCGAGGAGCAGGGGGTGAACTCCCAGTCGGTCCAGCAGTAGCGATGCCACTGCCTCCTGGGATGGGTGTCCGAGATCGAATTCCAGAAGTTGGGCCAACTTTCCGCTGCCCAGGTTCCACTGCGGCCAGAGGGTCTTTCGCGGATCGATCGACAGGGCGATCCACCCTTCGTCGTCTTCGGGCCGGCCAATGACAAGCTCCAGGCCCTCATTCAACAGTTCGACCGTCAGGTCCGTTCCCGGGTCCAGCGCGTTCCGAATGCGGTCGAACGGAATCTCCAACGTCTCGTAACTGCTGGCGCGCACCTCTACCCTCCGCTTTCCCGTGGCCATCCCCTGAGTCTAGGAGCCACGACGCGGGGGCGGGCCCGCGGGCGCCGAGATCCACCGCGCTCAGGCGCCCGCGGAGCGTTCGGTCCACCATGCCGCGGTGGCGGCGAAGCCTTCCTCGAGCGGGGTCGGGGAGAGGCCGAGCGCCGCCTCGCTGCGCGCGGAGTCCATCACGAACGCGGCATCGAACTGGTAGGCCATCTCCGCGAGTTCACGCATGTCCCGGTTCACGGTGCCCAGGGCCCGCAGCACCCAGCCGGGGATCCCGGAGACCCTGGGCGCAGTGAGGCTCGCGGCGCGGGCATAGCCTTCGGCCATGGCTCGCTGCGTGGTGGGCGGGGCCGTTGGCGCATGCAGGACCCGGTTCCACAGTTCGGGCCGCTGCGCGGCGCGAACCATCGCCGCCGCCAGGTCCGGCAGGTAGGTGAACGAGTGCGGGAGATCGGGATTGCCGATGGCCGCCAGGCGCTTGCCGCCGAAGACAGCCTCCAGCATGCGGGTGCCCGCGTGGGCGTTCTCCGCGCCGGGTCCGTAGTAGTCCGAGGCCACCACGCTGACCGTGTTGGCGGACGAGGCCTCCCGGGCGTCCAGCAGGGCCGTGCGGACCCCGCGCTTGCCGCCGGAGGCCCGGCGCGGCGAATCTTCGCGCATGACTGCGCGCGGCTCCGAGTATGAGTACAGGCTCTCCGGGAAGACGGCGGGAATTCCGGCCCGGGTGGCCTCCGCCAGGACCACCGCCTCGGCCTGCGGCAGGACCTTCCTCCAGGCCTCCGCCGAGTAGGCGGCGTGGATGCAGTGGAAAATGGCCTCCGCGCCCGTCGCGGCCTCGGCCAGCTGCACGGGGTCGGTGGCGTCCGTGCGGGTCCGGCGGATTCCCGGGTGCTCCGGACCGGAGCCGGAGCGGCTGGCCAAGGTGACCGAGTGCCCTGCATTCGCCAGCTGGAGCGCGACGGTGGAGCCGATCGGGCCCGCGCCCGTGACGAGGTAGTGCCGGGCGCGGGACTGCTGGGGGTGGGGCTGCGACATGGCGGGGTCCTTGGTGGTCGAGGTGGCAAAAAAGTGAGCACTGCTCTCGATATGAGGTTAGGGTCCGTCGCGGAATCAAGTCAAGAGCACTGCTCTCAAAAGTTGACGGTGCTCGCGCACGTGATGTGTGATGGCCCCATGGGAAAGACGCCAACCCCCCGCCAGCAGGCCCGCGAGCGCACCGTCGCCGAGATCCTGCGCATCGGGCGCGAACAGCTGGCCAGCGAAGGCGCCGCCGCGCTGTCCCTGCGGGCGGTGGCGCGGGAACTGGGGGTCGTCTCCTCGGCCGTCTACCGCTACGTGGCCAGCCGCGACGAACTCCTGACCATGCTGGTGGTGGAGGCCTACACGGAGCTGGGGGACCGGGTGGACGCCGCCGTGGAGGCCGCCCCCGGCGGCCCGTTCGAGCGCTTCGCGGCCCTGGCCCGAGCGGTGCGCACGTGGGCCTTGGCGGAACCGGCCCGCTACGGACTGCTCTTCGGCAGCCCGGTCCCCGGCTACCACGCCCCGGCCGAACGGACCACCGGTCCGGGCATCCGGGTGGTGGCCCGCCTGCTCCGGATCCTCGACGAGGCCTGGGCCGCCGGAGGCGGGCCGCGTGAAGAATCAGATGTGAGACGGTTGCCACCCCGGCTCGCCGAGGACCTCGAGCGCATTCGCGAGGAATTCGGCGCCGCGGCCCCGGCCCACGTCCTGGCCCGGGGCGTAGGCGTCTGGTCCGGCCTGTTCGGGGCCGTGAACTTCGAGGTCTTCGGCCAGTACGGCGCCGGCACCTTCACCGACCCCGCGGAGCTGTTCGAGCTGACCGTCCGCCGCCTGGCGGACGAGGCAGGACTCCCGGGGCAGTAGGCATCCGCTGGCGGTCCGCCGGCCTAGGGCGCAGTCCCTCGCTGGCGGGCTTCGCCGAGGCTTCCCGTTCCGGGGATGCGTTTCGCCAAAGGATGATGCCGGATTTGGAGGCCAAACCCCGCATCTTCCTTTGGCGAAACGCGGAGATGGGGCAGGGTCCTTCGGCCAGACGCCAAACGCCCAACGCCAAACGACGGCGGGCCGCACCTGCGGAAGGTGCGGCCCGCCGTCGTGCGGGTTCCGGGGTGCGGAGGCGCGCTAGACGCGGGCCCCCACGGCGTCCTCGTCGAGGTCCCCGTCCAGATTGCCGTCGCGCCGGGAGGCGGCTTCGGAGCCGTGCGTGCCCGCGGGCCGTCCGCGGTCGCGGCGCAGCGCCGCGCGTTCCTTGGCGCCCTCGACCAGGCGGTAGAGCACCGGCACCAGCACCAGGGTCAGCAGGGTGGAGGAGACCAGGCCGCCGATCACCACGACGGCCAGCGGCTGGGAGATGAACCCTCCTCCACCGGTCAGGCCCAGCGCCATCGGGGTCAGCGCGAACACCGTGGCCAGCGCGGTCATCAGGATCGGGCGCAGGCGCTGGCGGGCGCCGTGGAAGATCGCCTCCTCCAGCGGCATCGCCGGCTCGGCGCCGCGCGGGAGCCGGTACTGGTTGATCAGGTCGATCAGCACGATCGCGTTGGTCACCACGATGCCGACCAGCATCAGCATGCCGATCAGCGAGGGCAGCCCGAGCGGGACGCCGGTGAGCAGCAGCAGGCCGATCGCCCCGGTGGCGGCGAACGGGATGGAGACCAGCAGCAGCAGCGGCTGCACCAGCGACTTGAAGGTCGCCACCATGATCACGTAGACGATCGCGACGGCGGCCAGCAGGGCCAGGTAGAGCTGGCCGAAGGAGTCGGCCTGCTCGGTGGCCGCCCCGCCGAGGCTCGCCGTGGCGCCCTCCGGCAGGGACAGCCCGTCGAGGCGCTTGCCGACCTCGGCCGAGACCGTGCCGAGGCTGTTCTCGCCGGGGGTGACGGCCACGGTGGCGATGCGGTCGCCGTTGGAGCTGGAGATGGAGGCCTGCGCATCGACGGTGCGGACGGTGGCGACGTCGTCGAGCCTCACCGGTCCGGTCGGGGTGGCCAGTTCCAGCGCGCGCAGCTTGGCGGGGGAAGTGAGCGTGCGGCCTTCGCCGATGTACACCGAGTAGTCGGTGTAGCCGATGCGCACGGATCCGGAGCTGGTGGGCTGGATGGCTGCGGCCGCAAGCATCGCCGTCTGGGACTGGGTCAGTCCGCGGTCGGCGGCCTCCTGGGCGTCCACCTCGACCTCCAGCCGCGGCACGGTGCCGGTCAGGTCGCTCTCCGGGGCCTGGGCGTCCGGGATGTCCCGCAGGGCCGCCACGACGGCGTCGTTGGCCTCGGCGAGGACCTCCGGCGTCGGCGCCTTGACCTGCACGTCGATGGTGCTGGAGGCGCCCATGGTGCCCCCGCTGCCGCCGCCGACGGCGACCTCGCCCTGCGGGGCGGCCTCCGCGAGCGCGGCGCGGGCGGCGTCCTGCACGGCGGCCTGGTCGGCGCCGGAGGCGGTGATCACGGTGTAGGAGGCGGAGTCGGCGGCCCCGGGCCGGCCGAAGCTCCCGCCGCCGATGGAGACCTGCACGGCCTCGACGCCGTCGAGTCCGCGCAGCGCCTCCTCGACCGGCTTGGCGGCCTTGGAGGTGGCGGCCAGCGAGGTCGACGCCGGCATCGCCTGGGTGACGGTGAAGAAGTTCTGCCCGCTGGAGCCGAGCAGGTTGGTCTGCAGCAGCGGCACCATCGCCACGGTGCCGGCGAGCACCAGCACGGAGGCCAGCAGGGTGATGACCGGGTGGCGCTGGGTTCCGCGCAGCACCGGCGCGTAGCCGCGCTGCAGCCAAGACCGCAGCTCCTTGGCCTGGGCCTGCTCGCGGTCCCTGGCGGCGGCGGTTCGCTTGCGCCCGAGGAACCAGTAGGCCAGCACGGGCACGATGGTCAGCGACACCAGCAGGGAGGCCAGCAGCGCGATCGTGACGGTGAGGGCGAAGGGGCGGAACAGCTCCCCGGCCACGCCGGCGACGAACGCGACCGGGGCGAACACGGCGACCGTGGTGAGGGTGGCGGCGGTGACCGCGGTGGCCACCTCGCGGACCGCGGTGACGATGGCCCGGCGCCGGTCCTCGCCGTATTCGAGGTGGCGCTTGATGTTTTCGATGACCACGATCGAGTCGTCCACGACGCGGCCGATCGAGATGGTCAGGGCCCCCAGCGTGAGCATGTTCAGCGAGAAGCCCGCCACGTTGATGCCGATGAAGGTGACCAGCAGGGACAGCGGGATGGAGATCGCGGTGACCAGGGTGGAGCGCACGCTGGTCAGGAAGATGAGGATGACCACCACCGCGAAGCCCAGCCCCAGCAGGCCTTCGACGGTGAGGTCGTGGATGGACTGCTCGATGAACGGGGCCTGGTCGAAGACCACGGTGATGTCGGCGTCCGGGCCGAGCTCGGACTCCAGTTGCGGGATCAGCGCGGCGACCGCGTGGGAGATGGCGACCGTGTCGCCGTCGGGCGTCTTGGTGACGGACACCGCCAGCGTCTCCGCGCCGTTGGTGCGCGTGATGCTGGTGGTGGGGTTGTCCGCCAGTTCGACGTCGGCGACGTCGCCGAGCAGCACGACGCCGTTCGGCCCGGCCAGCGAGACCGCGCGCAGCGCCTTGAGCGAGTCGATACCGCCGCCGGCCTGCGCGGCCAGGGTCAGCGTTCCGTCCCGCACGGTGCCCAGCGGGACGAGCATCCCGGCGTCCTCGATGGCGCTCTTGAGGCTGTTCTCGGTGAGTCCGTTGGCGGCCAGTTCGTCGGCGTCCGGGGTGATGGTGATGCGCTGCCCGGCCGCGCCGGTCACGTCCACCCCGCGCACGCCCTCGACCTTGGAGAGGGCGGGCACGGTCAGCCGTTCGACGTCGGCGGACAGCTCGTTCAGGTCCTCCCGGCCGGCGACGGCCAGGTAGATGACGGGGAAGTCGGAGATGGAGCCGGCGAAGGAGGACGTGGAGACGTCCTTGGGCAGCGCGGCCGACGCGTTGGCGATGGCCCGCTCCACCTGGTTGCGGGCGCGGTCCAGGTTGGTGCCGTAGGCGAAGCTCAGCGAGATCCGGGAGACGGAGGCGGAGGAGACCGCGGAGGAGGAGTCCAGGTTCTCCACGGCGAGGAGCGCCGATTCCAGCGGCTGGCTCACCTGCTTGTCCACCACCTCGGCGGAGGCCCCCTGCAGCGTCGAGACGACGGTGACCTGCGGGAATTCCAGCGAGGGGATGAGTTCCTGTTTGAGGGAACCCATCGTGAGCACCCCGAACACCGCCGTGAAGACGGTGACCAGGGCGATCAGGGCGCGGTTGCCCAGGGACAGTGAAGCGAGCCGATGCATCGGCACTCCTTGCGTGGGGGGAGCCGTTAGGCCAGTTCGAGGACCTTGTCGGTGGCGGCGGTGACCTCGGCCAGCAGCCCCGGGTTCTCGTTCAGCTTGGAGCCGTAGCTGGGGATGATCTCCTTGAGCTTGGACTCCCAGCCGGAGAACTGCTGCGGGAAGCAGCGGTTCAGGAGTTCGATCATGATCGGGGCCGCGGTGGACGCGCCCGGGGAGGCGCCCAGCAGGCCGGAGATGGTGCCGTCGGCGCTGGTGATGACCTCGGTGCCGAACTGCAGCACGCCGCCCTTCTGCGTGTCCTTCTTGATGACCTGGACGCGCTGGCCGGCGGTGATCAGTTCCCAGTCGGAGCCCTCGCCGCCGGGGTAGTACTCGCGCAGCGCGTCGTCCTTCTTGGCGCGGGACTTGAGCACCTCGGTGACCAGGTACTTGACCAGGCCCGTGTTGTCCTTGGCGACGGCCAGCATCGGGATGAGGTTGTGCGGGCGGACCGAGCCGACCAGGTCAAGGTAGGAGCCGGTCTTGAGGAACTTGGGCGAGAAACCGCCGTAGGGGCCGAACATGAGCGAGCGCTTGCCGTCGACGAAGCGGGTGTCCAGGTGCGGGACGGACATCGGCGGGGCGCCCACGGAAGCCTGGCCGTAGACCTTGGCGTGGTGGCGGGAGATGATCTCCTCGTTCGTGCAGCGCAGGAACTGGCCGGAGACCGGGAACCCGCCGAAGCCCTGGGCCTCGGGAATGCCGGAGGCCTGCAGCAGGTGCAGGGCGCCGCCGCCGGCGCCGACGAAGACGAACTTGGCGTTGACGGTGCGCTTGGCCCCGGTGGCGCGGTTCTTGACGGTGAGCTGCCAGCCGTTGCCCGAGCGCTCCAGGTTCGTGACGCGGTGGCCGAAGTTCAGCTCGGCGCCGGCGACGCCGAGGTAGCTGGTCAGCTGGCGGGTCAGGGAACCGAAGTCGACGTCGGTGCCCCCCTCGACGCGGGAGGCGGCAACGCGCACGGACGCGTCGCGCCCTTCGGCGACCAGCGGGGCCCACTCGTTGATGGTGGCCAGGTCCTCGGTATGCTGCATCTTCTCGAACAAAGGCTGCGCGCTCAGGGACTCGTATCGGGCCTTGAGGTAGTCGGCGTGCGCATCGCCCATGACGAAGCTCATGTGCGCCAGCGGGTTGATGAAGGTCTTGGGGGAGCCGATCAGGCCCTGGGACACCATGTGGGCGTAGAACTGGCGGGAAACCTGGAACTGCTCGTTGATGCCGATGGCCTTGGCCGGATCGACGCGGCCGTCCTTGCCGGCGGGGGCGTAGTTCAGTTCGCACAGGGCGGCGTGGCCGGTGCCTGCGTTGTTCCATGGGTCGGAAGACTCAAGGCCGGCCTGGTCGAGGTTCTCGAACAGGCCAATGCTCCACTCGGGCTCCAGCTGCTTGATGAAGGTGCCGAGCGTGGCGCTCATCACGCCACCCCCGATCAACGCGACGTCGAGGTTCTGGGTGGGTTGCGAGGGCACGGGAAATCTCCATCCGACGGGTCTGGTGGCTCAGTGCCAAGGGTAGCGCCACGGCGGGACCGGCAAGAAATCAGCATGCCGCGGGACGGTTCCTAGGTGGCAAGGCCCACACGGTCGAACGTTTCGTCCAGCACCGGGCTGGAGGGGTAGCTGCGCACCCGGTCGCTGAGCGCCAGCGCCGAGATCGGGTAGGCCAGCGGCAGGGCCGGCAGGTCGGCGGCGAGCTGTTCGCCGATCTCCTGGTAGGCGCTGGTGCGCTGCTCCCCGGCGGGCAGGGCGCGGGCCTCGAAGATGCGGCGCCGCACCCCGCCGTCGTTGTAGCCGAACGCGGCGGAGGGCGTCCCGAACAGCACCCCGAGGAAGTTGTCCGGGTCGCGGTAGCCGCCGCTGCAGCCCATCAGGTGGAAGCCCTTGTGGCGGCCGGCGCGCACCTGCTCCAGGTAGCCCTCGTCCCACGGGACGGGCACGGGCCGGATCGTGAATCCGACGGCGGTGAGCTGGCGGCTGATCTCCGCGTAGATCCGTTCGGGCAGCGGAAGGTAGGCGCGCGTGACGTTCAGCGGGTAGGCGAAGGGGATGGGCTCGCCGTCGTAGCCGCTGGAGGCGAGCAGTTGGCGGGCCTGCTGCGGGTCGTAGCCGCGGTACGTTTCCGGGTTGGGGATGCCCAGGCTCGGCGGGATGAAGCTGCGCGCCTCCTTGGTGCCGCTGATGAAGAAGGAGTCGATCAGGGACTGGCGGTTCACGGCGTGGGCCGCCGCGCGGCGCACCGCGTCACGGGAGAGGAACTCGTTGGACTGGTGCATGCCCAGGTAGAGGACGGAGAACGGGTCGCGCTGGACCACCTGCTGGCCCCCGCGGACCAGGTCGCGCAGGCCCTCGACGGTGACCAGGTCGTAGCCGTCGATGTCCTTGCGGCGCAGCGAGCGCAGCCGGGAGTCCGGGTCCCGCAGCGTGCGGAACGTGGCGGTGCCGATCTGCCCGCCCCCGCGCCAGTGCCCGGGGTGGGCCTTGAGGGTGACGGTGTCCTCGTCCCGGGCGGAGAAGGAGAAGGGGCCGGTGCCGACGGGGCGCTCCCCGAAGCCGTTGGCCACCCGTCCGTACTTGTCGACGCTGAGGGAATCGGCGTCGGTTTCCTCCAGGGCGGCGGGGGAGGCGATGCCGAACCCCGGCATCGTCAGGGCCTCGATGAGGGAGGGCAGCGGGCGGGTCAGGGTCAGGATCACGGTGTAGGGCCCCGTGGCGCGGATGGACCTGAAGTGGCCGGCCGGGACGGTGCCCGATCCGTCCTCGGCGGGCACCTTCTGGTGCTGGTGGAAGACGGACTCGAAGGACAGCGCCGCCCGGCCGGAGCTTGTGGCCGGCAGCGAGGCCCAGCGGGTGAAGTTCGCCACCACGGCGGCGGCGTCGAAGTCGGTGCCGTCGTGGAAGCGGACGCCCTGGCGCAGCGTGAAGGTGTAGACCAGTCCGTTGTCGCTGGCCGACCACTCGGTGGCCAGCGCCGGCATCGGGCTGCCGGTGTTGGGGTCCACGCCGACCAGGCCCTCGAAGATCTGCCGGGTGATGCGGAACGTGTCGGTGTCGGCCACCAGGGCCGGGTCAAGGGTCCGGGGGATCGCGGGCGTGCCGAAGACGAAGGACTGGAGCGCCGGCGCGGCCGCGGTGCCCGTGGCGGAGGCCGACGGGGAAGCGGTGGAGGCCGCCGTGCAGCCGGTCAGCGTCGCGGCCAGGACCGCGCCCAGGCCCAGGAACGAGCGGCGCGAGAGCCCTGGGGCGCCGGGAGTGGAGGGGCCGTCGCCGAACCCGGTGCTGCGGTCCACGCGGTTGTGCTCCTTGGTGTTGGGGACGTCGGTCGGGGGAACACGCAGGGCTCCCGGAAAGTTCCGGGAGCCCTGCGTGCCGGCGTTCCGCGGTGCTTGCCGCGGCCGGGTGGGTGCGAGCGGGGGGACTTGAACCCCCACGTCCGAAGACACTGGAACCTAAATCCAGCGCGTCTGCCAATTTCGCCACGCTCGCTTGCCGGTGCCATTGGCCCGTTCGGCACACCCAGTGTATCGGAACGGACCCGGAGGACCGGGCAGTCGGGACGGGAGTCGCCTGGACGCTAGGCGGCGTCGAGTCCGAGGTCGCGCCGCAGTTTGGCGACGTGCCCGGTGGCCCGGACGTTGTACTGGGCCACCGCCACCTTTCCGTCAGGGTCGACGACGACGGTGGAGCGGATGAGCCCCTCGTAGGTGCGGCCATAGTTCTTCTTCTCGCCCCAGGCCCCGTAGGCGGCGGCCACGGCGTGGTCCTCGTCGCTGAGCAGGGGGAAGGTCAGGGCCTCGGCCTCGGTGAACTTCTTCAGCTTGGCCGGGGCGTCGGGGGAGACGCCGACCACCTGGTACCCGGCGGCCGCGAGGGATTCCAGGCTGTCGCGGAAGTCGCAGGCCTGCTTGGTGCACCCCGGGGTGGAGGCGGCCGGGTAGAAGTAGACCACCACGGAGGAGCCGGCGAAGTCCGCGAGCGAGACGGTGTTGCCGTCGGCGTCCGGCAGGGAGAAGACGGGCGCGGCATCGCCGGTGCCGAGGCGGGTGGGCTGGTCGGTCATGGTGCTCTCCTTGGGCTGGATGGGCGGTGCGCCGCGGGCCGCGCCCCTGGACGGGGCCGGATACCAAGAAAGGCCAGCCTTTCGGCTGACCTTCCCTGTTTTGGTGCACCCCCCGGGACTTGAACCCGGAACCCATTGATTAAGAGTCAATTGCTCTGCCAATTGAGCTAGAGGTGCATCATCGCGTCCTGCGCCGGAGTCCGGCGTCGTTCGCAACGAGATAAAACAATAGCGTCTCCGCGGTCCAATTCCAAATCGGGCCATTCCACATCGCTGACCGCCGCCGGCCGCCCGACAGCCGGCCCGCAAAAGGGACCGGAAAGCGGCTCCGACGTGGCCGCGGCGGCGGACTCGGCTGCCGATCCGGGCGGACGCGCGGGCCGTCCGCCCAGGCGGTTGCCGGATGCCCGCGGGCCGGGTCCGCCGGCCGCTGTGCGGGAACGCAAAAATCCCCCGACCCGGCGGACCGGATCGGGGGATTTTCGTTGGGGATTTTCCCTGGTGCACCCCCCGGGACTTGAACCCGGAACCCATTGATTAAGAGTCAATTGCTCTGCCAATTGAGCTAGAGGTGCATCGCTGCCGGACGGGCTCCCACTTGCGTGGTTGGCGTCTGCAACGAGGAAATACTCTAGGCCCTTTTTCGCCAAACGCCAAATCGGGGGCGGTTTTGCGGCGCGGATCACAGTCCGGCGGGCCCGGCGGCCCTACGCTGGCGGGGTGAAGCCCATCAACGTTGTCACTTTTCCCGATTCCGCCCTGCTCCAGGCCTGCGAACCCCTGCCCGCGGGGCTTCGCGCCGGCGTCTGGGACCTGGAGAGCCCGCCGGTCGGCGTGCCGCTGGACCAGGTCGAAGCGGTGGTGCTGCCCTATACCGGAGGGACGGAGCGTTTCGCGGCCGTCCGCGAGGCCCCGAACGTGCGCCTGGTGCAGACCCAATCCACCGGGTACGACGGCGTGTCCGCCCTGGTGGGGGAGGACGTCGCCGTCGCCTCGGCGCACGGGGTCCACGCCGCGGCCACCGCGGAGCTGGCCGTCGGGCTCGCGCTGGCGTCGCTGCGCGGAATCGGCGAGGCCGCCCGCGACCAGGCCACCGGCACCTGGGCTCCGCGCCGCTGGCCCGGGCTGGCCGACCGCCGCGTCGGAGTCCTGGGGGTGGGCGGCATCGGCGAGGAGATCCGCCGCCGGCTGGAACCGTTCGAGGTGGACCTGGTGCGCTTCGGCACCAGCGCGCGTACCGACGCCCACGGCCCCGTGTACGGAATCGATGAGCTGGAGGCACTGGCGCCCGGACTCGAGGTCCTGATCTGCATCGTCCCGCTGACCGACGCCACCCAGGGACTGGTGGGCCGGCGGGTGCTGGCGGCGCTTCCGGACGGGGCCGTCGTCGTCAACGTCGCCCGCGGGCCGGTGGTGGACACCGAAGCGCTGACCGCCGAGGTCGGCACCGGCCGGCTGCGCTGCGCCCTGGACGTCGTCGATCCGGAGCCGCTGCCAGCGGAGCATCCGCTGTGGCGGATGCCCGGGGCACTCATCACCCCGCACAACGGGGGCAACACCGAGGCCTTCCCGCGCCGGGTCGTGGCGCTGCTGCGCCGCCAGTTGGAGGCCCTTGCCGCGGGCCGCGAGCCCGAAAACCTCGTCCACCCCGGCGCCAGGCTCTGACCCCTCCCGAATTGTGACGCGTAAGTGCGGGTCCTGGCCGGAATCCTGACGCGTAAGTGCGGGTCCCCCCGGAATTTTGCTACCTCCGGGGCAGTGCGCCCGGGAGGTAGCAAAATTCCGGTGGGGGTCAGGGCTCGGGGTCGCCCGCGTAGCCGTCCAGCACGGCCATGAACTCATCCATGAACTGGGCGAAATCCTCCGCATCCGCATCCTGCTCCAGTCTGACGCGGGCGCCGTCGACCGTGTCGACCAAGGGGTGGGCGGCGACGTCGAAGCGGTAGACGCGGCCGGTGGTGGTGCCGATCTCGTGCCCGCCTTCCAGCGGCTGGGCAATGTGGCTGACGTTGGTCAGGTTCACCGCGACGGCGGGTCCGCGAGCGGCCAGGGTGTGGCCGTCCAGGGGCGCCACGAGCAGTTCCATGGGCTGGCGCCGGTAGCCGACGACGAAGATTCCGGCGCCTCCCGCCCGGCCGGCCGCATAGACCAGGTTGTAGGAACCGAAATTGGGGATCTGTCCATCGAAGGCCCGGTGCAGGTGCGCCTTGAGCGCAGCGTCGGCGCCGTCGTTCTGGTTCGCCATGCCCCTAAGTCTAGGCGGCGAGGGCCCCGCTCCGAGCGAAGCGAGGGGCGGGAGTCGCCTGGACGCTAGGCGGCGAGGGCCCCGCTCCGGGCGAAGCGAGGGGCGGGAGTCGCCTGGACGCTAGGCGGCGAGGGCCCCGCTCCGGGCGAAGCGAGGGGCGGGAGTCGCCTGGACGCTAGGCGGCGGAGGCGGGGAAGGGATTCTGCGGGATGGAACCAGGCCTGCGGCCCGGAATGTTGCAGGGCGGGGTCACGGGTTCGTGGGGGGTCCCGGGGCGTCATAAAGTAGGACCCATGACCGAAAACACTCCAGACATCAAGCCCCGTAGCCGCGTGGTGACCGACGGCATCCACGCGGCGCCCGCCCGTGGCATGTTCCGTGCCGTCGGCATGGGCGACGACGATTTCGCCAAGCCGCAGATCGGCATCGCCAGCTCCTGGAACGAGATCACCCCCTGCAACCTCTCCCTGAACCGGTTGGCCCAGGGCGCCAAGGAAGGCGTCCACGCCGGGGGCGGCTTCCCGATGCAGTTCGGGACCATTTCCGTCTCCGACGGCATTTCCATGGGCCACGAGGGCATGCACTTCTCCCTGGTCTCGCGCGAGGTCATCGCCGACTCGGTGGAAACGGTCATGATGGCCGAGCGCCTGGACGGCTCCGTCCTGCTCGCCGGCTGCGACAAGTCCCTGCCCGGCATGCTCATGGCCGCCGCGCGGCTGAACCTGTCCTCGGTCTTCCTCTACGCCGGCTCCATCATGCCCGGGTGGGTCAAGCTGGAGGACGGCACGGAGAAGGAAGTCACCCTCATCGACGCCTTCGAGGCCGTCGGCGCCTGCGCCGCCGGCAAGATGAGCATGGAAGACCTCACCCGCATCGAAAAGGCGATTTGCCCCGGCGAAGGCGCCTGCGGCGGCATGTACACCGCCAACACCATGGCCTGCATCGGCGAGGCGCTGGGCATGTCCCTGCCCGGCTCCGCGGCCCCGCCCTCGGCCGACCGCCGCCGCGACATGTTCGCGCGCGCCTCCGGCGAGGCCGTCGTTGAACTGTTGCGCAAGGGCATCCGCGCCCGCGACATCATGACCAAGAAGGCGTTCGAGAACGCCATCGCCGTCACGATGGCCTTCGGCGGCTCCACCAACGCCGTGCTGCACCTGCTGGCGATCGCCCGCGAAGCCGAAGTGGAGCTGACCCTCGACGACTTCAACCGCATCGGCGACAAGATCCCGCACCTGGGCGACCTGAAGCCGTTCGGCCGCTACGTGATGACCGACGTCGACAAGATCGGCGGCGTGCCGGTGATCATGAAGGCCCTGCTCGACGCCGGCCTGCTGCACGGCGACTGCCTCACCGTCACCGGCAAGACCGTGGCGGAGAACCTGGCCGAGATCAACCCGCCGGACGTGGACGGCAAGATCCTGCGCGCCATGGACAACCCGATCCACAAGACCGGCGGCATCACCATCCTGCACGGCTCCATGGCCCCGGAAGGCGCCGTCGTCAAGAGCGCCGGCTTCGACGCCGACGTCTTCGAGGGCACCGCCCGCGTGTTCGAGCGCGAGCAGGGCGCGCTGGACGCGCTGGACAACGGCGCGATCAAGGCCGGCGACGTGGTGGTCATCCGCTACGAGGGGCCCAAGGGCGGCCCGGGCATGCGCGAGATGCTCGCCATCACCGGCGCGATCAAGGGCGCCGGCCTGGGCAAGGACGTCCTGCTGCTCACCGACGGCCGCTTCTCCGGCGGCACCACGGGCCTGTGCATCGGGCACGTCGCGCCGGAGGCCGTCGACGGCGGCCCGATCGCCTTCGTGAAGGACGGCGACCGCATCCGCGTCGACATCGCCGCCCGCAGCTTCGACCTGCTGGTCGAGCCGGCGGAGCTCGAAGCGCGCAAGGTCGGCTGGGAGCCGCTGCCGGCGAAGTTCACCACGGGTGTCCTGGCCAAGTACGCGAAGCTGGTCAATTCCGCCAGCACCGGCGCGTACTGCGGCTAGCGGAACGGGCCGTCCGATGGCTGGTGTCCAGCCATCGGACGGCTTGTCCGCATTGTGAGACGCAGGGGGTGCGTGTTGACAGTACTCGCCTAGGACGGGGAGACTGAGTGGCATGCAGATCCGCAACACCGTACTAGTCGTTATCAAGCGCGTGGCCTAGGCCCCTTGATAGGGACCCGGTGACGCGCAAACCCCACTGACGCCGCAAGGCCGAGGGGGTTTTTTTATGTGCAGAATGCAGAGAAGAGAAGGAAGACTCCTATGAGTAACGGAACACCCGCCAGCCCGTCGCTGGTGGCCCAAGCCGCCGGCCGTGCCAAGGATGCCACTCCTGTCTCTTCCGTCGTGGATGCGTCGAACCCGGTCCAGGGCTCGAACAACATCGTTGCACCCACGGAGATGACTGGCTCACAAGCCATCGTCCGCTCATTGGAAGAACTCGGCGTCACAGACGTCTTCGGGTTGCCGGGTGGGGCCATCCTCCCCACCTACGACCCCCTCATGGACTCCACCCGGATCAACCACATCCTGGTGCGCCACGAACAGGGAGCCGGCCACGCCGCACAGGGCTACGCCATGGTCACCGGGGAAGTGGGCGTGTGCATCGCCACCTCCGGCCCGGGCGCCACCAACCTGGTCACCGCCATCGCCGACGCCCACATGGACTCGGTCCCGATGGTCGCCATCACCGGCCAGGTCAACAGCCAGTTCATCGGCACCGACGCCTTCCAGGAAGCGGACATCGTCGGCATCACCATGCCGATCACCAAGCACTCCTTCCTGGTGACCAAGGCCGACGACATCCCCCGCGTCCTCGCCTCCGCGTTCCACATCGCGGCGACCGGACGCCCGGGACCGGTCCTGGTGGACATCACCAAGGACGCGCAGCAGGCCAAGACCCACTTCTCCTGGCCGCCGAAGATCGACCTGCCCGGCTACCGCACCGTCGTGCGCGGCCACGCCAAGCAGGTGCGCGAGGCCGCCAAGCTGATCGCCGCGGCCGAGCGCCCGGTCTTCTACGTCGGCGGCGGCGTCATCAAGGGCGAGGCGACCGCGGAGCTGCGCGAGCTTGCCGAGCTCGTCGGAGCCCCGGTGGTCACCACCCTGATGGCCCGCGGCGCCTTCCCGGATTCGCACCAGCAGCACGTCGGCATGCCCGGCATGCACGGGTCCGTCTCCGCGGTGACCGCGCTGCAGCAGTCCGACCTGCTGATCACCCTCGGTGCCCGCTTCGATGACCGCGTCACCGGCGTGCTGAGCACCTTCGCTCCGTTCGCGAAGGTCATCCACGCGGACATCGACCCGGCCGAGATCTCCAAGAACCGCACCGCCGACATCCCGATCGTCGGCTCGGTGAAGGAGATCATCCCCGAACTGGCCGATGCCTGCCGCACCCGCTTCGCCGAGGACGGCGCCCCGCGCCTGGACGAGTGGTGGGCCATGCTGAACCGGCTGCGCGAGACCTACCCGATCGGCTTCACCCAGCCGGCCGACGGCCTCTCCGCGCCGCAGCACGTCATCGAGCGCATCGGCGCGCTGACCGGACCGGAGGGCGTCTACGTCGCCGGCGTCGGCCAGCACCAGATGTGGTCGGCGCAGTTCGTCAAGTACGAGCGCCCGCGCCAGTGGCTGAACTCCGGCGGCCTGGGCACCATGGGGTACTCCGTGCCCGCCGCCATGGGTGCCAAGGTCGGCAACCCGGACCGCGTGGTCTGGGCCATCGACGGCGACGGCTGCTTCCAGATGACCAACCAGGAACTGGCCACCTGCGTCATCAACAACATCCCGATCAAGGTGGCGATCATCAACAACTCGTCGCTGGGCATGGTCCGCCAGTGGCAGACCCTGTTCTACGACGAGCGGTACTCGAACACCGACCTGAACACCGGCCACGGCACCGTGCGCGTGCCCGACTTCGTGAAGCTGGCGGACGCCTACGGCTGCGTCGGCCTGCGTTGCGAACGCGACGAGGACATCGACGCGACCATCCAGCAGGCGCTGGCCATCAACGACCGCCCGGTGGTCATCGACTTCGTCGTCAGCCGTGACTCCATGGTGTGGCCGATGGTCCCCTCCGGCGTCAGCAACGACGAAATCCAGATCGCCCGCGGGATGACCCCGGAATGGGAGCAGGAGGACTAACCCATGGCACGCCACACCCTTTCCGTCCTGGTCGAAGACGTCCCCGGCGTCCTGACCCGCGTCGCCGGCCTGTTCGCCCGCCGCGCGTTCAACATCCATTCGCTGGCCGTCGGCCCGACCGAGGTGCCCGGGATCTCCCGGATCACCGTCGTCGTCGATGCCGAGGGCGACGCGCTGGAGCAGGTGACCAAGCAGCTGAACAAGCTGATCAACGTCATCAAGATCGTCGAACTCATCCCCGAATCGTCCGTGCAGCGGGACCATATCCTGGTCAAGGTCCGCGCGGATGCCGCAATGCGGCTGCAAGTGACCCAGGCAGCCGACCTCTTCCGCGCCTCGGTGGTGGACGTGTCCACCGACTCGTTGACCATCGAGGCCACCGGAACCGCCGAAAAGCTGAGCGCCCTCTTGGCCGTTCTGGAACCGTTCGGTGTCCGTGAGATCGTCCAGTCCGGAACCCTGGCCGTCGGCCGCGGTTCCAAGTCGATGTCGGACCGCGCCCTGCGCTCCGTCTCCGCCTGACACAACGCCCCACCACAAGGAGTAAAAAGTGACCGAAATGTACTACGACGACGACGCCGACCTGTCGATCATCCAGGGCCGCACCGTGGCCATCATCGGCTACGGCTCCCAGGGCCACGCCCACGCCCTGAACCTGCGCGACTCCGGCGTCGACGTCCGCGTCGGCCTGAAGGAAGGCTCCAAGTCCCGCGCCAAGGCCGAGGCCGAGGGCCTGCGCGTCGTCTCCGTCGCCGAGGCAACCGCCGAAGCCGACCTGATCATGATCCTGACCCCGGACCAGGTCCAGCGCTTCGTCTACGCCGAGGACATCGCACCGAACCTCCAGGACGGCGACGCCCTGTTCTTCGGCCACGGCTTCAACATCCGCTACGGCTACATCACCCCGCCGGCCAACGTCGACGTCGCCCTGGTTGCCCCGAAGGCCCCGGGCCACACCGTGCGCCGCGAATTCGAGGCCGGCCGCGGCATTCCGGACCTGATCGCCGTCGAGCAGGACTACACCGGCAAGGCCAAGGAACTGGCCCTGTCCTACGCGAAGGCCATCGGCGGCACCCGCGCCGGCGTCATCGAGACCACCTTCACCGAGGAGACCGAGACCGACCTCTTCGGCGAGCAGGCAGTGCTCTGCGGCGGCGCCTCCCAGCTGATCCAGTACGGCTTCGAGACCCTGACCGAGGCCGGCTACAAGCCGGAGATCGCCTACTTCGAGGTGCTGCACGAGCTCAAGCTGATCGTCGACCTGATGTGGGAGGGCGGCATCGCCAAGCAGCGCTGGTCCGTCTCCGACACCGCCGAGTACGGCGACTACGTCTCCGGCCCGCGCGTGATCACCCCGGAGGTCAAGGAGAACATGAAGGCCGTTCTCGCCGACGTCCAGAACGGCGCCTTCGCCAAGCGCTTCATCGACGACCAGGATGCCGGAGCGCCGGAGTTCCTGGCCCTGCGCGCCAAGGGCGAGGCCCACCCGATCGAGGCCACCGGCCGCGAACTGCGCAGCCTCTTCTCCTGGAAGACCACGGACGACTACACCGAAGGCTCCGCCGCCCGCTAACGACCACCGGCCGCCCGCCCCGCGCTTCGCTCGGGGCGGGACCCTCGGCCGCTCGTTTTGGACGGCACCCTAGGTGCACGACGGCGGGGCGCCACCGATCGGTGGCGCCCCGGCGTCGTTGTTCCCGAGCCTGCGCCCGGGACGGCGGCGGCGGGGGAGCAGCGGGCGGCCAAGGCAACCCCGCGCCAAGTGAATCTTTTCACAAACTTGGGTGCGTAACATGCGTCGCGGGGGCATTTGGGCCTCGCCACGGGGGATACCCTGAAGTGGGCAGGGACGCGCCAAGGGCGGACCCGGCCCCCAACCAGCCCCCATTGACAGCAAAGGTGCCACGCCCGTGTCAGACTCCAAGCCCGTCGTCCTCCTGGCCGAAGAGCTCTCGCCCGCCACCATCGAGGCCCTGGGCCCCGACTTCGAGATCCGCCACGCCGACGGCGCCGACCGGGCGCAGCTGCTGGCCGCCATCGCCGATGTCGATGCGATCCTGGTCCGCTCCGCGACCCAGGTCGACGCCGAGGCGATCGCCGCGGCCCCGAAGCTGAAGGTCATCGCCCGCGCCGGCGTCGGCCTCGACAACGTCGACATCAAGTCCGCCACCCAGGCCGGCGTCATGGTCGTGAACGCCCCGACCTCCAACGTCATCTCCGCCGCCGAACTGACCGTCGGCCACGTCGTCTCCCTGGCCCGCCGCATCCCGGCCGCCAGCGCCTCCCTCAAGGGCGGGGCGTGGAAGCGCTCCAAGTACTCCGGCGTCGAACTGTTCGAGAAGACCGCCGGCATCATCGGCCTGGGCCGGATCGGCGCCCTGGTCGCCGCCCGCCTGCAGGGCTTCGGCATGGACATCGTCGCGTACGACCCCTACGTCACCCCGGCCCGCGCCCAGCAGCTGGGCGTGCGCCTGGTGGAGCTGGACGAGCTGCTGGCCACCTCCGACTTCGTCACCATCCACATGCCGAAGACCCCGGAAACCGTGGGCATGCTCGGCGCCGCGGCCTTCGCCAAGATGAAGGACACCGCCTACGTCATCAACGTCGCCCGCGGTGGCCTGGTCGACGAGGCGGCCCTGCACACCGCCCTGGTCGAGGGCCAGATCGCCGGCGCCGGCATCGACGTCTTCGTCAAGGAGCCCAGCACCGACCTGCCGTTCTTCGGGCTCGAGAACGTCGTGGTGACCCCGCACCTGGGCGCCTCCACCGAGGAGGCCCAGGAGAAGGCCGGCGTGTCCGTCGCCAAGTCCGTGCGCCTGGCCCTGGCCGGCGAGCTGGTCCCGGACGCGGTGAACGTCGCCGGCGGCGTCATCGCCCCCGAGGTCCGCCCGGGCATCCCGCTGATCGAGAAGCTCGGCCGCATCTTCACCGCCCTCGCCCAGGGCTCGCTGACCTCCGTGGACATCGAGGTGGCCGGCGAGATCGCCTCGCTGGACGTCAAGGCCCTGGAGCTGGCCGCGCTGAAGGGCGTCTTCATGGACGTCGTCTCCGAGCAGGTCTCCTACGTCAACGCCCCGATCCTGGCCGAGCAGCGCGGCGTCACCACCCGCCTGGTCACCACCAGCGTGTCGGAGGAATACCGCAACGTCCTGACCCTGAAGGGTGCCGTCTCCACCGGCGCCCAGTTCTCCGTCTCCGGGACCCTGACCGGCCCGAAGCAGATCGAGAAGCTGGTCGGCGTCAACGGCTACGAACTCGAAATCCCCATCACCGACCACCTCCTGGTGCTGCGCTACACCGACCGCCCGGGCGTCATCGGCTCCCTCGGCAACGTGCTCGGCGAGGAGGGCGTGAACATCGCCGGCATGCAGGTCTCCCGCAACGAGGAGGGCGGCGAGGCGCTGGCCGTGCTCGCCATCGACGCCGAGCTGCCCGCCGGCGTCCTGGACCGGGTCCGTGAGACCATTGGCGCCGCCTTCGCCCACGAGGTCAACCTGGCCTAGCCCCAGGCCCCAACGCCCGACGGCGGTGCCCCACGCGTGCGCGGGGCACCGCCGTCGGGCGTTTTCGGGAACCACGGGCCGCCGGGCCCGCCAGCGTGTATGGTTGGGCCGTGGCACGCCGAAATCCGACGCCGGGCTCGCAGACGTCGCTGCGCGAAGCCAACCGCGCGCGGATCGTCGCATCCCTGAAGCAGCATGGCCAGCTGACGCAGGTCGAGCTGGCCGGCGCGACCGGCCTGTCCCCGGCCACCGTATCCAACATCGTCAAGGAACTCTCCGCCTCCGGGATCCTGGACACCTCCGCCACCTCGCGCAGCGGCCGCCGCGCCGTCCAGGTCCGGCTGGCCCGAAAGGTCGGGCTGGTGGCCGGGCTGCACTTCTCCGCCCGCCGCCTGCGCGTGGCCATCGCGGACATCGGCCGCACCGTGGTCGCCGAAAGCCAGGTTCCGTTGGCCCCGGGCCACCGCCACGACGCCGAGTTGGACCGAGCCGTGCTGCTGCTGACCGACCTGGCCGATTCGCTGGGCGTGTCCCTGGGTGAGCTGCAGGCCATCGGGATGGGCGTCCCGGCGCCCGTGGACCGGCGTACCGGCGCCGTCGCGGCCCCGTGGATGCTGCCCGGCTGGGCCGACGTCGACATCGCTGCGGCCTTCGCCCGCCGCACCGGCCGACCCGTGCACGTGGAGGCCGAGGCCAACCTTGGGGCGCTGGCCGAAACCCGCGCCGGGGCGGCCCGCGGGGCCGTGACGGCCGCGTACCTGCGGGCCGGGCACACCGTCTCCGCCGGGCTGGTCCTGGCCGGCGCCGTGCAGGCCGGCCACTCCGGCAAGGCCGGGCAGCTCGGTCACGTCAGCGTGGACCCCAACGGCGAGCCGTGTGCGTGCGGGAACCGCGGGTGCCTGAACACCGTCGCCGGCGGGCCGGCCCTGCTGCGCCACTTCGGCCCGGACTCCGGGATGCACCGGATCGGGGACCTGGTCCTGGCCGCCGAGGCCGGTGACGCCGCCTCCCGCCGGATCGTAGCCGACGCCGGCCGGCACATCGGCCGGGCCGCGGCCGCGCTGGTGGACCTGCTGGATCCGGAGACGATCGTCGTCGGCGGGGAACTCTCCCTGGCGGGCGAACTGCTGCTCTCCCCGCTGCGGCACGAGCTGGAGCGCTCCGTGTTGGGCGGGGCCGCCGGGGCCCCCGCGGTGGTCCCCGCCGGCTTCGCCGCGCAGGCCGAACTGCAGGGGGCCATCGCGCTGGCCGTCGACCACGTCGACGTCGTTGCCGACACCGTTCCCAACCCCGCCTAACCCGCCGCCGGCGTTCCCCCCCGCCCTCCGGGCCCCGCGCGGGACGCGGTGTGGCGTTGCCGAATCGTGTCCTGACCTTGCCTCCAATCCTTGTGTTCAAGAATTGACGCCAAGATGTGAGCGGTGCCACAATCGGGGCACTTGCCTAGGACCACGCCGACGACCAATCGGCCCAGCGAGAGGTATTTCAATGAGGAAACACATCAAGCGGATTGCGGCCGTGGCCTTCGGGGCGGCCCTTGCGGCCGGCACCCTGACGGCGTGTGGCAACGAGGGCGGGGGCGGCTCCGGGGGAGAGGCGGTCAAGATCGGCCTGCTGCTCCCCGAGACGAAGACCGCACGCTACGAGGCGTTCGACAAGCCCCTGTTCGAGGAAAAGCTGAAGTCCCTGGGCAACTACGAGGTCGTCTACAGCAACGCCGACCAGGACGCGGCCAAGCAGCAGCAGCAGGCGGAGTCCGCGCTGGCCGCCGGGATCAAGGTCCTGGTGCTGGACCCGGTCGACGCGGCCTCCGCGGGCAGCATCGTGAACGCGGCCGCGGCCCAGGACGTCCCGGTCGTCTCCTACGACCGCCTGATCGCCGGAGGCGGGCTGGACTACTACGTCTCCTTCGACAACGAGAAGGTCGGCATGCTCCAGGGCACCGCACTCGTGGACGAGCTCACGAGCCGCGGCAAGGCGGACGGCGGCATCCTGATGGTCAACGGCTCCCCGACGGACAGCAACGCAGCCCAGTTCAAGAAGGGCGCCCACACGGCCATCGACGCCAGCAACCTGAAGGTGCTCGGCGAGTTCGACACCCCCGACTGGAGCCCGGACAAGGCCCAGACCTGGGTCGAGGGCCAGATCTCCCAGCACGGCGATGCGATCGACGGCGTGTACGCGGCCAACGACGGCACCGCCGGCGGGGCGGTCGCGGCGCTCAAGGCCGCCAACGCCGACCCCTGGCCCGTGATTACCGGCCAGGACGCAGAGCTCGCCGGCATCCAGCGCATCGTTGCCGGGGACCAGTTCATGACTGTCTACAAGGCGATCAAGCCGGAGGCCGAACTGGCCGCCACCGTGGCCGACCAGTTGGCCCGCGGGGAGACCCCGGAGGGCAAGACCACGGTCGAGGGCACTCCCTCGACGCTGCTCGAGCCGGTCGTCGTGACCAAGGAGAACGTCATGGACACCGTGGTCGCCGACGGATTCTGGACGGTCGACCAGATCTGCACGGCCCAGTACGAGGCGGCCTGCGCCGAGGCCGGTATCAAGTAGCGCAATCCGTCCTGCGCTCCACGGCACGACGGCGGCGGGCCGGCCCCGCAGGGACCGGCCCGCCCATCCCTTTCCTTCAACGTTCGAGTGAATGAGGATATGACCATGACAGAGCCGTCGGGGGTTCCGGCGCCCGCAGCGCGACCGCACGAGCGGATCCTGGCAATGCGGGGCATCAACAAGCACTTCGGCGCCGTCCAAGCGCTGACGGACATCGACCTGGACGTCTATGCCGGCGAGGTCGTGGCCCTCGTCGGCGACAACGGCGCCGGCAAGTCGACCTTGGTCAAGACGCTGGCCGGGGTCTACCCGCCGGACGGCGGGACCATCGAGTACGAGGGCGGGCAGGTGGCCATCGGCAGCCCGGCCGACGCCCGGAACCTCGGGATCGCGACCGTTTTCCAGGACCTCGCCCTGTGCGACAACCTGGACGTCGTCTCCAACCTGTGGCTGGGCCGCGAGCTGACCGTTGGGGGCACCCTCGACGAGGTCGGGATGGAGCAGCGGTCGTGGCAGCTGCTGCGCGAACTCAGCGCCAAGATCCCCTCGGTGCGGATCCCGATCGCCTCGCTCTCCGGCGGCCAGCGCCAGACCGTCGCGATTGCCCGCTCGCTGATCGGGGACCCGCGGGTGGTCATCCTCGACGAGCCCACCGCCGCGCTCGGCGTCGCCCAGACCGCGGAGGTGCTCAACCTGATCGAGCGCCTGCGCGAACGCGGCCACGGCGTCATCCTGATCAGCCACAACATGGCCGACGTGATGGCGGTGGCGGACCGCGTCGTCGTCCTGCGGCTGGGCCGCAACAACGGTGTCTTCCGCGTCGATGACGAGGACGTCACGGGCGAAACCATCATTGCGGCGATCACCGGAGCCACCGACAATGCCGTCACGCGCCGTGCGGCGCAGAAGAACCCAGAGAAGGGCGGGGAACCGTGAGCATTCCCAACAGCGTTCCGAACCAGGAGGCGGCACCGGCTTCCATCGCCGCCGACCTGCAGGACGAACGGCTGGTCCAGCACCGCGGACCCGGCGGGGCGTTCCACGCCTTCATGGCGCGGATCCGGGGCGGTGACCTCGGCGCGTTGCCCGTCGTCGTGGGACTGATCATCATCTGGGCGGTCTTCCAGATGCTGAACCCGGTGTTCCTCTCCAGTACCAACCTGGTCAACCTGAGCATGCAGTGCGCCGCGGTCGGCACCATCGCTTTGGGCATCGTGCTGGTCCTGCTGCTGGGGGAGATCGACCTCTCCGTCGGGTCGGTCAGCGGCCTGGCCTCGGCGGTGCTGGCCGTCGGCTTCGTCCAGTGGGGCTGGCCCCTGATCGGCGCCGTGCTGGCGGCCCTGGCCCTGGGTGCCGTGATCGGCCTCTTCTACGGCTTTCTCTACACCCGCTTCGGCGTGCCCAGCTTCGTGATCACCCTGGCCGGTCTCCTTGGGTTCCTGGGCCTGCAGCTGCTGGTGCTGGGCAAGACCGGCTCGGTCAACATCCCCTTCGACTCGTGGATCGTGCGGTTCGCGCAGCAGATGTTCCTGCCCGAATGGCTCTCCTACGTCCTGGTGCTGCTGACCGTGCTGGTCTTCGGCTGGCAGACCTGGTTCCATGCCCACCGCCGCGCCGCGGCGAACCTGTCCCACCTGTCGACGTCTTCGATCCTGCTCCGCTGCGTTGGGCTGCTGGTGGTCCTCGCCGTCCCGACCTGGTACCTGAACCGGTCCCGGGGCGTGGGCCTGATGTTCCTGCTGTTCCTGGTGCTGGTGGTCCTGATGAACTTCCTCCTTACCCGGACCCGCTGGGGACGTGCGGTGTTCGCGGTCGGCGGCAGCGTCGAGGCCGCCCGCCGGTCCGGCCTCAGGGTGCGCCGGGTCTACCTGTCCGTGTTCATCCTCTGCTCCACGTTCGCCGCCCTCGGAGGCATCCTCGCGGCCGCCCGCCTGGCCGCGGCCAACCAGAGCTCCGGCGGCGGCGACACCAACCTGAACGCGATCGCGGCGGCGGTCATCGGCGGCACCAGCCTCTTCGGCGGACGCGGGTCGGCCTACTCGGCGCTGCTGGGCATCGTGGTCATCCAGTCGATCTCCTCCGGCCTGACCCTGCTGAGCCTGGACGCGTCCGTGCGGTACATGATCACCGGGGCCGTCCTGCTGCTGGCCGTGATCATCGATTCACTGTCCCGGCGCTCCCGCCAGGCGGCCGGCCGCGCGTAGCGGAGCGCCCCGCCGCCGGCCCGGCAGGAGCGGGCCGGCGGCGGGGCGCTGCCCGCCAGAAGATGAATTATTTGAGGGTGCCTTGTTTGGCGGTGGCCCGTTGGGCGACAGCCCGCCTCAGGAGGTCCCGTCTGACGATGCCCCGGCCGGGGGCGGCTCGGTCCGGAATCAGGTGCGAGTGTGTCACGGACCGATGCCTGGCCGGATACGGCCCTTCCCCACACGGCCCGCGGCCGGGGCATCTGGGGCCCACTGTAGGCCCGACTTCGGCCCCCTGACCACCCTCTCGTGACCCCCGGGGCCGCACGCCGCCGTCGTGCTGCGCGTTTCTACGGTAGATTTTTCTGGTGACTTCGACTCAGGACCAGACCCCGTTCTACATCACCACAGCCATCTCCTACCCCAACGGCGTGCCCCACATCGGCCACGCCTACGAGGTGATCGCGACCGACGCGATGGCCCGCTTCAAGCGGCTGGACGGGTTCGACGTCTTCTTCATGACCGGCACCGACGAGCACGGCCAAAAGATGCTGCAGACCGCGCAGCGCGAGGGCATCACCCCGCGCGAGCTGGCGCAGCGCAACTCCGACGCGTTCCAGAGCATGAACGACGAGCTGGGCATCAGCTACGACCGCTTCATCCGCACCACCGACGCCGACCACCACCAGTCCGTCCAGGCCATCTGGAAGCGTATGGAGGACAGCGGCGACATCTACCTGGACAAGTACTCCGGCTGGTACTCCGTGCGCGACGAGGCGTACTACGCCGAGGAGGACACCGAGGTCCGCGATGGCGTGCGCTACTCCAAGGAGACCGACACCGAGGTGACCTGGACCGAGGAGGAGTCCTACTTCTTCCGCCTCTCCGCCTACCAGGACAGGCTGCTGAAGCTGTACCGGGACGAGCCGGAGTTCGCCGCGCCGCAGACGCGCTTCAACGAGGTGATCCGCTTCGTCGAACGCGGGCTCGAGGACCTCTCCATCTCCCGCACCACCTTCGACTGGGGCGTGCCGGTGCCGGGCAACGCCAAGCACGTCATGTACGTGTGGGTCGACGCGCTGACCAACTACCTCACCGGTGCCGGGTTCCCCGACGTCGACTCCGATCCGTTCAAGCGCTACTGGCCGGCCGACGTGCACGTGATCGGCAAGGACATCTCCCGCTTCCACGCCATCTACTGGCCGGCGTTCCTGATGTCCGCCGGGCTTGAGCTGCCCAAGCGCGTGATGATCCACGGCCACCTGCACAACAACGGCGTGAAGATGTCCAAGTCGCTGGGCAACGTCGTGGCGCCCTCGGACTGGGTGGGCGCCTACGGACTGGACCAGATGCGCTTCTTCCTGCTGCGCGAGGTGCCGTTCGGGGCCGATGGCAACTACAGCCACGACGCGATCGTGGGCCGCATGAACGCGGACCTGGCCAATAACCTGGGCAATTTGGCCCAGCGCTCGCTGTCCATGGTCGCGAAGAACTGCGGCGGCGCCGTGCCGACCCCCGGGGAGTACTCCGCGGCGGACACCGAACTGCTGGCAGCCGCCGGTGCGCTGCTGGAGACCAGCCGCGGCGCGTACTCCCGCCAGGAGTTCAGCAAGGCCCTCGAGGTCGTGTGGAACTTGCTCGGCGACACCAACGCCTACTTCGCCGAGCAGCAGCCGTGGGTGCTGCGCAAGACGGACACCGCCCGGATGGAGACGGTGCTGTACGTGACGCTCGAGGTGCTGCGCCAGGTCGCGCTGCTGGCCCAGCCGGTCATGCCGACCTCCGCCGCCGCGCTGCTGGATGTCCTCGGGCAGCAGGAGGGCGCCGCGCGCACCTTCGCTGCCTACGCGAGCCCGATCGTGCCCGGCACCGAGCTGCCCGCCCCGGCCCCGATCTTCCCGAAGTACGAGGAACCGGCAGACTAACGGCCGAGGGTCCCGCCCCGAGCGAAGCGAGGGGTGGGAGGACGTTTGTCGCTGTGCCGGGGACCGGAACCGGCTAGAGGCCGGACCCGAAGCGGTGCGCGGGCGGGCCGTCGTCCGGATCGACCTGTTCCGTATCCAGCAGCTCGATGTCCTCCAGGTCGGTCTCGGGCACCGCGAAGGGCGCGGTCGGCGGGAGCGCGACCGCCCCGCGCACCGGACCCAGGCGGCGCCGGCGCAGCGGATCCCGGCGCAGGTCCACGAACAGGGCGACGCAGATCCCGATCATGATCAGCACGAACGGGGTGGCGGCCAGGATGGTGAAGGTCTGCAGCGCCCCGAGTCCTCCGACCAGGAGCAGCACCGCCGCCACCGCGCCGGTCAGCAAGGCGAACAGCACCACCAGTGGCATCCAGGGCTCCTTGCGCCCGCGCGAGGCGAGCGTGCCCAGGACCAGGGCCCCGGCGTCGGCGCCGCTGATGAAGAAGATCGCGGTGAGCACCACCACCGCCAGCGTGGCCCCGATGAAGAACGGGTAGTGCTGCAGCGCCGCGAAGAATCCGGCGGCCTCGCTGCCGGCCCCGGCGATGTCGATCCCGGCCAGCTGCAGGTTGATGCCGGCGCCGCCGAAGATGGAGAACCACAACACGCTGACGGCGGTGGGCACCAGCAGGACGCCCAGGACGAACTCCTTGATGGTCCGTCCACGGGAGATCTTGGCGATGAACGTGCCCACGAACGGGGTCCAGGAGATCCACCAGGCCCAGTAGAAGATGGTCCACGAGGCCAGCCAGTCCCCGCCGCCGAAGACCGCCGAATGGAAGCTCATGGGCACGAGTTCCGAGAGGTAGGTGCCGATGGCCGAGGGCACCAGGTCCAGGATGAAGAGGGTGGGGCCAACGAAGAAGACGAACGCGAGCAGCAGGATGGCCAGGGCCATGTTCGCGTTGCTGAGCCATTTGATGCCCCGCGAAACTCCGCTGGCGGCGGAGATGATCACGCCCACGGTGAGCACGCAGATGATGATGATGGGCACGGCGGCGGAGGGATTTTCCTCGAACTGGCCGGTGCGCAGCAGCGAGATGCCGGCGGCGATCTGCAGGGCTCCGAGGCCGGCGGAGGTCGCCGAGCCGAACGCGGTGCAGATGATGGCCAGGATGTCGATCGGCTTGCCCCACCCCTTGTCCTCGATGCGTTCCTTGCCGAGCAGGCCCTGGAAGGGGGCGCTCATCAGGTTCCCGCGGCCCAGGCGGTAGGTCGAGTAGGCCAGGGCGAGCCCCACCACCGAATAGATCGCCCACGGGTGCAGCCCCCAGTGGAAGAGCGTGTAGGCCATCGCCTGGCTGGCGGCCTCCTCGCTGCCGGGGGCGGCGTCGACGAACGGCGGGGGAGAGGCGAGGTGGGTGACGGGTTCGTAGACGCCGAAGAACATCAGCCCGATGCCCATCCCAGCGCTGAACATCATCGAGATCCACGAGATCGTGGAGAACTCGGGCGTTTCCCCGTGTTGGGACAGCGGGATCTTGCCGTACCGGCCGAAGGCCAGCACCAGGGAGAAAACGACGAAGCCGGTGGCCGCGAGGATGAAGAGCCACCCGAAGTTTCCCGTCACCCACCGCAGCGCGGCTCCGGCGGCGTCGGCGATGGGCTGGGTGAAGAGGACGCCCAGGATGCAGACGGCCACGATGATGCCGAAGGAGATCCCGAACACCGTCTTGTCCACCGTGGCCCATCCGCGGGCGGCTTCGGCGCTTCCTTCCGGCGATTCCCTGTCCGGCTGTGCGGGTTCGTTGCCCATCGTGCCTCCATCCCTTGGAGCCTTGGGGTGGAACGGGGCAGGGCCGTGGTGTCCGCCGCCGGCATCCCGCCTGTAATCCACGTCACACGTCTGCGCACTATAGTGGCAGGCATGGAACGGAATGGCGACCCGCGGGATGCACCCAAGACAGTGGACGGGGGCCGGGGCCGGGCAGCGGCCGACGGCGCCGGCGACACCGGGCGCACCGTGCTCGGCGGGCACGGGGAGCTCGCCAAGCACGACGTCCGCGTTTCCGCGCACGACGAATGCGACGCCGCCAACGCGGCGGTGGCCGTCGCCATGGCGATCGGGGAACTGCCGGATGAGGTCAACGCCATGCTGGTCAGTGTGCAGAACGACCTCTTCGACCTCGGGGCCGACCTGCTGGAACCGCTCGACGCCGCCCCCGCCGACGCCGTGCGGATCCTTCCCGGGCATGTGGAGCGGCTCGAGCGGGCGATCGAGCACTACCGCGTGATCGCCGGCGACCTGAGCGGCATGGCCCTGCCCGGCGGGACCGTCGGGGCCGCGTTCCTCTACCAGGCCAGGGCCGCCGTCCGGCAGGCCGAACGGGTGGCCTGGCTGGCCGTCGAACGCCACCCGGAGTCCGTGAACCAGTGGACCGCCCGGTACCTGAACAGGCTCTCGACCCTGCTGTTCGTCCTGAGCAGGGTCGCGAATGTCGAGCACGGCGACGTCCTGTGGGAAGCCGGGGCCTCCGTCCGCCCGATGGTGGACGACGGGCGGACGGAAGCCTAGGAGCCGGGGGCCCCAATCCGAGCGTCAGCGAGGATTGGGAGGCTTCTGGGCGCTAGGCGTGCCGGCCGGCGGCGCCGGGGCTACTCGGACGCCAGGCCGGCCACCGGCGAGAGCCGGGCCGCGCGGCGGGCCGGAACCACCGAGGCCAGCATGCCGGCGGCGGCGGCCACGGCAACCACGCCCGCGAGCTGGCCCCACGGCAGCGAGACCACGCTGGTGGTGAAGGCGCCGAGCACCGACTGGGCACCCAGCCAGCCGTAGACCGAACCGAGCACGCAGCCCAGCAGCGCCGCCACTCCGGCGATCAGCACCGCCTCGGTGGCGAGCATCCGCCGCAGCTGGCCGCGGGTGAGCCCCAGCGCCCGCAGCAGCGAGTTTTCCCGGGTGCGTTCGAGCACCGACAGGCTCAGCGTGTTGGCCACCCCGATCAGGGCGATCAGCACCGCGACGGCGAGCAGCCCGCCGACGACCAGCAGCAGCGTGTCGATGACCTGCGTGAACATCAGCCGCTCCAGTACCGGTCCGGAGACCGACCATTCCTCGACGCCGAGCGTGGCGGACAGGCCAGTGGCGGCCTCCTGGATGGCCGGTGCGTCAAGGCCTCCGGCGGTCTTCAGCCACAGCTGCGTGGCTTCCTCGGACCCGGCCTCCGTGTCCCAGCCGAGCCGTTCGGCGTCGGCTGCGGTGATCACGGGCTCGACCATCTCGGTTCCGGCGCGGACCGTGGCGAACGACTCGCTGCCCCCGGCGCCCTCGACCTCCAGGATGGCGGACTTCACCCACGAGGGGACCAGGATCTGCCCGTCGGCAATGGCCACGGAGGGGTCGTTGAGCACCTCCGCCAGGCGTGCGGCGTCGGCGGCGAAGACGATGGTCCCCTCCGACGTGGCGCCGGCCGGGGCCAGCAGCACGGCGGCATCGATGCCCGCCTGCCCGGCCGCGGCGGTGGCGTCCGCGGCGGTGAAGGGATCGCGCCCCCACGAGCCGACGGTCAGGTCCACCGGCCGGCTGCTGCTCAGCTCCGCGTCCAGGGAGGCCTTGGTGGTTTGCGCGCCCACCATGATCATGGACACCAGCGTGACGCCGATCAGCAGGGCGGAGGCGGTGGCCGTGGTACGGCCCGGGTTGCGCACCGAGTTCAGGGCCGCCAGCCTTCCGGCCACGCTGCGTCCGCCCAGCGCCTTGCCGATGAGGGCAACGGCAGGGGGCAGGAACAGCGAGGACAGCAGGAGCACGCCGAGGAAGGACACGATTCCGCCGAGGAACGCGACCATCAGGTTCACCTGCAGCGCCCCCAGGGCCAGCAGCGCGGCTCCCACGGCGGCCAGCACGGCGCCGAAGACGATCCGCACGCGCCCGGCCCGCGACCCCGCGGTGGCGGGATCGGCCGGGCGCAGGGCCTCCAGCGGGGCGACCCGGGTCGCGGCCCGCGCCGGAAGCCAGGCCGCCACCAGCGTCATCAGGGTGCCAACGGCCATGCCGGCGATCACCGCGCCCGGAGTCACCGCGAGCGTGGCGAAGGAAGCCTCGGGCAGGGTCCGGGCGAAGGCGATCAATCCGGCCATCACGCCGATCGCGGCCAGCACGCCCAGGGCCGAGGCCGCCAGGCCCACCAGCAGGGCCTCCAGCAGCACCGAGCGGCGCAACTGGGCACGCAGCGCGCCCAGGGTGCGCAGCAGGGCCAGCTCCCGGGTGCGCTGGGCCACCAGCACCGCGAAGGTGTTCATCACCACCAGGCCGGTCACCACCAGGGCCACCAGGGCGAAGACCAGCAGCACCAGGGTGAGCTGGTCCTGGCCGCCGGAGAATTCGGCGACGTCGGAAACCGTCTGCTCCTCGGCGGTCTTTACGGTGCTGGCGTCGCCGTCGCCAGCGGCCAGCGCGGCGGCGATCGCGTCCCGTGCGGCCTCCAACTGGCCGGGGGCGGTGCGGACCAGGGCCTGGCCCGGGGCGGCGTCCGGTCCGGCGAGGTCGGCCACCAGTCCGGCGCGCACCCCCAACTGGGGCAGCGATCCGGCAATCGGGTTGGCGCTGGGGACGGTCAGGCCGGTGACCACAACGGTCCGGGTGGCCTCCCTGCCCTCGGCGTCCGTGCCGGCCAGCACGATGGAGTCCCCGATCGCCAGGTGGGAGCGCTCGGCGAAGCCGGTGTCCACGACCGCCTGCGCGTCCGTGGAGGGGAAGGCCCCGGAGGCCAGCGTGCGCGATTCCAGCGCCGGGTCCTCACTCAGCGATCCGGCGATCGTCTGGTAGCTGCCCTCGGTGGTGGTCGCCTGCGGGTAGGCCCAGGAGACCGGGTGGACGGCTTCCACCGTCTCCAGCGTGGCCACCTCATCCAGCTGCTCGGCGGTGAAGCCGAGGGGCGCGCCGGCTTCCTCCTCGACGGCATCCTCCGCGGCGCCTTCGTCCTCGGTGCGGTCGTAGGTGAGCACCAGGTCGGCGGTGCGGTAGGCCTCGCCGATGCTCTGGCCCAGCGAGGCCTTCGCGGAGGAGCCCACCAGCAGGGTCGCGACCAGGAAGGCGGTGCCGATCAGCACCGCAAGGGTCACCGCGATGAAGCGGCGGCCGTAGGTTTTCAGGTTTGCCAGGGCCAGGTCCAGCATGGCTAGGCCCCCAGCCCGGCAAGCGCCGCGGTGACCGACTCCGGGGTCGGATCCGCCAGCGCGCCCACCAGCTCGCCGTCGCGCATCAGTAGCACCTCGTCGGCGTAGCTGGCGGCGGCCGGATCGTGGGTGACCATGATGATCGTCTGGCCCATCTCGCGGGAGGAGCTGCGCAGCAGGGAGAGCACCTCGGCCCCGGTGCGGGTGTCCAGGTTGCCGGTCGGCTCGTCGCCGAAGACGACGTCGGGCCGGGTCAGCAGGGCGCGGGCCACCGCCACGCGCTGCTGCTGGCCGCCGGAGAGCTCGTGCGGCTTGTGCGCCAGGCGCCCGCCCAGGCCGAGGGTCTCCACCACGGTGGCCAGCCACGCGGCGTCGTGCTTGCGCCCGGCCAATTGCAGCGGCAGGAGGATGTTCTGCTCGGCGGTGAGGGTCGGCACCAGGTTGAAGGCCTGGAACACGAAGCCGACCTTGTCCCGGCGCAGCCGGGTGAGCTGGTCGTCGGTGAGGGAGGTGATCTCCGTCCCGCCGATCAGGATGGAGCCGGAGTCGGCGCTGTCCAGGCCGGCGAGGCAGTGCATAAGCGTGGACTTGCCGGAGCCGGAGGGCCCCATGATGGCGGTGAAGCGGCCGCGCTCGAAGGCGACGTCGACGCCGCGCAGCGCCTCCACGCGGGTGGAGCCGGCTCCGTAGGTCTTGGTCAGGGCGGTGGCCGCGACGGCGGGCGCGGCGATATCGGTGCGGGTGATGGTCATGGCCTCCACGCTACGGGGCCGGACCCCGCGGACGGATCCACCTCCGGGCGTGACTTGGGCCGACGCAACTCATACCCCGGTATGACCCGGACTGCGGCTACGGGCTGACCACGCCCGTCTCATAGGCGATCACCACGGCCTGCACCCGGTCCCGCGCGCCCAGCTTCGCCAGGATCCGGCCCACGTGGGTCTTCACCGTAGCCTCGGACAGGAACAGGCCGGCGGCGATCTCCAGGTTGGAGCGGCCCTGTGCCAGCAGCCCGAACACCTCGCGCTCGCGCGGGCTCAGGGAATCCACGGCCGCCGCCTTCCCTGCGGCCTGCGGGGAGGGGGCGCGCAGCAGCGGGACCACGTGGTCCAGCAGCCGCCGCGTCGTGGACGGGGCGATCACCGCATCCCCGCGGTGCACCGTGCGGATCGCCTCCAGCAGTTCCTCCGGCTGGGTGTCCTTAAGCAGGAACCCGCTCGCCCCGGCCTGGATCGCCGCCAGCGCGTACTCGTCCAGGTCGAACGTGGTCAGCACGATCACCCGCGGCCCGTCCCCGTCCCGGTTGCCGAGCAGTGCTCCGGTGGCGGCCACGCCGTCCAGCTCCGGCATGCGCACGTCCATCAGCACGACGTCGGCCCCGGCCACGGCGGGGGAGGCCAGGGCCTCCCGCCCGTTCCCGGCCTCCGCCACCACCTGGAGGTCCGGCTGGGAATCGATGAGCATGCGGAAGCCGCTGCGCACCAGTTGCTGGTCGTCGACGAGCGCGACGCGGATGGGATCCATCAGTCCTCCGTGTAGGGAATCAAAACATCAACGCGGAAACCGCCGCCGGCGGCGGGCCCGGCCTGGACGGTGCCGTCATAGAGGCCGACGCGTTCGGCCATGCCCGCCAGCCCCTGGCCGGCACCGTCTCCGGAGAGGGCGCCGGCTCCGCGGCCGTCATCGAGCACGGACACCGACAGGCCCCTGGGCGACCAGCCGAGGTCCACCCGTGCGCTCGCCGACGGGCCGGCGTGCTTGACCGTGTTGGTGAGCGCCTCCTGGACGGCCCGGTAGGCGGCCAGCTCGGCTCCGGCGGGCAGCCCGCGGCGCGGCTCGCCGGTGACGGCGAAGTCCACGGCGAGCCCGGCGGTGCGGGCGGAGGCGACCAGGTCCGGCAGGTCGGCCAGCTGGGGCAGCGGCCGGGTGGAGGCCTGCTCGTCCCCGCGCAGGACCCCGAGGAGGCGGCGCATCTCGCGCAGCGAGGCGCGCCCGGTCTCCGCGATGGTGGCCAGGGTCTGGCGGGCCACCTCGGGGTCGGCGGCGCTGGCGTACCGGGCGCCGTCGGCCTGGGTGATGACGATGGACAGCGAGTGCGCGACGATGTCATGCATCTCGCGGGCGATGCGGCTGCGCTCGTCCGCGGCGGCCAGGTCGCGTTCCTGCTGGCGTTCGACCTCCAGCCGGTGCGCCCGCTCCTCGAGCGCGCGGGTGGCCGTCAGGCGGGTCCGGTGCAGGTCGCCGAAGGTCCAGGCGACCAGGACCACCAGCGACATGGCCAGCAGCGTCATTGCCGCGGCGGCGGCGGCCGTGCCTTCCAGGACCACGTAGCGTCCCGTGGCCAGCAGCGCTCCGGCGAGCCCGGTTCCGAGGCCGGCGAAGGACTGCCAGCGCCGCCCGTACGCGGCGAGCGCGTAGACGGTGATGGGCACGGCCACCTGGGACGGCAGCAGGGTCGGCACCAGTGCCAGTTGGAGCAGGTGCCCGGCCACGACGACGGCGGCGCTGGCGCCGGGGCGCGAGCGCCGCCACGCGAGCGGGACCAGTTGGAGCGTCGAGACGGCGAACGCGAGGCCGCTGTTGACCGGCATGCCGCCGGTGAATGCCGGCACGGCGCAGGTGAACCACAGGGCCGCGGCGAGGACGGCGTCGACCTTGCCGGGGTGCTCCCTGATCCAGCGGTCGATCCTGCGGTGCGGCGTCATGGGCACCAAGCCTACGCAACGCGGCCCGGCGGCGATTTCTCCCGGTTCCGTCCGGGCTCGAGCGGCGTGGCGCGGGGACACGCCGGACTGGTGGGCGGCTGCGGCGCCGAAACCGGGCAAATTCGCGCGCAGAAAGCGGCGCCCGCGTGATGCGTTCACATGATGAGACGAATTGCCCGTCATGCGGACGCTCCGCATAATCTTGAACCATGACGAACACCATTGATCTTGCCGTCATCCCGGGCGACGGAATCGGCCCGGAAGTCATCGCCGAGGCCGTGAAGGTCCTGAAGAAGGCCACGCAGGACGAGGACGTCCAGCTGGTTTTGAACGAGTACCGGCTCGGCGCCGAGCACTGGCTCGCCACGGGGGAGACCCTCAGTGACGAGACCCTGGCCGAACTGCGCAAGCACGACGCCATCCTCTTCGGCGCCGTCGGCGCGGCCCCGGGCGACACCCGCATCCCCTCGGGGCTGATCGAGCGCGAGATGCTGCTGAAGCTGCGCTTTGCGATGGACCACTTCGTGAACCTGCGCCCGTCCAAGACCTACCCGGGCGTGCCGAGCCCGCTGGCCGACCCCGGAACCATCGACTTCATCGTGGTCCGCGAAGGCACCGAGGGCCCGTACGTTGGCAACGGCGGCGCGCTGCGCGTGGGGACCCCGCACGAGATCGCCACCGAGGTCTCCATCAACACCGCCCACGGCGTGGAACGCGTGGTCCGCGACGCCTTCCGCCGGGCCGCCGACCGCCCGCGCAAGAAGGTCACCCTGGTGCACAAGCACAACGTGCTGGTGAACGCCGGGCACCTGTGGCGCCGCACGGTCGAGGCGGTCGCCGCCGAGTTCCCCCAGGTCAGCCACGACTACCTGCACATCGACGCCGCGACGATCTTCATGACCACGGACCCGGCCCGCTTCGACGTGATCGTCACCGACAACCTGTTCGGGGACATCCTGACCGACCTGGCCGGCGCCGTTTCGGGCGGCATCGGGCTGGCGGCCTCGGGCAACCTCAACATGGACCGCACCTCGCCGTCCATGTTCGAGCCGGTCCACGGCTCCGCCCCGGACATCGCCGGGCAGCAGAAGGCCGACCCGACCGCGGCGATCCTCTCCGCTGCCCTGCTGCTGGAGCACGTGGGCCTCGACGCGGCGGCCCGCCGCGTCGAAGCCGCCGTCGAGGCGGACATCGCCGCCCGGCCGCAGCTGTCCGGCCCGCGCACCACGGCGCAGGTCGGCGACGCGATTGCCGCAGGCGTAAGCTAGCTTTCGGTCCGTTCACCGGACCCCTCGAGGGGGCGCCGCCTGGCGCGGCGCCCCCTCGGCACCCCACCAGTCCCGTCCAAGAGGAAGTGCGCCGGCACCATGGAATTCTCCCAGCAATTCTCCACCAGCCCCAAGAGCGAGGCCGACCGGGCCGCGATTCTGGCTGACCCGGGATTCGGCGACTATTTCACGGACCACACCGTCGTCATCGACTGGACCGTCGACGCGGCCGGCGAGGGCGGATGGCACGATGCGCGCGTGGAGCCGTACGGGCCGATCATGATGGACCCGGCCGCCGCGGTGCTGCACTACGGCCAGGAGATCTTCGAGGGCCTGAAGGCCTACCGCCACGCCGACGGCAGCGTGTGGACCTTCCGCGCCGAGGCCAACGCCGCCCGCTTCAACAAGTCGGCCGTGCGCCTGGCGCTGCCGGAGCTGCCGGAGGAGGACTTCATCGAGTCCCTGCGGCAGATCGTCGCCGCCGACCGCGCCTGGGTGCCGTCCGAGGACGGCGAGGCCCTGTACCTGCGCCCGTTCATGATCGCCACCGAGGCGTTCCTGGGGGTGCGCCCGTCCCGCGAGGTCTCCTACCGGGTGATCGCCTCCCCAGCCGGCAACTACTTCGGCGGCGAGCTCAAGCCCGTCTCCATCTGGCTCTCCGAGCGCTACGCCCGCGCCGGCCACGGCGGCACCGGCGAGGCCAAGTGCGGCGGCAACTACGCAGCGTCGCTGGCCGCGCAGATCGAGGCCGAGCAGCACGGCTGCAAGCAGGTCCTTTTCCTGGACCCCACCAACGACTACGCGGTGGACGAGCTCGGCGGCATGAACGTGTTCTTCGTGCTCACCGACGGCACCCTGGTCACCCCCGAGCTCAACGGCAACATCCTGCACGGGGTCACCCGTTCCTCCGTGCTGCAGCTGGCCAAGGACCGCGGCCTGGCGGTCGAGGAGCGCAAGTTCACCATCGCCGAATGGCGTGAGCGCGTCGCCGACGGCACCCTGGCCGAGGTCTTCGCCTGCGGCACCGCCGCCGTGATCACCCCGATCGGCGAGCTCAAGACCGCCCAGGACACGCTGGCGACCCCCACCGCGGAGGGCGAGCCGGTCTGGAAGGGCATCCGCGAGCAGCTGCTCGGCATCCAGACGGGCACCGTGGAGGATACCCACGGCTGGCTCACCCGCCTGGCCTAGCCGCAGGCACCGCACGACGCCGGCACCCGCCTGGGTGCCGGCGTCGTGCGTTTTTCGCCAAAGGTACGTGCCCCCCACCCCCGTTTCGCCAAAGGCAGGTGCTGGGTCCTGGCCCCAAACCCAGCAGCTGCCTTTGGCGAAACGCAGGGGGCGGACGGGAACCTTTGGCGAAACGGGGGTGCGGGGCGGGGCCGCAGGCAGGGTCCGCGGCCCGCCTAGACTGGGGGCATGCGCATCCTAGTCACCGGCGGGGCCGGATACATCGGATCCCACACCGTCCTGCTGCTCCTGGAGGAGGGCCACGAGGTCCACGTGCTGGACAACCTGAGCAACTCCTCCCCGGAGGCGCTGCGCCGGGTGGGCGAACTCGCCGGGCACCGGGCTCACCTGCACGTGGCCGACCTGCTGGACGCGGAGGCCACGGCCCGGGTCTTCGCCGCCGTGCGCCCCGAGGCCGTGATCCACTTCGCCGGGTTCAAGGCGGTCGGCGAATCCTCCGCCGAGCCGCTGAAGTACTACCGCAACAACGTCGCGGGCACCCTGAACCTGCTCGAGGCCATGGACGCCCACGGGGTCCGCACGCTGGTCTTCAGCTCCTCCGCCACCGTCTACGGCGAGGCCGGCGGCGTCGTCAAGTACACGGAGGAACTGCCGCTGGCGGCGGTGAACCCCTACGGGCGGACCAAGATGCACATCGAGCAGATGCTCGACGACCTCGCGGCCAGCGACCCGCGCTGGGCGATCGGCAAGCTGCGGTACTTCAACCCGGTGGGCGCCCACGGGTCCGGGCGCATCGGCGAGGATCCGCAGGGCATCCCGAACAACCTCATGCCCTTCGTCGCCCAGGTGGCGGTGGGCCGGCGCGAGAAGCTGCTCGTCTTCGGCGACGACTACCCGACGCCGGACGGCACCGGCGTGCGCGACTACATCCACGTCGTCGACCTGGGCGCCGGACACCTGGCCGCCCTCGAATACCTGCTCAAGCACGGCGGCCTGCACGCCTGGAACCTGGGCAGCGGCACCGGGTCCTCCGTGCTCGACGTCGTCCGCGCCTTCTCCCGCGCCGCCGGCCGCGAGATCCCCTACGAGGTGGCCGGCCGCCGGCCCGGGGACCTGCCCGAATACTTCGCCGACCCGGCGCTGGCCCGCGAGGAACTCGGCTGGAAGTCCGAACGCGGGCTCGAGGAGATGGCAGCCGACGTCTGGCGCTGGCAGTCCGGGAACCCGGAGGGCTACCCCGAGCAGGCTTCCCCCGAACAGGCCGACCCCGGGCCGGCGGACCCGGAGGCCCCGAACCCGCCGGAAACCCCTGAGTCCGCATCGCCGGCGGCCGGGGCTCCGGGCGGGCCGGAGCCGTCCGAGGGGACGGGCGCGCCGGACTCCGGTCCCGAAACGCCATCGGCCCCCGAAACGCCGTCCGGGCCCGCGGCCTCCACTAAGCTCTAACCCATGCGTATTGCTCGTTTCGTAGTCGATGGTGATCCCCAGTACGGCGTCGTGGAGGGGGAGGAGGTCGCCGCCATTGCCGGCGACCCGTTCTTCCAGGGCATCAAGCCCACCGGCGCCCGCCACAAGCTGGAGGACGTGCGCCTGCTGGCCCCGATCATCCCGCGCTCGAAGGTGGTGGGCATCGGGCGCAACTACGCCGACCACGCCAAGGAGCTGGGCAACGAACTGCCGACCTCCCCGATGATGTTCCTCATGCCGAACACCTCCGTCGTGGGCCCGAACGACCCGGTCACCCTGCCCTCCTTCTCCGACGAGATCTCCTACGAGGCGGAACTGGCCGTCGTGATCGGGCGGATCTGCAAGGACGTGCCGGCGGAGAAGGCCGAGGAGGTCATCTTCGGCTACACCTGCGCCAACGACCTCACCGCCCGCGACGCCCAGCGCACCGACGGCCAGTGGGCCCGCGCCAAGGGCTGGGACGGATCCTGCCCGCTGGGGCCGTGGATCGAGACCGAGCTGGACCCCGAGGACCTCACCATCGAGGGACGCCTGGACGGCGAGACCAAGCAGGACGGCACCACCAAGGACATGGTCTTCGGGGTGCGCGAACTGGTGGCCTACGCCTCCGCCGCCTTCACGCTGCTCCCCGGCGACGTGATCCTCACCGGCACCCCCGCCGGCGTCGGCCTGATCACCGAGGGCCAGCGCTACGAGGTCGAGATCGAGGGCATCGGCACCCTCGCCAACACCTTCCGCCGCTAACCGCGTTCCGGATGGGGAGGCCCCGCGCCCGTGCCACCACAGGCACGACGCCGGGGCCTCCTTTCGTCCCGCCGGCCACCGTCCGCGGGGATGACGCCGGGCGGGCAAAGCACACCTTTCGTCGGATGTCCGCCGGGGTCGCCGTCCCTAGGCTGGGGAGCATGAAAACGCAGACCAACACCCTGATGCCCGTCGCCGGGCCGATACCCGACACCGCCATGGCATGGCCGGCCGGGCGTGCCGCCGGCGTGTTCTTCGTCCTAGCGGTGGGGCTGCTTGACGCACTCGTGGCCCTGATCGCGATCGGCTCCTCCGCCTGGCTGCCCGCGGACGGGCTCCCCGCGGATCCGTGGCTCGCTGCACGGACGGGACTGGCCCCCGTGCTCGCCTTCGGAACCGCATGGCTGCTGTTGCTGCGCCGGAACCGGCCAGTTACGGCGGCAGTCCTCACCGCGGCCCTGGGCCTGCTCTCCTTCAGCGGCCTGGCCTTCTTCCTGGCGCTGTACCACCTGGGCAAGCTGCGCCGCCTCGGTCCGGCCGCGGCGGTGGCCGTTGCCTGCGCCACCCTTACGGCCCTCGACGACCTCAAGCTCAACGGATCCACGGGTGGACACCTGCCGGCCGACCTGCCATTGGCCTTCGTGCTCCTGCTGGTGGTGCTGGCGGCGGTCTACGCCTGGGGCGCCTATCGGGGGCAGCGCCTGCGCACCCTCGAAGCCCTGCATCAGCGGGCCGAGGCCGCGGAGGCCGCCCGCGCCTCCGACGCCGAACGCATCCGCTCCGCCGAACGCCAGCGCATCGCCCGCGAAATGCACGACACCATTGCGCACCGAATGTCCCAGGTGGCCGTGCAGGCGGCGGCCCTGGAGCTGACCGCCGCCGACGAACGCACGGCCAACACCGCCGCGGCCGTGCGGGGCAGCGCGCGGGAGGCCCTGGATGAACTGCGCGGAGTGCTCGGCGTCCTGCGCGAAGACACCCTCCCGGCTCCCCGGCAGGCGGCGCCCGGCCTTGGCGAAATCCCGCAACTGATCGACGGGTGGCGCAGCGCCGGGCTCGTGATCGAGGCGGGGCCGCTGCCCGGGGGAGCGGTCCCGCCGGCGGTGGGGCGCGCTGCCTACCGGATCGTGCAGGAAGCGCTCACCAACGCCGCCCGCTACGCCCCGGCCTCCACCGTGACCGTCACGCTGACGGCCGGGCCCGGAGCGCTGGAAGTCGCCGTGGAGAACTCCGCCGCACCGCCCACCGAGGTGTTGCCCGGCGCGGGACTGGGCCTTGTAGGGGTGGCCGAGCGGGTGCACGCGCTCGATGGGGACCTCCACCATGGTCCGACGCCGGACGGCGGCTTCCGCCTGCAGGCCCGGCTGCCGTGGGAAGCGCGGTGAACGCCGCGCCGATCCGGGTGATCGTCGCCGACGACGAACGCATCGTCCGCGAAGCGCTCGCGGCGATCATCGACACCCGCGAGGACATGCAGGTCGTGGCCCAGGCCGGGGACGGCATCGAAGCCGCCGCCGCGGCCCGGGCGTTCCGCGCCGACGTCGTCCTGATGGACGTGCGCATGCCGGGCGGGGACGGCATCGCGGCCACCGCGCGGGTCCGCGAACAGGCACAGGCCCCCGCGGTGATCGTGCTGACGGCGTTCGACGCGGACGACTACGTCTTCGCGGCCCTCGAGGCCGGGGCCGCCGGCTTCCTGCTCAAGGACACCGAACCGCACCAGCTGTTCCAGGCCATCCGCGAGGTTGCGGCCGGCCAGGCGATGCTGGCCCCCAGCGTCACCCGGCGGTTGATCGAGCACACGCGCGGCCTGACCGGTTCGGCCGGCCCGGCCGCCGCGCTGGCTCGCCTGGAGCCGCTCACCGGGCGTGAACGCGACGTGCTGGCCCGTGTGGCGCAGGGGATGGGCAACGAGGCGATCGCCGCCGAACTGTTCCTCTCCGAGGCGACCGTAAAATCCCACGTCTCGCGCATCCTGGCCAAGACCGGGCTTTCCAACCGGGTGCAGGCGGCGCTGGTGGCCCGCGACGCGGGGTGGGGATACGGCCCGTACTAGAATCGGAGCACCATGACTGATGCATCCCTGATTCCCACCGTCACGGCGGATACGCCTGTCCGCGTCCGCTTCTGCCCCTCGCCGACCGGCACCCCGCACGTCGGCCTGATCCGCACCGCGCTCTTCAACTGGGCCTACGCGCGGCACACCGGCGGCAAGCTGATCTTCCGCATCGAGGACACCGACGCGGCGCGCGACTCCGAGGAAAGCTACAACCAGTTGCTCGACGCGCTGGACTGGCTGGGCATCACCTGGGACGAGGGCGTCAACGTGGGCGGCCCGCACGAACCCTACCGCCAGTCCCAGCGCGCCGACCTCTACACCGAGGTCATCGGCAAGCTCAAGGCCGCCGGCCACCTCTACGAGTCCTTCTCCACGCCGGAGGAGGTCGAGGCCCGCCACAAGGCCGCAGGACGCGACCCGAAGCTCGGCTACGACAACTGGGACCGGGACGTCACCGCGGAGCAGGCCGCGGCGTTCCGCGCCGAGGGCCGCGAGCCGGTGCTGCGCGTGCGCATGCCGGACGAGGACATCACCTTCACCGACCTGGTCCGCGGCGAGATCACCTTCAAGGCCGGGACCGTTCCGGACTTCGCGGTGGTCCGCGCCAACGGCAAGCCCCTGTACACCCTGGTCAACCCGGTGGACGACGCGCTCATGGGGATCACCCACGTGCTGCGCGGCGAGGACCTGCTCTCCTCCACCCCGCGCCAGATCGCGCTGTACCGGGCGCTGGTGGACGTCGGCGTGGCCCAGTACGTGCCGCTCTTCGGCCACCTGCCCTACGTCATGGGACAGGGCAACAAGAAGCTCTCCAAGCGCGACCCCGAGTCGAGCCTGTTCCTGCACCGCGACCGCGGCTTCATCCCCGAGGGCCTGCTCAACTACCTGGCCCTGCTGGGCTGGTCGCTGTCCGCGGACGAGGACATCTTCACCCGCGAGCAGCTGGTGGCGGCGTTCGACGTCGCCGACGTGCTCTCCAACCCGGCCCGCTTCGACCTGAAGAAGGCCGAGGCCATCAACGGCACCCACGTGCGGCTGCTGGAGCCGGCGGACTTCCGCGAGCGCCTGGTCCCGTACCTGCGCCACGCGCAGCTGGTGGGGGAGACGCTGACCGAACGCCAGCAGGAGATCCTGGCCGCGGCCGCGCCGCTGGTGCAGGAGCGCATCACCCTGCTGGGCGAGGCCCCCGAAATGCTCGAGTTCCTCTTCCGCGCCGACGCCGACCTGGTGGTGCACCAGGACGCGCTCAAGGGCCTGCCGGGCAACACCGACGAGGTCCTGGACGCCGGCCTGGCCGCGCTCGAGCCGCTGGCCGAGTGGACCGCCGCGGCCATCGAGGAGGCGCTGCGCGCGGCGCTGATCGACGGGCTGGGCCTGAAGCCGCGCCTGGCGTTCGGCCCGGTCCGCACCGCCGTCTCCGGCAAGCGCATCTCCCCGCCGCTGTTCGAGTCCATGGAGATCCTCGGCAAGGACTCCTCGCTCGCCCGCCTGCGCGCCTTCCGCGCGGACATCGACTCCCTGTGAGCGTGAGCGACACCCGCCAGGCCGGCCGCACCCGTGCGGCCGGCCTGGCCGTTTCCGGGGTGCTCTTCGACATCGACGACACCCTGGTGGACCTGGAAGCGGCCGCCCGGGCCGGCTTCCTGCGCCTGAGCGCCACGGATCTGGCCGGGGTCCCCGACGCCGACCGCACGCGCGCCGCCGCGGCGTTCTCCTCCGACGCCGGCGGCTTCTACGAGCTCTACATGGCCGGCGAGCTGACCTTCGCCGGCCAGCGGGTGGAGCGCATCCGCCACGCCTACGCCCTGGTCGGCGGGCCGGAGCTGGCCGCGGGGGAACTGGCGCGCTTCACCGCCGACTTCGAGGACGCCGTGCGCTCGGTCTGGAAACCGTTCGACGACGTCCACCCCTGCCTCGACGGGCTGGACCGCCTCGGCGTGCCCTACGGCGCGGTGTCCAACAACGTGGAGGCCTACCAGAGGGAGAAGCTGGCCATCACCGGGCTGGACCGCATCCGGGTGCTGGTCGGTTCGGACACCGCCGGCGCCCCCAAGCCGGACCCGCGTCCCTTCCTGGCGGGGGTGGACCTGCTGGGGCTGCAACCGGAACAGGTGCTCTACGTGGGGGACAACCCGGTCAACGACGTGCGCGGGGCGCTTGAGGCCGGCCTGCGTGCCGCGCTGCTGGACCGCCGCGCCCCGGAAGGCGCGCCCGCCGAAACGGTGCCTCCCGCGTCCGAAAATGTGACCGGCATCGCATCCCTCGTTTTGCGCACGCTCGCCGACCTGCCGGGCCTGATCAGCCCCGAAATCCGCGTGATTCCGGGGTAGCCGGGGCGGGCGCCGGGCGGGGTGTGGCCGATTTTGGAATCGCGCGTGACCTCGTGTAAAGTAATTACTCGTGCTGAGGCGCACGGAACGAAGACCGAAAGGAATTCGGAAGGCGCCAAAGACAGTGGGATATGGTGTAATTGGCAACACTACGGTTTCTGGTACCGTCATTCTAGGTTCGAGTCCTGGTATCCCAGCGCTCGGCCTCCGCTGCAGATTCTGCAAGGCGGAAGGTCGGCTGTGCGCGGAGGTTCGACTCCCGCGCGGCATACGGCCCCATCGTATAGCGGCCTAGTACGCTGCCCTCTCACGGCGGTAACGCGGGTTCGAATCCCGCTGGGGTCACTGTCCTTTCCGGACAAGACGGCACGCGTCTGAAAACGGTGCAAGCTATGCGGCCCCATCGTATAGCGGCCTAGTACGCTGCCCTCTCACGGCGGTAACGCGGGTTCGAATCCCGCTGGGGTCACCCTTGGAAGGTCCCGGACTTCGGTCCGGGACCTTTCGCTTTTGCCGGCCGGTCCTGCCCCTCCGGCCCGCGGCGGGGCCCTGGCCGCCCGGCCGCCGCGACTTTGGCATGATTGGGACGTGACTACTACCAACGGACCGCAGGAGCCTGCCGCGGCGATCGATCTCCTGGAGCGGGCCAAGACCGCGCTCGCGGCGGCGGCGCTGCCGCTGGAGCTCCCCGGTGCCCCGGCGGCCCGCGAGGGCGCCCGCACCGCCGTCGCCCAGTTGGACGACTACATCATCCCGCGCTACCGCAGCCTGGACGCCCCGCTGCTGGCCGTCGTCGGAGGGTCCACCGGCGCCGGAAAATCGACCCTCGTCAACGCGCTGGTGGGCCATCCGGTCACGCGCGCCGGGGCGATCCGCCCCACCACCCGCCAGCCGATCCTGCTGCACCACCCCGCCGAGCGGTCCTGGTTCGCCGACGCCCGCATCCTGCCCGGCCTGGGCCGCGTGGTCGGCCACAGCGTCGACCCGTCCCGCCCCACTCCGGCCGACCGGGCCGGCGCCGAGCCGGATCCCGACGCCATGGGCTCGCTGGTCCTGGTCGCCGATCCGGCGGTGCCGGCGGGGCTGGCGCTGCTGGATGCCCCGGACATCGACTCGGTCTCCGACGAGAACCGGCGCCTGGCCGGCCAGCTGCTCTCCGCCGCCGACCTGTGGCTGTTCGTGACCACCGCCAACCGCTACGCCGACGCCGTCCCGTGGAGGCTGCTCGCCGAGGCCGCCCGCCGCGACATCACCCTCGCGGTGGTGCTGGACCGCGTTCCGCCGGGCGTCGAGGCGGAGGTCTCCGCCGACCTGCGCGCCATGCTCGCCCGCGAGGGCCTGGGCGAAGCCCCGCTGTTCGTGGTCCCGGAAGCGCCGCTGGACGAGCTGGAAATGCTCCCCGAGGCGGCCGCGTCCGCGGTGCGCGCCTGGCTCGGCGCCGTCGCGGCGGACGCCGGCGCCCGCTCCGCCCTGGCCCGGCGCACCCTCGCCGGCGCCGTGCGGGCCCTGGCCGGCGCCGCGGCCGCCACCGCGGCCGCCGAGCGCGAGCAGCACGACGCCGGCGTCCGGCTGGGCGCCGACGTCGCCGAGGCGTACGCGCAGGCCGCCGAGCGGATCCGCAGCGCCACCCGGGACGGGACCCTGTTGCGCGGGGAGGTGCTGGCCCGCTGGCAGGGGTTCGTGGGAACCGGGGAGTTCTTCCGTTCCCTGGAAACCGGGATCGGACGCTTCCGCGACCGCCTCGGCGCCTTCTTCACCGGCAAGCCCCAGCCCGTGGCCAGCGTCGAGCAGGCCATCGAATCCGGGCTGCACGCCGTCGTCGTGGACCAGGCCGCCAAGGCCGCCGAGGAGAGCGAGGCCCGCTGGCGCGCCGACCCGGCCGGGCGGCAACTGCTCGGCACCGACGACCTCGGCAGCGTCGCACCCGGCTTCAGCGACAGCGTGGCCGAACAGATCCGCGCCTGGCAGGGGGACCTGATGGAACTGATCCGCACGGAGGGCGCGGACAAGCGCTTCACCGCCCGCATGGTCTCCTTCGGGGTCAACGGCGTCGCCGTGGCCCTGATGGTGGTGGTGTTCGCCTCCACCGCCGGACTGACCGGCCTGGAGATCGGCATCGCCGGCGGCTCGGCCGTGGTCGGGCAGAAGCTGCTCGAGGCGATCTTCGGGGAGGACGCCGTGCGCCGGCTGGCCAAACACGCCGCCGACGGGCTGGAGGAACGCTGCCACATCCTGCTGGAGCAGGAGAGCCGGCGCTTCCTGGACCGGCTGGAGGTGCTGCGCCCCGCCGCGGAGGTGGACGTGCTGGAGGAACTGGCCCGCCGGCTGGAGGCGCTGGGCGCGCCGGGGGAGGCCCGGGCATGAGCCGCCGCCGCCGCGACACCGAGGCCACCCCGCTGATCACCCGCCTGGAGGCGCTCAACGAGGCCCGGCAGCTGGGCGAGGGCCGCGTGCCCGAGGCCGCCGCCGCGGACGCGTACGCCGTGCTGGAGCGCGCCTCCAAGCGCCGGTCGCTGTCCGCCGAACACACCGTCGTCGGATTCTTCGGGGCCACCGGCAGCGGCAAGTCCTCCCTCTTCAATGCCGTCGCCGGGCAGCAGCTGGCCCGTGCCGCGGCCACCCGGCCCACCACCTCGGCCCCGCTGGCCGCGGTGTGGGGGGAGGAGGGCAGCGGGCCGCTGCTGGACTGGCTCCAGGTCGAGGAGCGCCGCCAACTGGAGGATCCGCTGCCCGCCCCCAAGGGCGGCCTGTTCCGCAAGGCCCCCGCACAAGGCGGCCTGATCCTGCTGGACCTGCCCGATTTCGACTCGACCGCCGCCGAGCACCGCGAGACCGTGCGCCGCCTGGCCGGGCAGGTAGACGTCCTGGTCTGGGTCCTGGATCCGCAGAAGTACGCCGACGCCGCCGTGCACCACGACTTCATCCGGCCCATGGCCGGGCACGGGGCCATCACCCTGGTGGTGCTGAACCAGATCGACAGGCTGCGCCCGGGCCAGCTGGACCCGGTGGTCGTCTCCCTGCGCGGGCTGTTGGCCCGCGACGGGCTGCCCGGCATCGACGTGCTGCCGGTGTCCGCCGCGACCGGGGAAGGCGTCGGGAAGCTGCGCGAGGCCGTCGGCGCGGTTACGGCGGAGCGGACCGCGGCCACCGAGCGCCTGCTGGCCGACGTCGGCGCGGCCGCGGACACGCTGGCCGGGGCCCTGGCCGCCGACGCCGTGCCCGCGGCCACCGGGCCGATCGCCGTGCTCGGTGCCGGCTGGGGGGAGGCCGGGAGGGAGGACGCGGCCCCCAACCGCGCCGCCCCCGCCCCGCACCAACTGGAGCTGCCCGGCAAGGAGGCGGTTCGCCGCCTGTCGGAAAACCTTGCCGAGGCCTCCGGGGTGGGCATCGTCGTGCAGGCGGTCCGGGACAGCTACCGCAAGGACGCGCACGCGCGCACCGGCTGGCCGGTGGTGCGTTGGCTGGGCAAGCTGCGCCCGGACCCGCTGCGCCGCCTGAACCTGGACAGCAAGGACCTGGTCGGCCGGAGCGTCAACCCCGCGCTGAACCGCACCGCCCTGCCTCCCGCCGGCGCCGCGCAGCGCGCCCAGGCGGACTCCGCGGTGCGGACCTTCGCCGACGCCGCGGCCGGCGGCGCCCCCGACGTGTGGCGCGCCTCCATCCGGCGTGCCGCCCGCGGCTCGGCGGACACCCTGCCGGATGCCCTGGACCAGGCGATCGCCGGAACCGACATCGGTGCCGGGCGCGGATCCTGGTGGTGGCCCGTGGCCGGCATCGTCCAGTGGATCGCCCTGGCCGTGGCGCTGGCCGGGGCCGCCTGGCTGGGCGGACTCGCGGTCATGGGCTTCCTCCAGTTCCCGGTCCCGCCAGTCCCCGTGGTGGAGGGCATCCCGGTGCCCACGCTGATGCTGGTTACCGGCGTCCTGCTGGGCATCGTGCTCGGCCTCGCCTCCGGGGTGGCGGCCCGCGCCGCCGCCGCCGCGCGCGCCCGCACCGTGTCCCGGAGGCTGCACGCCGCCGTCGCCGGGGTCGCGGCCACCCGGGTCGTGGCGCCCGTGGCGGACGAGGTCAGCCGGTACAACCGCTTCGCCGAGGCGTTGGCGGTGGCCCGTGGCTGACACCGGCCCCGCGGAACCGGTCGCTGTGGATACGGCCGACGCGGGTCCCACCGTTGCGGGCCTGGGGGAGGCCGGCCTGCTGGCCCGGATCCTGCCCCGGCTGGCCGGCGCGCCGGCGCTGCTGGGCCCGGGCGACGACGCCGCCGTCGTCGCCGCGCCGGACGGGCGCTTCGTGGTCTCGGTGGACACCCTGGTCCAGGACCAGGACTTCCGCCTCGAATGGCCCAACGGCTACCGCACCACCGGCTTCGACGTCGGGTGGAAGTCCGCCGCGCAGAACCTTTCGGACATCAACGCCATGGGGGCGGTCGCGACCGCGCTGGTCATGAGCCTGACGCTGCCGGCCCACACGCCGGTGGCCTGGGTCGAGTCGCTGGCGGACGGCTACGCCGCGGCGGTGCGCACGCTGGGCGCGGACCGCTGCGCGCTGGCCGGCGGCGACCTCGGCGCCGGCAGCGAACTGGCCGTCACCGCCGCGGCGACGGGCAGCCTGGAGGGCCGCGCCGCCGTCGTGCGTTCCGGCGCCCGGCCGGGGGACACCCTGGCGGTCTGCGGCGTGCTCGGCGCCGCCGCCGCCGGGCTGGCCCTGCTCGAATCCCCGGTCCCGTACGCAACGCTGGGGGAGGCCGAACGCGCCCTGGTCGCGCGGCAGGCCCGCCCGCTGCCGCCGCTGGCGGCGGGCCCGGAGGCCGCGCGGGCCGGGGCCCGGGCGATGCTTGACCTTTCCGACGGGCTGGTGCGCGACGCCGGCCGGATGGCCGCGGCCAGCGGATGCGGCATCGACCTGGAGGCCGCCGCGCTGGCAGAGGACGCCGCCGCGCTGGCAGGGGCCGGAACCGCCACCGGGGTGCCGCCGCTGCTCTGGGTGCTCTCCGGGGGAGAGGACCACGGGCTGCTGGCCGCCTTCCCGCCCGGGACCCCGTTGCCGGAGGGCTTCCGCCGCGTCGGCGCTGTCGTGGAAGCAAGCGTGGTGGAAGCAGCCGGGGCGGGCGCTGCGGGAGCGGCCGCCCCGGTGCGCGTGGACGGGCGCCCCGCGGCGGAGGCCCTGGCCCGGCTGCACGGGCAGCGGCCCGGGTACGACCACTTCGGCGGCTAGCCGGACCGGCGGTCCGGCCGCCAGGCACCCCCTAACGGCCGGGCTCACTCCCCGTTCTGGCGCAGCGCCTCGCTGATCTGGGTCGCGATCTGGCACACGAGGTCCCCGTGCAGGCGCCCGGGCTGGCGGGTGAGGCGTTCGATCGGCCCGGAGATGGACACCGCGGCAATCACGCGGCCCGAAGGCCCGCGCACCGGGGCGGAGACCGAGGCGACGCCGGGCTCGCGTTCACCCAGGCTCTGGGCCCAGCCGCGGCGGCGCACCCCGGCCAGGATGGTGGGGGTGAAGCGGGCGTTCTGCAGGCCGTCGAGCAGCCGCTCGTGGTCCTCCCACGCCAGCAGCACCTGCGCGGCGGATCCCGCCCGCATGGACAGCTGGGTGCCCACGGGGATGGTGTCCCGCAGGCCCACCGGGCGTTCGGCCGAGGCCACGCAGACCCGCGAGTCGCCCTGCCGGCGGAACACCTGGGAGCTCTCGCCGGTGGCGTCGCGCAGCTGGATCAGCAGCGGCCCGGCGGCCGCGATCAGCCGGTCCTCGCCCGCGGCCGAGGCCAGCTCCACCAGCCGGCTGCCCAACACGAAGCGCCCGTGGACGTCCTTGCCGACCAGCCGGTGGTGGACCAGCGCCTGCGCCAGCCTGTGCACGGTGGGCCGGGACAGCCCGGTCGCGGCCACCAGCTGGGCCAGGGTGGTGGGGCCGGCCTCGAGCGCGTCGAGGACCGCGGCCGCCTTGTCGATGACGCCTACGCCACTTGAGTTGTCCATAAAATGATACTTCCGTCTCATTATGTGAGATGCAAGTCGGGAAGCTGGATTTCCCGGGCGGTGCGGTGTTTCAGTGGATAAGTCGTGGGAAACCGTCAGGGAAGGAGCCGGCAATGGCCGCTCAGGAGTCAGCGCGGACGCTGGCCGAAAAGGTGTGGGACGCGCACGTCGTGCGCAAGGGCGAGGGCGAGGGGGCGGCACGCCAGCCGGACCTGATCTACATCGACCTGCACCTGGTGCACGAGGTTACCAGCCCGCAGGCGTTCGAGGGCCTGCGCCTGACCGGCCGCCCCGTCCGCCGCCTGGACCTCACGATCGCCACCGAGGACCACAACACCCCGACGCTGGACATCGACAAGCCGATCGCGGACCCGACCAGCCGCAAGCAGATCGAGACGCTGCGCGCCAACTGCGCCGAGTTCGGGGTGCGCCTGCATTCCCTCGGCGACAAGGAGCAGGGCATCGTCCACGTGGTGGGCCCGCAGCTCGGACTGACCCAGCCGGGCACGACCGTGGTCTGCGGCGATTCGCACACCTCCACGCACGGCGCCTTCGGTGCGCTGGCGATGGGCATCGGCACCTCCGAGGTGGAGCACGTGCTGGCCACCCAGACGCTGTCGCTGAAGCCGTTCAAGACCATGGCCATCAACGTCGAGGGCACCCTGAAGCCGGGCGTGACCGCCAAGGACATCATCCTCGCCGTGATCGCCAAGATCGGCACCGGCGGCGGCCAGGGCTACGTCCTGGAGTACCGCGGCTCCGCGATCCGCGCGCTGTCCATGGAGGCGCGCATGACCATCTGCAACATGTCGATCGAGGCCGGCGCCCGCGCCGGCATGGTCGCCCCGGACCAGACCACCTTCGACTACCTCCAGGGCCGCCCGCACGCCCCGGTTGGCGCGGACTGGGACGCCGCCGTCGAGTACTGGAAGACCCTGCACACCGACGACGACGCCGTGTTCGACGCCGAGGTCTCCCTCGACGCCGACGAGCTGGAGCCGTTCGTCACCTGGGGCACCAACCCCGGCCAGGGCGTGTCGCTCTCCTCGGCCGTCCCCGCCCCGGAGGACTTCGCCGACGAGAACGAGCGCGCCGCCTGCGAGCGTGCCCTCGAGTACATGGGCCTGCAGGCCCGCACCCCGATGAAGGACATCCGGGTGGACACCGTCTTCCTGGGCTCGTGCACCAACAGCCGCATGGAGGACCTGCGGTCCGCCGCCGAGATCGTCAAGGGCCGCCAGAAGGACCCCAACGTGCGCATGATCGTGGTCCCGGGCTCGGCCCGCGTCCGCCTCGAGGCCGAGGCCGAGGGCCTGGACCGGATCTTCACCGACTTCGGCGCCGAGTGGCGCTTCGCCGGCTGCTCGATGTGCCTGGGCATGAACCCGGACCAGCTCGCCGAGGGAGAGCGCTGCGCCTCCACCTCGAACCGCAACTTCGAGGGCCGGCAGGGCAAGGGCGGGCGCACCCACCTGGTCTCGCCGGTGGTCGCCGCGGCCACCGCCGTGCGCGGCACGCTCAGCTCCCCGTCCGACCTGCCCGTCCCCGTCAACGCCTAGGGAGGCCCCGCCATGGAGAAGTTCACCACCCACACCGGCACCGGCGTCCCGCTGCGCCAGTCCAACGTGGACACCGACCAGATCATCCCCGCCGTCTACCTCAAGCGCATCACGCGCACCGGTTTCGAGGACGCGCTCTTCGCCGGCTGGCGCAAGGACCCGGCCTTCATCCTGAACCAGGAGCCGTACGCGGCCGGCTCGGTGCTGGTCGCCGGCCCCGACTTCGGCACCGGGTCCTCCCGCGAGCACGCCGTGTGGGCCCTGAAGGACTACGGCTTCAAGGCCGTGCTCTCCTCCCGCTTCGCCGACATCTTCCGCGGCAACTCGGGCAAACAGGGCCTGGTGGCGGCGCAGGTCGACCAGGCCGACATCGAGCTGATCTGGAAGGAGCTCGAGAACCACCCGGGCACCCAGGTCACCGTCGACCTGCGGTCGCGCACGGTCACCTGCGGCGCCATCCACGCCCCGTTCGAGATCGACGACTACACCCGCTGGCGGCTGCTCGAAGGCCTGGACGACATCGGCCTGACGCTGCAGCAGGAGGACGCGATTTCCGCCTACGAGGCGGGCCGCCCGAGCTGGAAGCCGGCCACGCTGCCCGCCAAGCCGTAGCGTCCGCCACCGCCACCGCACAGCCCCCGGCCATGCCGGGGGCTGTATGCTTACTAGGAATCCCCGGCGCTTTTCGGGGCCAGTCAATCGTGAGGTTTTTTATCCATGGGCAAAGTCCTGACTATCCACGGCGGCGTGCCGCTCAAGGGAACAGTGACAGTCAGGGGCGCCAAGAATTTGGTGCCGAAAGCCATGGTCGCGGCACTGCTCGGCGACGGGCCGTCCCTGTTGCGCAGCGTCCCCGAAATCAGGGATGTGGAGATTGTCACCAGCCTGCTGACCCTCCACGGCGTGAAGGTGGACAAGGACCCGGACACCGGTGACCTGACGCTGGATCCGCAGGGCGCAAAGACCGCCCCCTCCAACGCGATCGATGCGCATGCGGGCGACTCCCGCATCCCGATCCTCTTCTGCGGGCCCCTCATCCACGCCATCGGGGAGGCGTTCATTCCCGACCTCGGCGGCTGCCGCATCGGCGACCGCCCCATCGATTACCACCTGAACGTGCTGCGCAGCTTCGGGGCCGTGGTGGACAAGCGCCCCGGCGGCATTGCGATCTCCGCGCCCGGCGGGCTCAAGGGAGCCAAGCTGGAGCTGCCGTACCCGTCGGTGGGGGCCACCGAGCAGGTGCTGCTGACAGCGGTGCGGGCCGAAGGCATCACCGAGCTCAAGGGCGCCGCCGTCGAACCCGAGATCATGGACCTGATCGCGCTGCTGCAGAAGATGGGCGCCATCATCACCGTCCAGACCGACCGCGTCATCCGCATCGAGGGCGTGAGCCACCTCTCCGGCTACAACCACAAGGCCCTTCCGGACCGCAACGAGGCCGCCTCCTGGGCCTCCGCCGCCCTGGTCACCCGCGGCGACATCTACGTCGAGGGCGCCGACCAGCAGGACCTGACCGCGTTCCTGAACACCTACCGCAAGATCGGCGGCGCGTTCGAGGTCGACGACGCCGGCATCCGCTTCTTCCACCCGGGCGGCCCGCTCAAGCCGCTGGTGCTGGAGACCGACGTCCACCCGGGTTTCATGACCGACTGGCAGCAGCCGCTCGTGGTCGCGCTGACCCAGGCCGAGGGCGTGTCGATCGTGCACGAGACCGTGTACGAGAACCGCTTCGGCTTCACCGAGGCCCTGGTCCGCATGGGCGCCACCATCCAGCTGCACCGCGAGTGCCTGGGCGCCGTCCCGTGCCGCTTCGGCCAGCGCAACTTCCTGCACTCGGCCGTGGTCACCGGTCCGGCGCGGCTGAACGGGGCGGACATCGACATCCCGGACCTGCGCGGCGGCTTCTCCCACCTGATCGCCGCCCTCGCGGCCGAAGGCAGCAGCCGGGTCACCGGCATCGAACTGATCAACCGCGGCTACGAGCGTTTCCTCGACAAGCTCCAGGGGCTCGGGGCGCGCGTCGAGCTGACCGCGTAGGGAGCGATCGTGAGTGAATCGCTGGGTTCCCGCCTGACCTGGGGGATCGTCGCGGGCGCGGCCCGCCCGCTGCTGAACCTGCTGATCGGCAAGCGCCACGAGGGCTTCGGGAAGCTGCCCCAGGGCGGCTTCATCGCCTGCCCCAACCACGTGACGGAGTTCGATCCGCTCGTCGTGGGGCACGCGCTGTACAACCACGGGGCCCTGCCGCGCTTCATGGCCAAGGAATCGCTCTTCCGCATCCCCGTCGTCGGCGCCGTGCTGCGCGCGACCGGGCAGGTGCCGGTGGAGCGCTCCTCGGCCGGGGCCAACCGGTCGCTGGCGGCGGCCCGCACCCTGCTCGAATCCGGCGGGGCGATCATCGTCTACCCCGAGGGCACGCTGACCCGGGACCCGGACCTGTGGCCCATGCGCGGGCGCACCGGTGCCGCGCGGCTGGCCCTGCAGACCGGCGCGCCGGTGGTGCCGATCGCCCACTGGGGCGCCCAGGAGCTCTTCCCGCGCTACGCCAAGGGCCTCAAGCCGTTCCCGCGCAAGCACGTGCGCGTGGTGGTCGGTGACCCGGTGGACCTCTCCGACCTCGCCGGCGGCCCCATGACCCGCACCGTCCTGGAGGAGGCCACCAGCCGGATCATGGCGGCCCTGACGGCCCAGCTGGCCGAGATCCGCGGCGAGGAACCCCCGTTGTCCCTGTGGGACCCGGCCGAGCACGGCCAGGCCCACACCGGCCGCGACTTCCAGGCCAAGCCCGACGCCGGCACCGCGGCGGATCCGGCCGACGGCCAGGCCGCCCGGTGAGGACGGCACCGCGCAAGATCGCGGTCATGGGTGCCGGCAGTTGGGGCACCACCTTCGCCAAGGTCCTCGCCGACTCCGGCGCCGGCAGCGGCACCGAGGTCCAGCTGTGGGCGCGGCGCGCCGAGGCGGCCGCGGAAATCAACGGCCTGCACACCAACGCCCGCTACCTGGGCGGAACCGTGCTGCCGGAGAACATCACCGCGTCCACCGACTTCGCGGCCGTGCTGGCCGGGTCGGACGTGGTGGTGCTGGCCGTTCCGGCGCAGACCGTGCGCGAGCAACTGCGCTCCTTCAAGGCCGCGATGCCGGCCGGCGCCGTCGTCGTGTCCCTGATGAAGGGCCTCGAGCGCGGCACCGACGCGCGCATGAGCGAGATCATCCGGGAGGAGCTCGACTGGCCGCAGGACGCGATCGCCGTCGTCTCCGGACCCAACCTGGCCCTGGAGATCGCCCGGGAGGAGCCCACCGCCTCCGTGGTCGCCTGCACCGACCAGGAGACCGCCACCTGGATCGCGGAGGCCTGCACCCCCGAATACTTCCGCCCCTACACGAACACCGACCTGGTCGGCGTCGAAATCGGCGGCATCGTCAAGAACGTGATCGCGCTGGCCGTGGGCATCTGCGACGGCCGCGGCATGGGCGACAACACCAAGGCCTCCGTGATCACCCGCGGACTGGCCGAAACCACGCGCCTTGCGGTCGCCCTCGGCGGCCGCCTCGAAACCATGGCCGGGCTCGCCGGCCTCGGGGACCTGGTGGCGACCTGCTCGTCGCCGCTGTCCCGAAACAACACCGCCGGCCGGCTGCTCGGGCAGGGCCTGAGCCTGACCGAAGTCAACGAACGCATGACGCAGACCGCCGAGGGCATCAAGTCGGGTCAGGCCGTCCTGGATCTGGCGCACAGCCACGGCGTCGAGATGCCCATCACCGAGGCCGTCGTGATGGTCCTCGAGGGCACGCTGAGCGTCGACGCGATGGCAGCCCGACTGCTGGGCCGGCAGCTGAAATCCGAAGGGGAACTTGCATGACCGACAACCTGGCCCGCAAACCGCGGATCGCGCTGCTGTTCGGGGGACGCTCCTCGGAGCACTCCGTCAGCTGCGTCACCGCCGCCGGCGTGCTCCACGCGATCGACCGCGCCAAGTACGAGGTGGTCCCGGTCGGGATCAGCCGCGAGGGCGAATGGTCGCTGGTGGACGCGGACCACGAGCGCTGGTCCCTGGCCTCCGGCGCGGCGCCCGAGGTGCCCGCCGGCGCGGGAACGCTGCGCCTGGACGCCACCCGCGGATCGCGCGAACTGGTGGCCAACGACGCCGGCCACGCCGGCCGCAGCCTCGGCCCGGTGGACCTGGTCTTCCCGCTGCTGCACGGCCCGTTCGGCGAGGACGGCACCCTGCAGGGCCTGCTTGAGCTCGCCGACGTGCCCTACGTCGGCTCCGGCGTCTCCGCCAGCGCCATCGGCATGGACAAGCACTACATGAAGGTGGTCTTCGAGGCCGCCGGCTTCGAGGTCGGACCCTACGTGGTGATCACCGACAAGCAGTGGCACCGCGACCCGGAGGCCGCCCTGGCCACCGCCGCGGACCTGGCCTACCCGCTGTTCGTCAAACCCGCCCGCGCCGGCTCCTCCGTCGGGATCAGCCGCGTCGACGAGCCCTCCGGACTGCGCGCCGCCGTCGAGGCCGCCCGCGAACACGACCCGAAGGTGGTCATCGAGGCCGGGATCGCCGGACGCGAGATCGAGTGCGGCGTGCTGGAGGGACGCGGTTCCGACGCGCCGCGCACCTCGCTGCCGGGCGAGATCGCCGTGGCCCCGGGCGCGCACAGCTTCTACGACTTCGAGGCCAAGTACGTCGACGGCGGCGCCGCCGCCCTCAGCTGCCCGGCCGAGCTGCCGGACGCGGCCGTCGAGGAGGTCCGCCGCCTCGCCGCCCACGCGTTCGACGCCGTCGGCGCCGAGGGCCTCTCCCGCGTGGACTTCTTCTACACCCCGGACGGGCGCTGGGTGATCAACGAGATCAACACCATGCCCGGCTTCACCCCGGTGAGCATGTACCCGCAGATGTGGGCCAAGAGCGGCCTGGCCTACCCGGACCTGATCGACGAACTGATCTGGCTGGCGCTGCACCGCCGCACCGGGCTGCGCTAGGCAGGTTCCGGCTCAGGGCAGGTCCACCGACTTGTCGACGGTGGTGCAGCTGCCCTGGGCGGGGATCTTCGCGGCGGCGGTGGCCAGTTCGGCCAGCACCGTGCTGGAGGGGACCTGGTTCGGGTCGAAGAGGACCTCGGTGGCCGGGGTGCGCCCGTAGGTGGTCAGCGTCCAGGCCGGGTCGCCTTCCTTGGCCAGCCAGTCCACGCCGTTCACGCTCACGCACGGGTCGGTGGAGGGGCCGGGCACGGTGACGCCGCAGCGCAGCACCACCTGCGCCGGGTCGCCCCACGCCGCGGTGCCCTGGCTGTTCGTCTGGCGCCGGTCCAGGTCCGCGAGCACGTCCGGCAGGAGCACCATCATGGAGGCGCAGGCGGGGTTGGCGGCGTCGTCGGCGGGTTGGACGGCGGCGGTGGACGAGCATCCGGACAGGACGACGGCGGTGCCTGCGGCGAGCGCCGCCAGCACGGGACGAACGTGGTGAAACGGGGTTTGGGAACGCACCACAACACCTTACCGCCTGCCCGGCACGGCTAGGATGGGACTGAATGTCTCCTTCAGGAAGGGCCATGATGGCGCAGCACGAATTCGACGACTGGCTAGCGGGCGGTGCCCCGGCCAGGCGTCGGCGGCCGGTGCGCGCCCTGTTGGCGGCGGTGCTGGTGCTCGTGCTCCTGGCGGGCCTGGCGGTGGGGGGCTACCTGTTCGCACTGGCCCGCAGCTTCGAGTCCAAGACCGCCACCATTGCCCCGGCCTTCCCGGAAGAGGCGCTGCGCCCGGCGGCCAACGCCACCGGCGCCACGAACATCCTGCTGCTCGGCTCGGATTCGCGCGACACCGGCGGGACCTCCGCGACCGCCGCGGGCCTGCTCAACTCGGGGCGCTCGGACACCATGATGCTGGTGCACGTCCCCGGGGACGGCTCCGGTGTGTACGTCGCCTCGATCATGCGCGACACCTGGGTGGAGATCCCGGGCCACGGCAGCCACAAGATCAACGCGGCCTTCGCCTATGGGGGCGTGCCGCTGGCCGTGCTGAGCATCGAGACGCTGCTGGGCACCCGCATCGACCATGTCGCCGCCATCGACATGGAGGGGTTCAAGGGTCTCACCGACGCGCTCGGCGGCGTCGAGGTCGACGTCCCGGTGGCCTTCGACGCCAGCCAGCTCAAGGGCCACCACTTCGCCGAGGGCAGGCAGCCCATGAACGGCGAGCAGGCCCTGGCGTTCGTGCGCGAACGCAAGGCGTTCGCCGACGGGGACTACCAGCGCGTGCGCGACCAGCAGGTCTTCCTCAAGGCCCTGCTCGGTGAACTGACCTCCCGGGAGACCCTGACCAGCCCCGCCACGGTCTGGGACGCGGTGGGCCAGATCTCCCCGTACCTGGCGGTGGACGAATCGCTGGACGCCCTCGCGGCGGGCCGGGTGGGGCTCTCGATGGCCCGGACGCGCTCCGGGAACATGCACTTCTTCACGCTGCCCACCCTGGGCACGGGCCGCTCGGCCGACGGACAGTCGATCGTGCTGCCGGACACCGCGGCCATCGCCGCACTGGCCGGCGCGCTGGCGGAGGACGACGTCGCCGGGTTCGTCCAGGACCACGGGCTGTAGGCCGGAACGAAAGGGGCATACCCGCAGATGACGGCAAAAATCGCCACCGGAGCGTCCGCGGTGCTGGCCTGGCTCGACGGCACCGTCAGGCTCCTGGGCAACCACAGCGACCGGCTGGACGCCATCAACATCTTTCCGGTCGCCGACGGCGACACCGGCAGCAACCTCTACCTGACCGCGCGCACCGCGCACGACGCCGTCTCCATGCTCGACGCCGACGACCTGGGCGAACTGCTGGGGCTGGCCGGACGCGCCGGCATGGAGTCCGCGCGCGGGAACTCGGGCACCCTGCTGGCGGTCATGTTCGCCGGCTTCGCCGAACCCCTGCTGGGGCACCAGCGCCTGACCGGACAGCTCATCGCCGCCGGACTCGACCGGGCCCGCGTGCGCTCCTGGTCCGCACTGAGCGACCCGGTCCCGGGCACCATGCTCTCCATCATCGCCGAGGCCGCCGACGCGGCCGCCGAGACGGTGATGCACTCGAGGATCGAGCCCACCAGCCGCGCCGCCGTCGTCGAGGTGCTCGACGCCGTGTGCGCCGTCGCGCTTGGGGCCGTGGTGGCCACCGAAGCCCAGCTGGGACCGCTGGCGACGGCCCACGTGGTCGACGCCGGCGCCGTGGGCCTGCTGCTGACGCTGGACGCGCTGCGCGCGGCGGTGACGGGGGAGGCCTTCGACGACGACCGCTACGCCCCGCTGCACGGCTACGGCATCCAGGACCCGCACATCACCGCGAACGTGCGGCCCGAGTCCGGCGTCGAGGTCATGTGCACGATCGCGCTCTCGCCGCTGGAGGCCGCCACGCTGCGCGCCGAACTGGACGCGGTGGGGGAATCGGTCATCATGACCGCCGTCAACGAGACCGACGACGGGTACCGCTGGCGCGTGCACGTGCACGTGCCGCGCGAGGAAGACGCCCTCGAGGCCATCGGCCGGGCGGGCGAGCCGGTCAACGTCTCCGTCACCGACCTGTGCACCCATGAAGGCTGAGGACGCCGACCGCACCGCCTTCGGGCCCGGCACGCCGCTGGGCGCGGTCATCGGCAAGGACGCGTACAACAAGCTGCACAAGGGGTTCGGCTACGAGGTGGTCGGCGAGCTGCTGAACCACTTCCCCAACCGCTACCTGGAGGTCGGCGAACTCACCGCGATCGCCACGCTGCCGCTGGGGGAGGACGTCACGATCGTCGCCGAGGTGGACACCATCACGCAGCGCCGCATGCACACTCGGCGCGGCATGCTGGTGGAGGTCGTGGTCAAGGACGCCTTCGGACCCGAGCAGGCACACCTGCGGATGACGTTCTTCAACGGGTACCAGGCGCTCAAGGAGCTGCACACCGGCACCGTGGCGATGTTCAGCGGCCGGGTGACCCGCTACCGGGAGCACCTGGAACTGACCCACCCGCAGTACGCCGTGCTCGAATCCGCCGCCGACGCCGAGCCGCGTCCCATCCCCGTCTACCCCTCCACCGGCAAGCTCGCCAACGACGCGATCCGCAAGTCCGTCCTGCTGGCGCTCTCCGGCGTCGACGAGGCCGGCTGGCCGGACCCGATGCCCGCGGAACTGCTGCGCCGGCGCCGCCTGCTGGGCCGGGCCGCCGCCTACCAGGCCATCCACCATCCGCACCAGCTCCGCGACGCCCACCGGGCGCTGCGCCGCTTCCGCTACGACGAGGCCCTGCTGCTGCAGCTGGCCATCGCCCAGCGCCGCGCCCACCGGCGCGGCCAGCCGGCCGTGCCGCGCCCGCCCGCCGCCGGGGGGCTGCTGGAGCGCTTCGACGCGTGCCTGCCGTTCCAGCTCACTCCGGGCCAGCGCGCCACCGGGGCGGAGATCGCCGCGGACCTGGCCGGCACGCACCCGATGAACCGGCTGCTGCAGGGCGACGTCGGCTCCGGCAAGACGCTCGTGGCGCTGCGCGCCATGCTCCAGGTCATCGACGCCGGCGGGCAGGCGGCGCTGCTGGCCCCCACCGAGGTCCTCGCCGCCCAGCACCTCCAGTCCATCACCCGCGCGCTCGGCCCGCTGGCCGCCGCCGGAATGCTCGGCGGGGACGAGCACGCCACCCGGGTGGACCTGCTCACCGGGTCGATGACCGCCGCCCGGCGCAAGGAGGTGCTGCTGCGCGTGGCCTCGGGGGAAACCGGGATCGTGGTGGGCACGCACGCGCTGCTCTCCGAGCACCTCCAGTTCGCCGAGCTGGGGCTGGTGGTCGTGGACGAACAGCACCGCTTCGGCGTCGAACAGCGCGACACCCTGCGCGCCAAGGCCGGCGCCACCCCGCACATGCTGGTCATGACGGCCACCCCCATCCCGCGCACCGTGGCCATGACCGTCTTCGGCGACCTGGAGGTCAGCACCCTGGAGGGGCTCCCGGCCGGCCGCGCCCCAATCAACACGCACGTGGTCCCGCTGGCCAAGCCCAAGTACCGCACCCGGCTGTTCGAGCTCATGCGGGAGGAGGTCGCCCAGGGCCACCAGGTCTACGTGGTGGTGTCGCGGATCACCGAGACGGCCACGGAGGACGACGGCGGGCCCGCCGGGGCGGCCTCTCCCGCTGCGGACGGCGCCGCCGGTCGGGGCGGGGCCGACGGCCAGGGCGCCGCGGGGGCGGCCCCCGAGAAGATCCCGCGCGACACGGTCGAGGCGATGGCGGCCCGGCTGCGCGCGATGCCGCTGATGGAGGGGGTGCGCGTCGGGGAACTGCACGGTCGCCTGGCCTCGGAGGACAAGGCCCGCACCATGGCCGACTTCGAGGCCGGGCGGATCGACATCCTCGTCTCCACCACCGTGATCGAAGTCGGCGTGGACGTGCACAACGCCACGCTGATGGCCGTCGTCGACGCCGACGCGTTCGGCATCTCCCAGCTGCACCAGCTGCGCGGCCGGGTGGGCCGCGGCGGGCTGCACGGCACCTGCCTGCTGGCGACCTGGCTCGAGGAGGGGCACCCGTCGCGGGCGCGCCTGGACGCCGTCGCCGCGACCCGGGACGGCTTCGCGCTGGCGGAGGAGGACCTCAAGCAGCGCCGCGAGGGCGACATCCTCGGGTCCAGCCAGTCGGGGCGCAAATCCACGCTCAAGGTGCTACGCGTGATCCAGGACGCCGACCTGATCGCGGCCGCCCGCGAGGACGCCGAGGCGATCGTGGACGGACCCGGCGGACTGGAGGCGCACCCGGCGCTGGACCGCGCGGTGCGCGACTGGGTCGACGAAGACATGCAGGCCTTCCTGGAAAGGGGATAGCAACAATGGGACGCATCATCGCGGGGGCGGCCGGAGGACTGGCGCTGGCCTCCGTGCCCGGGGACGCCACCCGGCCCACCACCGACCGGGTCAAGGAGGCGCTGTTCTCCAGGCTGGAAAGCTACGACGTGCTCTCCGGGGCCCGCGTGCTGGACCTGTTCGCCGGTTCCGGCGCGCTCGGGGTGGAGGCCGCCAGCCGCGGCGCCCGCGCCGTGGTGCTGGTGGAGCAGGCACCCAAGGCGGTCGCCGCCTGCCAGGCCAACGCCGGCACCGTGAACCGCGCCCTGGGGCGGACGGCCGTCTCGGTGCGCCGCGGCGGGGTCGACGGGTTCCTGGAGGCGGAGGCCGAGGCCGGGCGCGGCTGGGACATCGCCTTCCTGGACCCGCCCTACCCGCTGGGCGAGGACGGCCTGGCCGCCACGCTGGACCGGCTGGCCCCGCTGATGGAACCGGAGGCGGTGGTGGTGGTGGAACGCTCCACCCGCTCGCCCGAACCGCGCTGGCCCGCGGGCCTGCGCCGCTTCGCGGACCGCAAGTACGGGGAGACGACCCTCTGGTTCGCCGAACCCGACACCCACCCCGACGCCCCCGCGGAATAGTGACGCGTAAGTGCGGGTGCTCCCGGAATAGTGACGTGTAAGTGTGGGTGCCGCCGGGAATAGTGGCGCGTAAGTGTGGGTGCTCCCGGGAATAGTGGCAACGAGGCGTAGGTGCCAGCCGGAAGAGAGCCTTCCGCCCCGCCTCCTCCAGGATTTTGCTGCCTCCCGGGCAGTTCCCGCGAAATATTGCTCACTTGCGGACAGTGTTCCCGGAATTGCGCGCGGGGGTGGCCGCCGGGCCGAGAACGACGGCGGTGGTCGCCTGTGGTGCCGGTGAACAGAATCCGGAAAATACTGCCCGGGAGGTAGCAAAATCCTGAGGGCGCGGCATGGACCACGACGTCAGGATTCCGGACAGCACCCACACTTACGCGTCAGGATTGCGGTGTGCACCCGCACTTACGCGTCAGGATTCGGCGGGGGCTAGGGCCTGCGGAAGGCGTCGAGGTCGGGACCGGTGAGCGCCGTCCCCGGGTGCGGACCGGCCGCCCGCAGGGCATCCAGCCGCGCGGAGTCCCACCGCTCCGCCGAACCCATCATGATCAGGTTGCCCGGGTAGCGGCAGCTGAACATTTCCGTCGGCGCCGCGACGGTCACGAACCCGAAGACCTCCTCCATGGCGGCCAGCTGCGACTTGGCGAAGCGCAGCGGCGGGTCGTCGCCGACGTTGATCAGCGCCACGCCGCCCGGGGCCAGCCGCGCGGCCACCGCCGCGTAGAAGTCGGGGCCGGTCAGCTGCGCCGGGGCATCGGCGCCGGAGAACACGTCCAGCACGATCGCGTCGAAGCGCTCGCCGGGCAGCCCCGAGTCCACCACGGTGCGGGCGTCGTCCACCACCAGGCGCACGTCCGCTCCGGCGGGCAGCGGCAACGCCTCCAGCACGAACCCCATCAGCTCGCGCTCCAGGTCAACGGCCACCTGCGGGCTCCCCGGACGGGTGGCCGCCACGTAGCGGGCCAGCGTCAGGGCGCCCGCCCCCAGGTGCAGCACCCGCAGCGGGGCGCCCGGGGCGCCGAGCAGGTCAAGATGGTTGGCCAGCCGGCGCAGGTACTCGTAGAAGATCTCCTGAGGCGCGGCCAGATTCACGTGGGACTGTTCCCGCCCGCCGATGGAGAGCACCCAGGCGCCGGGAACCCAGGCGTCCGGTTCCAGCACCGCATGCTCGCCGATCCCGGAGAGCCAGCGTTGGCGCGCCGGACTCACGGAGTCCCTGAGGGGCGCAGGGCCAGCAGGCCGGCCAGCCGGGCGGACGCCTCGCGCAGCACGTCCTCGCGCTTGCAGAACGCGAAGCGCAGCAGCGAACGGGTTCGCCCGGCGCCTTCCGGGTGGCAGAAGACGGACACGGGGATGCCGGCCACCCCCACCGCGGCGGGCATCGCACGGGCCAGGGCCGCGGCGTCGGTGAAGCCCAGCGGGGCGGTGTCGGTGACCGCGAAGTACGTTCCGGAGGGACGGAACACCTCCAGCCCGGCGGCCTCCAGCCCGACGCAGAGCAGGTCCCGCTTGGCCTGCAGCGCCGCGGCGAAGCCCGCGTAGAACTCGTCCGGCAGCGCCAGGGCGGCGGCAACGGCCGGTTGGAACGCCGGGCCGGAGCTGTAGCTGAGGAACTGCTTGACGGTGCGCAGGGCGGTGACCAGCTGTTCGGGGCCGGACGCCCAGCCGACCTTCCAACCGGTGTAGGAGAACGTCTTCCCGGCCGAGGAGATGGTCAGGGTGCGCTCCCACGCACCGTCGATCGAGGCGATCGGCAGGTGCCGGACCCCGAACGTGAGGTGCTCGTACACCTCGTCGGAGACGATCGTGCAGTCGTGCCGGTGCGCGAGCCGGACAATCTCCTCCAGCACCTCGCGGCCGAACACCGCACCGGTGGGGTTGTGCGGATTGTTCAGGAGGATCAGCCGGGTGCGGTCGGTCACGGCGGCCCGCAGCTCGGCCAGGTCGGGCTGGAAGTCCGGGGCGCGCAGCGGCACGGTGCGGTGGATGCCCCCGGCCAGCGACACCATGGCCCCGTAGGAGTCGTAGAACGGTTCGAAGGTGAGGACCTCGTCGCCGGGTTCGACGAACGCGAGCACCGCCGCGGCGATGGCCTCGGTGGCGCCGGTGGTGACGACGACGCCGGCGTCCGGGTCGGGTGCGAGCCCGTAGAACCGCTGCTGGTGGTCCGCGACGGCGCGGCGCAGCTCGGGCAGGCCGCTGCCGGGGGCGTACTGGTTGCGGCCGGAGGCGATGCCCTCGCGGGCGAGCTCGGCCATCATGGCCGGGCCGTCCTCGTCGGGGAAGCCCTGCCCCAGGTTGATCGCCCCGTTGCGGGCGGCCAGGGCGGTGATCTCCTCGAAGATCGTGACGGCCGGCAAGCCGTCGGGGCCGAGCAGGTTGGCGCCGGCGGCGGCCCGGAGCCAGGGCGCGCCGGGGACGGAAGCGGTCCGGGGGGATGCGGGCGTGGGGGAGTCATGGGACATGCGCCCATTATCCCAAGTCGCACCGGCGGCAAGCGCTCCGGCGTGCCGGAGTGAACATCCGCTGTGCCGGGGGCGGTGCCTTGGTAGATTGCAGGGTATGCGCCGAGCCGTCTGCCCCGGGTCCTACGACCCCATCCACAAGGGCCACCTGGAGATCATCGCCCGTGCCACCAACCTGTTCGACGAGGTGGTGGTGGCGGTGTCCACCAACTACTCGAAGAAATACATGTTCACCGAGGCCGACCGCCTGGAGATGGTCCGCGAGTCCGTGTCGGGACTCGCCGGGATCCGCGTCGAAGGCATGGGCGATGGGCTGCTGGCCGGGTTCTGCCGCGAGGTCGGCGCGGAGGCGATCGTCAAGGGGCTGCGCTCCAGCCTCGACTACCAGTACGAGGTGCCGATGGCGGCCATGAACCGCCACCTGACCGGGGTGGAAACCGTCTTCCTGACCGCCGACACCCGGTACACGCACCTGTCCTCCACCCTGGTGAAGGAAGTCCAGGCGCTCGGCGGAGACGTGTCCGATTTCCTGCCCAAGGCGGCGCTGCGCCGGCTTGGTACGGGCCGGTAGGTCCGGGCTTCCTGCCGGGGTCCGGACGCCGGGTCGAGTAAAGTTGGCCCCATGAGCCATCCGAACCCCGTCACCAAAGCGGTCATCCCAGCGGCGGGCCTGGGGACCCGCTTCCTTCCGGCCACCAAGGCCATGCCGAAGGAAATGCTGCCGGTCGTCGACCAGCCCGCCATCCAATACGTCGTGGCGGAGGCTGCACGGGCCGGCCTGAACGACGTGCTCATGGTTACCGGCCGTTCCAAGCGCGCCCTCGAGGACCACTTCGACCGCGTGCCGAGCCTGGAAGCCACCCTGCAGGGCAAGGGCGACGAGGAGAAGCTGCGCCGCATCCAGGAGGCCACCGCGCTCGGTGACATCCATTACATCCGGCAGGGCGACCCGCTCGGCCTGGGCCACGCCGTGCTCTGTGCCCGCCACCACGTGGGGCACGAACCGTTCGCGGTCCTGCTGGGCGATGACCTCATCGATGAACGGGACGACCTGCTCGGCCCGATGATCCAGGTCCAGCAGCGGACCGGCGGATCCGTGATTGCCCTCATGGAGGTGACTCCGGAGCAGATCAGCGCCTACGGCTGCGCCGACGTCGAGACCATCGACGGCCAGGGCTACGTCAAGGTCAAGGGCCTCGTGGAAAAGCCGGCACCCGAGGAAGCGCCGTCCAACTACGCGGTGATCGGGCGCTACGTGCTGCATCCGGCCGTCTTCGACGTGCTCGAGCACACGGCTCCCGGACGCGGCGGAGAAATCCAGCTCACCGACGCCCTCCAGGAACTGGCGGCCTCCGACGCCGAAGGCGGCGGCGTGTACGCCGTCGTGTTCCGCGGCCGCCGCTACGACACCGGCGACAAGCTCAGCTACATCCAGGCGGTCGTGCAGCTGGCCTCCGAACGCGAGGACCTGGGCCCGAAGCTGGTGCCCTGGCTCAAGGATTTCGTCGCCGGCCTCTAGCCGCGCGGCTTGGCCCGGTCACAGGGCCCACTCAGACATCGCCCTTACGCTGGCGGAAACGGGACCCGGAGCCGACAAGGCCGGGTCCCGACCGATGCCGCAGGCAATGGGCCCTAGAAACTGGAGTACTTGGTTGACACGAGGTAGGAGCCCGGTGGGCAAATATGTCCCGCGTCGCATGGCGCGACGGCGGCGCCGTCCCGTGCGCATCATCCTGTTCAGCGCACTCGGGATCGTGCTGGTCGCGGGCCTGGTCGCCGGAACGTACCTGACCAGCCTGGCGAACATGTTCAACGGCAAGACCCAGCAGATCGCCCAGGCCTTCCCCTCGGAGCAGACGCGCCCGGTGAAGGACCCCGACGACGGGTCCATGAACATCCTGCTGCTCGGTGCCGACAACGGCACGCCCAAGGCCTCCGCGCAGACGCAGGCGGCGGGTGCCACCGAGCAGCGCGCGGACACGATGATGCTGCTCCACATTCCCGAGGACCGCTCCGGGATGTACGTGATGTCCATCATGCGCGACACCTGGGTCGACATCCCCGGATACGGCGAGCACAAGATCAACGCGGCCATGACCCTGGGCGGCACCCCGCTGGTGGTGCAGACCCTTGAGGGGCTGTTCGACACCAAGATCGACCACGTCGCGATGATCGACTTCGAGGGCTTCCGCGACCTGACCACCGCCCTGGGCGGCATCCAGGTCAAGAACGACTTCGCCTTCACGGCCCACGACACCGACTACTTCTACCCGGTGGGCAAGCTCACCCTCGAGGGGGACCGCGCCCTGCGCTTCGTGCGCGAACGCAAGTCCTTCATCGACGGCGACTACCAGCGGGTGCGCAACCAGCAGAAGTTCATCAAGGCCATCATGGCCAAGTTCCTCACCGCCGAGACGCTCACCAACCCGACGACCATCTACGAGGTCATCGACAAGGTCTCCCCGTACCTGTCCTTCGACGCGACGTTCGACGCCGCCACGGCCGCCGGGCTGGGACTGCAGCTGAAGGACATGCGCACCTCCGACGTCGAACTGTTCACGCTCCCGACCGCGGGCATCGGAACCTCCCTCGACGGGCAGTCGATCGTGCTCAAGGACGATGCCGCCATCGCGGACATCGGCGCCGCGCTGAAGGCGGACACGATGGCCGCCTGGGTCAAGACGCAGGAGGAGTCGACGCCGGCCGCCAACGGGTAGGCGGACGTCCGCGGTTGCGGATCGCCTAGAATTGAAGGGCTCCTGCCGCCGGCAGCCGGCCCCCGCACGCGAATGATGAGGTTTTCCAAGGCATGACTGCAGCCGACTTCGCAGCCCGCAACCACCTGAAACGGGTGGGAGCCAGGCCGGCGTTGCCTTCCTACCTGAAGCAGGCGTGGGCGCGGCGGGACTTCATGTTCGAGCTGGCCAGGAGCCGAATCCAGGCCAGCAACAACAGCAACCGGCTGGGCATGCTGTGGGTTGTGATCAAGCCCACGCTGAACGCGCTGATGTACGGGGCCATCTTCGGGCTCCTGCAGGGGGCCAACCGGCCGGAGGACTTCCCGGTCTTCGTGGTCATCGGCGTGTTCCTCTTCGAGTTCTTCTCCTCCTCGATGGTGCAGGGCGCGAAGTCGATCACGGGCAACGCGGCACTGGTGCAGTCGCTGGCCTTCCCGCGCATTTCGCTGCCCGTCTCCACGGTGCTGCAGAACCTGCTCCAGCTGGCGCCGATGCTCGGCGTCATGTTCATCTACTGCGTGGCGCTCGGCACTGCGCCGCAGTGGTCCTGGCTGCTGGTGCTGCCGCTGGTGGGGCTCTTCAGCCTCTTCAACACCGGAGTGGCGCTGATCTGCGCCCGCCTCACGGTGCACCTGCGCGACATCACGCAGATCCTGCCGCTGGTGACCCGGGTCCTCTTCTACACCTCCGGGGTGCTGTTCAGCGTGGAGAAGATCTTCAACGCGTACCCCGTGATGGTGACCGTCTACGACTTCAACCCGCTCTACCAGGTGCTCACCATCGCCCGCGGCTGCATCATGGAGGGCCAGTCCTATCCGTCCCTCTACTGGCTCCTGTTCTCGATCTGGTCCGTGGTGACCTTCGTGGCCGGCGTCGTTTTCTTCTGGGTAGCTGAGGAGCGCTATGGCCGAGGTAACTAATTTCGACGACGTGCTCCGTCGGGAGCCCGGCCCGGGCGGGGAAGGGCCCGCACCGCGGCACATGTCCGGACAGGTGCCGGGGGAGGGCCGCGACGGCGGGGACGCCCCGGCGTCGCCGGACCGCCCGGTCGATTCCGCGCCGGCCAAGGCCGAACCGGACGCCGTGGACACCCGCCGCCCCGTCGTCGTGGTCGACGACCTGCATGTGAAGTACAAGGTCTACTCCAGCGGCAAGGCCGCCGGCTCCGCGGCGAACCGCAAGCTGTTCACCCGGACCCGCGGCCTGCGCGAGGTGCACGCCGTCAAGGGCGTCTCCTTCACCGCCTACGAGAACGAGTCCATCGGCATCATCGGGTCCAACGGCTCGGGCAAGTCCACCCTGATGCGCACCATCGTGGGCCTGACCCCGCCGGCCTCCGGGGCGGTCTACGCCTCCTCCCGCCCCAACCTGCTGGGCGTGGGCGCGGCCCTGATCCCGGACCTGTCCGGCGACAAGAACATCACCCTCGGCGGGCTGGCCCTGGGCTACACCCGCAAGGAGGTCGAGGCGCTGCGCGAGGAGATCGTGACCTTCGCCGAGCTGGAGGACTTCATCGACCTGCCGATGAAGACGTACTCCTCCGGCATGTCCGCGCGCCTGAAGTTCGCCATCGCCGCGTCCAAGCAGCATGAGATCCTCATCGTCGACGAGGCCCTGGCGGTGGGCGATGCCCGCTTCCGCCAGCGCAGCGAGGCGAGGATCCGCGAGATCCGCGAGAACGCCGGCACGGTGTTCCTGGTCTCCCACTCGATGAAGTCCATCCTGGACACCTGCAGCCGCGTGATCTGGATCAACAAGGGCGTGCTGGAAATGGACGGGGATCCCGCCGCCGTCGTGAAGGCCTACAAGGAATCGAAGAAGTGAGCCCGGAAACCACCGAAGACCAGCAGCCCGGCGTTTCCTACGTCATGCCCGTGCTCAACGAGGCCGGGTACATCCGCGAGGCCGTGGCGAGCATCCTGGCGCAGGACTACGACGGCGACAAGGAGATCGTGCTGGCGCTCGGACCCAGCACGGACAACACCACCGCCATCGTCGAGCAGCTCCACGCCGAGGACCCGCGCGTGCGCTTCGTGCACAACCCGCGCGGGCGCACCCCGATCGCCCTGAACCTGGCCATCAAGGCCTCCCGCTACCCGGTGGTCATCCGCGTGGACGCGCACTCCACGCTGGCCCCCGGCTACACCAGGCGCGGCGTCGAGACGCTGTTCCGCACCGGCGCCTCCGACGTCGGCGGACTGATGGACGCCCGGGGCCGGACCCCGCTGCAGCGCGCCGTCGCCGCCGCCTACCATTCCCCGGCCGGCTTGGGCGGCGCGGCCTACCACTCCGGCGCCCCGGAGGGCCCGGCCGAGTCCGCCTACCTGGGCATCTTCCGTCGCGAGGTCTTCGACGAGGTCGGCTACTACGACGAATCGCTCTGGCGCGCCCAGGACTGGGAGCTGTGCCTGCGCATCCGCAACGCCGGCCGCACCGTCTGGTTCGATCCGGAACTGCGCACCGTCTACTACCCGCGCGAGCGCCTGCGCGACCTGCGCCGCCAGTCCTACGCCTCCGGCGTTTGGCGCGGCGAGATCGCCCGCCGCCACCGCGAGGGCAAGTCGCGCCGCCACGACCTGCCGCCGGCGGTGGTCGCCGCCGTCGCCGCCGGCGTCGTTTCCTGGTTCGTGCGCCCGGCCGCCCCGGCCAGGGGCACGACGGCGGCACTGGCCCTGCTGCGCCTGGCGCCGGTGGCCTACCTCGGCGGCGTGGCTGCCGCCGCGGCCACCGCCAAGTCCAGGCTCAGCCCGCGCGAGCGGCTGCTGATGCTTGCGGTGCTGCCGACCATCCACTTCCCGTGGGCCGTCGGGTTCGTGCGCGGACGTGCCGCCGGCGCCGGATCCACGCTGGACAAGGGAAGGGTGCGCGCATGACCGGCACAGGCACCGGCGAGGCCGGGGTGCGCATGGGCCGCGACGGCAGGCCGCGCCCGGTCCGTCCCACCCTGGAGCAACTGCGCGCCGTCTGCCAGCCCCCGGAGGTGCGCGCGCGCCGCAACGCCGAGCACTGGACCGCCGAACTGTACCTGCGGCACATCTCCATCTACCTGACCGCGGCGCTGCTGCGCACCCGCATCACCGCCAACGGCGTGACCGGGCTGATGATCCTCTCCGGCTGGGCGATGTCCGCGGCCCTGCTGGTCCCCGGCATCTGGGGGCCGCTGCTGGCCGTGGTGCTCTCCCAGCTGCAGCTGTACTTCGACTGCAGCGACGGCGAGGTGGCGCGCTGGCGCGAATCGCAGAGCCCCAAGGGCATCTTCATCGACATGGTCGGCCACCACACCACCGAGGCGCTGCTGCCGATCGCGCTCGGCTGCCGGGTGGCGCTGGAACTGGCCGGCGGCGCACCCTTCGGCGCCGACTCCTGGGCGATCCTGTTCGTGGGCGCCGCCGTGGCGGTCCTGCTGGTGCTCAACCGCTCGCAGTCCCTGATGGTGCACGCCGCCCGCGGCATGGCCGGGCTCGGCAAGCTACCGGACACCGCCGCCGCCCGCGCCGTGCCCGCCACCTCCCTGGTGGGCAAGCTGCGCCGGCTGGCCCGCTTCCTGCCCTTCCACCGGCTGCTGCACGCGGTCGAGCTGAGCCTGCTGATCCTGGCCGCCTCGATCGTCTCGGCGCTGCTGGGCAGCCCGGGGCTGGGGGAGCAGTGGATGCTGTGGATCCTGCTTCCGGCCTGCGTGTTCGTGAACCTCGGGCATTTCCTGTCCAACATGGCTTCCACCCGGCTGGTCGCATGAGCGCGGTCCAGCCGATCGGGGCAGGCGCGCCGCGGGCGTCCGACCGGCCCGGCTTCGGCGTCGTCATCCTCACCATGGGCAACCGGCCGGCGGAACTGCAGCGGGCGTTCGACTCGCTGCTGGCCCAGCGCGGGGTGGACCTGGACGTCGCGGTGGTCGGAAACGGCTGGGAGCCCACCGGGCTGCCGGAGGGCTTCAAGGCCGTGCACCTGCCCGAAAACCTGGGCATCCCGGCCGGACGCAACGCGGGGGTCCCGCACGTGCGCGGGCAGTACCTGTTCTTCCTCGACGACGACTCCTGGCTGCTCGACGACGGCTTCCTGCTGGAGGCCGCGCGCCGCTTCGAGCGCCACCCGGACATGGGCCTGCTGCAGCCGCGCATCGAGGACCCCGAGCGCGCGGACTCGCCGCGGCGCTGGATCCCGCGGCTAAACAAGCGCACCGCCTCCGTTCCCAGCAACGTCTTCCACGTGGGGGAGACGTGCCTGGTCATGCCGCGGCGGATCTTCGATGAGACCGGCGGCTGGGCCGGAGGCTTCTGGTACGCCCACGAGGGCATCGAACTGGCTTGGCGCGTCTGGGACACCGGCCACCGTGTCTGGTACGCCGGTGACATGCGCGTGGGACACCCGGTGGTGGACCCGCGCCGGCACGAGGAGTTCTTCCGGCTCAACGCCCGCAACCGCGTCTGGCTGGCCCGGCGCAACCTCCACTGGCCCTTCAGCTGGGCCTACGTGTGCAGCTGGGGGCTGATCGAGGGGATCCGCCTGCGCAAGGACCGCCGCGGCCTGCGCCAGTACGCCGCCGGCTGGCGCTCCGGCTGGCGGACCAGCCCCTGGTACGCGCACCCGCGTCCCAAGCTGAGGTGGCGCACCCACCTGCGCATGGCCCTGGCCGGCCGTCCGCCCGTCATCTGAGCCCCGCCAAGCGTGGGGCAGTCGGGTCCCTGCGTGGCGACGCAGTCGACACGAAAGGGCCGTTCCCCCGCAAAGCGCGGGGCAGTCGGGTCCCTGCGTGGCGACGCAGTCGACACGAAAGGGCCGTTCCCCCGCAAAGCGCGGGGCAGTCGGGTCCCTGCGTGGCGACGCAGTCGACACGAAAGGGTCTGCCCCGCGCGCTAGCAGGGCAGGGAGTCCGGCAGGTAGCGCGGGGTGGTCGTGATGGCCCCGGCGTTGTCCATGCCGCGGTAGGCGCGGCAGAGGCTGAGCCCGCGCTTGGACAGTCCCTCCTTGATCTGGCGGATCGCATCCGGGGTGAAACCGGGCGTCCACATGTGCATCAGCACCGAGGAGCCGCGCTTGGCCTTGGTGACGGCACGGGAGATGGTCAGCGCCTTGTTCTCGTGCTCCCAGTCCTGGGTGCTCACGTCCCAGGTCCAGATGTTCATCCCGGCCGATGCGTAGGCGCATTCGACGCTGCCGTCCACTGCCCCGTGGGGCGGGCGGCCGTAGTTGGTGCTCACCCCGGTGAGCCTCAACTGCCGTGCGGCGGCGGCGCAGCTGAGCGGACGCAGGTCCTGGTGGACGGCCGAGTGGTTGATGACCCACTGGCCCTTGGCGCGGGCCAGGGTGGCCAGGTTCACCCCGTAGCGGTCCTCGAAGTCGGCGATGCAGTCGCCGGTCGGGGCGATGGCCAGCCCGATGTTCTTCGCTTGCACGTATTTCAGCACGGCGTTGAAGTCGCTCAGGGTCTTCGGGCAGTCGTCGTAGGTCAGGACGACGCGGGAGGTCTTGTTCGGCCCCTTGTCCCCGTTGTCCTCGAAGCCCTTGCCGGAGGCGAGGTAGCCGATCGCGTTGGTGGCGGCCTTGGTGGACAGCTTCAGGTAGGAGCCCTTCATCCAGCCGGTCTTGCGGCCGATCGTGACCTGCCACCAGCCCTTGGAATTCTTCTTCAGCAGCTTGACCCGCGTGCCCTCCACCAACAGGGTGATGGACGCGTAGTTCGTGCCGGGACCGGTGCGCACCCGCACGCTGCCGGTGGTGACGGCGGAAAGGTACTTCGTGGCCGCGAGCTCGAAGTGCACCATGTTCGGGGCGGCGTAGGACGACGGCGGTGTGGCGTCCGGCGGTTTAAGGCCCGGCGGCGCGGCGGCCGGCGCGACCAGGGCCTGGAGGACGAGCAGCAGTGCGGCGGTTCCCGCCATCGCCGCTGCCCCAAACCTGGCGATTAATACACGTGTGGACGGAAAGCATTGCGACATTGCAACCCCCAAGTATTCAATGCACCCGGACCCCAATCCGGGTGTGCATGTCAAGACTCAGAATGGGGTCTTCGCTGGCGGGGGACAAGAGCAGGGAATACTCGAAAACCTGTGTTTCGGAAGCTTGCGCTCCGGGCGAGGGACCGGTTCAGGCCTCCCTCGCTTCAGGCGTCCGCCGGCCCGTCCTCCACGGCTCCGGCCTCCGCCGGCACAACCACCACGGTTCCCGCCGCCCCGTCCACGGTGACGGTCTGCCCCGTCCGCAGGTGGAGGGTGGCTTCGGGGACGCCGACCACCGCCGGGATCCCGTACTCGCGCGCCACCACGGCCCCGTGGGAGATGGCACCGCCCATCTCCATCACCAGCGCCCCGGCCGTGAGGAAGAGCGGGGTCCAGCCGGGGTCGGTGGAGGGCGCCACCAGGATCTCGCCCGGCTCCAGCCGGGCCCCGACCGGATCGGTGATGACCCGGACCCTGCCGGTGACCGTCCCGGCCGATGCCGGGCTGCCGCGCAGCATCTGAACCGGGGCCCCCGCCGCGGACGGTGGGGACTGGGTGGCGGCCGCGGCGGCCTCCACGTCGGTCCCGTCGGACAGCAGCAGGCGGGGCACGTAGCGGCGCTGCAGTTCGCGCCCGTAGGTGGCCCGCCGCCGCTCCACCATCTCCGCCAGGTCCGCCCCGCGCAGGCCCACCCGGGCCTCCTCCGGGGCCAGGAACCAGATGTCGTCGGGCCGGGCGGTCCGTCCGTCGGAGGCCAGCGCCGCGCCCACCTCGGCCAGTTGGCGGCGCAGTGCGGCGAAGGACAGGATGATGAAGAACTTGGGTTGCTCGCGCAGCCCGCACAGTTGCCGGGCCCGGGCCAGGGCCAGCCCGACGGCGGCCCCGCGCAGCCGTCCGCGGGCCCGGGCGCGCGCCGTGAGGTCGGCCACCTTGGCTTCCGCCTCCGCCGCGGCCCGCGCGAACTGGGTCTCCGGCGTCGGATGGCCCGCGGGGAGCCGCAGGTAGTTGGCGATGACGCCGAGCAGGTGCGCCGGATCGTCGGACCAGCGCGGCATGCCCAGGTCGATCTCGGCCACGGCCCGGTGCCCGTAGCGTTCCAGGAACGCGGCCAGGCCGTCCTGCAGGGCCGCCGGCAGGGTGCCGGCCAGGTACCGGCGGGAGAGTTCGGCCGCCGGTTCGGACTCCAGGGCCGCCGCCGCGGCGGGGTCCGCCCGAAGCCGGTCGGCCAGCCGCCACAGCTCCAGGTCCATTTCGGTGGTGACGTTGTTCGGCAGCCCCGCCAGCACCGCCTGCAGCTCGCCGGGTCCGGCGATCCCGCGCAGCAGCCAGCGGGCCACGCCCAGCAGGGCGTACCCGGTGGCGGGGGCCGGCAGGACCCCGGGCACCAGCGAGAAGAAGGCGGTGGACATCACCCGTTCCACATGGTCCAGCCGCTGCGCCGGGGTGGCCGGTTCGGCGAGGGCCAGGTCCTGTTCCAGCCTGCGCCCCACCTCCTGGATCCGCCGCACCGCGGCCTCAGGCCGCAGGAGGGCCTGAAGGATCCGCAGCAGCAGCGCGCCCACCTGCCGGGCGCCGCCGCCGGAGAGGAGGTTCGGAGAGCGGGCGCCCCGGGTGACGGAGAAGCGGGGATCGGCGTAGATCGTCTGGAGCAGGTCGGCCGAGCGGGCCTCGGCCACGCGGAACATCCTCAGCATGGTGCGCCGCCCGCTGGCGCTGCGCACCACCGGGGTCAGGTCCACGAAGGGCCGCATGCCGGCCTGCGCCAGGAACCAGCCGCTGCGTTCGTCCCGCATCCCGGCGATCGCCGCCATTCCCATGGGGGTCAGCGGGCGCACCAGCCCCTGGGCCAGGCTCGCACACAGGTACACGCGGGACCCCTCGACGGAGCCGCGTCCCTCCGGTACCGGATACAGGGTCGTGATGGCCCGCGACTGCGTGAGCCAGAGGGCGCCGCCCGCCTCGGCGGCCCATTCCAGGTCCTGCGGGGAACCGAAGAGGGCCTCCGCCCTGGCACCCAGCTCCGTCAGCTGCAGCAGTTGGGCATCGGTCAGGCACAGCCGGCCGTTCGGGCCCCCGCCGTCCCGGCCCCCGCCGTCGGGCCGCGGGCCGGCCGTGCGTTCGAGGATCCGCGCGGTGCCGGTGTCCACCACGAAGTGGTCCGGGGCCACGGCCCCGGACACCACGGCGTCGCCCAGCCCCGGCGCGCCGTCGACGACCGCCTGCCGGCGGGTGCCGGTGACGGGGTTGGCCGTGAAGAGGACGCCGGCGGCGGCGGCCGGCACCATCACCTGCACGACGACGGCAAGGCCCACCCCGCGCTGGCCGATCCCGTGCGCGGCGCGGTAGGCCACGGCGCGGTCGGTCCACAGCGAGGCCCAGCAGCCCCGCACCGCCTCCATCACCGCATCCGCGCCGCGCACGTTGAGGAAGCTGTCCTGCTGGCCGGCGAAGCTCGCCTCGGGAAGGTCCTCTGCGGTGGCGGAGGAGCGGACCGCCACCGGCACGTCGGTTCCGAGGCCCGCGTAGGCCTCCAGGACGGCGGCGGCGACCGGCTGGGGGACGGCAGTGGCATGGACGGCGGCGCGGATCCGCGCGGTCGCCTCGGCCAGCGCAGCGGGGTCGGCCGGATCCAGCGGACCGAGGGCATCGACGGGGCCCTCCAGGCCGGCGTCGCGCGCCATGGCCGCATAGCCGGCCGTGGTCAGGCAGAAGCCCCCGGGGACGGGCAACCCGTCGGCCAGCAACACGCCCAGGTTCAGGGCCTTGCCACCCACCTGCGCCAGCATGCCGGGGCCGATGTCGGCCAGTTCGATGAGGAGCCGCTCCTGCTCCGGCGCATCCATGGTCCCCCGTTCCGCCGCCGCGTGGACGGTGCGCCGCCGAGTGGAGGTGCATGGGGCGACTATAGGCCCGCCGCCGGGGGCGCTCAACGGGTGCGGGCCGCGTCGCCACAGGGGAGACACAGACCCATGGGATAAAATGAGATGAAATCTTAACAATCGGCAGACTACGGGAGTCCATGTGCCCAAGACGGTGTTAACTTACGGCACTTTTGACCTGTTCCACATCGGGCACCTGAACGTCCTCAAGCGGCTTCGCGGGCTGGGGGACCGGCTGATCGTCGGCGTCTCCACCGACGAGTTCAACGCGGTCAAGGGCAAGAAGCCCGTGGTGCCGTTCGAGCAGCGCATCGAGATCGTCCGCTCCATCAAGTACGTCGACGAGGCCATCCCCGAGGAGAACTGGGCGCAGAAGCGCCTCGACATCCAGCGGTACGGCGTCGACGTCTTTGGCATCGGCGACGACTGGCGCGGCAAGTTCGACGACCTGGGCGACAGCGTCGAGGTGGTGTACCTGCCCCGCACCGAGGGCATCTCCACCACGGAGATGAAACGCGTCCTGAGCGCCTTCGACGAACGCCACGTCGAGGAGCTCAAGCGCACCCTGGACAGCATCAGCCAGATCGTGAAGGAACTCAGCTAATTCCCTGCGGGGACAAAAATTTCCCTACGGGGCAGAAAAAACATGGAGTATCGGTGACGGTCATTTCCGAGACCATCAAATACAGGATCAAGGCCGCGGGGGCCCAGATCGGCAAAACGGGCGCGGTGCGGAGGGTCCTGCCCCTCCTGGGGGTGCGCCCGACGCGCGCCGCCGCCATGGAGTTCCACGGCGTGCCGGTGCCCGGCGACGTCGTGGTCTACTACGGCGACGGCGCCGACAAGATCTACCAGCTGGTCCAGTGGCTCCCCGTGCTGGAGACCCTCCACCGCAAGAAGCGGGTCCTGGTGATTTGCCGCCGCATCGATGCCTACCGTGCGCTGGCCCCCCTCACGGACCTGCCGCGCATCTTCATCCGCCGCTTCACGGACCTGGTGGACCTGTACGAGTCCAACGACTACGGCATGGTCCTTTACGTCAACAACGGCCAAAGCAACTTCCAGTCGCTGGAGCACCCGTGGCCGGTCCACGTGCACGTGAACCACGGGGAGAGCGACAAGATCTCCATGGTCTCCAACAAGGCCAAGGCCTATGACCGCATCTTCGTTGCCGGACCGGCGGCGATCGAACGCCACAAGGCGCGCCTGCTCGACTTTGACCTGGACCGCCTGGTGGTGACCGGCCGCCCGCAGCTCGATGAGATCTTCGTTCCTGAACTGCTCCCGGTCCCCGGCCGCACCACGGTGATGTACGCGCCCACCTGGGAAGGCGAAAACGAGGTCAACAACTACACTTCGGTGGAGCCGTACGGGCCGGCGATCGTGGCGGCCCTGCTTGCGATGCCCGAGGTCCGCCTGGTCTACAAGCCGCACCCGCGCGTCCTCGACTCGACCACGCCCTCCATGGTTGCCGCGCACGGAGAGATCGTCCGGCTGATCGAGGCGGCGGCGGCGGACGGCGGCCACGCCTTCCTGCCCGAGGGCAACATCCTGGCGATGTTCGACGCCGTGGATGCCTTGGTGACCGACATTTCCAGCGTCGGGCTGGACTTCCTGTACCTGCGGCCCCAGCAGCCGATCGTCCTGACCGACCGCCGCAACAACGGCGCCAAGCTGGAACAGGACTCCCCGCTGGCCCGCGCCTGCGGCGTGGTCAGCGGGAAGAACGCCGCAGCGGTCGGGGAACGCTTGCGGGAGTGGATCTTCGGGGACGAACGGGCCGCCCGGCGAGCCGGGATGCGGGAGTTCTACTTCGGCGGGCTGCACCGCGGCGAGTCCACGGAGAGCTTCGAACAGGAGATCGAGCGGCTGATCGCCGAACGCCGGCAGCAGCTGCAGCAGCCCCGCCAGCCCAGCCCGACAGCCCAGCTCAGCCCGGCAGCGTCCTGATCCGCTGGGCGCCCCCGCGGGCGCCCAGCTTTGGAGCCTCAGCCGGCGAGGAGGTCCCGGGCCGCAGCCAGGAACCGTCCGCAGGGGTCGCCGCCGTCGTCGCCGAAGACGTGGCGGCGGAACGCATCCTGGGCGGCGGGGACCGGCGCGGCCGCCAGGGCCTCGATCGCGGAACGCAAGTCCCGGGGCTCGTGCCGGTACCACGTGGGCAGGGCCCCCGCGAGCGTGAGTGCGCCCGGGGCCTGCCGGGGTCGGTCCCCATTGATGCACAGGGCGGTTCGCCTGCCGAGCCCCACCGCGTCCATGGCCATGGCCGAGACGTCGGCCAGGACGACGTCTGCCACCGCCAGCGAGGCCAGCGGCTCCGGCCCGTCGTCGTAGACGTGGGGGGCAGTGGTCCGACCCGCGTTGGCCTGCTGCAACGCCGAGCGCAAGCCGGCAAGCACCCTGTGGAACGAGGGGTCGACCGATCCCGTCTTGGGGTGCGGGCGCAGGATGACCCGCACTCCGGGATCGGCGAGCAGGCCCTCGAGGCGCCGTCCGTGCGTCTTCAGGGAGCTGTAGGCCATCGCGGGCGAGTCGCCCTCCCAGGTGGGGGCGTAGAGCACGGTGGTGGTTCCCGCGGCCGGGGGGAAATCCGCGATCCCGGGGAAACCGAGTTGGGGCCGGCCGATGTGGACCAGTTGGCGCTCGTCGAACCGGGGCACCGCGGCCAGGATGCGCTCGTGCGAAGCCTGCCCCGCGATGAAGGCGAAGTCGTAGGCCTTCAGCTGGTTGGAGGCCATGGACGACTTCTCGCTTTCGCCGTGGCTCAGGTGCACGTGGGCGGGGCCGTTCACGCGCAGGGCGGTGAAATTGGCCTGGTTGTTGTTCACGTAGAAGACGGCGCGCACCCGGTGCTCGGCAAGGAAGCGCTCGAAGGGCGCCGATCCGGGAACCAGCACCACCGGCAGGGTGGTCCGGCCGGCGATCTCCCGCGCCGCCCGGGGATCCCCCAGCAACAGCGTGAGCGGCGCGACCTCGGCGGCTAGGCGCTCCCAGGGGCCCAGCCACTGCTGCAACTGGTACAGGCCCGCCGGGCCGTCGCCGAAGTACACGGCAAAGGGCGAGACCGGCGGCGGCTGCTGCGCCCTGGCGGCCAGCATCCGACGGGTGGGCCGGCCGGCCGCGACGGAGCGGGCCTTCTCGGACGCCACGCGCAGTCCGCGGCGGATCACTTGGAGTTCGTGCACCGGACGATCCTATCCAAGGACCGAACCGCCCGTGCCGGAGGCCGCCCCGGCACCCTTCCGGGACCCGTCCGGATGCCCCTCCCGCGCGGCCGCGGGGGCCGCGCGGGAGGGGCCGGCGACGGCGGGCCGCGGGACGGTTGGTAGGATCGGTAGGGAATCTGGTGAAAGTCTCGGGCGAAGAATCCTGAAACGTAATGGTGCTTTAAAGGGGAAATCGAGTGGCGGCATGGCGAGGCAAGGCGGGTTCATTGCTTCCCCCGCACATCCTGCGGATGCTGGCCAACAACACCTTCGGCGGCACCGCCCTGCGTTCGGGGCTTCCTGCGGACTGGACGCCGGAGCGGATCCGTGCCCGCCACCGCGAGGAATTCCTGTGGGCCGCGACCACCGCCGGGGTGGCGGCGAATTTCCGCACCCTCGACGCCGGCACGATCCTTGCGGAATCCCCCCTGGCGGCCCGCGACCGGCGGCGGCTCAGGCAGGCCCTGGCCATCAAGGGGCTGATGGCCCAGGCCGCCGCCCCAACGCACCTGCCCGAGGGGGCGGCCCGCGGGTGGCGCGTCGCCGACGCGGGGTTCGCGCGGCACCGGCGCGAGCTGGCGGACGCGCTCGGCGTCCTGGTCCTTGAGGGGACCGACGGCGGCGCTCCGGAACCCGCAGCGGCCCCGGCGCCCATCGACGTCGTCTACACCTGGGTCGACGGATCGGACCGGGAGTGGAGGGCGGAGCGTGCCGCCGCCCAGGCGGAGGCCACCGGAACGCCCCTGGCCACCTCCGACGACGAGGCCCGCTACGCGTCCAGGGACGAGCTGCGCTACTCGCTGCGTTCCCTCGAGTACTTCGCGCCCTGGATCAACCACATTTACATCGTCACCGCCGACCAGGTCCCCGGCTGGCTGGACACGGACGGCGGCCGGGTCAGCGTGGTCCCGCACCGGGACATCTTCGCGGACCCGGGCAACCTACCCACCTTCAATTCCCACGCCATCGAATCCCAGCTGCATCACATCGAGGGGCTCTCGGAGCGGTTCATCTACATGAACGACGACGTCTTCTTCGGGCGTCCCGTGGACCCCGAGCTCTTCTACGCGGCCGACGGCTCCAGCCGGTACTTCCTGTCCAAGCAGCGCATCGGCGCGGAGAAGCCCGGCGACCTTCCCGTGAACGTGGCGGCCCGCAACAACCGCGCGGTGCTCCAGCGCCGTTTCGGCAGGTCATCCATCTTCAAGTTCCTGCACGTGGCCCACGCCCAGCTCAGGACGACGCTCGAGGCGATCGAGGCGGACGAGCGCGACGAGGTCGAACGGACCGCGGCCGCGCGGTTCCGCAGCGACACGGACCTGTCCATCCCCTCCTCGCTGGCGCACTACTACGGGACGGCACTGGGACGGGCCGTGCCCGGGGAGGTCGGCTACAACTACATCGACCTCTCCGACGCGACCGCCCGGCTGCGCCTGCTGCGGCTGATGTGGACCGAGCGGCCGCAGATGTTCTGCCTCAACGAGGTGGCCTCCGGCGGGCGCCGGGAGCAGGAGACGCTGAAGATGATGCAGCACTTCCTGCAGGAATACTTCCCGTTCCCCTCCGCGTTCGAGCGGCCCGAGGTCCCGCGCGGCACGGTGGCGGCCGGACGGCCCGCCGCTGCCCGGAACTGACCGCGGGCCGGGGGACCGGGGAGCCGGTTTGGGCTTCCCCCGATCCTCGGGCTAAGATGTACCGTCGGTCTATGTTCTATTAGGAGTTCTCATTAGCGGTAAGCGTTCGGATCGCCCGTCCTCGCACGGAATCGACCGGAGTTCACCCCTGACCTTCGCGGTCAAGGACCTCGGGCGCAGCCCGGGGAGCATGCGAACCTTGGAAGAGCAGGTTGCGGCCCCAGCTGAGCTGGGTGTTGCACTGATCGGAGTTCAGGAAGGATCGCCCGTCGATCTGGACCTGAGACTTGAGGCCGTGCACGAGGGGATCCTGGTGTCCGGTACCGCATACGTCCACATAGAGGGCGAATGCGGCCGGTGTCTGGACCCCATCGCGTATGACCTCGAGGCCGATATTCAGGAACTCTTCTACTTCGAGGACAGGGAACTGTTCGAGGATGACGAAGAGAACGACCAGTACCGGGTCGAGGACGATTTGATCGACCTCGAGCCAGTGCTGCGGGACGCAGTGGTCACCGCCCTGCCGTTCCAGCCGGTGTGCCGGGAGGACTGTGCAGGCCTCTGCCCCGAATGCGGGGCACGCCTCGAAGGGGATCCGGACCACCACCATGGGGTCCTGGATCCTCGTTGGGCAGCCCTTTCCGGGCTGGCCGACACCGCCGCAGACGACGTGGCACAACGTACAGAATCAGTCGAGAGAGAAGAGAGTTAGCCGTGGCTGTTCCCAAGCGGAAGATGTCCCGCTCGAATACCCGCGCCCGCCGGTCCCAGTGGAAGGCAACTGCGCCGCACCTGGTCAAGACCGTGGAGAACGGCCGCGTGACCTACAGCCTGCCGCACCAGGCGAAGGTCGTTACCGACTCCGCCGGCACCGCGCTGTTCCTTGAGTACAAGGGGCGCAAGGTCGCAGACGCCTAAGCACGTCTGATGCCTTCAACCGAAGAGCTTCTGAAGCGTCTCGGGGTCACCATCGACCCCGAGACGCTTCGTCTTGCGCTCACCCACCGCTCCTACGCCTACGAGCAGGGCGGCATTCCCACCAACGAACGCCTTGAGTTCCTCGGGGACTCCGTCCTCGGCTTTTCGGTGACGGACCACCTGTACCGCCAGTACCCCAACCTGCCCGAAGGCGACCTCGCCAAGCGGCGCTCCGCCGTCGTCAGCACGCGGGCCCTGGCGGGCATCGCCCGCGGACTCGGCATCGGCGACTTCATCCTGCTGGGCCAGGGGGAGAAGCTGACCAACGGAGCCAACAAGTCCTCCATCCTCGCGGACACCATGGAGGCCCTGATCGGGGCGACCTACCTCACCAACGGCATCGAGGCCGCCCGCGCGCTGGTCATGCGGCTCGTCGACCCGCTGCTGAACGACGTCGAGGCGCTCGGCGCCGGCACCGACTGGAAGACCGCCATCCAGGAGATCGCCGCCGCCCGCAAGCTCGGCGCCATCGAATACCTGATCCGCGGCTCCGGCCCGGACCACGCACGCACCTTCGAGGCGACGCTGTCCATCGGCGGCACTCTGTACGGCTCCGGCACCGGCCCTTCCAAGAAGGAAGCCGAGCAGGAGGCCGCGGCCTCCTCCTGGAAGCAGCTGCGCCTGCCCGCCCCGGAAGCCCTCTAGCCATGCCCGAACTGCCGGAGGTCGAGGTGGTGCGCCGCGGCCTCGACTCCTGGGTCGTCGGACGCACCGTCCAGGACCTCGAGGTGCACGACCCGCGCTCCGTGCGCCGCCACGCCGGCGGCCCGCTCGACTTCGCCGACACCCTGCGCGGCACCACCATCCGCCATGCCGTGCGGCGCGGGAAGTTCCTGTGGATGCCGCTGGACGGCCTCCCCGAGCCGGTCGCGCTCGTCGCCCACCTGGGCATGAGCGGCCAGCTCCTGGTCGAGGACTCCGAGGCCCCCCGCGAGAAGCACCTGAAGGTGCGCCTGGAACTCTCGCCCGCGGCGGGCAAGCCCGCCGAACTGCGCTTCGTGGACCAGCGCATCTTTGGCGGCCTGTTCCTCTCCCGCCTGCGCCCGACGCCGGACGGCGCCCCCGGCGGGCACGGCTCCGACCTGCCCTTGGTTCCCGACGCCGCCGCGCACATCGCCCGCGACGTCCTGGACCCCGCCTTCGGAACCGACCTCCTGCACGCCGCCCTGCGCCGGCGCCGCACCGGCCTCAAGCGCGCGCTGCTGGACCAGGGCGTGGTCTCCGGGGTCGGCAACATCTACGCCGACGAATCCCTCTGGGCCGCCCGCCTGCACTATGCCCGGCCCACGGACACGCTCCGCCGGCCGGAGACCGAGCGGGTGGTCGAGGCCCTCAAGGACGTCATGGGGAGGGCCCTCGCCGCCGGCGGCACCAGCTTCGATTCCCTCTACGTGAACGTCAACGGAGCCTCCGGGTACTTCGACCGGTCCCTGAACGCCTACGGGCGGGCCGGCCGGGAGTGCCCGCGCTGCGCCGGGGCCGGGGTGGTGTCGCTGATCCGCCGCGACCCGTTCATGGGCCGTTCCTCCTACACCTGCCCGGTCTGCCAGCGCACGCCGCGCAACGCCCGGTACTAGCCCGCCACGAGCTGGGGAGGAGCGGAACCGGTCTTGCCAGCGGGGGCTGCGGGGCAGGGGCTAGGGTGCGCCGTCCCCGGCCAGTTCCTCCAGCACGGCGTCCGTGAACGCCGGCCACGCCTGCGCGGCCCACGGGCCGAAGCCGCGGTCCGTCAGGGCGATGCAGGCGGCCGCCGCCTCCGGGTCCACCCAGAGGAACGTGCCCGCCTGCCCGAAGTGCCCGAACGTCCGCGGCGAGCTCTTGGCACCGGTCCAGTGCGGGGACTTGTGGCCGCGCAGCTCGAACCCCAGTCCCCAGTCGTTCTCGCGCTGGCGGCCGAACCCGGGCAGCACCCCGGACAGGCCGGGGAACACCACGGCCGTGGCCGCCTCGAACGTCTCGGGCGAGAGCAGGCGCGGCCGCTGGAGTTCGGCCGCGAAAAGGGCAAGATCATCCACCGTCGAGACACCGTCGGCGGCGGGGGAGCCGTCCAGGCGGGTCGAGTCCATGCCCAGCGGCTGCAGCACCGCCTCGGCCAGGTAGTCGGCGAAGCCGAAGCCCGTGGCCGTCTCGAGGGTTTCGCCCAACACGTCGAATCCCGCGTTCGAATACAACCGCCGCTCGCCCGGCGGGAAGCGGACGGTGCGGTCGCCGAAGTCGAAGCCGCCGGTGTGCGCCAGGAGGTGGCGCACGGTGGAACCCTCCGGGCCCGCCGGCTGGTCCAATTCCAGCGCGCCCTCCTCGCAGGCGATCAGCACCGCGTAGGCCGACAGCAGTTTGGTCACCGACGCCAGCCGGAACGGGCGTCCCGTGTCGCCGTGCCGGCCCAGCACCCGGCCGTCGGCGGCCACCACGGCCGCGGCGGCGTTTTCCGCCGGCCAGCTGTCAATGATCCTCAGGGTTTCCATCAGGCTCCTTGGTAGTGCTCCGCTTGGTAGTGTTCGGCGAGGCGGCGGAGCCCGTCGTCGATCCCCAACGCGGGGGTCCAGTCCAGCAGTTCCCGGGTGCGGCGCTGGTCGAACCAGTGCGCGGTCGAAAGCTGTTCGGCCAGGAAACGCGTCATCGGCGGTTCGTCGCGGACCCAGCCGCGCCGGCCGGCCGCGGCCCAGGCCCGCTCGATCACCGCGCCGGCGCCGCGCGCCAGCGAGCCGGGCACGCTCCAGGCCGGCGGGGTGACCCCGGCGGCCAGGCAGATCCCGGCGATCAGCTCACCCACCGGCCGCGGTTCGCCGTTGGTCACGACCACCGCCTGCCCGTGGGTGTGGTCCATCCGTTCGAGCGTGCGCACGATCGCCTCGGCGGCGTTGTCGAGGTAGGTCGTGTCGATCAGTGCGGCTCCGCCGTCCAGCAGCGGCAGCCGGCCCGCGCGGGCCCGGCTGACGACGCGTTCGACCAGCTGGGTGTCGCCCGGTCCCCAGACGATGTGCGGGCGCACCGCGGCCACGCGGAACCCGGGGCCGTCCTCGGCCAGCGCCAGCAGTTCGGCGGCGGCCTTCGAACGCGCATAGTGGCCGCGGGCCCGGGCCGGATCGGCCCGTCCGGCGGGGGCGCCGACGATCGAGGCGCCGAAGTGCGCCACGGACGGCGAGGAAACCTGGACGAAGTCCCGGACGCCGGCGGCGCGGGCGGCCTCCAGGAGCCTGGAGGTGCCGTGGATGTTCGTTTCCGCGAAGTCGCTCCAGTCCCCGGTGATGGAGACCTTGGCGGCCAGGTGGACGACGGCGTCGCTTTCCTCCACCGCGCGGGCAACGGCCTGCGGGTCGGTCACCGATCCGGGAACGTGCGTGGTCCCCGCGGCCGGCGAGGGGCGCCGCTGGAGCGTGCGGACCACGTGGCCGCGCTCCGCCAGCAGCGCGGCGACCGCGGAGCCCAGCAGGCCGCTGGCGCCGGTCACCAGGACCGTGCGGGGCCCGAAGCCCGGGGACGGGTTCGTGGGGGACGCCGCGGCGTGCGGGGGAGGGGTGCCGCTCACGGGGCCCCCACCCGTTCACCCGCCAGGACCCGGGAGGCCCAGCCGGCCAGCGCCGTGCGGTCCACCTTCGAGTTGTGCCGGATGTCGGTGGGCAGTTCGGGAACCACCAGCACGGCGGCCAGCCGGATGCCGGTGCCCGCGGCCACGGCGGCGCGCACCTGCGCGGCGAGCCCGGGATCGGCCGGTCCCGCCTGGCGGACCGGCGGGACGGCCTCGATGACCGCGACGGCGGCCTGGGTGCCGGACGGGCCCACGCCCACGACGGCGGCGCGGCCCGCCCCGGGGACGGCGGCCGCCGCATGCTCGGCGGCGACCGGAGTGCGGACCCCCTCGGGGGTGGTCAGCAGGTGGCCGAGGCGGCCCTCCACCCACAGCCGCCCGTCGGCGTCGAAGTGGCCCACGTCGCCGGTGCGGTGCCATCCCGGCAGGGACGCGCTCTCCTGCTGGGTGATCCAGAGCCGGTCGTAGCGCTCCTTCACGTGCGGCGCCGCGACCACGATCTCTCCCGTGACGTCCGCCGCGGCGGTGGAGTCGTCGATGCCGGGAGCATCGGGGCCGGGCACCCCGTCGGCGGACAGCGGCAGGATGCGGACGCGGGCCCCGGCGACGGGGGTTCCCACGCAGACGCCGTTGCCCGTGCCGGCCTCCCGGATCCCGGCCAGGTCGATGTCGGTGACCGGGAGGGCCTCGGTCATCCCGTAGGGCGTGTGCAGGGACGCGTGGGGGACAAGTTCCTGCACCCGCTCCAGCAGCGGTTCCGGGATGGGGGCGCCGGCGGAGAGCAGCAGGGAAACGTGCGCCAGCGCGGCGCTGTCCTTCGCGTCCAGGGCGTCCGCGGTGGCCAGGACGTTGGCCAGGGCCGCGGGGGAGGCGAAGACCACGGTCGCGTCGATCGTCCCGGCGGCCTGGGCCAGGGCCGTGGCGGTGAGCGTCTTCGGTGCGGTGACGTCCATGTCCGGTGTCACGGACGTCGCTCCCAGGGCCGGGCCGAGCAGGGCGAAGGGGGCGAATCCGGCGACGAGCGCGGACCCGGCCTGCAGCCCGTAGGTGGCCTTCAGGGTGTCCCGCATCGCGGACAGGCGCCGGTGGGTGTAGACCACGCCCTTGGCCGGGCCGGTGGAGCCGGAGGTGAACAGGACAGCGGCGTCGGCGTCGGGTGCCGGCGCCGGCAGCGGGGCGGGATCGCCGCCGGAGAGGCGGCGGCCGGCGGCGAGGAGTTCGGGCACCGTGTGCCGGACGCCCAGGGCACGGCGGGTGGCAGCGGAGACGGGCCGGACGGAGATCCGGGTGCCCGGCCAGCCCAGGAGGCGCGCGCCGGCCAGGGCCCGGTCGATGCCGACCAGCCAGGCCGGGCCCGCGCCGACGATGGCGCGGCCCAGGCCGGCGCGGCCCAGGCCCGCGTCCGCAACCACGATGACGGCCCCGAGGCGGAGGCAGGCATAGATCAGCGTCGTCAGTTCGATGCCCGGGGGCACCAGCAGGCTGACGCGGTCGCCGGGGCGGACGCCGGCCGAGGCCAGGCCGCGGGCCAGGGCATCGACGTCGTCGGCGAGTTCGGCCCAGGACAGCGTCCGCGGGCCTTCGCCGTGGGCCGCGCCCGGGATAGTGCTCAGCGGTGCCATGTCCACCACGGCCGCGGACCGGTCCGTGCCGCGTTCGTCGAGCTCGGCGAGCAGGGACCGGTAGGGCGCCGCTTCGCTCGCCGCCGTGTCCTCCGGCGTCCCGCCGGGGCCGGCGTGGGTGCCGAGCCAGCGCAGCACGGGGGCCGTGATGTCACGGTCCTCCGGCAGCAGGTGCCCGGCGCCCTCGAAGCGGTGCACGTCGGCGTGCGGCAGCCGGTCCAGAAGATCGCGCAGGTACCGGTCGGAGAAGACGGGGTCCTTCGGGCCCCACAGGAGCAGCGCCGGAACGTCCAGGGTGCGCACGCCCGAGGAGATCTCCTCCAGGGCCGCCCAGCTCGGATGCCCGGGATCGGCCGGGATGTCGGCCACGAAGTTTCCGACGCCGGAACGGCGGGCGGGGCTCAGGTACGGGGCCATGAAGGCGGAGCGAACGGCGGGCGCCAGGGCCGGCCGCGCCAGGGCGTGGGTGACGCGCAGGAACGCCGGCGTCGTCGTTGTGCCCCAGGCGTGCACCCCCGGGTGCAGGGCCAGCCTCAGCGCGGGGGGAAGGGAGAAGCCCGCCGGGTGGATGGCCGTGTTGGTGAGCACGACGCCGGCGAGCAGTTCCCGGTGCCGCAGGGCCCAGCCCAACGAGATGATGCCGCCCCAATCGTGCCCGACGGTCACCACCGGGCCGGCGAGTCCCAGCTCCCGCGTCAGGTCGCCCAGGTCGTCCACGCGGTCGGCCAGGCGGCGGAACCTTCCGGTGCGGGCGGAGAAGCCCATGTCGAGCTGGTCCACGGCCACGACCCTCCAGGGGGCCGGCGCGTCCGCGGCGGCCGCGAGCAGGGACCGCCAGAGGTAGGACCAGGTCGGATTCCCGTGGACGCACAGCAGGGTTCCTGCCGGCTCGATGCCGCGGGCCTCCAGGTCGGGACCGTTGTCCAGCAGGTGCCACCGGTGGACCGTCCCGGGCCCGTCGCAGGCCGCGGTCGAGGGAACCTCGACGGTGCGCGACCAGCCGGGCCGGACGCCGGGCCAGGGGCCCGGGCGGGTTACCGCAGGCGCGTCCGCGGCTACCACGCGAGCTCCAGCATCGAGGTGTTCAGCCCGGAGCCGACCCCCATGCACAGGACACGGTCCCCGGCTTTCAGGGTGGGCGCTTCCTGGGCGAGGGTCATCGGCAGCGAGGCCGGGCCCACGTTGCCCCACTTGGGGAACGTGATGGGTACCCGCTCGCGGACCAGGTCCACGGCCTTGATGATCGCATTGGTGTAGGAAGCTGACACCTGGTGGGTCACGTAGCGGTCCATCGAGCGCCAGTCCCAGCCGTTGGCGTGGGCCTCGTCCCACGCGTCGACGACGAGCTTGAGGCCGTTCTCCAGGAGTCCCTTGGTGTCGGTGAACATGCCGTCCGGGCCGCCGACGCACAGCTCGTGGTGCTCGGTGCCGGCGCGCGAGACCCCTCCGACGATCCGGTGCGATCCGGGATGCGCGTCCGCCGGGCCGATGACGGCGGCCGCCGCGCCGGAGCCCAGCGTCAGGGTGGCGAATTCGCGCAGGTAGTCCTCGCGGGTCGAATCCTCCCGGTTGAGGCGCTCGAACGTGGTCTCCTGCGTGGGTTGGGCGTCCTCGCCGGCGACGATGACCGCGTAGCGGATCTGGCCCGAGTCGATCATGTTCGAGGCCAGCGTGATGCCGTTGACGAAGCCCAGGCAGGCGTTGGCCACGTCGAAATTGATCGCCGAGGAGGGAAGCCCCAGTCCGTGGTGGATCTTCACGGCCACGGACGGCTCCAGGCTCCGCCGGGTGACCGAGGTGTTGATGAGCAGGCCCACTTCCTCGGGCCGGATGCCCGCCTGGGCCAGGGCCTTGGAGCCGGCCTCGATGGCGGCATCGTCGAACCCGGTGCCGGCCGGCCACCAGCGGCGCTCCCGCACCCCGGCAACGCGCTCAAGGAGCCGCTTGGACAGGTGCAGCCGCTTCAGGCTTGGGGCCAGCCGCTCGTCGAATTCGGTGGAGCTGACGACCCTCGGCGCTTCCACACTCGTGACGGCAAGGATGGCCGAATTGGTGTGCCGAAACGTTGCGTTGCCGTTCAATATGCAGCCTTCATCCTGATCGTGTGGCCCGCCCCGGGGCATCGGGCAAGCTCATCCTGCCGAGAAGTTAACTATGCACGTCCGAGGCCGGTTCCCGCACATTCCCGGCCGTGCATGGAGGTGTGCCTTCACCTGCCGCCGGGACCAATTCCACCACGGGTGGTCCATTGGTCCGATGGGATTCCGCGGGTTCGGGGGCCGTGTCCTTCCGGAAATCGAAGTTGATGGGCGGCGCCTCCGGTGCGGTCACCGTCCGGCGGCGGGCCTGCCGGAACGTCAGGGGGTGCTCGGAGCGTTCGATCATGCGGACCACGCGGGCGCAGGCGCCCTTCTGCGGGAGCGTGAAGGTGCGGTCCATCCGTTCGCGGTACACGGCGGCGCTGCCGCTGTCCGGGTCCAGGGAATCGGACAGCCCTTCCAGCGCCGCGTCAAGGGTGTAGGCGACGGGGCCGAATCCGTCCTTTTCGTAGGCGAAGTACCCCGGCCGGGTGGTGTGGGCCCCGCTGAACACGGTGGGCTTGTCGAACTGGAAGTAGACCACCGGCCGGCGGATGAAGGCGGCGTCGAACGCCAGCGAGGAGTAGTCGGTCACGACCACGGCGGCATGGCTGAGCACTTCCTGGACATCGTCGGACTGGTAGGAGGCGATCCTGACGTGCTCGGGAAGGTCGAGCATGGACAGGTACGGCTTCAGGTTGGGGTGCGGCATGAACACCACGTCCAGGCCGTGCCGCCCGGCGATCCGGCGCAGGCGGTCCGAGCGCAGGAAGGCCGTCCATTGGCGGTGGAAGTCGGAGCCGAGGAAGCCGGAGACGGCCTCGCGTGCGGAGGCCCCCTGGACGGGGCCGCCGACGAGGTACTGCCGCCATGTGGGCATAACGACGATGCTGCGCCGGGCCGGGCCGGCGTCCGCGGCGTGGGCGAGTCGGGCCAGGCGGTCGTGGCGTGGCAGGCCGGTGAGCCGCACTTCCTTGGTTGTCAGCACGTAGGGTGATCCGTTGCCGGCCAGGGACGCGAACTCGGGTTTCGTCGTGGCCACGAAGGAACTGATCGGCTTCGGGTTCAGCCAGCGGGACAGGTCGTCCTTGATGACGCCGTGCTGAAGGAAGGTGAACTTCCACTCCGGCTTGTGGCCCGTGGCCAGCCGGAAGGGGTCGTACACGTAGCGTTCCGCGTGGGAGGACACGATGTGTTTCGCGTTCAGGCACAGGGCCATCCACAGCGTGGACCCGTAGGGGATGAGCCGCTTGTAGCCGTCCCGCTTCAGCCGATCCCAGTCCGGGGTGCCCTTCCTGACCACGAACCAGGCGTTGATGTCCCGGCGGTGCTTGCGCAGGTAGCGGAAAAGGTGTTCGGCGTTGTCGTGGGAATTCTCGTCCCGGTCCATCAGGACCCACGCGTCGGCGAACAGCCGCCGGATCGTGGGCAGGGAGCTGACCATGAGGGCCCGGCGGTCCTGGGCGGGGATCCTGGCCGCGGCAGGTTTGGGCCGCCGTGCCGCCCGGAGGGTGAACTGCCTGCGCCGGGTGCCCCGGGCCCTGCGGACCTCGGAAGGACTGAGCGCGTAGCGTTCCGGCCGCGGCCACTGGAAGGTGACCGGGGTCCGCCGGCCGTTGAGTTCGACTTCCACGGTGCCTTGGGCGGAGACCCAGAGGATGCGCTCGGACAGCCGCGCTTGGTGGAAGTAGTGGAGCGAGCGGGTCTTGGAGTGGACGGGGGTGGTGGCCAAGCCCCGCACCCTGATGACTTCGTGCGGCTGGGTTCCGGTGAAGCGGTACCGCAGTTCCACGAGCTGGCGGTCCTCGTCCAGCCGGTTGACGATGACCCGGTCCCAGTGCCAGTCCTCGTCGGAGTATCCGTGGGCCAGCACGTCGCGTTGGGAGGGGGCGCGGGAAATGACGTCGAAGCTTTCGACCACCGACGATTCCAGGTGGCTGCGGATTTCGGTGACCAGCCGGTGGAACTCGGCGGCGGTTTCGGCCGCCAATCCCGCGGAGGAGGAGAACATCGCCTCCTCCCCCCGGAAGTACCAGGTCAGGTCGTAGATGATGACGTTTTGCAGCCAGCGGGGGATCGGGGCCCCCATGGCGGCGGCGCGTTTCAGCAGGTCCAGGTACCCGTACCGGAGGACGTTGGTGTACTTGCGCGGATCGGTGTTGCTGGTCTGCAGGGTGGACGTTCCGTCGTCCCGGCGGCGGTAGAGGTACTTGGCGCTGGCCACGAACCCGACCTTCCGCTCGGCCCGGTCGAGCAGGAAGCGCTGGATGAGGTGCCCGTCCTCGAACGTGGGCGCCACGCGTTCGTCGAAGGTGAGGCCCTGGTCCCGCAGGTCCCGCAGGCGGAAGAAGGCCGAGTTGGTGGGCAGGTGGAAGTACCGCGGATGCCGGTCGACGTTGACGACCTTGTCGCCGCCCTCGAAGCGCCACCGCAGGGGATGGCTGTTGTCGATCTGCCCCGAACTGTCGCGGTAGTCGAGAAGGTTGGCCGCGGCCATGCACACGTCGGGACGCTCCTCGAGGAGCTTGTGGATCTGCGTGAAGTATTCCGGGTCCAGGATGTCGTCCGGGTCGGTGAAGGTCACCCATTCCCCGCTGGCCACGGTCAGGCCGAGGTTGCGCGCCGAGGACTGGCCCCCGTTCTCCTTGGACAGGACGCTGACGGCGTACCTGGTGTCTTGGGCCCAGTCCCGGACCAGGTCGGCCGAGCCGTCCGTGGAGCCGTCGTCGACCGCGACCACCTGGATCCGCCGGTGGTCGAAGGACTGGGCCTCCAGGGACGCAATGAAGTCCGGCAGGTAGCGGGCCACGCCGTACACGGCGCAGATCACGGTAAAACGAAAGGCGCTATCCGAGGGGGCGGAGCCTTCAGCCATGGCATTCACTTCATCTCGACTCTGTCAGGCACAAGAGGGTTCATCCGGAACGCCAACGGCTGTTCCAAGAGATTCCTGAGTAATTCCTGAGAAATTCTAAGCGAAGAGGCAACAATTGTAGAAAGTCCCGCGGGGCGCCCCCGGTCTCCGCCCCCTACGTGAGGGGTGCGTTGAACAACTCGTAGGTGATGGGCGGCGCTTCGGGGGCGGCCGTGGGGTTGCCATGGGCCTTCCGGACGCTCAGCGGAACCGTGGATCGTTCGACCATCGCGGTCACCCGGGCGCACGCTCCGTCCTGCGGCAGCGTGAACGTCCGTTCCATCCGTTCGCGGTATTCCTCCAGGGCGGTGCCGGCGGTGCCGGCGGGGTCCAGGGCCGCGGCGACGTTGTCCATCAACTCGTCGAAACCGGTGGCCACCGGGCCGAACCCGTCGCGCTCGTAGGAGAAGTATCCGGGCTTGGTGATGTGCGCTCCGCCGAACACCGCGGCCTTGTCGAACTGGAAGTAGGCGATGGGCCGGCGGATGAAGGCCGCGTCAAAGGCCACCGAGGAGTAGTCGGTGACCACCACCGCCGCGCGGCTGAGGATCTCCTGCACGTCGTCCTGGTCGTACGTCTTGACCGTCACGTGGGCCGGCAGTTCCATCAGGGGAACGTAGGGCTTCAGGTTCGGATGGGGCACGAAGACGACCTCGAGCCCGTGTTCCCGGGCCAGTGCGGCCAGCCGTGGGGAGCGGAGCACGCCGGACCACTCGTGGTGGAATTCGGACTCGAAGAATGCGGGATTGATCTCCCGGGCCCACCCCCCTGCCTGCAGCTGGAGTCCGGCCAGGTCCTGGCGCCAGGTGGGCATAACGACGATCGAGCGCTTCTCCGCCTTCGCCGAGGCCTTCCGCGCCAGCCGGGCGAGCCGGTCGTGCCGGGGAAGTCCGGTCAGGTGCGTCTCCCGGGTGGTGAAGACGTAGGGCGAACCGTTCCCGGCGATCGAGGCGAACTCGGCCGGGGTGGTGGTCACGAAGTTGGTGATGGGCTTAGCGTTCAGCCACCGGGACAGGTCGTCCTTGATGACCCCGTGCTGCAGGAAGGTGAACTTCCAGGTCGGCTTGTGGCCGCTGCCCAGTCGGAAGGGATCGTGCACGTACACGTCGGCGTGGGAGGAGACGATGTGCCGGGCGTTCAGGCACAGCGCCTTCCAGAGCAGCGAACCGTGCGGGACCAGCCGCTTGAACCCTTCCTTCTTGAGGCGGTGCCAGTCCGGGGTGTCCTTCTTGAGCACGAACCAGGCGTTGATGTCCCGGCGGTGCTTGCGCAGGTAGCGGAACAGGTGTTCGGCGCTGTCGTTGGCGTTTTCGTCGCGGTCCATCAGGACCCACGCGTTGGCGAACAGGCGCCGCACCGGCCGCAGCGAACTGAACCGCAGGATGCGCCGGTCCTCGGCGGACACCTTGGGCAGTTCGACGGCGGGAATCCGCTTGGCTGACAGTTCCGGCACCGCATGCTCCGGCTCCGACTGCTGCCGGATCTGGGAGGGCCGGACGGAGTAGGGCTTTTGGGGTGCAGGCTCCGTGAACGTCAGGGGCATCCGCACGCCGTTGAGGTCCACCTCGATGCTTCCGGCGGCCGACACCCACAGGATCCGCTCGGTCAGGAGCGGTTCGCGGAAGTAGGTGTGCGCGCGGGTCTTGGCGTGGACCGGTTCCACCGGCAGGCCACGCAGGCGGAGGGTTTCCGTCGGCGGGGTGCCCGCGAAGCGGTAGCGCAGGCGGACCAGCTGGCGATCCTGGTCCAGCCTGTCGAGGAAGATCTCTTCCGAATGCCAGGGCTCGGCCGAGTAGCCGTGGAGCAGCGCCTCGCGTTGCGTGGGTGAGCGCCGGACCACGGTGAAGCTGTCGATGACCGAAGGGTCGAGGTGGCTGCGGATTTCGGCGACAAGCCGGTGGAACTGCGCAGCGGTGTCGGCGGAAATCTTCCCGGCCGAGGTGTTGGCGGATTCCTCGGCGCGGAAGTGCCACGTCAGGTCGTAGATGATCGCGTTTTGCAGCCAGCGGGGAACGGGCCCGGCCTGGGCTTTGGCGCGCTGGAGCAGGTCCAGGAGGCCGTATTCCAGCACGTCGGTGTACTTGCGCGGGTCGCGGCGGCTGGTCTGCAGGGTCGACGAGCCGTCCGCGCGCCGGCGGTAGAGGTACCGGGCGCTCTCCAGGTACGCGATCTTGCGGTCGGGGCTGGCCAGCAGGAAACGCTGGATGAAGTGCGCGTCCTCGAAGGTCGGGGCGACCCGCAGGTCGAAGCGGAGCCCCAGGTCCTGCAGGGCGCGCAGCGGGAAGACCGAGGTGCCGCCGGACATGTGGAAGAAGTTCGGGTGGCGGTCCAGGTCCACCAGCCGGTCGCCGCCGGTGAAGCGGTGCCGCAGCGGGTGGGTGTTGCGGGTCTCGCCGGTCAGCTCGTGGAAGTCGAGGAGGTTGGTCGCCGCCATGGCGGCTTCCGGATTCTTGGCAAGGAAGGCCTCGATCTGGGTGAAGTACTCGGGGTCCAGCATGTCGTCCGGATCGGCGAAGGTCACCCAGTCGCCGCTGGCGGCGTCAAGGCCCAGGTTCCGGGCGGAGGACTGGCCGCCGTTCTCCTTGGACAGGACGGTGACGGCGTACCGGGTGTCCCGGGCCCAGGCGCGCAGCAGGTCGGCCGACTCGTCGGTGGACCCGTCGTCGACAGCGACCACCTGCACCCGCCCATGGTCGAACGTTTGGGCCTCCAGCGATGCGATGAACTCCGGAAGGTAGCGCGCCACGTTGTACACGGCACTGATCACCGTCAGGCGGTAACCGTCGCGGGTGGGCTGGAGGGGTGCTGAAGCAGGGGTCACGTCTTCCCGAGTCTCTGGAGGATAAAACTTGTCCACATGGATTCTAGGCGAGCGGCGCCGGCCCCATGGCCCGGCGCCGCGCGTGGCCGGCGCCGGGCCGGGTTCGGGAGCTTTTTCCCGGGGCCGGCTCAGCGGTCCGTCTCGAAGACGGAGGGGACCGGCAGGAACCGGGCGAGCGTCGCCTTGATGAACCGCGAGGTGGCCTGCCGTTCCGCCGGGGACTCCTTCGTTGAACCGTCGTTGACCACGATCGTGTCCATGTTGTGGTGGGCGGTCACCGAGGTGAAGCGGCGCCGGCCGTCGGCCGTGGCCGGATCGATGTAGTCGTAGGCGATGCGTGAGGGGACGGCGGCGCCCTGGGAGAACGCGTACTGGAAGTAGAAGGAACCGGCGGCGGCGATGTCGGATTGCTGCCGGAACCGGGCGGCACGGGTCTGGCTGAACGCGTCCGGGAACGAGCCTTCGGCCTCCAGGAGCACGGATTTCCTCAGCGGCGAGGGCGTGTGGAAGAACTTCCGGCTAAAGGCGTGCCCCCCGGCGTCCTGGAGGAGGTCCCTGGCGTTCTTCGCGGCGATGGTGGAGACGTTGTCCTCGGGGGAGGCATCCATCAAATCCACGTGGGCACGGGAGTAGAAGAACTTTCCGACGCCGTTGCCGAAGAAGAAGTGTTCGGGGTTGACGGGGCGGGCCAGCAGGAAATCGTCGTTGAAGTAGAGGAAGTGCTCGGCCAGTCCGGGGATGCGGTGCAGGTTCGCCTCGATGGCGTGCGAGTTGAAGGAGGGCAGGTCGGAGGCGTCGGGCCAGATCTGCCGGTGGTCCACGATTTCCACGCGGGGGTTGTCCGTGTCCAGCCAGGCCGGCGTCTGGCCCGCCGTCACGATCCAGATCTTGCGCACCCAGGGGGCGTACTGCTCCAGCGAGCGCAGGCTGTAGCGAAGCTCCTCGTTGTCCGCGAACCGGGCCTCGTCCACGGCGTCCTGGATGAAGGATTCCGCATCCGCGGCGTGGAGGGCCTCGGCCTTGGCGCGCTGCCAGTTGGGATCGGCGCCGTCGACCCACGTGTAGACGACGTCGATGGGGAAGTCGGCCTGTTCCGAGGACGGCAGGGCGGCGCGCCGGACGACCTCCTCAAAGGCGTCCGGATCCACGGCGGGATCCGGGGCCGTGATGAACCGGTCGTTCCAGACCTGGGACTCCAGGAGCCCGGTCGCCTTGGACGCGGACCAGAAGTGGAGTTCCACGCCCTGGGCGGCGTCGGAGCGGAAGGCAGAGCCGGCGGCGGGGGCCACCCGTTCGTAGATCCGGAGGCCGGGCCAGGCGGACTGGCCGGACAGTTCCGTGGCCGAATACAGCGCGGCGAGTGCCGTCCCGCGCGGAGCGAGCTCCTGGGCGTTCCAGTGGGCATAGGTGGCCTCGGCCGCCAGGGACCCGAGGATCAGGGCGCGGTCGGCCTCGAGTACCCCGAACTTGGTGCAGCGGTTGTTTTGCGCGGGAACCGTCCAGTACCGCACACCCAGGCGGTCCAGGGTCGCCTCGACCAGCCGGGCCGAGGTGGCCTTCAGCTCCGGCAGGCGCAGGTCCGGGTCCAGGCGAACCATGCTCGGCGTGAGCCTCCCGCCCCCGCGAACAAAGGCCTCACCTGAGACGTTGCGCCGGTGGCGGCGGTAGGTGGAGTTGGAGGTGACGATCTGGCTGACGCGGTCACGGGCCTGGACAAGGCTGCGCTTGACGGACACGAAGGATCCCTTCTGGGCGGTTTGGAACTCCGCAATCCTATCCGGGCCGCCGCGCAACGGCCCCGCGGCGGGAGGTCCCCGGCCCGGAATGCGTCCGGTGTCACTGCCATCTCTGGCTAGGATGGTGGGGTTCCCCGCGCACCAACCCCGAGGATGACCATGCACCCAGATGACCAGGAATTCGTGTACCAAGGACTCTCGGTCACCTACAAGTTCCGGCGCTCCCTGCAGGACCGGCGGCACTTGCTGGTGGTCTTCTCGGGCGGTTTCGGCGAGGACAAGCGGTACGACCTCGACGGGTCGGTCGTGGACGGCCTCCGCACGGACATCCTCTGGATCAAGGACCGCTTCGACGGCGACTTCTCCTACTACATCCGCACCCACCGGCGGGGCGGACTCATCGCCGAGGCGGTGGCGGCCCTCATCGAGAAGGTGCGCACCGAGCGCGGACTGGAGAAGCACCACTGCACCTTCCTCGGGTTCTCCAAGGGCGCGACCGGGGCGCTGTACCACGCCCTGACCGACGACTACCCGAACATCATCGCGGTGGTCCCGCGGATGGGGATCGGCACCGCCAACCGCGCGCTCCGGCCGGAGGTGCTGCGCCAACTCATCGGCGAGGACACGGACGAGGGCGTCGCGGAGCTCGACGCGCTGCTGCCGGACCTGCTCGCGAACTGCCCGAACAAGGCCAAGAACATCTACCTCTTCTCCTCCCCGGCGGATCCGCAGTACAAGTCGCAGGTGGCGCCCTTCCTGGAGGACTACGAGCGGTACGAGAACTTCAACTTCGTTCTGACCGAGTCCCCGCTCGTCGTCCGCCACCGCGACGTCGGTTCCTACAACATCCCGCTGCTCCTGTCGACGATCGCGGCCCTCGGCGAGGGGGCGGTGCCGCGCTACGGTCACGTGCGCAACGGCGACCGGGCCGTTGCCTCGTCCCTGCCGCGGCCCAGCCTGGAACCGGTCCGCGAGCGCCGGGAAACCGTGGCCCGGCTGACGTCGATGGCCTTGCGCAAGGGCCGGTTCTACCCCGAAGGAATCCTGTTCACCAAGGGCTACGGGACCAAGGGATCGGAGCAGTTCTCCCGGCGCCTGACGCTGGCCTCTGACCTGGAGCGCAGGAGCTACGCCCTGGACGGCGTGACAGACGACAAGCTCAACCGAAACTACTTCGAGAACGACTTCTGCGACTATTCGCAGGGCAGGTTCTCCACGCGCAAGCGCGAGGGCATCAACCTGTCCCAGCTTCCCGACGGGACCTACACCGTGGGCCTGGAACTGGAGCAGGAGGGGATTTCCACCACGGTCGAGGCCGTGCCGGCGGAGCCTCGTGCCGCCGCGCTGGTGGTCGGCGGGAAGGCCGTGCGCCTGCGTTCGTCCGGCCGCTCCGTGGAACTGGTGAAGGGGCCGGTGCTGGCCGGTCCGATGCCGGGCAGCCACTTCCAGCTGGCCAAGTCCTGGGCGCGCGAGAACCGCTTCCACGTCGAAGGCCGGTACGTGCTGCCGGGCAAGTGGACCCTCAAACACGGAGACGTCCAGTACCACGTTGTCCTGGTGAAGGCCGGGACGGCTTCCGTGGCGGCGTCGCGGGCGCTCGGGACCAGCCAGCAGGACTTCCCGGGAGCCAAGGTGGGGGATCCGCTGGGGGACTACCGGTTCACGTACTTCGCGACGCGCTCCTACGCGGGCATTACTGCCGACAACATCGCGCCCGGGGAGTATGACGTGTACATCACGGCCCTGGCCGGGACGATCCTTTCCTCGCACCCCGCGGGACTGCGGCTCTCGGTGGGCGGTACGGACGGGGCCGTCGAATGCCGGCTGCAGGCCGCCCGGCCGCTGGCCGGGGGCAGGGCCGCCCTCACCTGGGTCACACGGAACAAGCCCCGCCTGGTCCGCCGGCTCGGACGGGACCTGCGCCGCATCAAGCGCCGCGTCCTGTCGGCGAAGCGGTAGCCGGAAAAGGCCGGGCCGGGCGGCCCGGCCTTTCCCTTATGCTGCGCTGATTCCGGCGCTACGCTGGGGTCCAACAAGTTCGGCCTCCCGGGGACGGAGGCCGAACCAGGACCTCGGCCGCGACGCCGTGGCTGGGGCCCCCGAAATGACGGGTCCAGGTGCCGGATGCCGGCCCTGGTCGATGGGGGGTGGCTTGGGGTGTCACACCGGGTTGCTGCGGCCTGCGGAGCGTGCCTTGCGCTGGCCCTGGGGATTGCCTTGGGCGGCGCGGGCATGGACCGCGCCGCGCCGGCGGCGCCACTGCACCAGCAATCCGCGGCGGAACCGCGAACACCCACTCCCGCCGGTTCCGCCGGCGCCGCCAGTTCCGCCGGTTCCACCGGTCCGCGCATCCGGGCGATGACCTTCAACATCCTCACGGCCGAGAACTATGACGAGGACCGGCCGTGGATTTCGCGCCGTCCCGCGGTGGTCAACACGATCGTTTCCCACGGAGTGGACCTCCTGGGCACCCAGGAGGCCTCGGTCACCCGCGATTGGGAAGGCAACGACGACGACATCCCGCAGTGGGAGAGCCTGCGCCGGGCGCTCGCCGCCAAGGGGTACGGGCACGCGCTCACTGGCTCCGACGGCAAGTACGAGGATTGCGGCAAGAAGAACTGTTCGGCCGACGAGGGGGGGCAGTTCGGCCTCCACATCTTCTACAACGCCGCAACCCTTGAACCCGTCGGCACCGGCGGGAGGGTCAACGTGGACAACGACTGGTGCGAGTGGGACGACCGCGCGATGGTCTGGCAGGTGTTCAGGACACGCGCCGCTCCGTCGACGACGTTCATCGCGGTGAACACCCACCTGTACTACGAGGGCATCAACGAACGCGGGGACCTGGAGCGGTGCCGCAACGGGCAGGTGAAGAACATCCTCAAGGCGCTGGACGCCTCGGTGAACCCGAACGGGCTGCCGGTGGTCCTGATGGGCGACCTGAACTCGTACGCCTACCAAACCCCGGTGCAGACGCTGCTCGAGAACGGGTTCGAGGACACAGCCGAGGCGGATGCGCCGCGGAAGAACGCCACGTTCAACAGCTTCCACGGGTTCAGGAACCCGCCGCCGCAGGTGCCCGGCAAACGGATCGACTACATCATGGTCTCCGGCGGCATCGGCGTCGGACGCTGGGAACTGGTCGCGAAGATCAACCCCCGCACGGGCAAGTTCATGGGCAGGATCCCTTCCGACCACCACCCCATCCTGGCGGTCCTCGCGCTTCCGGCGCCCAAGCCGGTGGCCGGCCCCTGGACGTGCCCCGCCGCCCGGCCGTTCCCCCTGCGCCGGACCTGCTTCTAGCGCGCGGGGCAGGCCCTATCGTGTCGACTTCGTCGCCACGCAGGGACCCTGCTGCCCCGCGCTTGGCCGCGCCGGGCCGGTGGATCGGCACGGTAGATTGTAGGGGCGGAATCGGCCAGATTCCGCCGGCCCGCTCCACCCCGGCCTCCTTCAATCCAACCTACATCGATCCAACCCAGCGAAAGCCCGCCGCCTTGCACCTGAAGTCCCTCACCGTCCGCGGATTCAAGTCCTTCGCTTCCGCGACGGTCTTCGACTTCGAACCCGGAGTGACGGCCGTCGTCGGCCCCAACGGCTCCGGCAAGTCCAACGTCGTGGACGCGCTGGCCTGGGTGATGGGGGAGCAGGGGGCCAAGACCCTGCGTGGGGGCAAGATGGAGGACGTCATCTTCGCCGGGACCTCAGGCCGCCCGCCGCTGGGCCGCGCGCACGTCTCGCTGACCATCGACAACACCGACGGGGCGCTGCCGATCGAGTACGCGGAGGTCACCATTTCGCGCACGCTCTTCCGCGCCGGCGGGTCGGAGTACGCGATCAACGGGGAACCGGCCCGCCTGCTGGACATCCAGGAGCTGCTCTCCGATTCCGGGCTGGGCCGCGAGATGCACGTGATCGTGGGCCAGGGGCAGCTGGACCGGATCCTGCACGCCACCCCCGAGGACCGGCGCGGCTTCATCGAGGAGGCTGCCGGCATCCTCAAGCACCGCCGCCGCAAGGAAAAGACGGTCCGCAAGCTGGACGCCATGCAGGCCAACCTGACCCGCCTGCAGGACCTCACCACCGAACTGCGCCGCCAGCTCACCCCGCTGGGCAAGCAGGCGGAGGTGGCCCGCCGGGCACAGGCCGTCCAGTTCGAGGTCCGCGACGCCCGCGCCCGCCTGCTCGCCGACGACCTCGCCACCCTGGCCGGGAACCTCGCCAAGGAGAGCGCGGACGAGGCCGCGCTGAAGTCCCGGCAGGAGGAGGTCACCGCGCGGCTGGGCGCCGTCCGCGCCGAACTGGCTTCCCTGGAGGTCGCCGCCGCGCAGGCGACACCGGCCGTCAATGCCGCCCGCGACACCTGGTACCGGCTCGGATCGGTCCGCGAACGCTTCCGCTCGCTCTCCGCGCTCGCCGCCGAACGCGCCCGCCTCCTCGGCGCCGTCGAGGCGCAGCCGGACCCGGGCCGGGACCCGGACCGGCTGGAACTCCAGGCCGGGCGCCTGCGCGACGAGCTGGCCGAGGTGGAGGAACAGCTCGAGGTCCGTCGGGAACTGCTGGAGGAAGCCATCGAGGCCCGCATGGCCTCCGAGGACGCCTCCGCGGAGGAGGAGCGCCGGCTGACCGCCCTGCTGCGCGCCGCCGCCGACCGCCGCGAAGGCCTGGCACGGCTGGCCGGCAAGGTCGGGGCCCAACGTTCCCGCGTGGAGGCCGCCGAGGGCGAACGCGGCCGCCTGCTCGCTGCCGCCGCGGACGCCGAGGCCCGCCGTGCCGCGGCCCAGGCCGAGCAGACGGCGGCGCAGGAACAGTCCGCACCCTCCGGGAACGGCGGGGAAGACCCGGAGGCCGCCCTCCAGGGGGCCCGTGAACGCTCCGACGCGCTCCAGGTGCGGGTACGGGAAGCGCGCGCCCGCGAGGGCGCCCACGACCGCGACCGCGCCGCGCTGGCCGCCCGGCTCGAGGCCCTCCGGCACGGCCTGGCCCGCAAGGACGCGACCGAGGACATCCTGGCCGCCGCCCCCGCCGGCATCGGCGGGCGCGTTTCCTCCCGGCTGGAGGTCGACGCCGGCCATGAGGCAGCCATTGCCGCCGCGCTCGGGCCCGCCGCCGAGGCGCTGACGGCCGACGGGCTGGACACCGCCCGGGAGGTGCTGGACGGGCTGAAGGCCGACGACGCCGGCCGCGTCCACCTGCTGCTCGCCGACGCCCCCGCCGCCCCGGCCGAGCCGGATCCGCCGGCCCCCGCGGTTCCGGCCCGCACCCTGGTGCGGGCCCCCGCGGGGCTGGCCGACGCCGTCGGGCACCTGCTGGCGCGCACCGCAGTGGTCGCCGATGCGCGGGAGGCGGCGGCCGTGCTGGCCGCCGACCCGGCCTGGCGCGTGGTGACCCGCGACGGGGACGTATTCACCGCGGCCTCCGCCGCCGGGGGCACCGGCGCGGCGCCGTCGCTGCTGGAGACGCAGGCGGCCGTGGAGGAGACCGCCCGCCGGCTGGCCGGGGCGGAGGCTGCCGTGGAGGCCGCCCGCGTCGAGACCGAGGAGTTGGCGGGCCAGGCGGCACGCGCCCGCGCGGAGGCCGACGCCGCCCTGGCCCAGCTGCGTGCCGCCGAAACGCGGAACTCCGCCCAGGCTGCCCGCCTGGCCCAGCTGGAGGCGGCGGTGCGCCAAACCGAAGCCGAGCGCGACCGGCTCACCGCCGGCGCGGAGGCGGCCCGGGCCCAGATCGAGGCCGGGCAGGAGGCGCTCGCCGAGGCGGTCGAACGCCTCGAGGCGGCGCAGGAATCCGCCGACGGCGACGACGAACCGGCCACCGGGACCCGCGATGCGCTCGCCGCCGCCGCCGCGCGTGCCCGCCAGCGCGAACTGGAGGCCCGGCTGGCCCTGCGCGGGACCGAGGAACAGGTCGGTTCCCTGCGCGGGCGCGTCCAGGCCCTCTCCCGCGCCGCCGAAACCGAGCGCCGGGCCCGCGCGCAGGCCGAGGCGCGTGCCCGGGTCCGGCGCCGGCAGGCGGCATCGGCCCGCGCCGTCGCCGCCGCCGCGGGGACCGCCGAACGGTACGCCGCCGTGTCCCTGGAGCTGGCCGCGGCCGCCCGCGACCGCGCCGAGGCCGTGCGGGCGGACCTGGAGGCGCGGCTCTCGGGGGTCCGCGCCGACGCCGAAGGACTGGGCCGGGAGCTGGCCTCCCTGACCGATGCCGCGCACCGCGACGAACTGGCCAGGGCGCAGCAGCGGCTGAGGCTCGAGGCGCTGGAGAACCGGGCCATCGAGGAGCTCGGGATGACCCCCGACCACCTGCTGGAGCACTACGGACCCCACCTGCCGGTGCCGTCCGCGGAGGCGGGCGGCACCACGGACAAGTGGGCGGCGCTGTACCAGGAGGTCGACGCCGACGGGAACCCGGTGCCCACCGAGGTTCCCTACGACCGCGCCGAGCAGCAGAAGCGGCTCAAGCGGGCCGAGCGCGACCTCGCGGCGCTGGGGAAGGTCAACCCGCTGGCGCTGGAGGAGTTCGCCGCGCTGGAGGAGCGGCACCGCTTCCTGGCCACCCAGCTGGAGGACCTCAAAGCGAGCCGCAAGGACCTGCTGGACATCATCCGCGACGTCGACGAGCGCGTCCAGCGGGTGTTCGCGGAGGCCTTCGCCGACACCGCGGCCCAGTTCGAGCGGGTCTTCGCCCGGCTCTTCCCAGGCGGCGAGGGACGGCTGGTGCTCACCGACCCGTCGGACATGCTCACCACCGGCATCGAGGTGGAGGCCCGGCCGGCCGGCAAGAAGATCAAGCGGCTCTCCCTGCTCTCCGGCGGCGAGCGCTCGCTGACCGCGGTGGCCCTGCTGGTGGCGATCTTCAAGGCGCGCCCCTCGCCCTTCTACGTGATGGACGAGGTCGAGGCCGCGCTGGACGACACCAACCTGGGCCGGCTGATCACGATCTTCGAGGAGTTGCGCGAATCCAGCCAGCTGATCGTCATCACGCACCAGAAACGCACCATGGAGATCGCCGACGCGCTCTACGGGGTGACCATGCGCGGGGACGGGGTGTCGATGGTGATCAGCCAGCGGATCGAGCGGGAAGGCTAGCCGGGCGCGGTGTGCCAGAATGTGAGCACTCCGCCTACCGCCTAGTCAAAGGGTGCTCCATGGAATTTGCGCGCCGTGTCCGCATTGTCCGCCGCCAAGCGTTGGACCGCTACCGCAGCCTGGCTCGCAGGGTCCACCCGGAAGGGGACTCGGGGGAGAGTTCCAGTGCGGACACCGCACTGGTCAGCGTGGTGGTCCCGGTCCACAACGCGATGCCGTACCTGGCCGAGCTGCTCGAATCCCTCGAGCAGCAGGACATGGACCGGCGCCTCTACGAGGTCATCGCCGTCGACGACGGATCGACCGACTCCGGCGGCCGGGTCCTTGAGGCCTTCGCAGCGCGCAACCCCAACGCACGGGTGATCCACCAGCCCAACAGCGGGTGGCCGGGGAAACCGCGGAACGTCGGGCTGGCGGCGAGCCGGGCCGAATTCGTCTTCTTCTGCGACGCCGATGACCGCCTGGGGCCCGAGGCCCTGCGCCGCATGGTGGACTACGCACAGGAGCATGACGTTGACGTCCTGCTGCCGAAGATGGTGGGCCTCGGCGGCCGCGGCGTCCGCGACGCGCTGTTCGAGAAGACCCTGCTTGACGCCCCCCTGCGCACGGTGGCGGTGTCCCTGGCGCCACAGAAGCTGATCCGGCGCCGACTGCTGGCGGACAACGGCATCCGCTTCCCCGAGGGCAGGGTCAGGCTGGAGGACGGGATCCTCATCTCCGAGTGCTACCTGCGCTCGCGGCGGACCTCCGTGCTGGCCGACTACGACTACTACCAGCTCCGGCGGCGCGACGACGGCGGCAACATCAGCAGCAGGCCGGTGGTACCCGAGGACTACGTCAGCTCCGTCACCCGGATCGCCGAGATCTTTGAGCAGGGAGCGCCGGATGCGCGGACCGGCGGGCTGCTGGTGCTGGATCTGTATCGGCGCAAGTGCCTGCGGTTCTACGAACCCCGGCGCTACGCCCGCTTCCGGCGGCCGGTCCAGCGCCGCTGGATCCTGGCGCATGCGGCCTTCGTCGAGCGTTTCATCACCCCGGACCTGCAGCAGCAGCTGGGCGAGCGGAACAGGCGCAAGACCGAGCTCATCCTGGCCCGCGACCATGCGGGCATGGTTGCTTACTGCGCCGGCGAGGCGCGGGGGGAATAGGGGCCCGGCGGCCTCACGCCGGGCGCCGGTCCCGCACCGGCAGCCAGGCGGCCGCGCCGAGCAGCCCGATCGCCGCGGTCATGCCGAACGCGAAGCCGAAGCCAAGCCGGTCGGCGATCAGCCCCGCGAGCACCGGACCCAGGATCGCGCCCAGGTCGGCGGACATCTGGAACGTGGCCAGGACCTTGCCGCCGGTGCGGTCCGGCCCGACGACGTCGGCCACCGCCGCCTGCTGGGCCGGGTTCATGAAGCCGGTGCCCACGCCGGAGACGACCGCCAGCGCCAGGAACAGCGGGACGGAGGAGGTGAAGCCGATGCCCGCCATCGCCAGCGACGCCACCGCGAGGCCGGACATCAGCGGGACCTTGCGCCCGTAGAGGTCGCTCACCCTGCCGGCGAACGGCTGGGAAAGCGCGTTGCCGGCGGCGAACAGGGCCAGCGCCACGCCGGCGTAGGCGTCCCCGTGGAGGAAGGTCTGCGCGGCGAAGAGCGGAACCAGCGCGGTGCGCACCCCGAACGTCGACCACCCGTTGGCGAAGCCCGAGCACAGGGCCGCCCGATAGGTCGGCACCCCCAGGGCCTCCCGCACCGACATCGGGGGCTTGGCGTTGGCGTTGCCGCGGCTGCCCCTGCCGGCATGGCGCAGCAGGACGAAGACCAGCCCGGCCGCGACCACCAGGGTTCCGCCGTAGAGGAAGAACGGAAGCCGGTAGCCGAGCCCGGCGAGCAGGCCGCCGACGATCGGGCCGGCGATGTTGCCGGTCAGGAACGCGGTGGCGTACATCCCGGAGATCCGCCCGCGCATCGAGGGCGGGGAGAGCCGGGCGATCATCGTCATCGCCGAGACGGTGAACATCGTGGACCCGATGCCGCCCAAGCCACGGAAGAACATCAGCTGCGCGTAGTCCGCGGCCAGCCCGCACAGGATGGTGGACACCGCCACGGTCAGCACGCCGCCGACGTAGACGATCGGTTCCCCGAGCCGGTCCGTGAGCCGGCCGCTGACCGGGGCGAAAAGCAGCCGGGTGAGGGCGAACACGCTCACGATCATGCCCGCGGCCGCGACCCCGACGTCGAAGCTGCGCGCGAACTGCGGCAGGATCGGAGCGATCAGGCCGAACCCGATCGCGATCAGGAACGCCGCTGCGATCAGCACCCGGATCTCGCGGGGCACCGGTTCGCGTGGGGCCGCGTCGGCGGAGCGGGGCCCCCCGGCGGGGCGGGACTCGGGAGGCAGAGGGGGAGTGGCCATGACGGGAAGAGTCTAGCCGCCGAGGGCCCCGCCGCGAGCGTGCGAGCCAAGAGAGCGGCCAGGGGTCCCCACGCGCGAAGCGTGTGGGACAGGCCGCGAACGGGGAGGCGGGTAGCCGCCAGCCGCCACCCCGCGGCGCCCGGCCGTGCCGTCCTTGCCCGTGCGGCGGCGGGGCTGTGAGAAGCTTGTGCCGTGCCTACCCAAGACCTCTTTCTGATCATCATTGTCGCCGCCGTCGTCCTGATCCTCGGCGTCGGCACCGCCTTCCTGCTGCGCGGACGCAAGACGCCTCCGGGCACCTACACCAGCACCCGGGACGCGAACGACCTGCCCGCCGGCTCCGGCGGCACCGCCGTTGCCGAGCCCGAGGCCCCGGCCGCGCCGGCCCCCGCCGTCGAAACCGCCGAAGCGCCGCCGGCCGGGCACCACCTGGGGCTGGAGGAGGTCCCGGAGGTGGCGGCCCTGGAGGTCCCCGCCCCGGTCCGCGGCAGGCTGGCCCGCCTGCGCGCCCGCCTGGTCAGGTCCAACAACGCCCTGGGCAAGGGCCTGCTGGCCCTGCTGTCCCGGGACACGATCGACGAGGACGTCTGGGACGAGATCGAAGAGACGCTGCTGCTGGCGGACCTCGGCACCGAGCCGACGCAGGAACTGGTCGAGGCGCTCAAGGCGCGCGTCAAGGTCGAAGGCAGCCGCGACCCCAAGCTTGTCCACGACATGCTGCGCGAGGAGCTGGTCAAGCTCGTCGACCCGTCGATGGACCGCGAACTCGCCTCCGAGCGCCACCCCAACCGCCCCGCCATCATGATGGTCGTCGGCGTCAACGGCGTGGGCAAGACCACCACCATCGGCAAACTCGCCCGCGTCCTGGTGGCCCAGGACAAGGACGTCCTGCTGGGCGCGGCGGACACCTTCCGCGCCGCCGCCGCCGAACAGCTGGCCACCTGGGGCGACCGCGTCGGCGTGCCGACCGTCAAGGCCGACGTCGACGGCGCGGACCCGGCGTCCGTCGCCTTCGAGGCGGTGCGCGCCGGCATCGACCAGGAGGTCGACGTCGTGATGATCGATACCGCCGGCCGCCTGCAGAACAAGGTCGGCCTGATGGACGAACTCGGCAAGATCAAGCGCGTCGTCGAGAAGCACGGCACCGTGGACGAGGTGCTGCTGGTCCTGGACGCGACCACCGGACAGAACGGCCTGAACCAGGCCAAGGTGTTCTCCGAGGTCGTCAACGTCACCGGCATCGTCCTGACCAAGCTCGACGGCACCGCCAAGGGCGGAATCGTGGTCGCCATCCAGCGCCAGCTGGGGGTCCCGGTGAAGCTGGTCGGCCTGGGCGAGGGCCCGGACGACCTGGCCCCGTTCGACGCCGAGGCCTTCGTCGACGCCCTGCTGGACTAGACGTACCGGTTAGGGGCGGTCCCCTTCCCGGCCCGTCATCGCCCGGCCGGAGGCGCAGGAGCCGCCGCCTGCGCCTCCGTGGCCGCCCGCTTGTACGATGCGGAGATCCGGCGGTAGACCGGGGTCAGGAAAGCCAGTGACGCGGCGGCGACCATGATGAGCCCGGCCACCAGGAACACCAGGGCGATGCCGCGGGAGGTGCCCTCGCCCAGAAGCGGGGCGAGCCGGGCGGAGCCCTCGGCGGAGCGGGCGTACGGAATGATCCAGACCTGGGCGATCGGGGCGATGAGGAACGCGGTGATGGGCGCCGCCGCGGACTCGAACGCCATGGCGAATCCGAACACCCGGCCCTGCCGCTGCAGGGGCACCACCTGCTGGATGACTGTCTGCTCGGCGGCCTCCACGAACGGCACCAGGACCAGGTACAGCCAGATGCCGGCGATGTAGAGCCAGGCCCACTCCCGCAGCGTGAACACCGCTCCGAGGACTCCCATGAGGATGACCGCGATGAGCATGGTGCGCAACGGGTTGGACCCGAGACCGAATTTTCCGATCAGCGCGCCGCCCACGATGAATCCGCTCGCGCCAAGCGCGAAGAAGGTCCCCCACAGCTCCACGGGGAACATCTCCAGGCCGTAGGGATCCATCAGGGCCATGTAGACGCCGCCGATGAAGTTGTTGAACGTGGAGAACACGATCAGCGCGAAGAGTCCCGTAATGGCCAGCACGGCGGCGAGGGAACCGCGCAGGTCGAATCCGCCCTGCGCGTCCGTAGCGGCCGCACGCACCTCCTCGGGCATGCGCAGCGTGAGCAGGTGCGCGAACGCCAACGCGGTGAGCACCACGGCGACGACGATCGTCCAGCCCATGCCCAGCAGCCCGACCGACAGCCCCGACAGCACCGAGGTGACGATGAACATCAGTCCCTGCACCATCCCCACCAGCCCGTTGGCGTTGGCCCGGCGATCCGGCTCGATGAGGATGGTGACCGTGGTGGAGAGGGCGATGTTGCGCATGTTTTCCACGACCGCACCGGCCAGGATGATCAGGGAGAAGACCCAGAACCAGGGCTGTGTCAGGTCCAGCATCCGGTCGGCGGGCGTCAGCGCGAACACGGCCCCGGACAGCGCGAACATCACCAGGGTGAAGGCGGCGGCGAAACGCATCACGGAAAGCTTGCGGTAGCGGTCCACGAAGGTGCCGAAACTGATGCTGGAAAAGGCGATCAACAGCATGTAGGCGCCGCCGATCGCTCCCGTGGCGATCACGTTGCGCGTCTGCAGGTACACCCAGAACGTCAGGGCGAACCACAGGTAGCTGGTGGTGATGTTGGCGAGGGCGGTATTAACCAGGATTCCGGCGAAGGTGCGGGACCGCTGGGCCGCAGGGCGCAAGGACGTGTCGATCGCGTCGGGATCGGCCAGGCGCGGGGTCGGATCGTCCTCGACCGGGGCGGAAGTGACGGCCGTGTCCGCGGGGACGCCCGCGTCGCCGCCAGGAGCCGCAGGCGCGCCCGGCGGAGCCGGTTCCTGCTCGGTCATGCGTCCCAGTGTACTGACAACCCTAGGGCGCGGACATGCCCAGGTGCCGGCCGGGCGCAGGGTCGCCGCCTCCCCTCCGAAGTTTCGCAGCGGCACCCGGGAAGATCCCTCGCAAGATCCCTCACAAGGCCACGAAACATGCACGCAACATGCGGGCCACGACTTCTTTACGCGCCGGCCGATCCTGTAACCGGTGGGAAACAACCGCCTCTGCTGGCCGAAACACGCGTCAGTGAATCTTGTGTCAAAGCGGAAAACCGCACCAATCACAGGAGGACGGAATGGATCTGACCGCAGGTCACGTCTGGATGATGGTCTGCGCGGCCCTGGTGCTGCTCATGACCCCAGCACTGGCATTCTTCTACGGTGGCATGACCCGCGCCAAGGGTGTGCTGAACATGATGATGATGAGCTTCGTCGCCGTTGGACTGGTCGGCGTCGTGTGGGTGATGTGGGGCAACTCGATGGCCGGTGGCGGCGACAACATCGGCGGACTCTTCGGAAACCCCTTCACGCAGTTCGGCATGGAATCGATCCTCAACAGCGAGGACCTGATCGGTGCGGGCTACGGCGCGACCTTCGCGATCATCACCGTCGCCCTGATCTCCGGCTCCATCGCGGACCGCGCCAAGTTCGGCGCCTGGGCCCTGTTCACCCCCATCTGGGTCACCCTGGTCTACGCGCCGCTGGCCTTCTGGGTCTGGGGCGGCGGCCTGCTCGGCGCCGAAGGCGCCATCGGCAGCTGGGCCGGCGAGGCGATCGACTTCGCCGGTGGCACCGTGGTGCACATCAACGCCGGTGTCGCCGGCCTGGTCCTGGCCCTGATCCTCGGCGTCCGCAAGGGCTTCGGCAAGGACCCGAGCCAGCGCCCGCACAACATCCCGTTCGTTATGCTCGGCGCGGCCCTCCTGTGGTTCGGCTGGTTCGGCTTCAACGGCGGCGCCGCCGGCACCGCCGAGGAAGCCGGCCTGATCTGGATCAACACCATGGTCGCCCCGGCCGCAGCGATGCTCGCGTGGATCCTGACCGAGCGCATCCGCGACGGCCACCCGACCTCCCTCGGCGCCGCCTCCGGCATCGTCGCCGGCCTGGTCGCCATCACCCCGGCCTGCGCCAACGTCTCCCCGATGGGCGCGATCGCCCTGGGCATCGTCTCCGGCGTCGCCTCCGCCCTCGCGGTCGGCCTCAAGTACCGCTTCGGCTACGACGACTCCCTGGACGTCGTCGGCGTGCACCTGGTCTCCGGCCTGATCGGCACCCTGGCCCTCGGCTTCATCGCCCTGCCGGTCGACGGCACCGGCGGCGGCCTCTTCTACGGCGGCGGCTTCGCCCAGTTGGGCGCCCAGACCGTGGCCGCGATTGTCGCAATCGTCTTCTCCGGCGTGATGACGACTATCATCGGCCTTGCCATCCACAAGACCATCGGCTTCCGGATCACGGCCGAGCAAGAGATCGCCGGCGTCGACCTGACGCAGCACGCCGAGACCGCCTACGAGTTCGGCGGCCTGGGCACCGGCGGCAGCTTCGTCCCGCACCCGGCGACCTCCGGTCACCTGAAGAGCCACAAGAAGGAAGAGGCAAAGGCATGAAACTGGTCACGGCAATTGTCCGGCCGGACAAGATCGAATCGATCCGAGGCGCCCTGGAAAGCTACGGGGTCCAGGGCCTGACGGTCAGCCAGGCCAGCGGCTACGGCCGCCAGCGCGGACACACCGAGGTCTACCGCGGGGCGGAGTACACCGTCGACCTGCTGCCGAAGGTGCGCGTCGAGGTCCTGGTCAGCGACGAATGGGCCGGGGACATCGTCGATGTCCTGGTCGCCACCGCCAACACCGGACGCGCCGGCGACGGCAAGGTCTGGGTCGTTGCGGTCGAGGAAGCGGTGCGCGTGCGCACCGGCGAACGCGGCGACGCCGCGCTGTAGCCGAACGCAGTCCACACAGGGCCGCCCCGGCGTCGTACACCACGTACGACGTCGGGGCGGCCCTGTTCCGTGCCGTCACCGTGGCAGCGTCAGGTGAGCGGGGGCGCGGCCCATCCCGCCGGCCCGCCGCTGCCGGCCGGGTACTCCTCCAGCGGCACCTCTCCGGCCGCCCAGGCGGCCATCACCGGTTCGACGATCCGCCAGCAGTCCTCGGCCGTGTCCGCGCGCACCGAGAGCGTCGGATCCCCGGTCAGGACCCCCAGCAGCACCTCGCCGTAGGGCAGCAGGTCGGGGGAGTTGAGGTCGGCGCGCAGGTCGACGCGGTCCAGCGTGTACGGGTCTCCCGGGCCGTTGACGTCCAGTTCCAGCACCAGCGTGTCCGGACCGAAGCCGATGCGCAGGCGCGTGGGCGAATCGCGGCCCCGGAAGCCGGCCGGCAGGTGGCCCGCGGGCCGGAACGTGACCACGGCCTCCTTGCGCCGACGCCCCAACGCCTTCCCGGAGCGCAGGATGAACGGGACCCCGGCCCAGCGCGGGTTGTCGATGCGGACCTCCACCTGGGCCAGCGTCTCGGTGCCGCGGGAGGCGTCCACCCCCGCCTCGGCCGCATAGTCCGGCACCGGGCGGCCCTGGCTGCTGCCCTCGGTGTAGCGGGCCCGCCGGGCGCTGCGGGCGAAATCCTCCGGCACGGAGGCCACCTCCAGCGTCGCCGCGATGCTGTCGCGCAGGTCCCGTTCCCCCAACGATGCCGGGGCGTCCATCGCCAGAAAGGCCAGGACATGCAGCAGGTGGGACTGGATCATGTCCCGCAGGGCCCCGGCGCGGTCGTAGTAGCCGGCACGGCCCTCCAGGGCCAGCTCCTCGTCGTAGACGATCTCCACCTTCGCCACGTGCTCGCTGACGAACAGCGGTTCCAGGAGCCGGTTGGCGAAGCGCAGGCCCAAGAGGTTGAGCACCGTGGCCTTGCCGAGGAAATGGTCGATGCGGTGGATGTTCGGCTCCGGCACCAGCCGGGCCAGCGTCCGGTTCAGCGCGCGCGCCGTCTGCCTGCTGGTACCGAACGGCTTCTCCAGGACCAGCGTCGTTCCCTCCGGCACCTCCTCCGGAGCCAGCACTTCGCAGGCGGCCTCGGTGACCGCGGGCGGCAGCGCGAAGTACACGGCCGCGGGGCCCTCCAGCTCGGCCAGCATCCGCCCCAGCACGCCGGGCTGCGTCACGTCCCCGGCGCGGTACGTCGTGCCGGCGGCGACCTCGTCGAGATCGCGCCGGCCGGCGTCGTTCGCGGCGTCCCTCGCCTCGCCGAATGTCTTCTGCACGCGGTCGCGCCACGCCTGGCCGCCGGAGTCCGCGGCGTCCGCTCCCGCCAGCACCAGGCCCGGGACGCGGCCGGTGCCGATCAGCCCGGCCAGGCCGGGCAGCAGCAGGCGCCCCGTCAGGTCCCCCGAGGCGCCGAGGATGAGCAGGGTCTTCACGTGCCGGGTCCCGGTTGCAGCCACGATGTCCACCCTGTCACCATTGCCCTGTGTTGTCTGCATGTCCTTGCTAGGCTTGGATGTTGAGTCAAGCGGGCGGCGCCCGCACGCAGACACGCCTAGCGAAAGAAGTGCACTGCACGTGTTCAATTCCCTCTCCGACCGCCTGACAGCGACCTTCAAGAACCTCCGCGGCAAGGGCCGCCTGACCGAGGCCGACGTCGACGGCACCGTCCGCGAGATCCGCCGCGCGCTGCTGGACGCCGACGTCGCCGTGCCCGTGGTGCGCGAATTCACCGCCCACGTCAAGGAGCGCGCCCTGAGCGAGGAGGTCAGCCAGGCGCTGAACCCCGGCCAGCAGGTCGTCAAGATCGTCAACGACGAACTGGTGCGCATCCTCGGCGGCGAGACCCGCCGCATCAACCTGGCCAAGAACCCGCCGACGGTGATCATGCTCGCCGGCCTGCAGGGCGCCGGCAAGACCACGCTCGCGGGCAAGCTGGCCAAGTGGCTCAAGGGTCAGGGGCACACCCCGCTGCTGGTCGCCTGCGACCTCCAGCGCCCCAACGCCGTCAAGCAGCTCCAGGTCAACGGCGAACGCGCCGGCGTGCCGGTCTACGCGCCGCACCCGGGAGTCTCCTCCGAGTTCGAGGCCCCCACGGGCGATCCCGTGGTGGTCGCCCGCAACGGCGTCTCCGAGGCCCGCCAGAAGCAGCACGACATCGTCATCGTGGACACCGCCGGCCGCCTCGGCGTCGACGCGGACATGATGCAGCAGGCCGCGGACATCCGCGCCGCCATCAACCCGCACGAGGTCCTCTTCGTCATCGACGCGATGATCGGCCAGGACGCGGTCAACACCGCCCAGGCGTTCAACGACGGCGTGAACTTCACCGGCGTCGTGCTCTCCAAGCTCGACGGCGACGCCCGCGGCGGCGCCGCGCTCTCCGTGGCCTCCATCACCGGCAAGCCGGTCATGTTCGCCTCCACCGGCGAAAACCTGGACGACTTCGAGGTCTTCCACCCGGACCGCATGGCCTCCCGCATCCTCGACATGGGCGACATCCTCACCCTGATCGAGCAGGCCGAGAAGTCCTGGGACAAGGACGAGGCCGAGCGGATGGCGAAGAAGTTCGTCGACCAGGAGGACTTCACCCTCGAGGACTTCCTCGCCCAGATGCAGCAGATCCGCAAGATGGGCTCGCTGAAGAAGATGCTCACGATGATGCCCGGGGCCCAGGTGTCCCGCCAGCAGCTGGAGCAGTTCGACGAGCGCCAGATCGACCGCATCGAGGCGATCGTGCGCTCGATGACCCCGCACGAGCGCCGCGTCCCCAAGATCATCAACGGCTCCCGCCGCGCCCGCATCGCCAAGGGCTCGGGCGTGCACGTGTCCGAGGTCAACTCGATGCTGGAGCGCTTCACCGAGGCGCAGAAGATGATGAAGCGGATGGCCTCCGGCGGCGGCATGCCGGGCATGCCCGGCGGCCGCGCCAAGAAGGCCCCCGCCAAGGGCGGGGCCAAGAAGAAGCAGAAGTACGGCAACCCGGCCAAGGCCGCGCAGGCCGCCGCCGATGCCGCCACCCGCAAGCCCTCGCTGCCGGCCGGCGCCGCCTTCGGCAACGCCGGGAAGGACTTCAAGCCGGAGGACCTGAACCTGCCCAAGGGCTTCGAGAAGTTCCTGGGCAACTAGGTCCGGGCAGGCGGGTCCGGGCACGATGACCACCACCGGTCTGGACGGGTTCCTGAGCGGGCGCTGGCGCCATCGCGTTGTCGCCACGGTGCTGCTGCGCCGCACCGACGGCCGGGTCCTGCTGGTTCGCGGGGCGGACCGGATGTGGAAGCTGCCCGGGGGAGCGGTCCGCCCCGAATCCTCCCCGCGCGCCACCGCCGAACGGGCCCTGCGCCGGCTGGCGCTGGAGGGCGGCATCGGCCGCCTGCTGGTCCAGGACTTCGCCACCGGTGCCGACGGCGGCTCGCTCTCCCTGGTCTTCGACGGCGGCACCTGGGACACCGGCGTGACGGTCTTCGCCGCCGATGACGGCGCTTTGGAGGCCGCGTTCTCCCACCCGGAGGCGGTCTCCCGCCTCCTGGAACCGACCGAGGGCGAACGCGCCGCCGCCGCGCTGTGGGCGCTGGAGCTGGGCGGGACGGCCGAACTCGAGGACGGCCGCGACGCGACGGCGCGGGAGCGTCCCGGCGCCGGCCCGGTCCGCCGGCTCATGCCGGAGCTGCCCGAGGTGCCCCAGATCCTGCGCCGGGACTGAACTGCCGGGCAGTGAACGGGGCTCCCGGGCAGCGATCGGGGCCCGGCCACGGACACGCCGCGCCGCCACGCCGGGATGGTTCGCGCAAGAGTCGAACCCTCTGGCATAATGGCAAGGTACTCGATGGCACGTGGCCCCTCTCTCCGCGCGCCGTCTTGTCCTTTGAACCCGCGAAGTACGGCCCGCCCCACGGGAGCAGAAACCTGGGTTCGACCTTTTCACCAGAAATAGGAGTGACCACAAAAGTGGCCGTTAAGATTCGCCTGAAGCGCTTCGGCAAGATGCGCGCCCCGTACTACCGCATCGTTGTCGCGGATTCCCGCACCAAGCGCGATGGCCGTGCCATCGAGGAGATCGGCAAGTACCACCCGACCGAGGAGCCCTCGTTCATCGAGGTCAACTCCGAGCGTGCCCAGCACTGGCTGTCCGTCGGCGCCCAGCCGACCGAGCAGGTTGCCGCGATCCTGAAGATCACCGGCGACTGGCAGAAGTTCAAGGGCCTGCCGGGCCAGGAAGGCACCCTGAAGACCAAGGCTCCGAAGGAAGCCTTCGTCGCGCCGGAGAAGGGCTCGGTCATCCTGCCCGAGGCCATCACCAAGAAGGCCGCCAAGGTCGAGGAGACCGCGGCCGCCGAGGCTGAAGCCACCGAGGCCGAGTAGCAGTGCTGGCCGAGGCGCTCGACCACCTGGTGCGCGGAATCGTCGATTCTCCGGACGACGTGACCGTTGAACTCAAGAGCAACCGCCGCGGGGAGACCCTCGAAGTGCGCGTCCACCCGGACGACCTGGGCCGAGTCATCGGCCGCCAGGGACGCACCGCGAAGGCCCTCCGCACCGTGGTCGCGGCCTTGGCCGACGGCGAGCCGATCCGCGTCGACGTCGTCGACACGGACCGCCGCCGCTAGTCGCGCAAGCGACACCACCAACGCGCACCGGCCCCGCACCGAATACGGTGCGGGGCCGGTGCCGTTAAGCCCCAGGGAGCCCCGAAGGGCCCCGCGCCAGACACACCCCCACGCCAGACACCCACGAATGGAGCAAGCATGCGCCTGCAGGTCGCACGCATCGGCAAGCCGCACGGAATCCGCGGCGAGGTCACCGTCCAGGTCATGACCGACGTCCCCGAGGACCGCTTCCTCCCCGGCACCGAACTGATCGTCGAGCCGGCCAAGCTGGGCAAGCTCACGGTCGCCTCCGCCCGCTGGAACAAGGAGATCCTGCTGCTGGCCTTCAATGAGGTCCGCGACCGCAACACGGCCGAAACGCTGCGCGGGGCCCAGCTGTTCGTCGACGCCGAGGACGTCGAGAACGACGAGGACGCCTGGTACGAGCACGAGCTCGAGGGCCTGGACGTGCGCGTCGACGGCGCCTCCGTGGGCAAGGTCACCGGCCTGCGCACCCACGCCGCGCAGGACCTGCTGATCGTCGAGGCCACCGACGGCGCCGAGGTGCTGGTGCCCTTCGTCGAGGAAATCGTTCCCGAGGTGGACCTCGACGGCGGGTTCGTCGTCGTCACCCCGCCCCCGGGCCTGTTCGAGCTCAACCGGGACGAAGCGGAGGAGCAGGACTAGCGTGCGCATCGACGTCGTCAGCATCTTCCCCGAATACCTGGCCGCGCTGGACCTGTCCCTGATCGGGAAGGCCCGCCGCGACGGCCTGCTGGACCTGCGGGTCCAGGACCTGCGCGAGCGCACCACCGACCGGCACCACACCGTGGACGACACGCCCTATGGCGGCGGCGCCGGCATGGTCATGAAGCCGGAGCCGTGGGCGGCCGCGCTGTCGGAGATCGCGGAGGCGTCGCCGGTGCCGGCGGGCAGGAAGCCGCTGCTGATCGTCCCGTCCCCGGCCGGTGCCGTGTTCACCCAGCGGATGGCCCACGAGCTCGCCGAGGAGCCGCACCTGGCGTTTGCCTGCGGCCGCTACGAGGGCATCGACGAACGCGTGCTCGAATGGGCCGCCGAACGGTTCGAGGTCCGGCCAGTATCCCTGGGCGACTACGTCCTCAACGGCGGCGAGGTCGCGGTGCTGGCCATGGTCGAGGCGATCGGGCGGCTGGTCCCGGGCGTGGTCGGCAACCCCGAGTCGCTCGTCGAGGAGTCCCACTCCGACGGCCTGCTCGAGTACCCCGTCTACACCAAGCCCGCGGTGTGGGAGGGGCGCGCGGTGCCCGAGGTCCTGCTCGGCGGCAACCACGGCAAGATCGCCCGCCACCGCCGCAACGAACAGCTCCGGCGCACCGCGGCCCGCCGCCCGGACCTGATCCTGGCGCTGGACCCCGCGACCCTGAACGCGAAGGACCGCGACACGCTCTGGCACGCCGGGTTCATGCTGGCCGAGGGGCGCATCGTCCGCCGCCCGGAAGCGCCCGAGCCTGAAGTGCCTGAGGCTCCCGAGGCGCCCGCTCACCCCGCCTGACCGGAGCCTGCGGAAAACCCCGCCCGCACGCGCCCGGGCAATGTCCGGAGAACCGGGTGGGGCGGGCTCGGGTGGCCGGATGCCCGGGATTCGCCTGGCCGTCGATGCTGTGGCAAAATGGGTGTTTGTGCCTGCTGGGCCACCTCCTGCCACGGGGGGAGCCGGCCAACAGCCGGGCCGCCCGGCATCCGAATCCGGATCCGCCGGTGAACCAGCTTCGGCGAGACGGCCGCTTCCCCTCGGGGACGGCCCTGTCGCCGCGTTCATGGTGGAGGACCCGTGGCGGCCACCTAGGAGGAATATCCATGCATATTCTCGATTCCCTCGACGCAGCCAGCCTGCGCAGCGACGTTCCCGAGTTCCGCGCCGGCGACACCGTCAAGGTGCACGTGAACATCATCGAAGGCAAGAACTCCCGCGTCCAGGTCTTCCAGGGCTTCGTCCTGGGCCGCCAGGGCGACGGCGTGCGCGAGACCTTCACGGTCCGCAAGGTCTCCTTCGGCGTCGGCGTGGAGCGTACCTTCCCGGTGCACTCCCCGATCATCGACAAGATCGAGGTCCTCGCCCGCGGCGACGTGCGTCGCGCGAAGCTGTACTACATGCGCGATCGCCACGGCAAGGCCGCCAAGATCAAGGAAAAGCGCGACTTCGGCACCGCCAAGTAGCCTGATCCGAACTGCGGACGCCTCCGGGCGCCCCTAGAGATCTTGCAGATAGAACCCAGCCCCCGCGATCCGTCGCCGGGGCGCGCAAGGCGCCGGTCCCGTTCTTGGGGCTGGCGCCTTGTCGTGGGCGCACTCGTGGCCGCCGCCGTTCTCGCCGTCGTCGTGCGAGCCACCCTGGTGGACTTCTACCACATCGGCAGCGAATCGATGCAGCCGCTGCTCACCCCCGGCGACGGCATCATGGTGGACCGCACCGCGTACCGCGGCGGCGAGGTGCGCCGCGGCGACGTCGTGGTCTTCGACGGACGCGGTTCCTTCCTGCCCTACCACCGCCCCGACGCCGTCGACGCGCTGCTGCGTGCCCTGCGCCTGACCGGGGACGACACGTCCTACGTGAAGCGGGTTATCGCGGTGGCCGGGGACACCCTAGAGTGTTGTGATGCGGACGGATTCCTCCTACTCAACGGCGAACCGCTGGACGAGCCCTACGTGTACGGCGGGGACGCGGCCAGCACCATCGACTTCGTGGCGACCGTCCCGGAAGGGCGGGTGTGGGTGATGGGTGACCACCGCTCGGCCTCCGCCGATTCGCGCGCACTGCTGGGGGCCCCGGGCGGCGGGATGATCGCGGTCGACCGCATCCTGGGACGCGTCACCTCCGTGGTTTGGCCATTGGACCGCCGCGCCGCGGTGCCGCGGGAGGACGGATGAACGACGACGGCGCGCCGGACGGACGCCAGCCCCGGGCCGCAAACCAGCCGGGCGCCGTCGAAAACCCATACGGCGCCGTCGAGAACCAGCACAGGAAGGACGGGCCCATGTCGAAGCCGGACGGCACGGAGGAGCCCGCCGCCGCGCAGGGACGCCGGCAGCGGCGCGGGCAGGGCCGCGAGCGCGGACGCCGGGCCGACCGCAGGGGCGAGGGCGGCCGCGGTACCCGCGCCGCCCAGGGAGCCTGGGGCTGGCTGAAGGAGATCCTGATGATCGCCGGCATCGCGCTGGTGCTCTCCTTCGTCATCAAGACCTTCTTCTTCCGGGCCTTCTACATCCCCTCCGGCTCCATGGAGCCGACCCTGGAGATCAACGACCGCATCTTCGTGAACCTGCTGGTGCCCGGCCCGTTCGAGCTGGAACGCGGGGACGTCGTGGTGTTCAAGGACACCAAGGGATGGCTCGGCGAGACGGACCCGGTGGAAGTGAACCCGGTCTCCGGGTTCCTCGCCTTCGTCGGACTCCTGCCGGACTCGTCCCAGCAGCACCTGGTCAAGCGCGTGATCGGGCTGCCCGGGGACACCGTCGAGTGCTGCGGCCCCGACGGTCGGATCCTGGTCAACGGGGAGCCGGTCACCGAACCCTACGTCTGGCCCGGCGCCGCGCCCTCCGACGAGGAGTTCTCCGTGACCGTTCCCCAGGACCAGCTGTGGGTGCTGGGCGACCACCGCGACGCCTCCGCCGACTCCCGGTACCACGAGGACATCGACGGCGGGTTCGTCGACATCGGGGACGTGGAGGGCAAGACCACCGTGATCGCCTGGCCGCTGGCCCGCATCGGCATCGTCTCGGACCACCACGACGTCTTCGCCGCCGTGCCCCCGGACGGGACGGAGTAGGCCGTGGCGGCCACCGGCCAGGACCCGCTCCGCAAGGCCCCTGCGTCCAAGGCCCCCGCGTCCAGGACGTCGGGGTCCAAGACCGCGGCCCGCGGGAGCTCGTCCCGCAGGCCCCTGCCGGGCAGGCTCGCGGACCCGCTGATCCAGGACCCCACACTGGAAACCGAACGCGCCCTCGCCGCGCAGGGCTTCCGCCTGGTGGGCGGATGCGACGAGGTCGGCCGCGGCGCGCTGGCCGGACCCGTTACGGTGGGCCTGGTCGTCGTCGACCCGGTCCGGACCGAACCGCTGCCGGGGGTGCGCGACAGCAAGCTCCTGGCACCCGCCGAGCGCGAGGCCCTGGTGCCGCTGATCCGCGCGTGGGCGGCGGCGTGGGGTGTCGGGCACGCCTCGGCCGCGGAGATCGATGCGCTGGGCCTGGTGCCGGCGCTGCGGCTGGCCGGCACCCGGGCCTGGACGGCCGCGGCGGCGCGTCCCGCCGAGGTGCGCCCCGACGTCGTACTTCTGGACGGCAACCTGGACTGGCTTGGCAGGCGCGAACAGCCGGTCCTGTTCGAGGGGCTGGACGGCGACGCTCCCGAGCGCAGGGACGACGGCGTGGACGTGGCCGTGCGGCTGAAGGTCAAGGCCGACCTGCAGTGCCTCTCCGTCGCCGCCGCCAGCGTGCTGGCCAAGGTCGAGCGCGACGCCCTCATGGTCGGCTACGACGCCGAGCTGCCCGGCTACGGGTGGGCAGTGAACAAGGGATACGGGACGCAGGCGCACCGGACGGCGATCGCCGGGCTCGGGGCCAGCGTCCAGCACCGCCGCAGCTGGCGGCTGACCATTGCCGATCAGGCACAATAGTCTTCGAGACCAGGAGGAAACAATGAGTGCCGAAGACCTCGAAAACTACGAGACCGACATGGAACTGCAGCTTTACCGCGAATACAAGGACGTGGTGAACCTGTTCAGCTACGTGGTCGAAACGGAGCGGCGCTTCTACCTCGCTAACCACGTCGACCTCAAGGCGCGTTCGGCGGACGGGGAGATCTACTTCGACGTCACGCTCCAGGACGCGTGGGTGTGGGACGTTTACCGTACCGCGCGGTTCGTCAAGAACGTCAGGATCATCACCTTCAAGGACGTCAACATCGAGGAACTGAGCAAGAGCGAAGACCTCACCATCCCCAAGGATGCGGGAATGGGCCACTAGCGCGCGGGGCAGGCCCTTTCTTGTCGGCTTCGTCGCCACGGAGGGGACCCGGCTGCCCTCCACAGCCGCACCCGCGCCAGCGGGCATCCACAACGGCCTCGGGCATCGCCCCGGGGCCGTTGGCGTTGCGCCACGCTGGTGGCGGAGGTGCACGGAATGGGAGCGAACCAAACATTGGGGGCGGCGGGGGAGGACCTCGCCGCCGCCTTCCTGGAACGGCATGGCATGGCCGTGCTGGAGCGGAATTGGCGCTGTGCGCGCGGGGAACTGGACATCGTCGCCGACGATGCGGGGCAGGTCGTGGGAGTGGAGGTCAAGACCCGCGCCGGCTTAGGGTACGGGCACCCGGCGGAGGCCGTGGGCCCGGAGAAGCTGGGACGCCTGTGCGTGCTCACCCGGCTCTGGTGCCGGGAGCGAGGCCGGGACTGGGAGCGGGCGCGGATCGATGTGGTGGCCATCGTGCTGCCGCCGGGCGGGCACCCGCTGATTGAGCACTACCGCGCGGTGGAGTCGTGAGCCTGGGCCGGGCCGCGGCGGTGGCCCTGGTGGGCCTGAACGGGCACCTGGTGGAGGTGGAGGCGGATCTCGGGGGAGGCTTGCCCGGCTTCGTCCTGCTGGGCCTGCCGGACGCCTCGCTGGCCGAATCGCGGGACCGGATCCGGGCCGCCGCCCGCAACTCGGGCATGCCCTTGAGCGCCCGCCGGATCACGGTGAACCTCGTGCCGGCCTCCCTGCCCAAGCGCGGCTCGGCCTTCGACCTGGCGATCGTCGTGGCCTCCCTGGCCGCCGCGGGGGACATCGGCACCCCGCCCGGGCTCGTCTACCTCGCCGAGCTGGGGCTGGACGGCTACCTTCGTCCGGTCGCCGGCATCCTGCCCGCCGTCATGGCAGCGGTGGCCGCGGGCCGTCCGCGCGTGGTGGTCGCGGAGGGCAACGCCGCGGAGGCGCGGTTGGTGCCGGGGGCCGAGGTCGCCGCCTTCGGGCACCTGGCCGACGTGCTGGCCGAGTTCGGGGCGGATCGGGCGAAGCTGGAGCGCCCGGCGCCCGCCCCGGCCTGGGACGGCACCGGGGATGTCCAGGGTCCGGCACCGTCCGGCGCGCCGGGGGAGGTTCCCCGGCGCGCCGACGTCCCCGACCTGGCCGACATCGCCGGGCAGGACCAGGCACGTTATGCCCTGGAGGTCGCCGCGGCGGGCGGGCACCACCTGTTGATGGTCGGACCGCCCGGGGCCGGCAAGACGATGCTCGCCGAACGGCTGCCTGGCCTGCTGCCGGACCTCACCGACCAGGAGGCGATGGAGACGACGGCGATCCACTCGCTGGCCGGCGGGGGTGGCCCGGTGGATCGGCTGATTCGCCGCCCGCCCTTCGAAAACCCGCACCACAGCGCGAGCACCCCGGCCCTGATCGGCGGCGGCTCGGGCCTTCCCCGGCCCGGTGCCGCCTCGCGCGCCCACCGGGGCGTCCTGTTCCTGGACGAGGCGCCGGAGTTCGCCGCCAAGGCCCTGGACAGCCTGCGCCAGCCGCTGGAGTCCGGGCAGCTGACCCTCCACCGGGCTGCGGGGGCCGCGACGTACCCTGCCCGGTTCCAGCTGGTGCTGGCCGCGAATCCCTGCCCGTGCGGGCGGTCCGACGGCAAGGGCCGGGACTGCCAGTGCTCGCCGATGCAGCGGATCCGCTACTTCCAGCGGCTCTCGGGCCCCCTGCTTGACCGCATCGACCTTCAGATCACCGTCGCGCGCGTGACGGCGGGCCACCTGCGTTCCGCAGCGCCGGGGGAAAGCAGCACCGTGGTGGCGCGGCGGGTACGCGCCGCCCGGCAGCAGCAGGCGGAGCGGCTCGCCGCCGTCGGGCTGGTGCGCAACGCGGAACTGACCGGTTCCGTGTTGCGCGGGCCACTGCGGCTGCCCTCAAGCGCGACCGCGTCCCTGGACCGGGCGATGGACCACGGGATGCTCACCGCCCGCGGCTACGACCGGGTCCTGCGCATCGCCTGGACCGTCAGCGACCTGGCCGGAGGGGACAAGCCGCAAGCCGCGGACCTCGACGTGGCGTTCCAGCTTCGGCACCTGGCACAAGGGGAGGCGGCATGAGCGCCCCCGACGCCGTCCGGATCGCCCGTGCGGGCCTGGCCCGGCTGATGGAGCCCTCGGACCTGACCGGACTCGCCCTCGTTGCCGTGGCGGGCCCGGAGGAGGCCTTCCGCCTCATCGGTGCGCGCGACGGCAAGGCCCCGGCGCGCGAACAACAGGCGGTGGCGGAACTGCTGGAAGGGGTCGCCGCCTCGCGGGCCGAACACCGGTTGGACGCCGGGCTCGAACGCTGGCGCCCGCGGCTGCCCGACGCCGCCCCGGCACGCGACCTGGACACGATGCGGCGGCTCGGCGGCGGGTTGCTGGTTCCTGAGGATGCCGGCTGGCCGGGGCAGTTCGACGCGCTCGGGCTGGGCGCACCGCTGTGCCTGTGGTGGCGGGGCGCGGTGGAGCCCGCCGCCCTCCCTCCGGTACAGGACCTGATGGCCGTGGTGGGCAGCCGGGACGCAACCGCCTACGGCCGGCAGGTGACGTCCGAGCTGGCGTCGGCCCTGGTGCGGGAGGCGGTCACGGTCGTCTCCGGTGGCGCCTACGGGATCGACGCCCGGGCACACGAGGCAGCGCTGGCCGCCTTTGACGGCCTGGGCGGTCCCGCCGGCACCGGTGCGACGGCGACCGCACCTGGCACCCTGCCGGGTCCGTGCGGGGGCCGTCCGCCCACGGTGGCGGTGATGGCGGGAGGACTGGACCGGTTCTACCCCGCCGGCAACGAGGACCTGCTGCGCCGGGTCGCCGCGGCCGGGGTGCTGCTGGCCGAGGTATCCCCGGGCACCGCACCCACGCGGTGGCGCTTCCTCCAACGCAACCGGCTGATCGCGGCCCTCTGCGCCGCCACGGTGGTCGTGGAGGCGCGCTGGCGGTCCGGGGCGCTCACCACCGCCCACCGGGCAGCGGAAATGGGACGCGAGGTCGGCGCGGTGCCGGGCTCGGTGTACTCGGCGAACTCCGCCGGCTGCCACCGGCTCCTCCGGGAGGGGGCCGCCCTTGCGGTCACGGATGCCGCCGAGGCGCTGGAGCTGCTGGGCGGCCGCCCACGGCCTTCGTCGCCGACAGGCAGCCCCGGGGGCGAACGGGCGCCGGCTCATCCCCTTGATGTCGCCGGCGGCGGGGACACTGCGGGCAGCCGGGAGGCCGTCCGCAGCCGGGACGCCGCCCGCCCGCACGACGGCCTCGACATCCAGGACCTGCTCCTGCTGGATGCGCTGCCGGTGCGCTCGGCGAGCACGCCGGACAAGCTGGCGGTGGTCGCAGGGCTCGGGATTGGAGCGGTGCTGGGCGGGCTCTCCCGGCTGCAGGCCCGCGGGCTGGCCCGGCGGCTGGGCGACGGATGGCAGCGTACCCGCCCCGACTGAGCACAGCACCTGTCCCCGGTGGACGCGGCACCTGCCCGGGAGTGCGAGCCCCACCGGCCTGATGGTGAGGCCGGTGGGGTAGCTGGGTTGCACCGAAACTGGGTTGGCGGGGTTCTTTGGTCGGCGTGGTTGCTTGGTCCGGCGACAGCGGCGGGGCAAAGTGGAGAAATGCCCGACCCCGCAGCACCGCGCCCCCGTTCCTCCCGTTCCGGCACTCCCGCTCCGTCCGGGGCCGCCGCGCCGCTTCCGGTGGAGTTCGCCGCCGCGCTCGAGGGCTTCTCGCGCCACCTGGAGTTCGAGAGGGCCCGCAGCTCGCACACCGTGCGCGCCTATACCGGCGATGCCGCCTCGCTGCTGGCCTACTGCGCGGGCCACGGGGCCACCCGGCTCGCCGACCTCGACCTCTCGCTGTTGCGGCTCTGGCTCGGAGGACAGCAGGCCACGGGAAAGTCCCGTTCGACGCTCTCCCGCCATGCCGCCTCGGCGCGGACGTTCCTGGCGTGGGCCAAACGCGAGGAACTGGTCCCGCACGATCCCTCCCTTCGCTTGCAGTCGCCACGCCGCGAGAAGACCCTGCCCCACGTGTTGCAGCAGGGCCAAATGCAGCGCCTGCTCGACGGCGCCTCCGCAGGGCGGGCGACGGGCAATGCCCGCGGTCCCGCAGCCAATCGCCCTGCAACAACCGATGCGGCATCTCCCCGCCCCGCCGAGGAAGCCGACGCGTCCGCCGCCGCACGCGAGGCCGACCCCCGCGACGCGGCGCTCGCCGACAGGGACCTGGCCCTGCTGGAGTTGCTGTACGCCTCCGGCATCCGGGTGGGGGAGCTGGTGGCCCTGGACATCGACGACGTGGACAACGACCGCCGCACGCTGCGGGTGCTGGGCAAGGGCAACAAGGAACGCACCGTCCCGTTCGGCCAGCCGGCGCTGAACGCCCTCAACGACTGGCTCCGCCGGGGACGCCCGGTGCTGGCCGCCCCGGGCAGCGGCCCGGCGCTCTTCCTCGGCGTGCGCGGGGGCCGGCTGGGCCAGCGCCAGGCCCGCGAGGTGGTCTCCCGTGCGCTCGAGGGGCTCGGGGACACCGCCGCCCGCGGCCCCCACGCCCTGCGGCACACCACCGCGACCCACCTGCTTGACGCCGGCGCCGACCTGCGCGCGGTGCAGGAGCTGTTGGGGCACAGCTCGCTGGCGACCACCCAGCTGTACACCCACGTCTCGGTCGAGCGCTTGCGGGCCAGTTACCAGCAGGCCCACCCGCGCGCCTGAAGCCACTCGCCCGGCCGGGGAGATCGGCGGGACCCGCACTTAGGCGTCACTTTTCGATGGGGAACCCGCACTTACGCAGCACAATTCCCTGTCCGCGGAATGGTCCGTAGCGCATCGGCTTTTCCGGCCCGCGCAATCGACTCGCCGGGCGTGCGCCGGCCGGGGAGTGTTACGGAGTGTGTGATCGCGCACATACGGCCTCCCTGCGCCAAACTTGCGAGGCTGACATGGCACAACATCACCTGTCAAAATATTTACAGGTGGCGGTGGATGATTGATTCGTGCAGAATGAATTCCGTTGGACACTCGCATACCGGCAGTGCTGTGGTCGTTGGGGAAGACGTACCAAAGCAACTGGAGGATGGCATGTCTGAGGCAATGACCAGGGGCGTACTTTTCGTGCACTCGGCCCCTACTGCGTTGTGCCCTCATATCGAGTGGGCGATCGGGTCCGTGGTCGACCAGCGGACGGACCTTAAGTGGACGCTCCAGCCTGCCGCGCCCGGAATGTACCGGGCGGAGATCGGCTGGGCCGGCGTTCCGGGCACCGGCGCCAAATTGGCGTCGGCGCTGCGGGGCTGGGCGCACCTGCGCTATGAGGTCACCGAGGAAGCCAGCCGGGGCGTGGACGGCAGCCGCTGGTCCCACACGCCCGAGCTGGGCATTTTCCATGCCACCACGGACAGCGCCGGGAACATCGTCGTGACCGAGGACCGCATCCGCTACGCCTACGAGCAGGGCGCCGGGGACCCGGCCGTGCTCTACCAGGAGCTCTCCCTGGCGCTCGGGGAAGCGTGGGACGAGGAACTCGAGCCGTTTCGTCACGCTGCCGACGGAGCGCCGGTCCGCTGGCTGCACCAGGTCGGCTAAGTATCGCGTCGGCTAGCAGTTACCGGGCCAGCCACCGCCTCGGCTGGGCCGATCCGGCCCTCCCGGGCGCGGCCCCAAGGCTCCGGCCCCGTCCTCCAGCGGGCCGCAGCCCCGGCAGCCGCTTCCCGACGCCCACCACCGCCGGACGCAGCAGGCGCCGGGACCGCATCGCGGTCCCGGCGCCTGCTGCGCATCCCGGGGGCCGGTCAGTCGGCCAGGAACGCCAGGAGGGCGGTGTTGAACTGGTCGGGGTGGGACACGTTGAGGCCGTGGGGCGCGCCGGGAACGACGACGAGCTCGCTTCGGGACAGGGCGTCGTGGGTGCGTTGGCCCGATCCCTCGAAGGGCACGGTTCCGTCGGAGTCGCCGTGGAGGACGAGCGCGGGAACGGTGATGTGCCCTAGGTCGTCCCTGAAGTCGGTGGATCCGAAGGAAGCCATGCATTCGAGGGCGGCGAGCTTGTGGGCCTCGCGGCACAGGTCGATCGCTTCCTGCCGTTGCTCCTCGGTCACGCACAGCTCGTCGCCGGCGGAGAAGAACTTCGTCGTGAAGCCGTCGTAGAACATTTCCCGGTTGGCGGTGAGTTGGGCAGCCATGGCCGCGGCTTCCGTCTTGGACAGCGGCCCCTCGGGGTTGTCCCCGGTGCGGAGCATGTAGGGCGGGACGGCGGCGGCGAAGACGACGCTGCGCAACCGGTCCTGCCCGTGCAGGGCAACGTACCGGACGACTTCGCCGCCTCCCATCGAGAACCCGACCAAGGCGGTCTCCCTTAGGTCAAGCGCTTCGAGGAGGGCGGCAAGGTCGCCGGCCAAGGCGTCGTAGCCGTAGGGGTGCTGGGGTTCGGATTCCCCGAAGCCCCGGCGGTCATAGGTGATCACGCGGTGCCCGGCCGCGGAGAGCGGCCCGACCTGGTCCTTCCAGGCCTTGCCGTTGAGCGGCCAGCCGTGGATCAGGACCACCGGACGTCCGGTCCCTCCGGTGTCCTCGTAGTGCAGTTCGTTGTCGTTGGCTCCCGTAACGGTTCCCATGGGTGTGCTCCATCCTTTGCGCAATCGGATCGTTTGGCATTTGTTCCGCGGGAGGATGCCGGCAGGGGCGCCCCTCCCGGGCGGCGTCACGGCTTGAGGAGCACCTTGGTGTACCCGTCGATGCGCTTGTCGAACTTGTCGTAGGCCTCGACCGCCTCGTCGAGGCCCACCTGGTGGGAGACGATCCAGGAGGGGGCGCTCTTGCCGCGGATGATCAGGTCGCGCAGCTCGCGGTTGTACTTCTTCACCGGACACTGACCGCCGGCGATGCTGATGCCCTTGGTGAAAGCCTCGCCGTAGTTGAAGGCCACCCGGCCCTCCTTGGCCAGGTCGTTGGCGGCGCCGGGGTCCTCGGGGACGTAGACCCCCACGACGCCGATGTGGCCGGTGGCGCGCACGACCTTCACGAGGTTGTCCAGGACCATTTCGGGGTGCTCCTGGCCGGTATGGTCGTGGGCCTGGTAGCCGACGGCCTCGATCCCGCAGTCGGCGCCGAACCCGTCGGTGCCCTCGAGGATCGCCTCGGTGGGATCGGTGTCGGCGAAGTTGATGGCGGTGGCCCCGATCTCGGTGGCCAGGGCCAGCCGGTCGGGCTCCTTGTCCACGACGAAGACCTGCGCGGCACCCTTGAGGAAGGCGCTGTGGGCCGCCATCAGTCCCACGGGACCGGCGCCGAACACCGCGACGGACTTGCCCGGGGTCACCAGCGCCATCTCGGCGCCGTGGTAGCCGGTGGGCAGGATGTCGGAGAGCATCGTGAAGTCGTTCTCGTGCTCGGTGCCCTGCGGCAGTTCGAGGAGGTTGAAGTCTGCCCAGGGCACGCGCAGCAGTTCCGCCTGGCCGCCCCAGTAGGGCCCCATCTTCGGGTAGCCGTATCCAGCCCCGGGCTGCCCGGAGGGGTTGGCGCGCAGGCAGGCCGAGGTGTAGCCGTTGTTGCAGTTGCGGCACGTGCCGCAGGCCAGGTTGAACGGGACCGAGACCCGGTCGCCGACCTTGATGCGGTTGACCGCGGAGCCGACCTCCTCGACGATGCCCATGTTCTCGTGGCCCAGGACCATGCCGGCGTCCAGCTCGGCGCGGCCCTCGTACGGGTGCAGGTCCGACCCGCAGATGTTCGCGGTGGTGATGCCGATGACCGCGTCGAGCGGGCCCTCGATCCGCGGATCGGCAACCTCCTCGATGGCCAGTTCGAAGGGTGCCTTGAAAACTACTGCCTTCATCTGTCTCTCCTTCAGTTCATCGTCGGCTGAGCCGGCTCGATTTCTCTTTCGGGGAGGACGCTTGAAGCGGCCCATCGTTCCAACCTACGCAGACCCGGGGGTGCCTGTACAGGCGGGCCAAAGGGCGGTGCCGCCGGCGGCGACAGCGACCGCACCAGCGTGGATGCCGGCCTCCGGGCCCGGGGTTAAAGGCCGAACGGCCGCTGCAACCCCCAAAAGGCTGGGGTATTGCAACGGCCGTTCGAACCCGGGTGTTGGCCCGGGCGGAGGCCGGGCCTAGACGCTGCGGATCGCGACGACGGCGTTGTGGCCGCCGAAGCCGAAGGAGTTGTTCAGCGCCACGATCGGGCCCTTCGGCAGGTCACGGGGGGTGCCCGTCACGACGTCGAGCGGGATCTCCGGATCCTGGTTGTCCAGGTTGATGGTGACCGGCGCACGGCGCTCGTACACCGCCAGCACGGTCAGCACGGACTCCACGGCACCGGAGGCGCCCAGAAGGTGGCCCATCTGGGACTTCGTGGCGGAGACCGGGACGTTGTCCACGTGCTTGCCGAGGGCGGCGCGCAGCGCGGTGTACTCGGGCCTGTCGCCGACCGGGGTCGAGGTTGCATGCGCGTTGACGTGGGCCACGTCCTCCGGCTGGATGCGGCCGTCGAACATGGCCCCCTTCAGCGCACGGGTGGCGCCCAGGCCCTCCGGGTCCGGGGCCGTGATGTGGTAGGCGTCGGCGGTGACGGAGGTGCCGGCCAGCTCGGCGTAGATGCGGGCGCCGCGGGCCAGTGCGTGCTCCTCCGCCTCGAGCACCAGGGCTCCGGCGCCTTCGCCCATCACGAAGCCGTCGCGGTCGGTGTCGTACGGGCGGGAGGCGCGCTCCGGATCGTCGTTACGGCGGGAGAGGGCCTGCATGGCGGCGAAGGCGGCGATCGGCATCGGGTGGATGGCGGCCTCGGCGCCGCCGCACATCACGACGTCGGCCTTGCCGGCGCGGATCAGTTCAAGACCGACGTTCAGGGCCTCGGTTCCGGAGGCGCAGGCGGAGACGGGGGTATGGGCGCCGGCGCGGGCGCCAAGGTCCATGCTGACCGCGGCCGCCGGGCCGTTGGGCATGAGCATCGGCACGGTCATCGGCAGGACGCGGCGCGGGCCCTTTTCCTTGAGGGTGTCCCAGGCGCTCAGCAGGGTCCACACTCCGCCGATGCCGGTGGCGAAGGCCACCGCGAGGCGGTCGTGGTCCATCTCTTCGATCCCGGAGTCCTTCCAGGCCTCGCGGGAGGCAACCACGGCGAACTGGGTGGACGGGTCCATGCGCTTCATCTCGACGCGGGAGAGGACCTCGGAGGCGGGGGTGGAGGCCCGGGCCGCAAAGGTGACGGGCAGGTCGTACTCCTTCACCCAGTCGTCGGTCAGCGTGCGGGCACCGGAAACGCCCTTGAGCGCATTGGCCCACAGCGTGGGCACGTCCCCGCCGATCGGCGTGGTGGCGCCAAGGCCGGTGATTACAACTTTGCGGGCCATAGGAAACTCTCTGTGCTGGGTCGGAGTGGGTCGTCCCGACGCCGTCGGGCGGGTGCGGGCGGGGCGGCCCTGCTGCTGCGGGGCCGCCCCGGTGGATCCAGCGGATCCTGCGCGTCCTTCACGGACGCGCGAGCCTTGGGCCGAGGACTAGGCCTGGGCCGCGGCGATGAAGCTGACGGCGTCGCCGACGGTCTTGAGGTTCTTGATCTCCTCGTCGGGGATCTTGACGTCGAACTTCTCTTCGGCGTTGACGACGATCGTCATCATGGAGATGGAGTCGATGTCCAGGTCGTCGGTGAAGGACTTGTCCAGCTCGACGGCCTCCGGGGCCAGGCCGGTCTCTTCGTTGACGATCTCGGCCAGGCCGGTCAGGATTTCTTCGTTGCTAGCCATGGTGGCTCCTTTTCGGTTGGGCCGGGCAGGGCCCGACGTTTTTTCACACCGCCGCGGCGGTCTGGTTGGTGGTGGTGTTTTTCCCCGTACCAGCCTAGGGCAGGACAACGACCTGCGCGCCGAAGACGAGGCCCGCGCCGAAACCGATCTGCAGGGCCAGGCCGCCGGAGAGCTCCGGCTGCTCCTTGAGCAGGCGGTGCATCGCCAGCGGGACGGAGGCGGAGGAGGTGTTGCCGGCGTCGGCGATGTCGCGGGCGATCGCCACGGATTCCGGAAGCTTCAGCTGCTTGGCCAGTTCGTCGATGATGCGCATGTTCGCCTGGTGCGGGATGAACGCGGACAGGTCGTCGGCGGTGATGCCGGCGGCGTCCAGGGTGCGCTTGGCGACCTTGGCCATCTCCCACACGGCCCAGCGGAACACGGTCTGCCCGTCCTGGCGCAGGGTCGGCCACAGCTTGGCCTCGGTGCCGGCCACGAGCGCCTCGCCGGTGGGCGCCTCCTCGGCCTGCAGGGCGACGTCGCGCAGGTCCAGCAGCGAGTGGGTCATGCTGATGGTGCCCCACTTGGTGCCGTCGGAGCCCCAGACGGAGGGGCCGATGCCGGGGGTGTCGGAGGGGCCGATCACCACGGCGCCGGCGCCGTCGCCGAGCAGGAAGGAGATGGTGCGCTCATGGTTGTCGATGTAGTCGGAGAGCTTCTCCGAGCCCACGACCAGCACGTAGTCGGCCGCTCCGGAACGGACCAGCGCGTCGCCCTGGGCCACGCCGTAGCAGTAGCCCGCGCACGCTGCGGAGATGTCGAACGCCGGGGCCGGGGTGGCGCCGAGGCGCCCGGCCAGGTCGGCGGCGGCGGACGGGGTCGCGTAGGGGGAGGTCACGGTGGCCACGATGACCGCGCCCAGCTGGGAGGCCTCGATGCCGGCGTTGGCCAGGGCCTCGCGCGCGGCTTCCTCGGCCATGTCGACCACGGAGGTGTCGGCGTCCGCGCGGTGGCGGGTGATGATGCCGGTGCGCTGGCGGATCCACTCGTCGGAGGAGTCGATCCACTGGCAGACGTCCTCGTTGGTGACGATGACGCCCGGGCGGGAGGCTCCCACGCCCAGGATGCGGGTGTATTCGCGCAGGGGCTTCTGCGCCAGGACGGCAGTCACGTTAGTTCTGTTCCTCTCGAAGGACGGTGGTGTGTTCGGCGACGAAGGCGCGCGCGGCGTCCAGGTCCTCCGGGGACTTCAGGGCCAGCGTGTCGACGCCCTTGAGGCCGCGCTTGGCCAGGCCCACCAGGGTACCGGCCGGGGGCAGCTCCAGGATGCCGGTCACGCCCAGGTCGGCCAGGCGCTGCATGCACAGGTCCCAGCGCACCGGGCGGGAGACCTGCGCGACCAGGCTGGCGAGGTTCGCGTCGCCGGAGGCGACGGGGGCGCCGTCGTGGTTGCTCAGCAGCACGACGGCGGGATCGGCCGGGTGCAGCGACGGCACCAGGTCCTCGAGCACGCCCACGGCCGGGGCCATGTGGTGGGTGTGGAACGCGCCGGCGACCTTCAGCGGGATGACGCGGGCCTTGGCCGGGGGAGCGGCGGTGAACGCTGCGATCTCCTCCAGCGTGCCGGCGGCGACGGTCTGCCCGGCCCCGTTGGCGTTCGCGGCGGTCAGGCCGGCGGCGGCGATCGCTGCCGCGACCTCGTCCGGGTCACCGCCCAGGACGGCGGCCATGCCGGTGGGCACGTCGGCGGCGGCCGCGGCCATGGCGTTGGCGCGTTCACGGACGAACACCATCGCGTCGCCCTCGGGCAGGGCGCCGGCCAGGGCGCTGGCGGTGATTTCGCCGACCGAGTGCCCGGCGAGCACGGCGCCGGACGGGACGTCGTCACCAAACAGGGCGCGGGCGGCCACCAGGCCGGCGGCGACGATCAGCGGCTGGGCGACCGCGGTGTCCTTGATGGTCTCCTCGTCGGAGACGGTCCCGTGCTCCACGAGGTCGCGTCCGGTCAGCTCGGAGAGTGTGGCGAGGTGGCCGGCGACGCCGGGGACCTCAAGCCATGGGGTCAGGAAGCCGGGGGTCTGGGATCCCTGGCCTGGGCACACGATTGCTAGCACTATTCCACCTTTTCAAACGAGGCAGGCCAACCTCGGTGTCCCGGGGCACCAACCTCCACTGACGTCGTTGTAGGAATCCTACAACTCTTTGTCGGCATCGAGGCGACCGACCACGAGCGCGGTCTGCAGCACGAACGCCTCTCGCGGGATGAGCGGATCCCACCCGGTGACGTCGCAGACGCGCTTGAGCCGGTAGCGCACGGTGTTGGCGTGGACGAACAGTTCGCGCGCCGTTCCCTCCAGCGAATGCCCCAGCGTCAGGTAGCTCGCGAGGGTCTCCACCAGGCCGTTGCCGGCCTTCTCGAGCGGCCGGTAGATGTTGTTCACCAGCGAGGAGCGGGCGGCGTCGTCGCCGTCCATCACCCGCTCGGGCCACAGGTCGTCGGCGGCGACGGGACGCGGCGCCTGCGGCCAGGCGCGGGCGGCGGCGATGCCGGCGAAGGCGGCGTGCGCCGAGGCGGCGGCGTCGCGCAGGGTCGGCGCCGGCGGGCCGTACACCACCGGGCCCGGGCCGAAGAACTCGCTGAGCCGGGTATAGACAGACTCCGACTCGGAGTCCTCCATGCCGCCGAGCATCAGGATCAGGCGGTCGCCCTGGATTCCGACCAGGCAGTCCTTGGTGTGCCGCACGGCGGCCCGGCGCAGGTCTCCCACGAATCCGGCGCCGGCGACCTCCGGCGCGGTGCCCACCATGACCCGGATGTCCGTCTGGGATTTCCAGCCCACGGCCGCGATGCGCGAGCGCAGCGCGTCGGGGCTTTCCCCGCGCAGCACCGCGTCCACCACCAGCGCCTCCAGCCGGCTGTCCCAGGCCCCGCGGGACTCCGCGGCGCGCGCGTAGACGTCCGCGGCGGCGAACGCGACCTCGCGGGAGTAGCGCAGCACCGCCTCGCGCAGCTGCTGGTGCTCGGACTCCGGGACGATGTCCGGGACCTGGCTCTCGACGACCTCGACGATGGTCCGGATCAGCTGCAGGGCCTTCTGCAGGCTGATGGAGCGCGTCAGCTCGCTGGGCGCGGCGCCGAAGACGTCGTTGAGCACCCACTGCGGGGACTGCGGCCGCTCGTACCAGGAGACGAAGGAGGAAATGCCCTTCTGCGCCACCAGCCCCAGGGCCGCGCGCTCCTCCGGTCGCAGGCCGCGGTACCAGGGCAGCGACTGGTCCAGGTGCTTGAGGGCGACGGTGGAGAGCACCCCGAGGTGGTTCTTCAGCCGGGCGAGCGTTTCCGGGCTGGCCTTGGGTTGCCGGGCCGGCCGGATGCGGGGCCCCTGCGTGCCGGGTCGATCTTCGCTCATGGAAAGAGGATACGCGCCCCGGTTGCGTGGCTCCATTTTGTGTGAAGGCTACAAAACGACGACGGCGGGACCCTTCCGTGGGAAGGGTCCCGCCGCCGTCGTGGTGCGGTCCTTGGCGGGTCCGAAAGGCGCCGCTAGGCGCTGCCACCCTCCGTGTTGCCGGAGGTGCCGGCGTTCACGTTGTCCAGCTGGTACTTCTCGAACGCGCGGGCCGGGGCATCGGCGTCGACCTCGCCGCGGCGGGCGAGCATCTGCAGCGCGCGCACCACGACCGAGTGGGAGTCGATCTTGAAGAACCGCCGGGCGGCGGCGCGGGTGTCGGAGAAGCCGAACCCGTCGGCGCCGAGCGTGGCGAACTCGTTCGGAACGAACTGGCGGATCTGGTCCGGAACGGCCTTCATGAAGTCGCTCACCGCCACCACCGGACCGGTGGCGCCGGCCAGCTGCTTGGTCACGAACGGCACGCGGGCCTCGGCGCCCGGGTTCAGGAACGCCTCCTCCTCGGCGGCCAGGCCGTCGCGGCGCAGCTCGTTCCAGCTGGTCACGGACCAGACGTCGGCGGAGACGCCCCACTCGTCGGCGAGGATCTGCTGGGCCTCGAGGGCCCACGGGACCGACACGCCGGAAGCGAGCAGCTGGGTGCGCGGGCCGTCGACCTTGGCCGGGGACAGCAGGTAGATGCCGCCGAGCACGCCTTCGACGTCCAGCTCCTCCGGCTCGGCCGGCTGCACGATCGGCTCGTTGTACACGGTGATGTAGTACATGACGTTCGGGTCTTCGTGCTTGCCGCCGTACATGCGCTCCAGGCCGGCCTTCATGATGTGGCCGATCTCGTAGCCGAAGGCCGGATCGTAGGTCACCACGGCCGGGTTGGTGGAGGCCAACAGCGGGGAGTGCCCGTCGGCGTGCTGCAGGCCCTCGCCGGTGAGCGTGGTGCGGCCGGCCGTGGCGCCGATGATGAAGCCGCGCGCCATCTGGTCCCCGGCGGCCCAGAAGGAGTCGCCGGTGCGCTGGAAGCCGAACATCGAGTAGAAGATGTAGATCGGGATCAGCGGCTCGCCGTGGGTGGCGTAGGCTGTGCCCGCGGCGGTGAACGCGGAGGTCGATCCGGCCTCGTTGATGCCCGCGTGCAGGATCTGCCCGGTCGGGGACTCCTTGTACGCGAGGACCAGGTCGCGGTCCACGGACAGGTAGTTCTGGCCCTTGGGGTTGTAGATCTTCGCCGTCGGGAAGAACGAGTCCATGCCGAAGGTGCGGGCCTCGTCCGGGATGACCGGAACGATGCGCTTGCCGAACTCCTTGTCCCGCATGAGGTCCTTGAGCAGGCGCACGAAGGCCATGGTGGTGGCGGCCTGCTGCTTGCCGGACCCGCGCTTGGCGACCTCGTAGGCCTTCTCCCCGGGCAGTTCCAGCTGGACGTGCTTCTCGCGGCGCTCGGGGACGAAGCCGCCGAGCGCGGAACGGCGCTCCATCATGTACTGGATCTCCGCCGCGTCCTGGCCCGGGTGGTAGTACGGCGGACGGTACGGGTTGGCCTCGAGCTGCTCGTCCGTGATCGGGATGCGCAGGTGGTCGCGGAAGGCCTTGAGGTCATCCAGCGTGAGCTTCTTCATCTGGTGGGTCGCGTTGCGGCCCTCGAAGTGCGGGCCCAGGCCGTAGCCCTTGACGGTGTGCGCCAGGACGACCGTCGGCTTGCCGTTGGCCTCGGTGGCGGCCTTGTAGGCGGCGTAGACCTTGTGGTAGTCGTGTCCGCCGCGCTTGAGGTTCCAGATCTCCTGGTCCGTCAGGTCGGCGACCATTTCCTTGGTCTCCGGGGTCTTGCCGAAGAAGTGCTCGCGCACGAATCCGCCGGACTCCGCCTTGTAGGTCTGGTAGTCGCCGTCCGGGGTCTGGTTCATGACGTCGACCAGCGTGCCGTTGGTGTCCTTCTCGAGCAGGGCGTCCCACTCGCGGCCCCAGACGACCTTGATGACGTTCCAGCCGGCGCCGCGGAAGAACGCTTCCAGCTCCTGCATGATCTTGCCGTTGCCGCGCACCGGACCGTCGAGGCGCTGCAGGTTGCAGTTGATGACGAAGGTCAGGTTGTCCAGCTTCTCGTTCGCGGCCAGCTGGAGCAGGCCGCGCGATTCGGGCTCGTCCATTTCGCCGTCGCCGAGGAAGGCCCAGGTGTGCTGCTCGGAGGTGTCCTTGATGCCGCGGTTGTGCAGGTAGCGGTCCGACTGCGCCTGGTAGATGGCGTTCATCGGGCCCAGGCCCATGGACACGGTGGGGTGCTCCCAGAACTCCGGCATGGAACGCGGGTGCGGGTAGGAGGGCAGCGCGTGGCCTTCCTTGGACTTCTCCTGGCGGAAGCCGTCCAGGTCCTCCTCGGAGAGGCGGCCTTCCATGAAGGCGCGGGCGTACATGCCGGGGGAGGCGTGGCCCTGGAAGAAGACGTGGTCGCCGCCGCCCGGGTGGTCCTTGCCGCGGAAGAAGTGGTTCTGGCCGACCTCGTACAGGGTGGCCGCACCGGCGAAGGTGGAGATGTGGCCGCCGACGCCGATCGACGGATCCTGGGCGCGGTGCACCATGACCGCTGCGTTCCAGCGCATGTAGGCGCGGTAGCGGCGCTCGTATTCCTCGTTGCCCGGGAACTGCGGCTCCTGGTCGACGGGGATGGTGTTCACGTAGTCCGTGGTGGTCACCATCGGCACGCCGACGCTCTTCGCCCCGGCGCGCTGGAGCAGCGAGCGGACGATGAACTGGGCACGTTCTGTTCCCTGGGTTTCCACCAGGTCATCGAAGGACTCGATCCATTCGGCGGTCTCTTCGGGGTCGCGGTCCGGCAGTTGGCTGGTCAAGCCGCTCCGGATGTGGGAAATGTGTTCCTCTTCAGCCACGTCCAACTTCTCCTCGTTACGGGTACAGCGGGGGTTCGCGTCACGTCCGGGCTCGGCCGGACGAAGCGTGCGGCAGCGGCCGCTATGGGTGGCCGGTGCCGTCGGGTAGACGGTCCTGACCTTCGAACCCACTGTAGTGCTCCGACCTGCGGGATGCGTATTTGCTAAGCGCCCTTGCCGCGCGGACGCGTTGCACGCATGCGACGGGGCCGCCCCGCCGTGACCTCCCGCGGCGTGTCACGCGGGGCCGCGCTTGATGGAGAGGGCAAAAGGGTGTTGGCTTGGACCCAGATCAATACACCAGCAGGAGGAGTGACGTGAGTGACGCCGGAGCGGCAACCACCGGGGCCGCGGCCAAGATGGGTTTTAAGGACGGGAACCTTGTGCAGGAGCTCGGATACGACGACGACGTCGATTTCGACCTGCGGGAGGAAGTTGAGGATGCCATCGGTGGCGAGCTGCTGACGGAGGAGGACCACGACGTCGTCGAATCGGTCCTGCTGTGGTGGCGCGACGGCGACGGCGACCTCGTGGACGGGCTGGTCGACGCCCTGACCAGCCTCCAGGAGGGCGGCATCGTGTGGCTGTTGACCCCCAAGTCGGGCCGGGACGGCTACGTGCCCCCGATGGAGATCCAGGAGGCCGCGCCGACCGCCGGCCTGCACGTCACCAAGACCGAGGGCGTGTCCCGCGACTGGGCGGCCTCCCGGCTGGTGGCCCGCCGCAAGAACTAGGCGTGGCCCCCGCGCCGCGGGCCGGTTTGCCGGCGCCGCGGCCCCCTGAGGGGCCACGGTACGACGCCGGTCCCACCGAGGGCGCGGCCACGGCGCCTTCGGCGCGCCCAGGACCTGGCGGCCCCGTGCCGGGGTTCCTGCTGGAGAACCAATACGGTGAACGCCTCGGCTCGGCTCCGGAGGGTGGGCTGGGGGAGCGGGACTACTTCCTGGTCTTCTTTCCGTTCGCCTTCTCCCGGGTCTGCACCGGGGAACTGGAGGCGCTCGAGGCGTTGCGCCCCGAACTGCAGTCCCGCGGGGTACGGATCCTCGCCGTGTCCGTTGACCACAAGTACGCGCTGCGGGCCTACGCCCAGGAACTCGGCCTTGGGTTCGACCTGCTCGCCGACTTTTGGCCGCATGGGGCCGTGGCCACCGCTTTCGGGTGTTTCGACGCCGTGCGCGGCATGGCCACCCGCTCCACGTTCCTGGTTTCGGGGGGACGGGTGGCCGCCCACTTCGCCAGCCCCGTGGGGCAGGGACGGGACCCGGAGGACTACCGGGCCGCCGTCGACAGCCTGCGGGCGGGCTCCGGCGAGGGGGCCGGCGCGCCGGATTAGGCGCGTGGCCCGCGGCCCGGTAGGCTGGGACGCCGCAGGGGCCTTTAGCTCAGCTGGTAGAGCGCCACGTTTACACCGTGGATGTCATCGGTTCGATCCCGGTAGGGCCCACTGAATAAAAAACCCCG